>NZ_QHJF01000028.1 GCF_003259225.1 Marinomonas arctica | reverse complement strand
TTAAATCCAGAGCAACACAAAGACGCTGCTTAATTATTTTAGGCGACAACTACCTTGAAAGACGCCGGTACGGGAAATCAATATCACTTAGTGAGTGGCCAAAAATAATAACTCTATCTACATCACGTAATGAGTCAAAAAAATCCTGATGCAATGAGATACAATCCTGAGTGTTTTTTAAACTTCTATTATAGTATTTATAAGCATCTTCAACTGCACGTTCATAATTTTCTGAAGAGGCATCACAAAATGCAAAAAGCTGGTCCTTTGTATAATTAGAAGTATCTATTTTCTCAGGCTCGTAATCAGAAAATTCACATCCATGACCTATAATGATTGAGGTTGGATTATTATTGAGAGCACCATGTATATAACAAATATTAGAGGGAGAAACATCGTAGATACGTTCTAAAGTATTTGTATAATTAAAGTTAAGAAAACGACTATTAGAATCAATACTTAAAAGACTCTGCTTTTCAACATCTACTTTTTCAGCAATTGATAGATAAGCAGCAAGCTCTTGAACTAAGCCTTGGGTCAGATTATCTATCTCTATTTCGACTTCATTATTAAATTGATCTTCATGCGGATCGTCATCACCATAATCTCTCTTATGCTCGATTAATTCATCAACACTAAACTCAGACAAAGATTCTTCCAGTTTGCACCAACGGTCATCATAATTCTTGATATCGATTTCAAAATAATTTTCAAAAGCGTCAGAGAATGCAGAAAATCTATCTTTGGTAAAAACTTTAAAACCTGAAAAAGAAGTCGGCAAACGATGATATAGATCAAATCCATTACCAATGATATAAAGAGTAGCCATGATTTTCTAAACTCTAAAAAGATATCTAACATTCAACACGAAATGTACCAAAAAGACAATTTAACGCAGTACTTCTATCTCCACCTCAATCACGCCTAGGTTTGTATTACCAATACGCTGAAAAGCCGATTTGCTCAGATCAATAATCCGGCCACGAACAAAGGGCCCACGGTCATTGACTCGCACGACGACGCTTTTGCCATTATCAACATTAGTGACTTTAACTTTAGAGCCAAACGGCAAACGCTTATGGGCGGCCGTCATGGCTTTTTGATCAAATGGCTCTCCGCTTGCGGTTTTACGTCCTTGGTACTTCATGGCGTAATAACTGGCTTTACCGCTTTCTTCGAATCCGGCTGAATCGGAACGACTGATTGGGCCACTTGCACACGCGGTCAACACAAGAGACAAGATTACCCAACATAAGGTACTGATTATTCGCATCGTTTTATCGTTTCCTTTAAGCCACTTTGATGTTTACACACCATGATAACAGATAGCTCTCCCCAACAAACTCAAACTGAATAAAACCTTGGTCAGCGTCTTGTCAGATATTTGCGCTATGTTTCTTTTCCTCGGCTAAACGTACCAACATAAACTGAGAGTATGGTTAACATAACCAGAGACACCAATAATACCCGCTCATTTAAGGTATGCTTTGCGCCATTAAAACCACGATTTTTTTGATTTATACACATGGCTTCATCTTTTTTATCGCTTATCACCACCCCTTCTCGCTGGACGACACCGTGGCGACTCACGGTATTGCTCGTTGCCTCGTTTGTGTTGGTGGTGATATTCGAACTCTTTCGGCTACCGGCTGCATTACTGCTTGGCCCCATGATTACCGCCATTATTTTAGCCACCAGCGGTGCAGGCATGAAGCTACCGAAGCCCATGTTTTTAATGGCACAAGGCGTTTTAGGGATGATGATTGCAAACAGCTTACCATTAACTGTCTTCGCAAAAATTGCTCAAGAATGGCCACTGTTTCTCATCGGTACAGTTTCGACGATTGTCGCGTCTAGCTTTTTAGGCTGGCTATTGAGTAGAACTGGTTTGTTGCCTGGTACCACAGCCATTTGGGGCTCGTCTCCCGGTGCGGCATCGGCAATGACCATTATGTCGGAATCCTATGGCGCAGATATGCGACTGGTCGCCTTTATGCAGTATTTGCGCGTGGCCTGTTGCGCCATTGCTGCCACCGTCGTCGCCAGCGTGTTTCATGTGGATAATTTGGCTATCGAACCCGTAGATTGGCTAGGCGTGTCATCATGGTCGGCCTTTGGCATCACCTTAGCTATTATTCTAGCAGCCTGCGTGGCTGGTGTGATATTACGCTTACCCAGTGGTCCCATGTTGATTGCGTTAACGGTTGGCTTAATCATTAAATTTACTGGCATTCTGCCCATTGTGTTACCTAATTGGTGCTTAGCCATCAGTTTTGCGGTGTTAGGCTGGTCAATCGGCTTTCGCTTTACTCGACAAGCCTTGCAACACGCATGGCATGTGTTTCCACATGTATTAGGCGCCATCATTGCGCTCATTGCGATCAATGCTTGCTTAGCCATGCTGTTGATTACTTTTGCAGATATCGATCCTCTCACGGCTTTCCTCGCCACCAGTCCAGGTGGTGCGGATTCCGTTGCCATCATCGCCGCATCCACCAGCGCCGACGTTTCTTTCGTTATGGCCATGCAAGTAGCGCGTTTTTTATTGGTACTCATTGCTGGTCCTATGCTCGCCCGCTGGCTTTCAAGCCATAAAACTGCCTAAAACAAAAAAACCACCCGAAGGTGGTTTTTAAAATAACGATTGAACACTAACTGGCCTGTTCCAGATTTTCTGGGCCAAATGAAAAAGGCAATAATTCATTCATAGTGAGGGATTTTCTCACGCCTTCTGCACCACAAATATGGATTTTAGTATCCACAGAAGAGAACTCACGAATTTTCTGGCGACAACCACCACAGGGCGTCACCAAACCATCGCCTTTGCCAATGACGTAAATATCTTGAATCTGCGTTTCACCATCAAGCACCATGGCCGCAATCGCGCCAGCTTCAGCGCAAGTGCCCTCTGGGTAAGCCGCATTCTCAACATTACAACCAGAATAAAACTTACCTGTCTTAGTTAAAATCGCCGCACCAACAGAAAAGCATGAGTAAGGCACGTACGCCTTACTCATGGCATTTTTTGCCAGCTCTAACAAGGTTTCATTGTATTTTGCAGTAGACATATCAAGCCCGCTCTTTCACATAGGGTCGACCAATTGCCTTGGGCCCTATGGCTTTACCAATAAAACCAGCAAGCAACAAGACAGTTAACACATAAGGCAAGACTTCAATGGCTTGGACTGGCACTTGACCAATACCCGGAATCTCCACACCTTGCATACGCACAGCAACCGCGTCTAAGAAACCAAACAATAAACACGCAAGCAATACTGGGACTGGACGCCATTTACCGAAGATCAACGCGGCTAAAGCCATATAACCTTTACCTGCACTCATGTCCTTTAAGAAACCCGCGTTGTGGGCCGTCGACAAATACGCACCGGCAAGGCCACACAAAATGCCACAAATAATCAAAGCACGATAACGAATAAAAGATACCGAAATCCCCGCCGTATCCACCGCATGAGGATTCTCCCCTACGGCACGCAAACGCAAACCGAAACGCGTCTTATAAATCACCCAATAAGTAACAGGTACCATAGCAAACGCTAAGTAAACCAAGATGTTATGACCGCTGAGCAAATTCGAATAAATCGCACCAATCACCGGTACATCTTGTAAAGCGTCGGCAAAAGGAAAAGTGATGTCTAAGAAACGTGCGTCTCCAGATAACGCAGGGGTTTGCCCTCCCATCCCAAACCAGTGCATAGACAAGGTCACCGTCAAACCCGCTACGATGGTATTAATCGCCACACCCGACACAATGTGATCACCACGGTGTGTGATACAAGCAAAGCCATGAATCATTGCCAAAGAAACCGATGCTAATATACCAAAGCACAGGCCAATCCAAGCTGAACCAAACACCGCAGCGCCTGCAGCGGCAGCAAACGCACTGCCAAGAATTTTACCTTCCAAGCCAATGTCTACAATGCCCGCACGCTCTGAGTACAGTCCCGCCAACGCTGCCAAAATCAGCGGTGTAGAGACACGCATCGTCGCGTCTAACATGAGTATTAATGTTTCAAACATAATCTTCCCCTACGCGACCGCTCTGCGAATAAAAAAGCCTTCAATACGATCTTTAAACATATGTTCAAGCGCACCAGAGAACAAAATCACCAAACCTTGAATCACCACAACAATTTCAGGTGTGATCGTTGGGATTTCAAAAGCAAGCTCAGCGCCACCTTGGTACAGGGCACCAAATAGAATCGCAGCCAAAATAATACCAATTGGATGATTGCGCCCCATCAAGGCCACTGCGATACCAGCAAAACCATAACCCGCCGTAAAGTTAAGCAATAGATTATGATTTACCCCCATGATTTCGTTAAGACCCACGAAGCCAGCCAAACCGCCCGAAATCAACATCGCCCAAATGGTAACTTTTGCCGTATCAATGCCCGCATAACGAGCTGCGGTTGGATTCGTTCCTAATGTACGCAGTTGATAGCCCCAACGCGTATGCCAAATCAATCCCCATACAAACACACAGCACAAAAGCGCCCAAATAAAAGCAAGGTTCAATGGCGAGTCACCAATATCAATGCCCAACGGCGAAAAGAGTTCGTGCAAATAAGGCAACCAAGCATTTTCTTCGAACGTTCGGCTATTAGGTGCCATACGACCATCTTCTTTCAACCAATTGACGATGAGATACACCATTAGCGAAGACGCAATAAAGTTAAACATGATCGTGGTAATAACAATGTGACTACCGCGACGCGCTTGTAAGTAGGCTGGAATATAACCCCACGCAGCGCCAAACACAGCCGCACCAATAACAGCCAAAGGCGCAATCACATAAAAGGGCATGGTGTGGTCCAGTGATAAACAGATAAGACCCACCCCTAAACCACCAATATAGGCTTGACCTTCCCCACCAATATTGAACAACCCGCCTTTAAAAGCCACCGATACAGCCAAGCCGGTAAAGATAAGATTCGTTGCGTAGTACAAGGTATAGCCGATCCCTTCGTTATAACCCAACGCACCATAAATGAGGTAGCCTGCAGCTTCGATAGGGTTCTCACCAATGGCGAGAATCACCAAACCTGAAACCAGAAACGCCAACAAGATATTTAAGATAGGAATAAGGGCTATATTTACCCAAGCCGGAACTTTTGCCTGACTCATACGGACACCCCTTCTTGTTCTTTGTTGTGGGCATTGGCCATCATTAAGCCGAGAGTTCGTTCATCAGCGTCTTTTGCATCAAGCTCGCCAACAACCGCACCATCAAACATCACAATGATGCGATCACTTAGTGCCATAATTTCATCCAATTCAACAGATACCAGCAAAATGGCTTTGCCGGCATCACGTAATTTAACAATTTGTTCGTGAATATTTTCTATCGCCCCGATGTCAACACCGCGTGTCGGCTGACCAATCAACAACACATCAGGATTTTGCTCAACTTCTCGCGCGATAACGATTTTTTGCTGGTTACCCCCAGAAAAATTCGCCGTTTTCAAATGCGGGTTAGGCGGACGCACGTCCCAAGCGGCCATACGCTCATTGCATTCATCTAACATGGCTTTGCGATTCATCAATACCTTGCCGTTGTACACAGGCGAGTTGTGATATCCCAAGATAGCCGCTTCATACGCTTCAAAGCCTGTTACCAAGCCCATTTTATGGCGATCTTCTGGTACATGGGCCATTTTCAAATCACGCATTTGTGCGGCATTTTTGGGGGCTTTTGCACTGATCACTTGACCGGCAAAATGAATTTCCCCTTCGTCCATTGGCGTAATACCAGACAGGACATTTAACAGTTCACTCTGTCCATTTCCCGACACGCCAGCAATTCCCAGAATCTCACCGGCACGCAGTTCTAAACTAACCTCTTTTAAACGCTTCACCCCCTGACTGTCCAACTGCGATAAATGGTGAGCAGACAACAGCACATCACTGGGTTTTGCTTCGTCTTTATTAACCGTTAAACGTACTTTTTTACCCACCATAAGCTCAGCAAGTTCTTCCTTGCTGGTATGGAGCGTTTCACGGTGAGCCACCATTTCACCTTGGCGCATCACGGATACGTTATCAGTGGAAGCCATTATCTCACGGAGTTTGTGAGTGATGAGTAAAACCGTTACGCCCTGATCTTTTAGGGCTTTCAAAATACGGAACAAGTGATCCGCTTCTTGTGGTGTTAATACGCCCGTTGGCTCGTCTAAAATCAGAATGCGTGCGCCACGGTAAAGGGCTTTCAAAATTTCGACTCGCTGCTGTAGACCAACAGGCAGCTCCTCAACAATGGCATCAACATCAATGTCCAAGCTGTATTCTTTCGCGAGACGTTGCAGCTCAACTCTTGCTGCCGCTACACCGCCTTTTAATAGCGCGCCACCTTCAGCGCCTAGCATTACATTCTCAAGAACACTAAAGTTCTCGACCAACATAAAATGCTGATGCACCATACCTATGCCAGCATTGATGGCATCTTGGGAACTGCGAATATCAACACGCTTACCATCTACCTCAATATGACCCGTATCGGCTTCATAAAAGCCATAAATGATACTCATCAAAGTGGATTTACCAGCACCGTTTTCACCAATAATGCCGTGAATCGTGCCTGCTGGAACTTGTAAGCAAATGTCTTTATTAGCCTGAACGGCTCCAAAACGTTTACTAATGTCTCGCAATTCAATTGCGTGTGGCATGGTTTTATTCGTCATATCTAAAAGGAATTCATCTGCTTATGAGTAAAAAAGCTAAGGTAAAAAAAACAGTTGCCCGCTCTAAAGCTGACAACTGTTTTTTCATGCAACTTAGTAGTTACAAGTATTATCAGACATGTAATCGTGAACCTTAATGTCACCACTGATAATCTTAGCGCGAATATCATTCATCTTGGTTTTCATGTCAGCGGTAATCAAGCTGGCATTATTTTCATCTTGAGCCCAGTCAACACCACCGTCAGCCAAGCCTAATACCACCATACCTGGCTTCCAAGTACCTGCGGCCGAATCTTGATAAGTCTTGTACGCGGCTTCATCCACGCGTTTTACCATGGAAGTCAGCATGGTACCAGGCTGTACATGGTTTTGGTTTGAGTCAACACCAATCGCTAATTTGCCTTCGTCTTTCGCAGCTTGGTAAACACCGATACCCGTACCACCGGCTGCGGCGAAGACGACATCCGCGCCTTGAGAGAACTGGCTCTTAGCAAGTTCAGAACCTTTCGTTGGGTCGTTGAACGCTGCGCCAGTTGAGCCTGTCATATTCTGTAAAACCGTTGCGCTAGGGGAAGCGTATTTCACGCCTTGCTCATAACCACAACCAAACTTACGAATAAGAGGAATGTCCATACCACCAACAAAGCCTACCGTATTGGTTTTAGACGCCATAGAAGCAAGCGCTCCTACCAAGAACGACCCTTCATGCTCTTTAAAAACAACAGACTGAACGTTTGGCAGATCAATCACACCATCGATGATGGTGAAATTAATTTCTGGAAAATCTTTCGCTACTTTCTCGACCGCAGACGTCATGTTAAAACCAACCGTTACGATTGGAGAATAACCACGCTTAGCAAGACGGCGCAAACCTTGCTCTACTTGAGCTTCGTTTTTCGGTTCAAATTCTCGCACTTGAATACCGGTATCGGCGGTATATTTTTTAACGCCGTTATAAACGCCTTCGTTAAAAGATTTATCGTATTTACCCGCTTGATCATAAACCACCGCAGGTTCTGTTGCCGCGTGAGCCATGCTTGATGAGATGGCTAGCGCCGTCACTGATGCAAGAAAGACAGCTTTCATTCCAATTCCTCTTATGTGTGTAATTTAATCTAGGCATAATTTAACCTAGGTGCAATGTAACCTAGATACTATAAACCTTGCCTAACTGGTCAAAAATAAACCCATTAGCAGAATACCGCAATGTAATCTGCACAATTTAAGCAACATTTTTACCTATACTGCCCATCACAAAGCCATTTATTGAAGGACAATATATTCAACAATAACCATTAGCAATTCTCATGCCGCTCCCCATGCAAAAATAAACAAATGGTCAAGATTGGCAATTAGCGCAAAATACCGTACTACGCTGGGCCTGACGAATCTCTTTGAGAGGCGCCTCACAAACTAGACAAGGCTTTTCTGCTCGGCCATAAACGGCCAATTCCTGCTTAAAATAGCCTGGTTTGCCATCACCACCAACAAAGTCTTTTAAGGTAGTACCGCCCTGTTTAATGGCAGCCGCCAGCACCACTTTAATGCATTCAACCAAACGCGCCAAACGCGCTTTACTGATCTTACCCGCCAAACGATCAGGACGAATACCTGCCTTAAAAAGTGCCTCGTTTGCATAAATATTACCTACCCCCACCACGACTTTACTATCCATGATAAAGGTTTTGATGGGGACTTTACGGCCCTTTGCACGAGCATAGAGCATATCGACATTAAAAAGATCGGACAGAGGTTCTGGCCCTAGGTGTTTAATCAACTCGTGCTCGTTCCAATCATCCTTTGTCCACAGAATGGCACCAAAGCGACGAGGGTCCGTGTATCTTAACCAGACATCATCATCGGCAAAGCAAAAATCCACATGATCATGAAACAAGGGTGGCGTCTCTGTAGGCACAAAATACAAGCTGCCTGACATACCCAAATGAACAATCAGGGTACCTTTTGACGTATGAATACCAATGTATTTACCACGGCGTGAAAGGTGAGTAATTTCCTCGCCGACCATGTCTGAGCTTAGTTCTGGTGTGATCAACCAGCGTAATTTAGGCTGACGAATATCCACTCTCGCAAGCGTGCGCCCTATTAACTTGGGCTCGATGCCACGTAACGTGGTTTCTACTTCCGGTAATTCAGGCATAAATAATCTCCAGCAAAACCTCAAAAAAGGTCATCTCACCATCTCATGGGGTTCTGTATCATGTAAATACACAAGCAATACTGACCAAACGAACACAGTGTTTCTACTACTATCTTTATACTAGATATAAAAAAACCGACTCAATGAGTCGGTTCCTTTTGACAAAGATCGAAAATTATTTAATTTTCGCTTCTTTGTACATAACGTGTTTACGTACAACTGGATCAAACTTTTTCATTTCAAGTTTGTCAGGAGTATTTCGCTTGTTCTTGTCAGTTGTGTAAAAGTGACCAGTACCAGCAGAAGATACCATGCGAATTAGATCGCGAGCGCCTTTAGAAGCCATGATTCAGATCCTTATACTTTTTCGCCGTTAGCGCGCATTTCAACAAGAACTGTTTCAATGCCCTTTTTATCGATAATACGCATACCTTTAGAAGATACACGTAAACGGATGTAACGGTTTTCACCTTCGACCCAAAAACGGTGCCAATGAAGGTTAGGAAGAAAACGACGCTTAGTACGGCGTTTTGAGTGGGAAACGTTATTACCTGTAACAGGACGCTTCCCAGTAACTTGACATACGCGAGACATAATTAAATACCTTTTGCTATCCAGAAAGATTATTGGAAGTGTTTCACTTCCTCAGGCGGAGCATGATTCCTTATGAATCAAAAAAATCCCATACCGAGGATATAGCGGCGCGCATTTTCCCATAACCCAATCCATTGAGCAATTCTTTTGTTAAAAAAATGATCAGTTCACATAATCTAAAGGCTAAGTCTTAAGTTAGATTGGATTTCCTCTCTAAGAGACCGAGGTACATTCCACTCTTGGGCTAAAGATCGCCATTGAGATACGCACGCAATCGTTTCATCAATGACGTTATCGATTTTGCGCTTACTGAATAAAGGACTCAGCTTCTGTAAGCTATAAAAATCCGCTCTAGTAAAGCCATCTCTTTTCCCATTCAAACTCATCCAATGACTACTGACCCATTTACTTCCGGGTTTGTAGCTGTAGGCTAAATCGTAGGCTGGCGCTAACGACCACCTATCATTTTTCAGAATAAAAGCAAAATTCTTGGCATGATCATCATGGTTTCTAGCAATGATGTTAAATGCCATGCGCTTTAATATCTGCTGGGCATCAGTTGCAGGCAGCTTTAATTGCCGAGCCACACTGAATATTTCTGCATAGGAAAATGAGCCTGGTTTATTGTAGTCAACATGGGCCAACCCATTGAGCGTCTGGACATGGACTTTGGTATTACTTACGCGATCAAATCGCTGCGTTATAAAATGCCGCCTGTCACCTTCTTCAAGCAACCTACAGGGCATCATTTCAATACCACAACTTTCGGCCATCAAATAATAAACAAATTCCATAGCTCCGTAACCTAAGGGATCCCCAAATGTCTCTTGGTTCTGATTGTGTTCATTTACACCATCAAATTTCATTAGATAATGCGTAAAGCCTTCAGGAACGGTCGTTTGTCCGGAGCGAACTTGAGTAAAGTCTTTATTAAATGCCAGTACAGCCTTAGGCCTTGCTCCGCCAGCACTCATACCAACAGAGAGTAACGACAACATTGCTTCTCTTTCTTCTCGTCCATCCTTATTAAGCTCTACCTCAAATACACCACGAGAGTCTAAAATTTCTTGCGCAATTGAAACAAGAGATTGAATTTCAACTTGTTGCGATGCATTCAGGCTACGCAGCTTTGTAGCGGGTGAATACTCCAGAGCCCCCATACCTCTTTTCCCAGTGTATTGAAGCCGTTGTAGAGGAGAAATGTCATTAGGAGACTTACCTTGACTTGCCACCCAAGCATTAAGAACTGAGTTACCAAAATTATCGGGAAGAGAGTCTGCAATTAAGCCTGGTAAGCCTTTAAAGGTATTAAAATCAAGTTCAGGAAAACTAAAAATCCGTCTGGATAACGGCATTTTAAGAGGGGAAAGCTCTATCCCTTTTTTTATAAAGCTTGCTGTATATTCAAAAGCTCCAATGCCTTTATCGACATCAAAGCTTACAGCCCCAACATCATGACCTTGATAAGAGACCTTAATAACTTCCATTACCATTCTAATCTCCCTTTATTCTTTTCTCGATGCACTCCTGACGCTCGCTGCCGTTTTTTGCCCTCTAGCTTAGCCAGTTGCAATGGTGATATTTCTTGTTTTGGCAGAAATAAATTCAATTGATCCGTTAAATTCAATGCAATCATGATTGCCACAAACACTTCTAATTGCACTTTACCTTTTTCGGCATTTAAAACCGTTTTGCGAGCAACACCGGCAAGCGCCGCGACCTCGGACTGAGTCAGGTTCAGATTCAACCTAGCTTGCTTTAAACGCTCTCCAAGCTCCTCAGAAAGAGCAGCCGAAGATTTTTCAATAGTCATACAAAGTTCCAATATGATTACATTATGAGGTTAAATCACCTCTTATGTCCTAAATTTAGAACCTTTCTAAAATGTCGTCAAATAAAATCAAACAAAATCCCTAAATAGTCACTTTAACTAATAATTAACCATCAAAGTAACCAAATGGGAACTTTATCCTATATCAAAATACAAGCTACACCAATCCCCTTTCAGCCAAGGAAACAGGCGAGCCATCGCCCACCACAAAGTGATCGAGCAATCGCACGTCAACAAGGTCTAACGCGCGTTTGATTTTGCCCGTGATGCTGATATCCGCCTGACTGGGTTCCGCCACGCCGCTTGGATGGTTGTGGGCGAGAATCACCGCAGCGGCGTTATATTGCAGCGCTGCTTTGACCACTTCTCGAGGGTAAACCGCCGCGGCGTCTATGGTACCCATAAAGAGCTCTTGATAACGAATAAGCCTGTGCTGGGTATCTAAAAAGAGCACCGCGAATATTTCTCGTTGGGAATGGCGCAATTGCGAAGAAAGGTAGGTTCTGACGTGCTCGGCGCTACTAAAGACGGTTTCGCGCATCAGTTGCTCTTGCAAATGTCGTTTCGACATTTCTAGCACGGCTTGCAGTTGCGTGTATTTTGCGTCACCCAGGCCAAAACCTTGGCAAAACTCCTCGCGGCTGGCTGACATTAATGCACGCAAACCGCCGAATTGTGACAACACCTGTCGAGCCAGCTCAACGGCGCTGATACCTTGTGTACCAGTACGAAGAAAAATCGCCAACAATTCGGAATCACTCAGCGCACTCGCGCCCTGATGAATGAGTTTTTCTCGAGGTCTTTCTTGCTCTGGCCAATGTTTAATACTCATGATCTACTCCTTGATCCATGTTAATCTTGCATTTAATGTCAATGAGACTGGCGTCCTGCCTACTTTACTCACTTTATCGACCACAGCACGAATTGAGAAGTTTTTTATGTCAAATCTCGCTCAAAAACGCATTTTATTAGGCATTACCGGTGGCATTGCCGCTTATAAAAGCATCGAACTGATTCGTTTGCTCACCAAGGCAGGCGCTGACGTTCAGGTCGTGTTGACCGAGGGGGCAAAAGCCTTTGTCACCGAAATGACGCTGCAAGCGATTTCTGGTCACCCAGTACGCAGCACCTTATTAGACCCGAATGCCGAAGCGGGAATGGGACACATAGAACTGGCAAAATGGGCGGATTTAATTGTCATTGCACCCGCCTCTGCCGACTTCATGGCGCGCTACGCTCAAGGCATGGCAAACGACTTGTTAAGCACCTTGTGCCTAGCCACCGAATCGCCCGTATTACTGGCGCCGGCCATGAACCAAGCCATGTGGCGTCATCCTGCCACGCAAGCCAATACCAAGCTTCTTACCGAACGCGGTGTGCTCAGTATTGGCCCAGCCGATGGCGCTCAAGCCTGTGGCGACATTGGCCCTGGGCGCATGAGCGAGCCGAGCGACATTTTCAACACCATAATGACGCACTTCGACAAGACTCAGGTTAAACAAGATTTGGTTGGCCAACATTGGGTCATCACCGCCGGTCCAACCATGGAAGCCATCGACCCCGTTCGTTTTATTAGCAATCACAGCTCAGGCAAAATGGGTTACGCTCTCGCTACCGCAGCCATCGCCCGTGGCGCGACAGTCACTTTAATTAGTGGCCCGGTGCAAATCACCGCACCGGCTGGCGCGAAAATCATTTTGGTGAAAAGCGCTGATGAGATGCTCGCCGCTTGCGAGCAAAGCATGATCACACAAGCGGATGTATTCATTGGCGCCGCTGCCGTGGCCGACTTCAAAATGAAGGCCGCCTGTGATCAAAAAATGAAAAAGCAATCCGACACCGATGAAATCACCCTGACCCTCGTTAAAAACCCAGATATCATCGCCACCCTGGCCCAACAAAAACGCGCAAAAACCCTGGTTGGCTTTGCGGCAGAAACGCAAAACGTGATCGAATACGCAAAAAGCAAACTCGAACGAAAAGGCTTGGACATCATCATCGCGAACGACGTGTCACGCGCGGATATTGGTTTTAACCAAGACGACAATCAAGTCACCGTGATTACCAAAGACAAGACGTGGTCACCGGACAAAACCACAAAAAATGCGCTTGCAGGACAACTCGTTGAATTTATTCAACAACAGACCCAATCCTAGTCTGAAATAGTATTTATCCAATTAAAAGAAAATGAGATAGTCACCATGAAACAAGCAATTCAATTAAAAATCCTTAGCGACAAAATCGGTAAAGAGATTCCTCTGCCAACCTACGCTACAGAAGGTTCTGCTGGCCTAGATTTACGCGCTTGCCTTGACCAAGCAATCGACCTAGCACCAGGCGAAACAACGCTCCTACCAACTGGGCTGTCTATTTACATCCAAGACCCAAACCTGGCCGCTACGATATTGCCACGTTCTGGGTTAGGACATAAGCATGGCATTGTTTTGGGCAATTTGGTGGGGTTGATCGATTCAGATTACCAAGGCGAACTCATGGTGTCTTGCTGGAACCGTGGCAACACCACCTTCACGATCGAACCAGGTGAACGTGTTGCCCAGCTGGTTTTATTGCCGGTTGTGCAAGCCGAGTTCAATATCGTTACCGAGTTCGAAAGCACCGAACGCGGCGAAGGCGGCTTTGGTCATACAGGCACCAAATAAGCAGAAAATTGGCTAAAAAGGTGAGAATATTTCATCTTTTTAGCCTTCGTTACCACATTCACTCACCCATCGTTTCCCGCGAAACTGAAATTTACTTTCATAAGTCCAAACTTCGTAATTTTCATACAAATTTCTATAGTTAATCCGCCAAGATCACGTTATTATTTTAACCATAAGTGGTTGCTTACACTCGTTGTCAGCCTTGACTGTCATCGTTTTGCCACAGCAACCCGATAATCTAGTGAAGAATAGAATTGTTTTCTATTCATACAGTCTGTTTTTTTATGCGACCCATTTTGGTTTACAGGAGTACGTAAAACGTGGCTTTTTCTCGTGAGTCTGCTTTAGATGTTGCTAAGGTTTTAAGCGAATCGCTTCCTTACATTCAACGCTTTGCTGGTAAAACGCTGGTTATTAAATACGGCGGCAATGCCATGACAGATGAAACTCTACAAGCGGGTTTTGCAAGAGACATCGTTTTAATGAAAGCCATTGGTATTAACCCTATTGTTGTTCACGGTGGTGGCCCACAAATTGGTGAAATGCTGGCGAAACTGAACATTGAATCAAAATTCATCAATGGTATGCGTGTCACTGACACTGCGACCATGGATGTGGTTGAGATGGTACTCGGCGGCCAAGTAAACAAAGAAATCGTTAACTTAATTTGTGAAGCAGGCGGCAAAGCCATCGGCATCACGGGTAAAGACAGCCGTTTTATCAAAGCTAAGAAGCTATTTGTAAAACACCAAGCGGAAGGCATGACCGCTCCAGAACAAGTGGATATTGGCCACGTTGGCGAAGTCGCCAGCGTCGACACCAGCTTCCTAAAGTTCTTTGAAAATAGTGACCTGATTCCTGTTATTGCACCAATTGGTGTAGACGATGAAGGCAACTCTTACAACATCAATGCCGATCTTGTGGCGGGCAAAGTGGCTGAAGCGGTTGGTGCAGAAAAACTGATGCTGCTGACCAATATTTCCGGCGTACAAGATAAGCAAGGCAATGTGTTAACTGGATTGAGCACGGCCCAAGTCGATGCCTTGATTGCAGACGGCACCATTTATGGTGGTATGTTACCTAAGATTAGCTGCGCTCTGTCTGCCGTTAATGCTGGTGTAACAAGCGCGCATATTATTGATGGCCGTGTACCACATGCGACTTTATTGGAAATCTTTACCGATACGGGTGTAGGCACGCTTATATCCAACACGAAAGCAGGCGAATAAACACTGCGCTGTTATTGATATTATCACTTAGCGATACTGGCAATTAACAATACTGGTTAGTAACTGGGTACGACAAATGAGCAACAAGAAACACGACCGTCGCACAGAAATATTGCAGGCACTGGCGCAAATGCTAGAAAGTAGCCCTGGAGCGCGTATCACAACATCCGCTCTAGCGAGGCAAGTCGGTGTGTCGGAAGCGGCTTTGTACCGCCATTTTCCCAGTAAAGCGAAGATGTTCGAAGGCTTGATTGAGTTTATAGAAGAAACACTTTTCACACGCATCAACCGTATCGTACAAGATGAAAGCAATGTAGTGACTCGCATCGAAATGATCATGACATTGGTTTTGGGGTTTGCAGAGCAAAATCCAGGTATGTGTCGTTTATTGACGGCAGATGCTCTGGCTGGTGAGACCGAACGGTTGCGTGTTCGTATTGCGCAAGTATTTGATCGCATCGAAACCCAATTGAAACAAGTAATGCGTGAAGCCGATTTGAAACAAGGATTGAGACCAGCCATGGGCGTTGCACCTTGTGCCAATTTCCTGATCGCTGTGATCGAAGGCAAAATACGCCATTATGTACGCAGTGAATTTAAAGTGAAGCCAATTGATATTTGGCAAGAACAATGGACTGTCTTGGCACAAAACTTGATGTTAAATCGCTAAGGCTTGAGACTATCCCTCAAACCTTAGCTTTTTTAACACTGAGTTAAATACCATACTGAAGACGATACGCTTTAACGGCATCAAGATGTTGAGCAAACTCAGGAGAATCCTGTTCTGCCAAATACGTCATGATGTCATTTAACGATACGATACTTATAACGTGCATACCAAAGTCACGTTCGACTTCTTGGATAGCCGATAATGCACCTTGGCCTCGTTCCTGACGATCCAAGGCAATCAGAACACCGGCAGGAAGGGCATTGGCTTGCTGAATAATAGCCATCACCTCTCGAATGGCTGTTCCCGCAGTAATAACGTCGTCAATGATCATGACGTTGCCCGCTAACGGAGCACCAACAAGAGAACCGCCTTCACCGTGAGTTTTTGCTTCTTTACGGTTGAAAACGTATGGTGTGTCTACATTATGGTGATCATAAAGGGCAACGGCGGTGGTGGTTGCCAATGGAATGCCTTTATAGGCAGGGCCGAACAGAACATCAAATGGAACATTTGCTTCCATTAATGAGGTTGCGTAAAAGCGTCCCAACTTAGCTAATGCTTGGCCTGAACTAAACAAGCCTGCATTAAAAAAGTATGGGCTCACACGGCCTGATTTAAGCGTAAATTCGCCAAAGCGCAACACGTTTTGTTCAATAGCGAATTCAATAAAGTCTCTTTGGTAAGGTTTCATGCCAACTCCAGAAAGATAAAATAGTACACAACAAAGCGCCGCCAAGAACGAGC
Source organism: Marinomonas arctica (assembly GCF_003259225.1). Taxonomy (GTDB): domain Bacteria; phylum Pseudomonadota; class Gammaproteobacteria; order Pseudomonadales; family Marinomonadaceae; genus Marinomonas; species Marinomonas arctica. The sequence continues at coordinate 87,535 of NZ_QHJF01000028.1, read as the reverse complement.
GAAGCCATGCCAACATTGGATAGGCGCTAATATAACACACGGCTAGGAATTGTAGGGACCAGAAATGAAGGTCATCAGCCTTAATGTAAACGGTATAAGACAAGCAGCAGATCGCGGCTTTTTTGAATGGATGGTTCGTCAGAACCCAGATGTTGTATGTCTGCAAGATATACAAGCAGATGAGCGCAGTCTAAATGACAGTGTTTTCTTTCCTCCAGAGTTCAATACGTATTTCTTTGACTCGATGGAAAATCCTGAACAAGCAGGCGTTGCCATTTATTGTAAAACCATGCCCAAAGCGATTATGACAGGTATGGGGTTCCCTGAATGCGACTTCGAAGGGCGCTTCATCCAAGCTGACTTCGATAAAGTCAGTATTGGTGCTTTTTTGACACCTCATGGCTCAAATCACGAAGAGTCACTACAAGAGCACAAATATCGCTTTATGGAAGGCTTTAAAAACCATTTGATTAAAACCCGCCGTAAGCGTCGCGAATTTATTTTTTGCGGCACAGCCAATGTGGCTCGCTCTCCTATTGATGTGAGCAGCTGGTTTGTTAATCAACGCAACTCTGGCTTTTTGCCAGAAGAGCGCAAATGGATAAACGAAATTTTCAATGAAATGGAATACGTTGATGCATTCCGTCAGGTAAACAAACAAGACAAGCAATATACTTGGTGGCCTGACTATGAGCGCGCTTGGAAATTAGACGAAGGTGGTCGTTTGGATTACCAAATTACCACACCTGGTATTAAAAACCTGATCCAAGGTGGCACTATTTACAAAGGTCAGCGTTTCTCTGATCACGCCCCTTTGATCATGGAATACAATATCGACTAAGCGTTATCCAGACTTTCATCAAGTCATTAACTAAAAGGCCCGCTCGTATAATCACTGGCGGGCCTTTTTATTGTGTAAGTCTATCAACTCAACGAATACGCTTATGCATTCACGAGAGGCTTATGCTTCACTTTTAGCTTCAATTGATGAATGCCACCAGGGGGAATCTCATACGCATCACTGAGCGCATTAGCCGCTTCCACACAAACAAAACGACGATAATCCTCATCTTCCATATCTGCACGCTGCTTGGCAATGTCAGCACCTGGGTTCCAGAGCACGGTACTATTACTGCCTTCGGTATGAATAATCAGTTTTCTTTGTAAACCCGCATCCAGGATTTCGCAGGTTTCTGGCGCCGATAAATAGACTCGATCCATATGATCGCAGGGGGACACGATACCTTGCTGTAATTGACGGCTGCCATTATCAAACTTATCAACATAACTAATCTGATCCAAACCCTGTACAGCGGCAGTTTGGTTATCTGATACATGGAAGTAAGTATGAAGCGCTTCACTCACCGGCATGGGTTTATCCGATAGATTAGCCGCCGAGAAATTTATCCGAAAGCCTTTACTCGAAAAACGAAATACCTGACGTAGCTCAAAAGCCAAAGGCCACATCTCTTCAATTAAAGGGTGGTCCTCCGAAGCCAAACGAATCACAATTTTTACATCACCATTTTTGAAACGACCTGCCTCAATAAACTCCCAGCGAAAATAGCGCGCCAAGCCATGAGCAGGGTAATCATTTTTCGTCTCGTGAGCACCAAACCAAGGCCAACATACTGGCACACCAAAATGTCGACGACCAAAGCGCCCTTCCCCACCAGGATTACTAGACTGGAACAACAGATCTTCTTGACCCGCAGGAATAAAGCTTTCTAAATGCCCACCCCATAATGCGATCGTCGCACTAAAACCGGGTTGATCAATGATAATTTCATCGCATTTTTTTAAGCTTGCTGGACGAATTTCGCCCCCCAACTCTTCAAGCTCTCTCATCAGTCGGCCATTCATCTACAACTCCGTCAAAGTAATTTCGTCCCCCCATATTAGCTACAGATTACATGATTACAATAGCTTGAGTTTATATCGACAATTCAACAAAGCAGATAACCGAATAAACACTTAACCTGACCTTGGTTTTACGTTATAAAACACAGCAATAACGAACACTTTGCTAACCGACTTCTGTTTTCATTTTAAAAGGTACTCTCTTCTTTATGAATCAACACAACGAACCAAAAATGATCATTGGTTGCGACGAGTGGTGCGCATTTCCTTCCCTTGACATTCCAGCCATCAAAGCACGAGTAGACTCCGGTGCAAAAACCTCGTCTATGCACGCAATCAATATTGTTCGCTTCACCCGTGATGATGAGCATTGGGTGAAATTTGACGTACATCCATTACAAAAAAATCGCAAGGTGACAGTGCATTGTGAGGCGCCCCTTATTGACCAACGAGTCATCAAAAGCTCCAGCGGTGACAAGGAAAAACGTCCTGTTATCCGCGTCCCTCTTTCTCTTGGCGGGACCACATGGGAAGCAGAGGTTACGCTAACCAATCGTGACAGTATGGGTTACAGAATGCTGTTGGGACGAGAAGCAATGAACGGTCGAATCTTAATTGATCCAGAGGGAATGTGCTTGTTAGGGGATAAAGCAAAAAGCACGTTGCAATCGCTCTATAACACAACCAAAGCGTCATGATAGGTCGAAATTAAACGGCTTAGTAATACCTCAGAGTCATTCAGAGGCCGATGTCTTTTTGACAGAACATCGGCTCACCTGAGTGAGGTCAATATGGGGTTTGCATATGATCGACAGACTCACCCGTCACATCAGTATAGGGATCAAAATCCAGCACTTCTGTGGACACAGCAAATGTCTGATTTTTCGTTACTGTGATACGTTGCCCACCATTAGGAAAGTCTATTTGCCTTCTGTCCCATACTTTCAGTTGGTAGTCTCCGGTAGGAAGATCAACCGTGACACTCCCTGATTTGTCAGTTAAAGCAAAATAAGGGGTATCAACCACCACGACCCAAGCGATCATAGTGTCATGAATGTTACACCCTAGCGCCACCACACCAGATCGATCAAATAATTCACTGGAGGGCGCCTGCCCAAGGTAAAGCTTGATATCGAATGTCTTTGCTTCTGAAAACGAATACACATGGTGACGAACCGTATCAAGGTTAGGGAATTCAACTCGCGTCCCAGTTTGCAACACCGTAATAGCCGGTAAAAACATTTGTCTTTTTTGAGCAATCACCACCGCGGGTAAATCTTTACTCACCGCTTTTGCTTTAAACGAGAGAGGCTCAAAAAACACCGCACTATGATCCAGCGGCGTTCCGTCTGGCGACGTTAACGTGACTGATACCGTATGCGCCCCAGCATAGGGCAACCACAACCCGCCAAGAGCCACCCAAAAACATAAAAAAACACCTTTAAGGTTCAATGGCAATTCCTACAATGGGTTGGCCTGAAGCGATCTCTCCAATTTTCATTAGCTGCGCATTGCCCAAGTTGATCTTATACAAGATATAAGATGAATTCTCTTGAGCACTCAATGCCACATACGCCGCATTGGTCACATCAGCAATGTCAAAATGCGCATCTGCCACCGGCCCAGTTGCCAATTTACCAACGGTATAAAGCCGACCAGTATTGGGTGATACCTGCTCCTTATCTGTTTCACGTGTACCCTGAGTAACCAAAGCCCCCTGCACAGCATCAATGGCAAAATTGGTCGTCAATTTGCTGTTTTTTGCGTTGTAAGTATAGGCAGCGGCAACCAAATGCGGTGCGACACCATACGACACATCATCAAGACTGTACTGCAATGAACCATCAAGCTGCACACCCGCCAAGTCTGGGTTATTATCCACGTAAAGACCCGTTTCAGGGTGCATTCGGCTATTTACACTCGCATCAGTAACGACTCGAATACGATCGGCAGCTGGATTAAAGTCTACTCCATAAAGAGCACCCTCTAAGACAACCTGCTGCGACGGCTCACCCATCGGAGTCACCTGACCTGAGTCAGTATTAACCGTGTACACCTGCCCTGTATTAGAAACGGCATACAAGACACCGTACGCCACACGATAGTCAATGCCGACAACGCGTTCATCTTGTTGCTTAAACCCCTGTAATGATACGCGACTGATGATCGAATCTGGGTGTGCCACGTTAAACTTGATCAACCTATTATTAGACAACAGAGCCAGCATGTTTTCTGGTAGCTCCGCATCAGGCGCTATCTCTTGTATGGATTGTGCCTGCAAAGTACCGGACAACATGAGCATGACAAAACATAGGGAACGAATTTTACGCATTATATATTCTCTTAATTTATTGGAGCCTATCAAATACCGCTCACGACTACGGATCGATTTCGACCGCCTTCTTTTGCCTTATATAAAGCGTCATCGGAGCGACTTAACCAATCATGTACATCTTTATCTGAGCTGCACGCTTCTGATATACCAAAACTTATCGTCACAGAAACGATGGCATCAGCGGCTTTTATTTTGATCTCTGCGATTTTCTTACGCACGGTTTCACAGAAAAAAAGCGCACCAGCCGAGTCTGTATTGGGTAAAACAATAACAAACTCTTCGCCACCATAACGCCCCACAAAATCCGTTTTTCTGGCCCCAGAAGACAACACTTTAGCGACCGCTTGCAATACTTGATCGCCAACAGGATGGCCGTATCGATCGTTTACTTGCTTAAAGTGATCAATATCAGCCATCACCAAAGCATGCGAACCATTACTTTGCTTAAATACCTCGAAAGCATTATTCAACACCTTATCTAAACTGCCTCGATTATGCAGAGAGGTTAGAGGGTCTGTTTTACTTAAATAATCCAATTTACGATTGGCATTAGACAACGATTCTTTATTAACCGCGACATCGGTCACATCGTAAACCACCATACAAACATACTTAACCGTTCCGTCGGCATTGGTAATGGGTCGTAAAGCAACATTCTGGTACATCTTTTCAGCCATCCCCGTTATCGGGCGATAGCTTTTAAAAGGAAATAGGTGCGGGCGTTGCTCCCAGGAAATAAAAATGGGCGTTCTTAACGCAATCACATTGTCTAATTTTTGCTGTAACCAATTACTATTAATCGTCGGAAAGATATCAAATAAAGACTGCCCTTTAGCAATAGAAGAGCTCACACCACTGTGATTTTCTATAAAACTATTCCAGAGCTTGATTTCATACTTATCATTTAAAACTACTAAGCCCACATCAATATGCTGAAGCATATCGAATAGCCAATGCAGTTCCATGATATCTTCTGGGTTGCTGCTCATTTATTTAATCTTCCTCAACCAAATAGGACAGTAAATTTTCTAGCTCCGATACAGAATCCTCAGTGAACAGCATCATCAAGTCACAGCTAATTTGATAATTTTCTACTTCATAAACAATCTCAACCACCAGCGTGCGTTTCCACTTCGCTTTTTTAATATTTACTAAGTCCGCCACCTTAGCATGTTGCGCAAATAAAGCTGGGTGGCTATGGCTAAAGTCGATATTCAATTGCTTGCCAAACGCATCGATAAATGGACCAACCAATACAGATGAAACGTCCATCAACAGCTCAACTTCTACGACTGAATCGATGGTTTCCGTCATACTGAGCAGTTTTGCCATATCTGGAAAGCTCGAATCGCTAAAAATCAGTAAGGTCTCAAAGGCAATCCCAGAGCCGACAAAGCCCTGTGAGACAGCGGAACAACTATCGTCTTTGACACTATACTCTAGCGCCATTTGCAGCTCACTGACCTCCAAGATATTGACTCGAGGAACAGGAAGCTTAATAAACACATTGAGCATATCCGCCAAAACGCTCGCAGCACGTCCCATGGCAATGTTAGAAATTTCTTGCAAGCACTCATTGAGAGTAAACTGCTCAGCTGCCGTTGCCTGCTCAATAAGAGCAGACTGCTGACCATAGCTATGATCGGCACCCTGAACAGAAAAAAGCCCCAAGGATAATAATAACGCTCTCAACTCCTCCGCAGAGGCGGGCTTTTTATGAAAGGCCACAGCACCCATTTCTTTTACGCGTTGTATTGCCTTAGGCTGAACATCGCCAGAAACGACAATCACGGCAGGAGATGAATCAAAAGACTGAAGCGCTTCAAGTGTCTCATAGCCATCTTTCACTGGCATATTGAGATCCAGAAATAAAATATCAAAAGCAGAAGCCGACAATTTATCCAGTGCTTCCTCTCCATGCTCGGCATATTCAACGTCAATATCCCAATCCGCTGGTAACACTCGTGTTAATTGCTTGCGCGCAATTTTTGAATCATCACAAATCAGTACTCGTGTACTCATTAACGCTCTCTTTTTGATAAGTGCCACAGGTGCATACTATGACACCTAAGGTAGTGTTTCTAAAACCACAAAAATGTTATTTCACGTAACTAAAATCAACATAAATGCTATTAATCCCCTCGCTTTAATCTAATCCAGACCTCTTTATTATCCGATAGGGTGAACTAAACAAACGATAACAACGCTTTCGCCACTAAACGTTCATCATATTTATACTGTTTATCCGTAATTAATGGGGTTCTAATCACCGTAACATTCATTGCGGCTAAAGCAGCAATATCGATGTCACCATAATCATATTTATCGTCAAGTAACAGATAATCTAAAGCAGAGAAATGCTCAACGGATGGATCATCAGCGCGTACTGTCTCTATTAAGCGCTTGACTCTTTCCATTAACGACAAGCCTTGCTGCTCTGGATCCTCCCCCAAATTGGGTAAATATACTTTTGGATTAGCATTCTGACGAATAGAACGACCAACACCTTCTGGTAAAAGATTCGCAAGCAAGCTGCTGTAAAAACTACCAGGCGGATAACAAATCAAATCTGCGCCTTCAATGGCGTCTTTTCGATCATCCGCAATATAACGATTCGTCGGCACGATATGACGCAAGCCCTTATTTAACCAAATTCGCTTTATCGGACTTGGTAATGAGTGCGTTTCTTTGCCCGTAATGTTGTGCTGCCCTAAGACAGTCTCTCCATTCTCAAGTTCAACCCCCAAATGCAAACTGGCATCCAGCGTGGTTTTTACGTCTCCTAGCGCTTTTACTAAGCGCGAAAATAAAAAAACAATCGGGTCCAACTGTTGCTGATTATTTAAATACCCACCCGCCATAATCAGATTGCCAATACTGGCACCACGTAGATCAAAATCTTCATGAATGCGTGCTTGAGTCACAGCCAAATGCATTTGAATTAAAGCTTTCATGGGATTAGGAATACATTCAATTAACGAATGCTCTCCCGCAACCAATTGCTGTAGCTGAGCTCTTAATACGGACAGCTCCGCTTGCTGAGGAAGCCGATGAGTAAACAAATTGTACACTTCTGGTTGCCCCATAACCGTTTCATCCGCCAATGCCATCAAACGACTACGCAAATCCCCAACGGCCGGAATATCAAACTCAGCACGTAATCGCGCAGAGCTGCCACCCGAATCAAACGGCGTCACAAGATGAATTGAATGGTGTGTGTACTCTTTAAAAACGCGACTGATTTTATTTAATGCCGAACCGCCACTAAAAAACAACACTTTTGGCCCTTGTTCCGGCAAGCTCTGATAACGATGAACACGAACAGGATCTGGCATGACCATACGACGCCAAACACGCAGAGAGCTTGTCATAAAAACCTCATACAAATCAAAATAGTCGCCAGTCAGCGTAAGAAAACGCTAAAAATTGGCTTGATGTTATCTTCCCATGATACACAATGCTAAAATGCTCGCCATGCAAAAAGTCATTAAAACAATAGCACGTATTACTTTCAGGAAGCGCCATGGAAAACAAAAATTCTGGGTCATCTCTTAGTAAAGCACTCAACATGCTGAACCACGTTTGCACTTCACCCGTACCACTGAGGTTTGCGGAACTGGTCGAACTTTCCGAGCTTCCTAAAGCCACCGCTCATCGTCAATTAAACACATTACTTGAGCATGGCCTAGTACGCTTTGATGAACACAAGCAAGCCTATTATCCGGGTTATGGGTTGCTGGCTCTCGCACATCGTACTTGGGCTAATTTAGACATTCGCGACGTGGCAGCCGCCCCGATGCGAGATTTATGGTCAAGCACACAAGAAACCATCCACCTCGCGGTCTTAGATGGCGCAGACGTGATTTATATCGACAAACTGGAAAGCCCTAAAAGCTTACGGCTTTATTCGGCGGTGGGAAAAAAAGGCCCTGTCTATTGCACCGGCGTTGGTAAAGCCATGTTGGCGTTTTTACCTGATGATAAACAAAAAGACATCATCGATCATCAAGCCTTTTTCCGCCACACAGAGCATACTCTAACCACGCCAGAAGCCCTAAAAGTCAACTTGGCACAGATTAGAGAAAAGGGAATCTCCCTCGATTTAGAAGAGCACGAGATGGGCATAAAGTGCGCAGCGGCACCCATTTTCAACTCACGCCATGAAGCCGTGGCAGCCATCAGTGTTACCGCTCCCGCTTTTCGCACCAGCGATGATGTCTATGAGGCCATGAAAAACCAAGTAAAAGACGCCGCCAACGCCATATCAAAACGCCTTGGGGCGTGTGATTAACCCATCATTACAAGAGAGAAAAATATGGCCACCGGTTTATTAGCACTGCTTGATGACATCACCACACTGCTGGACGATGTCGCGGTTTTTTCTAAAGTAGCGGCAAAAAAAACCGCCGGCGTCTTGGGTGACGACCTTGCGTTAAACGCCGAACAAGTGTCTGGTGTTAAAGCAGACCGTGAATTGCCCGTGGTCTGGGCCGTCGCCAAAGGTTCTTTTTTAAACAAATTGATTCTCGTGCCGCTGGCATTAGCCATCAGCGCCTTTATCCCTTGGCTAATCCAGCCCCTATTAATGGCTGGCGGCCTGTATCTGTGTTTTGAGGGAGTAGAAAAAGTCCTTCACACATTTAAAGACAACCATGAAGAAAAAGAAAACCTAAGAAAAAACGTCAAACAGGCGAACTCAGCTGCAGAGCTAGTTGCATTGGAAAAAAGCAAAGTGAAAGGCGCGATTCGTACCGACTTTGTGTTGTCAGCCGAGATTATCGTTATTTCCCTTGGCACCGTGGCGGAGCAAAGCTTATTAACACAAGCTGTTGTTGTTAGCTTCATTGCTTTCGCGGTGACCGTTGGTGTGTACTTGTTAGTCGGTTTAATCGTTCGTCTTGATGATATTGGCCTACGCCTACATCAATCGAGCAAATACTTGGTTAAACGATTTGGTCTGGTGATATTAAAAGGCGCTCCCATCTTGATCCGACTGCTGTCGATTGTCGGTACCATTGCCATGTTTTTAGTGGGCGGCGGCATTTTTGTTCACGGCTTACCCACCTTACATCACCTTGCTGATATGGCCGTGTCTGGTGAAATTGCCCAAATTCCACTTGTTACAAGCTTAATAAACACAGGCATTAGCTTCTCAGTTGGCTTAATTCTGGGGGGTGTTGCTGTTGCTATTGCGTCTCTTTTCAATAAAAAGAAAGCCTAAGAACACTTAGGCTTGTCGTGCAGACAAAATAAACTCGGCGAGTTCGGCAAAACCCAAGCCGCCGGGTTGCGTCGTCTGATAACGAGGATGGTGACGCATAATCGACAAATGCTCGGCAATATTCGCCACCCCGACACTCAGCGGAAAACGCGCAAACATGCTTTCATCGTTAGGTGCATCACCAACGTAAAGCACTTGCTCTTGCTGCTGCGCGTCACTTAATCCATACACCTCGCCTAACACGCGCTGCGCCATAGAAAATTTATCGTAACCTTGAGAGCACACGTTAATATGGATCGAACTTGCCTTCGCATTTAAGCCCAGAGCAATGAGCGCCGCCAAACACGCCTCTTTATCTGCTATCGCAGCTGGCTTCACATCTTGCGCATAATCGATCGCCACATCGGTAAGACGATAGGCCTGATCTCGCGCCAAACGCAAACGCGGAAACTGCCTTAACACCTGATTCACCTGAGCCAGTAAAAGCGCCTGTTCCGCTCGCATCGCTGACTCTTCTCGCCAGAAAGAATAGGTCAAATGACGGTCTGCCGTTCTACCAATAAAGCAGGCACCACCTTCAGTAATCACGCCATCCACAGGCAAGGCCCTAGCAATCATGTCTGACCAACCAGCACAGCCACCGGTGACTGGAATCACTTTAATACCATTGGCCTGTAACCGTGCCAAAGCCTGCAAAGTATCGACGGGCAATTGACCTTCCCACGTCAGCGTGTCATCAAAGTCCGTTAAAATAAATCGTAAGTTTTGACAGGCGTTGTCCTCTAAAGCAGACAAAGGCTGCGCAGAAAAAGCGGATATCGACATATTCGTCCTACGAGCAAAGTTTAATATGAACACCATGAGAGGTGAGTAATTGGGTTTGCGACTCGGTGAGTGCATCACTAAAAAACCAATCAATCGATGAAAAGGGCTGCACTCGCGCCATCGCTTTACGCCCCCACTTGTGTTGATCCGCCACCAACAAGCTATAACGACTTTGCTCCACCAGAACGCGACTTACCGCCGCCTCTTCTGGGTCAAAATCTAATATTCCTTGCTCTTCATCCATGCCACCACAGCCCAATACGCCATAATCAAAATAATATTGACGCAACCCATACAAGGTCTCTTCGCCGACCAAATCATGGTGTTGATGACGCAATTTACCGGCTAATACCCGCACACGAATATGCGGATAATTCCCCAAAATACTCGCGACCGTCAGATTATTCGTGAACACCTGCAAATCATGGTGAGAAACCAAGGCTTTTGCCACGTACTCCACCGTTGTACCAATGCCCAAAAAAACCGACGCACCACTCGGAATCATCTGCGCTACTTTCGCCGCAATGGCCTGTTTCGCATCACTGTTCAAAAACTGACGATGATCAAACGGCAGATTTTCGGTACTAGAAACCGGGGCAATACCGCCATGGGTACGACGAACTAAATGACGCTCAGCCAGCTGATTGATGTCTTTACGAATGGTTTGTGATGACACATTGAAACGTGCCACCATCTCCTCCACTAGCAAAGCGTCTTCCTGCTGTACCCAGTTTAAAATCTGATTTTGTCGCTCGTTTAAACTCACAAAACAACCTTAATGCCACAAAGTATGGTTATTCCGACAAGAACGCGAACTTCGTCGGATCGTCGGTAATAACGGCATCCATGCCCCACTCCCAATGTGCTTCCACTTTTTGTGGATCATTGGCGGTATAACACAGCAATTTATACCCCGCGGCTTTCACCGCACGCGCTTGCGCTTCGGTCAAACGGGAGTAATCACAATTCAGACTGTATGCTTCAATACCTGCAAGCTGCTCTTGCCAATCGTCTGGAATCTCTTCATACAAAGGCGCAAGATGGCGCTGAGGATCAATCTCGTAACACAGCTCTAACGCCGCCAGATTAAAACTGGAAATCATCAACTTGTTGTTGTCTCCCCAGTGATCACGCAACATCGCCATCACCGCTGGTACGATATTTTCCACATCGGCGCTGTCGTGTTTAATCTCAAGATTCAAACCCAGATTCAACGACTGAATGCATTCCAACGCTTCCAACAAGGTTGGCACTTTCTCGCCCGCAAACGCATCAGAGAACCAAGACCCTGCATCCAATTCCGCCACTTCGGTTGGACGCGCTTCACGTGTCACACCCGATCCATTCGTGCAACGATCAAGGCTGTCATCGTGGAAAATGATTAACCCACCTTCGGCGATCAAATACACATCAATTTCCACCCACGTCGCACCCACATCGGCCGCGGCACGAATCGACGCCAAGGTGTTTTCTGGCGCCAATAATGCCGCCCCTCGATGACCCATTACTTTTGTCTTCAAAATATCCTGCTTCACAAGCGTGTCATTTTGCATACCAATCTCACAATCTCTGTTGAGTTACTGCGTCGAATAAATGCCAGTATTGAGCTGGCGCCTTGAGCCACATAAGGCTATTAATATCCGGTAAATGCGGTCCAGAAAGACGTACCACCATAGCGTCGCCTTGACCAGAGGTCGTTTCCACCTTACCGTGAATTAACGTCTCGGCTCCTAACGATTCTACTGCCTGAATACGCAAAGCGAAATCGGCATTATGCTCGTCACTGACGTCTAAATGTTCAGGACGAATCCCCCAGACAATCGCCCCTCGGTGCGGATGAGACAATGGTAGAGTTAATTCATCGGATACCGTGATGCCTTGCTCAGTCAAATGAGCATCAAGCAAATTCATCGAAGGCGAACCAATAAACGCCGCCACAAATGGCGTAGCCGGTTTATTGTACAAATCCATTGGTGTACCGATCTGTTCAGCCTTGCCTTTGTTCAACACCACCAAGCGATCTGCCAAGGTCATGGCTTCTACCTGATCGTGGGTCACGTACAAGGTCGTGGTGCCTAACTTACGCTGCAATTGACGAATTTCAACACGCATCTGCACACGCAACTTTGCATCTAGATTCGACAAAGGCTCATCAAACAAGAACACTTTCGGATCTCGAACCATGGCACGTCCCATGGCAACACGCTGACGTTGACCACCGGATAACTGACGTGGTTTACGCTGCAGCAACTCCGTTAACCCCAACATAGCCGCCACATCACTGACTTTTTCCGCAATCAGGTCTTTTGCCATGCCTCGATTTTTCAAACCATAAGCCATGTTGTCATAGACCGTCATGTGTGGGTATAAGGCATAGTTCTGAAACACCATCGCAATGTCACGGTCCGCAGGCTCTTTTTCATTCATACGCTCGCCACGAATGCGCAGCTCGCCTGTGGAAATACTTTCCAACCCAGCAACCATACGCAGCAGAGTAGATTTACCACAGCCAGAAGGGCCAACCAACACAATAAACTCGCCTTCTTCAATCGATAAATCGACGCTTGGAATCGCGTGATAACCATTAGGGTAGGTCTTGCCCACTTTTTCTAAAATAACGTCCGTCATGACTACTTCTCCGAATCCACTAAGCCTTTTACAAACAGCTTCTGCATACCAATCACTACCGCAACCGGTGGCAACATCGCTAATAAGGTGGTGGCCATAATCTGGTTCCACGCAATATCACCGTCTGTTACTGACAACATGCGCTTAATACTCATTACCAAGGTGTAATAGGCATCGTCTGTGGTGATCAACAAAGGCCAGAGGTATTGATTCCAACCGTAAATAAACAAAATAACAAACAACGCGGCGATATTGGTTCGAGACAAGGGTAACAAGATGTCAAAAAAGAACCGCCATGGCCCAGCACCATCCATCCGAGCCGCTTCGACTAACTCCCCCGGAATGCTCAAGAAACACTGACGAAACAAGAAAGTCGCTGTCGCACTGGCAATCAGTGGCAAAGTTAACCCCGTGTAACTGTTAAGCAGATCCAGATTCGCCACCACCTCGTAAGTCGGCACAATGCGCACCTCAACGGGTAACATTAGGGTCATGAAAATGATCCAAAAACACAGGTTTCGAAATGGAAAGCGGAAGAACACAATGGCGTACGCCGACAACAACGAAATAGCAATTTTGCCAAAGGTAATGCCCAACGCCATAATCAGGGAGTTCAGCATCATAAACCACACTGGCACGTCGACACCGTTACCGGCTTTGTCGAATAGCACAGCGCCCCATGTTTCTGCGCCAGCATCACCAAACCACAGAGGAATATGCCCAACACCAAACGCCGACGCAGGATGAGTCGAGGCCACCAAGGCCATCCACACAGGCAATGCCACCAAAGCAATCCCCGTCAATAACGTCGCGTGGCTTACAAAGGTTAACCAAGGTCGATTCTCGATCATGAGTACTGCACCTTACGCTCAATAAAGCGAAACTGAATGACCGTCATCAGGCCAACAATGCCCATCAACACCACAGACTGCGCCGCCGATCCACCAAGATCCAAGCCAACAAAACCGTCATCAAATACCTTATAAACTAAGGTCGTCGTACTTTGCCCTGGGCCGCCTTTGGTGGTCGCATCAATCACCCCGAAGGTTTCGAAGAAAGCGTACACAAGGTTAACAACCAACAAGAAAAACGTCGTCGGAGACAACAACGGAAAAACAATGGTCCAAAAGCGTTTAAACGGACTCGCACCGTCAATCGCTGCCGCTTCAATCAGCGAACGCGGCACGGCTTGCAAACCCGCTAGGAAAAATAAGAAGTTGTAACTGATTTGCTTCCAAGTGGAGGCTATCACCACCAATATCATCGCTTGGCTACCATCAAGATAATGGTTCCAATCGACACCCGCAGACTTCAACCACAAGGCAATCGGCCCCATGCTCGGATCAAATAAAATCCACCACAACACACCCGCCAATGCCGGTGCCACCGCGTACGGCCAAATCAATAAGGTTTGATACGCCAACTTGCCGCGAATCACCCGATCCGCCATCACCGCCAACAACAAGGCCACCGACATGCCCACAATGGCCACAGAAAAACTGAACACCAAGGTGGTTAAAATAGATTGGTAATATAAGGGGTTTGAAAATAAATCAGCAAAGTTTTCCAAACCAATAAATTCACGACTCAGACCAAACGCGTCTTCTTGATAAAACGCTTGCTCTAAGGCTTGCTCAGCAGGCCAAAGAAAGAAAATGGCGGTTATCAGCAACTGGGGCAAAAGCAATAACCAAGGTAAACCCTTTTGGGGAAAGGTAACTGTCATCGGACAATCCAAACAAAAGAAAAAGACAAATAAAAAAACACACCATCGCAGCAATAAAAAGTGCCCTCACGCATGACACATGAGGGCACTGCTTTTATTTAATCATTCGCTTTTTCAAAACGGCGAAGTTGCGCATTACCACGCTCAACCGCCGTATTAAGAGCCGTTTGAGCATCCACATCTCCGCTCCATACAGACTCTAATGCTTCATCAATGATGCCACGGATCTGTACAAAGTTACCCAAACGCAAACCCTTAGTATTTGCCGTAGGCGTGCCCGTTGTCATTTGCATGACACCCGTTTCTGTACCTGGGTTTGCTGCGTAGAAACCTTGTTCTTTGGTCAAATCATACGCCGCCTTAGTAATTGGCAAGTAACCTGAAAACTGGTGCCAATCCGCTTGTACAGACGCTTTAGACAAGTAGCTCAGGAAAGACGCCACACCTTTGTATTCTTCTTTAGAATGGCCTTGCAATACCCACAAAGACGCACCACCGATAATGGTATTAGAAGGCTGCTGCACCTTACCTTCCCAATAAGGCAACTCGGACACACCGAAATCAAAAGTCGCATTACGCTTGATACCAGCGTAACCCGCTGACGATTCGGTAAACATGGCACATTCTTGGCTGTAGAACTTCGCCGCACCATCGTTGGTACGACCAGAATAACTAAAAATGCCGTTCTTTTGCCATTCGCCCATTTTCTCAATGTGAGCCACTTGCAATGGACCATTGAATGTGAGCTCGGTTTTCACTCCCGCAAAACCGTTTTCCAACGTCGCAAACGGCACGTTATGGCGAGCACTTAAGTTTTCTAACTGAACCCAAGACTGCCAAGCCGTGGTGAAACCACACGTCACACCCGATGCTTGTAACTTTTTAGCCACACTTTCGACTTCTTGCCAAGTTTTAGGCGCTTGATCGATGCCCGCTTTTTTGAACAAATCTTTGTTGTAATACAAAACTGGCGTTGAACTATTGAAAGGCATGGAAAGCATCTGCCCTTCGCTGTTGGAGTAATAACCGGTAACAGCGCTTAAATACACACTTTCATCGAATGGCTGACCTGAGTCTTTCATCAACTGATACACAGGATAGATCGCGCCTTTGGCCGCCATCATACTGGCTGTACCCACTTCAAATACTTGTACGATAGCTGGCTGTTGCTTAGCGCGGAACGCCGCAATCGCCGACGTCATGGTTTCCGTATAGTTGCCTTTATAAACGGGCTTAACTTCGTAATCGCTCTGAGAATCATTGAAGGCCTTCGCCATTTCATCAACCTTCTCACCATTGGCACCACCCATAGCGTGCCACCACTCTATTTGTGTCGCCGCAAAGCCCGAACTTGCCATAGCCAACCCAACAACCACCGACGCTAACTTCAAATTATGCATTTCCGTGTTCCTCACAATGAGTTTTTATTAGAAAAGAAAGAACCACTATAGAAAGAAAATATTTCACTTTGATGATAGTTAGGTTTCATTTGAAATACAATTACCATTCAAATGAAACTTTTAGCGGAAAAAGAGTAGATAAAAAGGGGGAAATAGCTGAGATGAAAGCCTAATAGGCAAAAACGAAAAGGCGATAAAAGGTCAATTAGATAGGAATTAACGCAAAATTTCTTGATTGAGAGCAATGACCAAAGCACCGAACTCCTCTCTCAAGGCTTGATAACGATTAGGCAACTGGCCACTGCTGCTTTGTATAGTCAATCCTTCCATTTTAGCACTCTCTCCTAAGGAAGCCATTTTGTAAGTATCATTATTAACTTGTCTTGTGAAATAGGTTTTGCAATATTTAGCAATAAAGAATCGAGAAAAATACCGAGCGGCGCTTGTTTAAGAAAAAGATAGATGCTGCAACTGCCAAGCCATGAGTAGGCTAAATAATCGTTGAGTAACCTAGCGAAATCACAACAGCCAACCACACCAAGGCTAAAATACCCCATCGTAGTTAAGGCGACGACCGTCATCACTCCCATCATATCCACTTGCTACATCATAGATGGTCTAAGCATAGCCAAAACAACGAGTTTTGAAGATTTAATATTGGTTACGTTATGTAATAAAAGAAAGTGAATGAAGCACAAGGAAACCGTCTACAGAGAAACCTAAACTAGAAAGGAGAGCATAACATTTGCAGCAAAAACCGCCAAATTTGACGCTAAGTTTTTATAAAATGTACATTGTACGTTGCAAAAGGCATGATTAAAAAAGATCGATAGTAGTAGCCTCAAGTCTCCATTATGAAAGGAGATTTGAAATGTTCATTACCAACCTGATTGCAATACAAGCAATTTTTTTCTTGATTAGCTTTCTACTAGAAAGGATCTTTCCCAACAAACAGTGGCAAACACAAAAGGGGTTTAGCTCCATGCTGTGTTTCTTAATGAGTATTGGCGCAATATTCGCCCAAATAATGTTTTTTGGGTGGATAAATATTGCCGGAATAGGCATAGAAATAAATGAAGACCCCCTTATAGAAGGTATAATCTTCTATCTTATCTATTCGCTTGTTAACTACTGGGCTCACAGAGCAAAGCACGCGATGCCAACAGCATGGAAATATCTACATAAAATGCACCACAGCACTTCTCACATGGACAGTCGCGTGGCATTTTATAGGCACCCATTAGAAATGGTGGTAAACACCGTCATATTGTTTGCATTGGGTAAAATTATTTTGGATGTCAGTGCCAATGCCGTCGCAATGGCTCTAGTGATAGAAGGCATATTAGAAACCTTCCATCACGCCAATATTAAACTGCCTCGCTGGATACGCCCACTTGGCTATATTATTCAAATTCCAGAACAGCATATTATCCACCACCAGAAAGGGCTGCATAAATACAACTACAGCCCGTTAGCCCTTTGGGATTTAATTTTTGGCACATTACGATTCCACCACAGTGGCTTTAACGGACTAGGATTTAAAGACTCAAACAAAGCATGGCCATATTTACGATTCGACAAATAGGAGAACATCATGGGAACCCAAGAGAAGGAAAAAACAGGCGTTTCATTTGATTTAAACATTACCACAGAGTACCACGCTGTCGGTGTTGAGGAGCTTGAAGAACAACTCAGAAAGAAAATCACCGAGTTCACCTCGAGCAGCAGCATCATTAACGGCAGAAAACGCAAAGGAAGCTATCGCCTATTAGCGGAGTATACGGATATAAGCCAAGCGTACATTCACCAATTTCATAGTGAAAAGCGAGCTATCTGTATCACCAATATGAACAAGCTCGCAAACTACTTTGGCGTAAAGTACGTTGTTAGCAACTTCTAACGATATTTTTTGTATATTAAAGTGTACAAAAATTGACAAAAAACAAAAACCGTTCAATATAGGGGATCAGATAAAAGGCTAAACGAGGGTGGAGCCTGATGAGAAACAACAAGGTGCGTAATTTGATTAGAATGTCTTCGGATATCATAGATCAAAAAACAACGGTCACGAGCGAACAAATTAGCTCGTTGTTGGCATGTGTTGTTGAAGGTATGGAAGACTCTCAAGAAAGCCTAGTTGTCGCATTGCAAGAATCTACCTAAAAGGCTCCTCTTTCATGAGGGGCCTTTTTATTTGCACCCTAACCTGCAACTAAGAAAAGGAAATCTATATGGAACGTATTCAAATACAGCTACTCGCAGAAAAAATTCTCGGACTTACTCCAGACCAAGCAGACGCATTGGTCGATAGCGGCGAAGATTACGACACCCCGCTTAAAGAACGCTTTGGTGTCGACCTAGAAACCTTTGGCAAAATAGCCAATGCCCTTATCTCACTAACACCTATCATTCAAGAACCCAACACAGAAAAATTCGTTCATGCTTTTATCGAATTTCAAAACGGGCAAGGCAAAATACTGGCCAAAGAAGCTATTGATAAATAACCTTTCTCAAAATAAAAAGCCTTCATGAGGGCTTTAAGGTATTTTTTCGTTATTGGTGGAGTTTGGGCTTAAACGAATCGTAGTAGACACTTTTGGGTTATCGGCTTTCGGCCAACCACGGCTGTGAGCCGCTACAATATTGGACAAAACTTCACTTGCAGGCTTAGCGCGTTTGAATTTGTGGTCAGATCAAAAACTAATCTGTCAGGGGGCAGCGTTATGCATGCCCTTCAAACCCTCAGTGCAATCAAGTAGATATGTAAACCTAGTTTCTTGATCTGACCCCAAGACTTAAAGGCTGCTTTCTAAAATTTGGAAAGGCATGACATTTCAGCTCTAATTGCTTGGTGTGAGAGGCCTATACAGCATCAAACATAGTCACTTTTTGCTTACCTGTAAAGTTACTTGTCACTAGGCAGGATACTGACTTGCAGCTAGTGTACACACATTGTCTTTGCTCTGTTGCCCACAGAGGCGGTCTGCACAGGTGCTTTAAGATGAGTTTGGAATTTTGAAATGCTCAATGACGAATACGTCAAAATGCAAAAATGAAGAGTAAGCATTCGGGAAAAGTTGGAAATATTACAATGGTGCCCAGAGACGGAATCGAACCGCCGACACGAGGATTTTCAATCCTCTGCTCTACCGACTGAGCTATCTGGGCAAACAAGAAGAGACCGGTTTTATGGATAAGAAACCGATTTAACCAAAAAAAAGCCTGCTAAAAATAGCAGGCTTTTTATTTGATCATGGTGCCCAGAGACGGAATCGAACCGCCGACACGAGGATTTTCAATCCTCTGCTCTACCGACTGAGCTATCTGGGCAAGTGGGGCGTATTATAGAGAAACCTTTTTAAGGGTCAATAGTTTTTTTGAAAAAAAATTAAAAACTTAGTTTCTTCTGTTCCTCTGGTATTATTCTCCTTATATCAAGGAGATAAACCTATGCTGCATGTTGTGCTTTACCAACCTGAGATTCCACCCAATACGGGCAATGTTATTCGTTTATGCGCCAATACTGGCTTTCATTTGCACCTGATCGAGCCTCTCGGCTTTGATCTAGACGACAAGAAGCTACGTCGGGCAGGGTTAGATTATCATGAGTTCACTCGTTTAAAACGCTATCCAGACTTTCAATCCTTTGTTGATCAGAACGAGATTGCCACGATTTACGCTCTAACCACTAAAGGCAGTCGTACGCACAGCGAAGCGCGCTTTGTTGAAAACGATGTGCTAGTTTTTGGCCCTGAGACACGTGGCCTGCCTGCTGAGTTTATTGAAGCGCTACCACCAGCCCAAAGACTGCGTTTGCCCATGCAAGCCAATTCACGCAGCTTAAATCTATCGAATACTGTCGCGGTGATGGTGTATGAGTCTTGGCGTCAGTTAAATTACGCCATGCCAATCGATAATGAATAACACAGAGGTCCGATGAACTCTCTCGCAATGATGCTAAGGCGAAATAAAAATCGTCATCAGTTTCGCAAAAAAGTTCACTTGCATGAGACGAGTGATTTAAAAAAGCGCCTCGTCTTATTTGCTGGTGTCATTGCCCTACACAGCTTAGCGATGGTTTTTTTCGAAGATTTGGATTGGTGGCAAGCCTTCTGGCTGACCATGACATCGGCCAGTACAACGGGTTATGGAGATATCTCAGCCATTACTTTTTGGGGGCAGTTTTCGACTATTCTGCTAATTTATGGAATGGGGATCACTCTGCTCGCTCAAATCGCCAGTGACTATGTCGAAATCAGGCTAATACGCAAAGAGATGCGCATTAAAGGCCGAATGAAGTGGGACGATATGCAAGATCACATACTTATTGTTAATACCCCTAAATACGATGCAGAACGCTACCTAGGCTTGCTGATCAATCAAATTAGTGTCACACCAGAGTTGATCGATATTCCGATCCAAATCTTAACCACGGCCTTCCCAGAGGGCTTACCGCTGGATTTAAGATCACATGGTGTGGTACATCACACAGGCGATGCCTTAGAAGACGGCATGCTCGAGTCCGCAGGTGCACATAAGGCCAAATACATCATTGTACTTTGCCAAGATTCGCAAGAGAGCCATTCAGACAGTTTGAGCTTTGATATTCTGCATCGAATTCACGAATTACAATCGCCAGCGTTTATCATCGCGGAAGCGATTAACGATACGAATAGACCGAGATTTAAAGCCGCTGGGGCAAACGCTATTATCAGACCTGTTCGTGCCTATCCAGAAATGCTTGTACGCTCGTTAATTGCTCCAGGGACAGAGCAAGTGTTAGAAGATTTATTCCGGCACCAAGGAGACCACACGATTCGTTTGAATGTACGTTTAACGGGAGTGACTTGGGCCGAGGTGGTCACCACCCTGATCCAAAAAGACATTGGCACCGCGTTGGGCTATGTGCGTAAAGATGGTGAGATTGTCACCCACCCACAAACCTTCTCCTCCATAGAGGCTGAAGGCTTGATTATTCTAATAAACGACGATCAAGTCATTCCATCGTTAGAAGAGATTGGTCGGCTTTTTAATAAATAAACCGTTATAAAAAGCCACCGGGCTTAGACTTGCTTATCCTGCAACTTAAGCCCGATGATCTCAATTTGGTTGCCGTCCATTTGGCGAATGGTTAGGCGAATGTTACCAAAGCGCACCCTATCCCCCACCACCAAGTGCTTACCAAGCTGACGTTGTAGCAGCTCGGCGGCCGTGTCTTCAGGCGCGATGCCCTCTAGCGGCACACCGTATACTTTCGCGAGGTCGATCAGAGGCGCATCACCACGAATGGCAAACTCACCGAAGAAGTTCTGCAACAAGAAAGAGCCAGACGCTTGCTGAGAAAAAATCTGCGCGACATCGTTCACATCTTCTGGATGCAACAGCATCCAAATTCTATCCCCTAGCTGCAATACAGTATCCGCGTTCACTACGATGGGTTTTTGATCACGAACAAGCGATACCAACTGCGGTGTAGACACGGTTGCACTGGGTACATTTTGCACAATCGAAGCGGGAATACGTACTTTCTCAGTCTGCACAAGAAACTCGTACAATTCTAATGAGTGGTGCGAATCGGCATCATCAATCAAAGAAAAGCGCGTCGTTGGCGCAGGAGCTGGAGGCACGACAACTTTCAACCAGCGCGCCACCAATGGCACTGTCGACCCTTGTAGTAACAAAGAAATCAGCACCACGGTAAAGGTAATTTCAAACAATAATTCCGAATTAGACAAGCCAGCAATAATCGGATAGAGCGCCAATACAATGGGAACCGCACCTCGCAAGCCAACCCAACTAATGTAAAAGCGTTCGGGCCAACGGAAATCAAATGGCAGCAAACAGACCATTACCGCCAAAGGACGTGCAACAAAAATCAAAAATGCGGCAATCGCAATCGCTTGCCAACCATGGGTTAACAAACTGGATGGCGTAACCAATAGACCAAGCAATAAGAACATGCCAGCTTGTGCCAACCAGGCCAAACCGTCCATCACCTGAGAGATAGCGTCAAGCTGTTTAATACGCCCATTCCCAACCGTCAAGCCCACTAAGTAGACGGCCAGAAAACCACTGCCGCCAATCATATTGACACCAGAAAAAATAGCCAGACCAAAAGAAATAATGAGAAGTGCGTATAAACCTTCAATCAAAGGCACACGACGCAGTATCATTAATAGCAGTTTACCACCTAGCAGACCAAGCACACCGCCCACAGCAAATTGCTGCAGCATTTGCCCTAAGAAAGACAAAATACTCAAATGATCCGCACTTTGCAGCAAGCCCGTGAGCATTACCACCAGCAAGATAGCCATGGGATCGTTGGCACCGGATTCTATTTCCAATGTGCCGCCAACACGCTCATTAAGCTTTACGCCACTGTTACGCAACAAGCTAAAAACGGCTGCCGCATCGGTTGAACCGACCGTCGCCCCCAGTAGCAAGCCATAGATCAACTGTACATCGAGCAACCAAGCCGCAAACATTCCGACGGCCGCGGTGGTAAAGACCACTCCCAACGTAGCCAAAGACAAAGATGGCCATAAAGCCACACGGAACGTACTGGTTTTGGTTTGCATGCCGCCATCCAGAAGAATGACGGCGAGGGCAAGGTTGCCCACAAAAAAGGCGAGGCTTGGGTTGTCAAAGTCCAGTTGGCCAATTCCCTCTTCACCTGCCAACATCCCCATTCCGAGGAAAACAAGCAACAAAGGTAAGCCAACGCGTACCGTAAAAGAGCTGGCCAGAATACTGACTAACAGCAATATTCCGGCTAAAAAGATAAAACTATTTGTGTCGATAGCGGTAACACCCTATTGGTTATAGCTGACCTGTGAGCACCAGGTATTTTTCCATTAGCTGCTCTTCCGTTTCTTTATGATTGGGGTCCAAAGGAATGCAGTCAACAGGACACACTTGCTGACATTGAGGCTCATCAAAATGGCCTACGCACTCTGTGCATTTGGATGGGTCAATCACATAAATCTCATCTCCCTGAGAAATCGCTTCGTTCGGGCACTCAGGTTCACACACATCACAGTTGATGCATTCATCGGTAATGATAAGAGACATTCTTCTCTCCTAAGACCGCTGCGATATTGGCACAGGCGCTAAGCAGCAGAGCTAAATAAAACAGACATTAAATCGTTTGGTAGTGCTCTTGCAGAACACGTTTTACTTCTGGATTTACAAACTGACCAAAATCACCATTTAGAGACGCAATTTCTCGCACTAAGGTCGACGAAATATAAGAATGTTTTTCAGAAGGCGTCAAAAAGATGCTTTCAACATCCGGTGCAATCGCACGATTCATATTGGCTAATTGGAACTCATATTCAAAATCTGACACAGCACGCAGGCCACGAATCACGACTTTGCCGTTAACGGAACGCGTAAACTCGGTCAATAGGTTATCAAAACCGACCACTTCCACATTAGGCAAATGCCCCAATACCTTTTTCGCCAATGAAATACGCATTTCATGGGACAGCGCTGGGCGCTTTTTAGGGCTCGCAGCCACCGCTACGATAACCTTGTTAAATAGCTTTGATGCGCGTTCAACCAAATCCGTATGGCCGTTTGTAATAGGGTCAAATGTCCCCGGATAAACCGCAATCGTACTCATAGCTTTCATCCAAAAAATTAATAAGGGAGAAGGAAGCGGGCAGCTGACGTTTTTTTGTCCGCTCAAATTCCCGTTTAGGGGTCGCATCATATAGGAATACGCCCCTGTTCTCAATTCACCGAATAATATCCAGTATTTTTATTGCCTTATACGCAATGCCGCTGACAACACTAAATACTATAGGGTGCTAACACTTGCTTCAAAAACGAAATCGCCAGAAAGATAAAAATGGGGGATAAATCCAATCCGCCCAAGGTCGGAATCACTCGCTGACAAGCACGGTATAGAGGTGCCGTAATTTGCCCAACCAACAGAGCACCTGGGTGACTCGCCGTAGGCGCGACCCAACTCAAAATGACCGAAATAAGCATGGCCCAAAAATACAAATCCAACAAATGGTATAAGGTGCCTGCCACAGTAAAAATAGCATAGCTTACTGGTGAAATACCCACACCGTTAATCAGTACCACCAAAAAGACGGTCAGCAATTGCACACCCAATGCTAACACCAGGGATGCAGTATCCAAACGCCCAATCGCTGGAATAACCTTGCGCAAAGGCAAGACAATTGGGCTCGTCGCTTTAACGATGCCTTGGCTAATCGGATTGTAAAAATCCGCACGAGTCAGTTGAAGCACCAAACGTAACAACACAATAAATAGATAAAGGTTACAGACCACCTTTACTAGCATGACAAATGGATCCGAGTACATGTTCAATAGTCCTTAATTAAGGTTTCTTTGCAGAAAAGCTTTGCGCCATTTCTTTAGAGCGGTTAATACAAGCCGTCATTGCATCGGCTACCATTTTATCAATATCGGATGCCTCCAAAGATAACAACGCCTGTTCCGTTGTCCCCTTAGGTGAGGTGATGTTCTTGCGCAATTGAGCAATAGGTTCATCCAACTCGATTACCATACGTGCTGCGCCTAACATAGTTCGACTGGCCAACTCACGGCTGGTCTTTTCATCCATACCTTGTTGCTGTGCATGTTTGATCATGCTCTCAAGGAAGCGAAAAAAATACGCAGGCGCACTGCCCGATAAGCTGGTCACCGTGTGCATGTGCTCTTCATTGTCCACCCAAACAGAGTGGCCAATGCTAGAGAACAATTCACTGACCCATGTTTTTTGCTCATCGCTGGTGTACTGGTTCGCGATTAATCCTGTCATCCCCACACCTAGTTGCGAAGGTGTGTTTGGCATGCTGCGAACCAAAGCAACAGGCTTACCTAACCAATGGGCCATCGCGTCTAGCTCAACACCCGCGGCGACTGAAATGAACAGCTGATCTTCTCGTACAGAAGCCGAGAAGGCTTCAATCACCTCTTGCATTTGTGCCGGTTTAACGCACAGCACGACTACATCCGCTTGAGTCACTGCGGAGTCATTATCGGCCAACATGGCAATACCATACTGTTGCTGATAATAATCACGTTTTTCTGGCGTTCTAGACGTACCGATCATGTTTTCAGCTGGGTAGCCACTCGCCAGCATGCCACTAAAAATCGATCTTGCCATGTTACCCACGCCAATAAAGGCGATATTTGGTGTCATTTTATATCCTACTCTGTTCATTATTTAAGCAGACATTCGCCTACCTATTTAAAATACACTGTCGTTGTCTCTCACGCTTTCGCTGAGTAATCGCGCTCACCAAAAATAGCGGTTCCGACTCGCACCATGGTGCTGCCAGATTCAATCGCGGCAGCTAAGTCGCCAGACATACCAATCGACAGCGTGTCTATCATGCTATCGGATGTTGATAAATCAACAAAAGCCTCCACCAGTGGCGCGTACACGGCGCATTGCGCGGCATGGCTTTCCTGCGGTGCTGGGATGGCCATCAGGCCTCTAAGACGTAAATTCGGCAACGAATTTATCAAAGCCACCATATCACCCAACTCCGACAAAGCGATACCCGCTTTGCTCTCTTCACCACTAATGTTCACCTGAATACAGACATTTAATGGTGGTAATCCTTCTAAACGCTGCTCACTCAAACGACGCGCAATTTTCTCACGATCAATCGAATGCACCCAATGCATTGTTTCCGCAATCAGGCGTGACTTGTTGGACTGAATAGGGCCAATAAAGTGCCACTCTATGTCGGTTAAATGCGATAAAGCGTGGTATTTGTCGACCGCTTCTTGCACATAGTTTTCACCGAACGCTCTTTGCCCTGCTTCATAGGCCGCACACAACGCGGACACGGGCTTAGTCTTACTGACTGCCAATAAACGTACGCAGCCTGCCGCTCTATGACATTGTTGAACGAGCTGGTCAATCTGTCCCGTAACCTGGACTAAATTGGCTTTGATATCGGCCACTTCGAGGCTTTCGATTTTCATCGACATATCGCATTATGCTCCTAATATTCACCCACCGTAGGCTCATTTTTTGTCTGCATGCATCAGCCCAAACACACTGAACACGCTTAAAAACCCTTTAGAGGAAGCATGATATCATTATTTTAAGGGACAAATAAAAGTGACGTGACGACTTATTGGGCTTCACAAGGTATAAAAACCAGCGCTAGACTCATAGCACTCTCCGTGAAACTCAAGGCGATATCCAGTGATATTTTTCAATGAATGCGCGGCAAACGAAGCGGCCTGATAAAGCGATTCCAATGACGAATGTTCAGGATAAAAAGCAATACCGATGGACAGCCCGCCTCGTACCAATCGATTTTTCGAAAACTCAGGGCAACTTAACGATTTTAATAATTTTGCCGCCACTACTTCTGCGTCTTCTAAATGTTGGATACGTATGCCCATCACCAGTTCATGCTCATCGTAATGGGCAATAAGATCATTATCACGAACGGTATCGCTCATGACGTCAGCCAGTGCTTTTAACTCAGCGTCATTCACCTTTGAACTAGAGTGCAACAAAATGGACAGCAAAGCCGCTCGCTGAAAATGGCGACGAGAGTCTTTTAGTACAATACCAAAACTGTTTTCAAAACTGTAACGACGTAATAACCCAGTGGATGGATCTCGATGACTGTCTTCCAGCAACAGATGATCGGCTTTTTCACGCTCAAAAATGGCACATAGCCAAGCCTCATACGCATCAAGTGCAAGCATCATCAGCTCATCTTCTAAGCGATTTTTTTCTCGCTGAAACGCCAACATAAGATAGATAGAACCTTGGTCATCCGACACACTGACCATAGATACATCGGTAAAACCGTGATCCTGCAAAAAAGGCTGCCAATGTTTCCAGCTGGACACGGTTTGAATATCCACATCATGGCGCTTAGGACACGAAGGGCTAGCCGCAAAAGTAATCAAAGCTTGAGGAATGCTAATAAGTTGACCGTTCACATTAAGCAAACGGTCATTAATCGAATCAGTATATTGTAAACGCCACTGCAAACACTCCTTGTCACACACAATAAAAAGGCAATACGCATTGGGCAATTGAGATTGTAGCTTATGTTTAGAACAATTCAGTAAAGTACTTAAAAGAGCCCCTTTTGCCAGTAGCTGCAACATCTGAGGCATATCACCGTAGAGCTTTTTTACAAAATCTCGCTCTTTTTCAAGAAAGACTACACGCGACTGCAATGCCTGCTGTTCCCTGAACAATGAGTTTGAAGAATCGATAGACATAAAATACTAAAGCCAAAATAATCCGTGATTCAAACTAGATTAACGGCCTAATATTAAAAGTAAAGGAATAGTAAGACCAAGTAAGCGAAAAACCCTACTTAGCCTTACTTATTGACTCAAACTACCTGATAAACCCGTTGGCCTGAGATGTAAGTCGCCATAACGCGACCGACAAACTCTTCACCGAGGTAAGGAGAATTGTGGCCTTTTGTCTTGCGGTTCTCAGAAGACCATGTCCAACGTGCCGTACTATCAAACAAAATGAAGTCTGCGAAACTGCCCACGGATAAAGAACCTGCCTCTAAACCAAAACAGGCTGCAGGCCCTGAGGTCAGGCAAGTTAACAGCGTCATGAAGTCTAAGTCGCCTTCATCGATCAATTGCATCGCCAAAGGCAGCAATATTTCTACGTTCGCCATGCCCGGTTCGGTCGCAGCAAATGGTGCGATCTTGGCCATTTTTTCATGTGGCTGATGATCAGAACAAATGGCGGAAATAACCCCCGCTTTGATGCCCTCAATCAAGGTCAATCGATCTTCATCGCTACGCAGTGGCGGCAATACATGATAATGACCGTCAAAACGATTCAACAGCTGATCAGTCAGCAACAAATTGTGTACCGCCACGTCCGCAGTGACATCCAAGCCGGATGCTTTGGCATCGGCGATCATCTCAACCGATTTCGCACAAGATAAGCGAGCAAAGTGCGCACGCACTCCTGTTTTTTGCACCAGCAATAAATCGCGCATCAACGCAATGGTTTCTGCTTCTTCAGGAATGCCTGGCAAACCATGCATGGTCGACATCAAACCTTCATGGGCGCACCCCCCTTCTGAAAGACTGGTCTCGTCAGGATGAAATACCACCAACAAATCGTGTGTTGCCGCATACTCAAGCGCACGTACCAACACCTTAGTACTCGCCATAGGATGACGATGGTTGGATAGCGCCACGCAACCCGCGTCAGTCAACGCCACCATGTTGCTAAGCTGAGCGCCTTCTAACCCCTGTGTTAGCGCACCAAGAGGAAATACGTTCGCCATTCCTGCATCGTCAGCCTTATCTTGGATCAAGGCCGCCACCGCTGGCGTATCAACAATAGGGCGAGTATCAGGCGCGCACACCAAAGTGGTGACACCACCAGAAACCGCCGCACGACCTTCCGTGGCAATGTTCCCTTTTTGAGTCAAACCAGGTTCACGTAAAGACACCGCCAGATCCACTAATCCAGGCAATACCCATTGTCCTGAGGCGTCCACGACGTCAGCGTCATCAAACCCTTCTGGCGCCTCACCAATCGCGACAATTTTTTGATTTTCAATAAACAATTCTGTGACAGCATCGAGACCCTGACTAGGATCGATCACACGACCATTTTGAATACGTAATTTCATGCTATTTATCATCCCCCGCTGCTGACGATTCGGCACTTTGCAACTGCCCACTCATCGCCATAGACATCACCGCCATACGCACCGCAATGCCGTTAGTTACTTGGTTCAAAATAACCGAATGTTTGCCATCGGCAACTTCTGAGGAAATTTCCACGCCACGGTTAATTGGACCTGGGTGCATGACAATAGCATCCGGCTTGGCCCAAGCGAGCGTTTCTTCCGTTAAGCCGTACAAACGATAAAACTCACTTTCACTTGGCAACAACCCGCCCTTCATGCGCTCTTTCTGCAGACGCAACATCACCACGACATCGACGTCTTTTAAACCCGCTTCTAAATCATGGCAAATCGTAGCCCCCATTTCCGCAAAGAAACTGGGCACAAGAGTCTTGGGGCCGACCAAACGCACATCACTGACACCCAATGTCGTCAGCGCCTGCAATTGCGAACGCGCCACACGAGAGTGCAAAATATCGCCCACAATGGCGATTTTTAACCCTTCAAAGCCCCCCTTGTGACGACGAATCGTCAACATGTCTAGCATGGCTTGCGTTGGATGGGCGTGACGTCCGTCCCCTGCATTAATAATGGCCACGTTAGGCGTACAATGCTCAGCAATAAAATGTGCCGCACCACTGTCTGAATGGCGCACAATAAACATATCGCTTTGCATGGCTTCTAGATTTTTTAAGGTATCCAGTAAGGATTCACCTTTGGATGTGGCAGAGGTTTCGATATTGAGATTGATAACGTCAGCCGATAAACGCTTCGCAGCCAACTCAAAGGTTGTGCGAGTTCGAGTAGAATTTTCGAAGAATAAATTGACCACGGTTTTGCCGCGTAGCAAGGGGACTTTTTTAACCGATTGCTCTCCCATCGAAAGAAAAGATTCTGCCCGATCAAGAATCTCAGTCAAAATGGTTTTATCCAAGCCATCCAACGTTAGGAAATGTTTAAGCTGCCCGTGTTCGTTTAACTGTAATGCCCGAGGTTCGGATCGCATCATGGTTTGCTTTCCTCAAACTGCAAAGACGGTATCGTCTTTCTCTTTTTGCTTAATAGAACGTCTAGATAGGAAAATGCCCGGTTCAGACATACTGTAACCGGGCATTCATGACATTAAACAGCCCTCTCACCGTATTTTCTTGGCGAGAAATTATTCCTGTAACCGCTGTAGCGTCAATTTTATCCATGCGCTAATTGTCGTATGTGTTCGCTAAAAAATAAAGCGTTGTTGTGCATATTAATGGGTATCAATGACAGAAAAACCCAGCGGTTGCGGCCCTGTTAGCTTAACTCTTTGGTCAGGATTAAGCGTCAACTGCTCGCCAACAATGTCCGCCGCAATCGGTAACTCATGCTGCCCAAGATCATAAAGAATCGCTAAGGTGATACTGGCAGGTCGACCAAAGTCAAATATTTCATTCATGGCGGCTCGAATCGTCCGGCCAGACATCAATACGTCATCGACTAAAATAACGTGCCTGTCTTCAATCGCTGGTAACAGGGTTTGGTTTACCTTAGGGTTTAAGCCCGCTTTGGTAAAGTCATCACGGTAAAAGGTAATATCTAAGGTGGCGAGTGGCTCGTTTGTTGGCACAGCAGACATCAAATGCTCCGCCACCCAAACACCACCGGTATGAATTCCTACAACAATGGCATCTTCAATCTTTTTCTTTTCGCAGTAAGACGCTAATTGTTCCCTCATAGACGCCAGCGAGCGCTCTAAATCTAACTTCATTCTTTCCTCATACCTTGTTGTTAAATTCATCATAAAACAGGACGTAATCTCTGTCTTCTATTAGCGATAAAGTCTCTAGAAAGATTCCGCAAACCAAGTTTCCACAATCATCTGGGCCGCCAAACCATCCACAGAATTCTCTTTAAAGTTACGGTTACCACCACGTGCAATAACCTGCCCTTTTGCCTCATAAGAGGACAATCGCTCGTCCATCATATGGTAAGGAAGGTTGAAACGTCCATGCAGTCGCTTGGCAAATTTACGCGCCCGTTGACACATCTCATTTTCTGAACCATCCATATCAAGCGGCAGACCAACAACAAAAGCGTCTGGCTTCCATTCTTCCACAATACGCGTTATCTCATCCCAATTGGGAATGCCTTCTTTTGCCTTAAGAGGGTCAAGCGGCTGTGCGGTTCCCGTAATACTCTGGCCAACCGCCACGCCAATCCGTGTCGTACCAAAGTCAAAGCCCAATACTGCGCGTGCAGTATTGGGCTTCTGGCTAGCATTCAAAGACGATGTTACCGTCATTAACCATGTCCTATATCCGGTGAAAGTCTTGTCATATCAATTCCCAGCACACGAGTCGCGGCGGTAAACTGCATATCACTTGGAGTATGAAATAATACGTCTAAATCCGCTTCACATACCAGCCAATCATTATTGGCTATTTCGTTTTCGAGCTGTCCTGCATCCCAACCAGCGCATCCCAGCGTAATTCGGAATGCCTCAGGACCGTTACCTTGGGCAATGTCCTCAATCGCTTCTAAGGAGGCAGATAAAGACACATCGTCGGTTACCTGTAGGGTTCGTTCCCAAGATTTATCTGTGGTATGCAAGATAAAACCGCGTTCAGCTTCCACAGGCCCACCATTATAAATGGGTTCAGCGCCCAAATGCGGGCTGATAATGTGAATGCCAAGATGGTCGGCTAACTCGGTAAAGTCAACATTGGATGGACGATTGATAACAATCCCCATCGCACCCGCTTTTGTATGTTCGCAGAGATAAATAACCGTGTGTTCAAAGTGGGGGTCGTCTAGATGTGGCATAGAAATCAGAAAGTGATTTTTAAAAGAATCGAAATATGCATTCATAGTCATGAGCCCTCTTTAAATTGATGACAACGCAGTGAGCGCGTTGATTATTTACACTTAAGAAGTACTTGGAGCTAAAAAAACAACATGCCAAAAGGCAGAATAGACGGTAGAACTGTAAAGAAGATCAAAAAGAAGACGGTAAATTTATACAACCGACTTATGCAGTATAGAGGAAGATAAAAATTAACCCACCCCTAATACACAAATTATTACTAAATCCCTTCAAAACACACATTTCAAGCAGTAAACTAACGATGTTTTCACATTTGAGATAGCTAACATGTCCATGACTTCATCATACAACGCTCATCAAAGCTCGGCTCAGACCAAGCTATTTGGTTGCGTTCAGACGATGAGCTTGGCGCAATGGCTAGAACATTATCAAGCAGAAACCGTCGACTTACGCTATTTTTTCCACAGTGGTTGGTCCTCTTAGTCTTACGCATCTTGCTCTAAAGAATCCATTGTTTTCTGAATCCGGCCCCATGAGGCCGATTGAAAATACATGAAACAACTTTGCACTATTCGATGAAGACGAGACCGCCAATAACTGGCAAAAGGAAAAAACATGCAACTACAAGCCATTGACTACAACAGCCCTACCGCTCAAGAAGACTTCGTTAAATCCTTACGCGAAACAGGGTTTGGTGTGCTTAAAAACCACCCCATCAAAAAAGAATTGGTTAGCGCTATCTACCAAGATTGGCAGGAATTCTTCGCGGATGACAGTAAATACGACTACCGCTATAACGTCGGTCCACAGGATGGTTATTTTTCACCTAAGGTAGCGGAAACCGCCAAAGGTCATACCAAACGTGACATCAAAGAGTATTTTCATTACTACCCTTGGGGTCAGTGCCCTGAAAAACAAAAACCCTTGTTAGAACAATACTATGGCGAAGCATCTGCCTTGGCAAAAGAGTTACTCGCTTGGGTAGAAAAGCACTCTCCAGCAGACGTAGCGAAACATTATTCACAATCGCTCTCCAGCATGGTAGATGGTAGCCAACAAACCTTACTTCGCGTTTTACACTACCCACCACTCAAGGGCGATGAAGAACTAGGGGCGATCCGCGCAGGTGCCCATGAAGACATCAATTTGCTCACTATCCTGCCTTCCGCCAATGAGCCTGGTTTACAGGTTAAATCCAAAGACGGCACCTGGATGGACGTGCCCTGTGATTTTGGCACGCTTATCATCAATATTGGCGACATGCTACAAGAAGCGTCTGGTGGTTATTTTCCATCCACTTCCCACCGTGTGATCAACCCAGAAGGCGCAGACAAAACCAAATCGCGCATCTCATTGCCTCTGTTCCTTCACCCTAAACCGGAAGTGGTGTTGTCAGAACGTCACACGGCAAAAAGTTATTTGCATGAACGCCTTGTTGAGCTAGGCGTATTGCCAGCCTAGTAGAAAAAAACACGGTCATAACCGTGCCTAAGAAAATGCCCGACATAAAAACGCGCTTCACTGTCTCCATGTGAAGCGCGTTTTTTTATTGTGACGTTTAGCTAGCTGCCCGTTACCCAAATAATCAACGGAATCCCCACCACAATCACCACAGAGGACACTAATGTCGTACTGGCAATCGCGTTTGCCGTTGATTTACCATCGTCGCCTTTTGCTACGGCTGTGACGTAGGCAGAGGCCGCCGTAGGAGCCGCTAAAAAGATAAACAAAAACAACAATTCTTTTTGACTAAAGCCCAATCCATACCCAATCGCCGTAAACAAAAGAGGACTCAATAGGACTTTACATAACATCGCCATGGAAAAGTGTTTTGGTAATGAAAAACCACTGGTCGCCAATGATCCCCCAATACAAACCAATGCCAAGGGCAAAGACAAACCACCAATTAAAGAGCCAGTTTTCATCACAAAAGCAGGCAATGTCAGTCCTATCATATTGGCCCCGACACCAAGCACGATACTGACAATAAGCGGGTTCTTCAGAAGGCTTTTCAGCACTGGAACCAAACGCAATTGACCGTGGCTATAACGTGTTAATATCACTTCGGCTAGAATATTAAACAGCAACACACTCAAGCCAGACATCACGCCACCCAGCGCCACGCCTTCCTGACCAAACATATTGACCACTAGCGCAACACTGAAAATCCCACAATTGCCTCGAAAAGCAATCTGAACAAACACGCCACGCTGCCGTTCTGGTACATTAAGCTTGACCGCTAACCACCACGACAGTAAAAAAGTAAGCCCTATCGCGGCCAAAAAATAGGCCGCTAAATTGAGGCTGATCAAACCACTTAAATTATTGCCCATCATGCCGAAGAAAAACAAAGCGGGCATCGAGACTTGAAAGACGAATCGCGAGCTCACCAAAATAAAACCATCATTGATTAGATGGATACGGCGCAAAAATGCCCCCATCGCAATCATCAACAACACTGGCGCGGCCACATCTAAAATCACGCTTTGTGTTTCTAACAAGTTGAACTCCCTAAAACAAACACTCTACTAGCCAGTTTGGCCAATAGAGTGTTTTCTTATCAATTGAAAAGACTTATTTATACCAATTTCCCATTCACCAATTGAGGAATGTTTAAGGGGTTTTTAGCTTGAAACAAAACATGCATAACAGTTAGTTAAAATATTCAGGAAACTCCTCCCGCAAAATACGTACTCGTGAAATAGTACCCGCCAAATGATCGCGCATAGTCTCAAAGGCCTTGTCTTGCGAACCGCTCTCTATCGCATCAATAATCGCCTTATGTCCAGCCAGAACACTGCGAATCTTACCTTCAGAAGGCAAATGCAAGCGTCGCACACGATCCATATGCCCAGATCTTGAACGCACCAACTTATACAAAGACTCATGCCCTATTGCAGTAAACATTGAGCGATGAAACAGCTCATCCAGTTTAGCAAACATGATAATGTCCTCACTATCTGCTGTAGAAACCTGCTCCTGCATTGCAACAATTTCTCGCAGTTGAGACACAATTTCCTCGTTTGGAATCTGCGTTAGCTGTCGCACTACTTCAAACTCCAGCGCCTCTCGAAGAAAGTGACTCTGCTCTAATTGCTTTACATCAATGTAAGATACTTCTGTACCAGACTGAGGTTTAACATTCACTAAACCTAGCTGTTCAAGTCTCAACAATGCTTCTCTGACGGGTGTTTGACTGACTTTATATTCACTACATAACTCACCACGAACAAGCTGTGATCCTGGTGGGAGTTCTAAACTAACAATACGACGTAATAAATCATCATACACACGATCAACAGCAGTACGAGGCAAGTCGTTACTCTGCTCTAAATAATTTTTAATCAAATAATTATTCTTCTGGTTCATAAGATTGAAGCCATATTTTGCCTTAAATAGTTAAGTCATTATCTCAGAGCCGTTTGCAGCACGAAAGAAAAAAGACTTGCGCATCGAAATTAATATATTAGTATATGAGCGGCAGAACAACTAATATATTAGTATATAAGAAACCATAAAGAGCAATTCCTAACAATAAATCTAAAAATCAGGAGAAGAACAATGCCCCTCACATCTATACCTAAAACGCTTACTGCAACTCTACTTACAGCAGGGTTAGCCTTTTCGGTTGCACCAACCTACGCTCAAACACTCAAGGTCCAAACCAGCTTTAATGCGTCACACATCAGTTTGACTCGCTTGAAT
Organism: Marinomonas arctica; assembly: GCF_003259225.1. GTDB lineage: Bacteria > Pseudomonadota > Gammaproteobacteria > Pseudomonadales > Marinomonadaceae > Marinomonas > Marinomonas arctica. Next base: position 52,400 of record NZ_QHJF01000028.1, on the reverse strand, counting down.
CAAATATGGATACCTAAACTAAAAGAAATGACTGGAGGCGACCTGCAAATAGAATTGCTACCTATTGGCTCTGTCGTTTCACATAAAGAAACGCCTGTAGCGGTTTCTATGGGAATCTTGGATGGCGATTTAACAGCAACCAGCTATTTTGCAGGCAAAGACCCCGCTTATGCGTTGATGGGTGACCTAATTGCAGGCTATGACAATCCAGCCCAAGTTGAAGAATTTTGCATGCAAGGCGGTGGTAAAGAACTACTACAAAAAATGTACAACAAATACGACCCCGGCGTGCATGTCATTGGTTGCAGCTCTGAAAAACGCGAAGCCTTCGTATCAAAAGTACCTGTTCGTGGTGTCGCAGATATGAAAGGGCTAAAAGTTCGCTCCCCTGAAGGCCTTGCTGCAGATGTATTCCGTCGTGCTGGCGCAGCTCCTGTTTCGCTGCCTGGTTCAGAAGTGTACACCGCCCTAGAGAAAAACGTGATTGACGCGGCTGACTCTTCAGCGTACGCAAACAATGACGCCAGCGGCATGCACAAGGTCGCCAAATATCCAATTTATCCTGGCATTCATTCAATGCCTTTTATGCAATTTACCATCAATGAAGCCACCTGGAACAAGATCGATAAAGAAGACCAAGCGGCTCTAACAGAATGGTTTTTGAGTGCTTACGCTGATCTACGCACCTACCTAGATGCTAAAGATAAAGAACTGGTCGCACGAGACAAAGCCAAAGGCGACATTACCGTCATCGACTGGCCTCAATCCGAGCGTGACGATTTCCGTAAGGTAGCAAAAGAAGCATGGGAAGCCTTTGGTAGTGCATCTCCCCTGGCCACAGAAGTATACAAAGCACACGTTAAATTCATGACCGAAAAAGGCTTACTCTAGCTCAAGAGTGTTTTACCACTAGCGACGGCTGGGACATAGTCCCGCCGCCGTACCTTCTATATAAAAAATAAGCTACCGATGCAATGCAGTAGACTGATAAATCAGGTGAACACTATGACCAAAACTCAAAGCCTCAATACTGATGACATTGTCGAAATTGCCGACGACAACCCGATTGAGCATGCACAGCAGCATGAAGAATTCGAATACACTCCCATAGATCACTTTAGCCACTTTTCAGGCATTGGGGTTTCACTGCTTTACCTTGTCGCTGCCGGTGCGACTTTATGGGAAGTCGTTGCCCGCTATGTGTTTAATTCGCCAACACAATGGGCATTTGAAGTAGTGATGGTGCTGTGTGCCGCCACATGGATGCTTTCTGCGGGTTACATAACACTAAAGAATCGCCATATTGGTATTACAGTGATTCATAATATCGCTTCTCCTAAAGCCCAATGGCGTCTTGACCTATTTGCATCCTGCATTGGTATTGTTGCGCTATTCCTGCTGCTATCTGATGCATCCATGCGCGCTTACATGGCAATAGACCATATAGAGCGGACTGGCAGTGCGTTTAACTCGCCCATGCCGATGGTATTAAAAACCTTATTGATGCTGGGTGGGTTTATGTACCTCGCTCAGCTAACCGTTAACCTTTGGCGTCATGTAAATAGTAGATGGGCCAAAACCATCGTAAAGTTAATCGGTCTATTTATGGCTTTATACTTTATTAATGGTGTACTGGCTTATATTTCTGGGCCTGGATCAATTTTCGACGGTGTAAGTGGCTACTTTTCAGCGGTTGGTCAAAGTCTAGATCCAAGCACCGCACTAAACATGCGCTCATACAGTTTAGGGGTAATATCCTTAATCATGGTCACGATGCTGGTGTCTTTGATGATGACAGGTATGCCGCTAGGTATAGTGACCTTGATCGTTTCTGTCGTCATGGCGATTGCCTTTTTTGGCCCTCGTGGCTTATATCTAGTATCCGCCAACACCGCAACATTGCTTGATCACTACACTCTTATTGCCATTCCCTTCTTCGTATTAATGGCAACGATCTTAGAAAAATCAGGTATCGCAGAAGATTTGTTTGATGCCATGTCAGTATTCGCAGGCAACCTTCGTGGCGGCGTAGCGGTACAAACCGTTGTTGTTGCAGTCATTCTCGCGGCGATGTCTGGTGTAATGGGTGGCGAAATAGTGATGCTTGGGCTAGTCGCCTTGCCGCAAATGCTCCGTTTAGGCTATGATCGAAAAATGACCATAGGTCTGATTTGTGCGGCAGGCGCCTTAGCCACGTTGATTCCACCTTCCATCATCATGATCGTCTACGGCCTATCTGCAGAAGTCGCCATTGGCGACCTTTTCATGGCTGGTGCTGTTCCTGGTCTTATGCTAGCCATATTTTATGCTTTGTATGTTTTGATTCGTGTACACATTAACCCTAAATTAGCACCAACGGCGAAAGAAGTGGCCGAGCTAACAGGCGAAGAGCGCAAGCTATCAAAATCGCGTCTGAGCGCAGTATTCTTGAGCATTATGCTAATCGGCTGTGTAATGGGGTCCATCTATGGCGGTATTGCTTCGGTTACCGAAGCGGCGGCAGTGGGCGCCTTGGGTGCCATGATTGTTTCTGCAGTACGTCACGAGTTTAAATGGGCCATGCTGAAGGCATCTTTAGTAGGTTCTATGGCAACAGTGGGTACCATCATTTGGTTAGTACTGGGGTCCGTATCTTTTGTCGGTATCTTTAACTTAATCGGTGGAGCGGACTTTATGCGCTCACTCTTTATGAACCTTGGCATTCCAGCTATTGGCGTGATCTTGGTAATGATGCTGATTTTGGTGATCTTAGGTACTTTTATGGAATGGATCGCCATCGTTCTAATTACGGTTCCTGTTTTTGCTCCTGTTGTTATGACTCTAGCACCTGAACTTGGACTGACACCAGATCAAGCAAAAGTCTGGTTTGGTATTCTGTTTGTTCTCAACATTCAGATTTACTTCTTATCACCACCGTTTGGTCCTGCCTGTTTTTGGCTCAAATCAGTCGCACCAAAAGACATTTCCCTACAAGAAATTTTTATCTCTGTATTGCCATTTATCGGCTTACAAGTTGTCGGGTTGATTCTCGTTATGAGCTTCCCTCAAATCGCCCTTTGGCTTCCCGAAGCACTCGGAAATTAACCTAGGAGAATCTTTATGATTGGTCACGATAATCAGTCTGAAATTGACCGTTATGGCGTTGCACCTTGGATTGCGGGGGGCATTGTTGCCACCATTCTAATCGTCTGTATGTTTGCTCTAGCCGCAGGTTTTGCCTAGCGCTTTAGGATATTAACCATTTACATTTTTTAACCTTCTTATTGATGGCAAAAAGCCATCGATAAGACTCCCTTTTCTCAGGAGATAACTGTATGTCACGTATTAAACAAATTGAAATTACGCCTATTGCGTTCCGCGATCCTCCACTACTCAATGTTTATGGCGTTCATGAAGCTTGGGCCTTGCGCACCATTATTGAAATAAAAACCGAAGACGGTAATTACGGTTTAGGCGAAAGTTATGGCGACGAACAGACAATCAGCCAATTGCGCCAAGTCGCGCCACATCTTTTGGGTATGGATGTTTTCAATGTCAATGCGATCCGAAACAAAATTGAATCCGTTGTCACTCTACCCGATCCAAATTCAGGGCTAGACATCGCCCCAGGTACATTGGGTGCAACTACAGTGCCACGCATTTTTTCTGCCTTCGAAGTGGCTTGCTTAGACCTGATGGGCAAGATTACAGACCGTCCTGTGTGTGATTTATTAGGCGGCAAAGTACGCAATGAAGTCGCCTACAGTGCATATTTATTCTACAAGTTTGAACGCCATGGCTTTACCAATGATCCATGGGTAGATACTTGGGGCGAAGCGATAACACCAGAGCAAATCGTTGCGCAAGCGAAAAAGATGATTGATCAATACGGCTTCCAATCGATCAAACTAAAAGCAGGCGTGTTCGAGCCAGAAAAAGAGATCGAAGCTCTGGAAGCACTGCGTGAAGCCTTCCCAGATGTACCGCTGCGTATTGACCCAAACGGTGGCTGGACGGTTGAAACCACCAAGCGCTTATTAGACAAATTTGGCAATGGACTACTGCAATATTTAGAAGACCCTGCCCACGGCCAAGAAGCCATGGGACAAGTAAGCGCCATGACCGACATTCCATTAGCGACCAATATGTATGTCATTGGATTCTTTGACATTCCAAAGGCCATCGAGCTGGATTCGGTGCAAGTCATTTTGTCGGATCACCATTACTGGGGCGGCCTAAGAGCCACACAAGAACTGGCACAACTGTGCAAAACATGGGATATCGGCTTATCGATGCACTCCAACTCTCACTTAGGCATCAGCTTAATGGCCATGACTCACGCAGCCGCAGCGATTGATAACCTAACGTACGCTTGTGACACACATTACCCTTGGCAAGAAGAGGAAGTCATTGTCGGCGGTAAGATCCCATTCAAAAATGGTGCTGTCGTGGTCCCTGATAAACCGGGCTTAGGTGTGGAATTGGACCGAGATGCCTTGGCAGTGCTAGCTAAAAACTACGAAAACTGTGGTATTCGTGCCCGTGATGACGTTTCAGAAATGCGTAAGTACCAACCAGACTGGAAAGGGACCGTACCACGTTTCTAAAGAGGATGATCCTCTAAGGTCTTATTTACTTAGAGGATCATCGTTAAGGCAAGAGTTATGTCCTAGTTTGCTCGAATTTTCCACTGGAAATTCGAGCTTTTCTATCTAGGAAATCAATAAATAACAGGAGTAAGCAGTGCTTTATCTGCAAAATATGCAGCGAGATTATCCACTACCAATTGCGCCATTGCAGCACGCGTTTCATAAGTGCCGCTGGCACAGTGAGACTGCAAAACCACGTGATCCATATACAATAGTGCTTTAGGAACATTAGGTTCGTCCACAAATACATCCAAACCCGCACCTTTGATCGCGCGCTGTTCAAGCAAGTCAACTAACGCTTTTTCATCAAAACATTGATAAAGTAGCTGTTTTCACCCAACGCGCTCAAAACCTCACGGCTAATTAAGCCTTCTGTCGCTGGACCACCGGGAATGACCGGCGCCAAAACATCCACGTCTTTTGCCACCGCACGTATCTTGTCGCCGACAGCATCGATCATGGCGGCTTTTTCTTCCACAGAAGCCTGGTCGTAACGATGCAATTCATAAGTATCTGCCAGTATTTGCATTTGCTCTGGCCTGTTTGGCCAAACGACTAATACATCGATTTTACTCATGTAATAATTTCCTTCTATCCGTTTAAAGTATCGCAAGCAGCACTGGCGTGACAAATACGATCACCAGCGAGCCAACTAAGGTAGATGTAGCAATGGCATTAGCCGTTACTTTGCCGTTACTGCCATGCGCCACAGAAACGACGTAGGCTGACGCCGCAACGGGTGCTCCAAAGAATAAGAAAAGATACAGCTGCTCGTGTTCTGAAAAGCCTAGTAACGCAGCTAAGCAAGTTAAAATCACGGGGCTAAGAAAAACTTTCACGGCAATCGCTAACGAAATACGGCACGGCAAAATAAAGCGACTGGTAGCCAACGAGCCGCCAATACATAACAACGCCAAGGGCAGTGTCACACTACCTAGATATTTACCTGTGGTAACCACTTGGCTCGGAATCGGTAAGCCGATGAAATTCACGATAATGCCAGCCACCACACCAATAATCATTGGGTTGCGCATAATAGTGCCAAGCAGTGCTTTATGGCTAATAGTATGGTCTTTTTGAAATCGAGATAACGCAATTTCTGCCAACACGTTAAACATCACAGAGGTGATACTGGCCAAAACACCGCCTATTACGACGCCTTCGTCACCAAACATGTTGACCACAAGAGCCAAACTAAAAACACCGGTATTACCTCGAAAGGCTATTTGGATAAAGATGCCACGCTCGTGTTCTGACACCTTCACACGGCCTGACAACCACCATGCGAAACCAAAGGTAAGCAGTATACCTACCGCAAAAAAAAGCGGCATTTGCCATGACATTAAATTACTCGGACTCGCCCCAAGCATGCTAAAAAAGAGTAGCGTAGGCATGCCGACTGCAAAGACAAAACGCGAGCCAGAAGCTACAAAGCTGTCATCAATGACGCCTCGATTACGCAGAAAAGCCCCGACCACTATCAGTAATAAAACGGGGATGGACACATCCAAAATAGCCATAAAAGCAGTCACTTCCATCGATCTCTCCCAAATAGCACAGCAACAAATAAAAAGGGGCACCGAAGTACCCCTTGAAATAGCAAGAATTGGAGCTTAATAAGTGTGACTTAGTTAAACTTTCCATCCACCAATTGCGGCACATTCAAAGGATTCTTATCTTGAATAGCGTCTGGAATCAATGAGCTAGGAAAGTCTTGGTAACACACTGGTCGTAGGAAGCGATCAATCGCCGCACTACCAACAGACGTTGAACGACTATCGGATGTCGCAGGGAAAGGACCGCCATGTACCATGGAATGACACACTTCGACGCCAGTTGGGTAGCCATTGCATAGGATGCGACCGACTTTACGCTCTAACGTTGGTAACAAAGCTCGAACGGCTTCCACATCCGCATCTGACATTTGCACCGTGGCGGTCAACTGACCTTCTAAGTGCTCAGCCACCACTTTATATTCTTCTAAAGTATCGCATTCGATGATCAAAGACGTTGAACCAAATACTTCGTCTTCCATCGACGCATCAGCCAAGAAAGCTTTCGCACTGGTAGCAAACACATGTGGACAACACTGGTTTGGTTGATCACTGTCATTACCTTTCGCCAAAAGTTGTGTTGCTGAATTATTATTCAGCTTCTCAACACCGTCACAATACGCTTGGTAAATACCCGGTGTTAACATGGTTTGCGTACCCAAAGCTTGCACTTCGCTGGCAACCGTTGCTTTAAAGCGATCCGCCGCTTCGCCTTTCAACAGCACAACCATGCCTGGGTTTGTACAGAATTGGCCTGCGCCCATGGCAAGTGAAGCAACAAAACCCTTTGCAACAGCTGGAGCGTCATTCGTCAATTTATTCGGCATGATAAAGACAGGGTTAATACTGCTCATTTCGGCATAAACAGGAATAGGCTCCGGGCGATTTGCCGCGATGTTCATCAGTGCGACACCGCCACTACGAGACCCTGTAAAACCCACGGCTTTAATCGAAGAGTGCGCCACTAAAGCACTGCCGATTTCACGACCAGAACCATACAAGAGAGAAAACACACCAGCAGGCAGACCGCACTTTTTCACCGCAGCCGTAACAGCACGACCCACCAGTTCAGACGTACCAGGATGAGCAGAATGTGCTTTTACAACAACCGGACAGCCCGCCGCCAATGCCGACGCGGTATCGCCACCCGCAACAGAGAAAGCCAACGGGAAGTTACTTGCACCAAAAACCGCCACTGGACCTAAGGCAATTTTTTGGAAACGCAAATCAGAACGAGGCAATGGCGTGCGATCTGGCATAGCAGGATCAATGCGAGCATCGGTCGCTTTGCCCAAACGAACCACGCCTGCAAACAAACGTAATTGACCCATAGTGCGGCCACGCTCACCTTCGATACGCGCTTTGGGCAAACCCGATTCCGCCATAGCACGCTCTACCAACACATCACCGAGCGCTAGAATTTCATCGGCAATGCATTCTAAAAAAGCCGCACGTTTTTCTGTACTGATGGATCGATAGGCATCAAATGCTCGCCATGCCGCACTGACAGCTTGCTCAACGTCCGCTTTGGTACCGCCATGATACGCAGGCTCTAGCGTTTCGTTAGTAGCAGGATTAATTGCGTGAATGGCTGGTTGAGTCCCCGTAATATCGTTACCGGCTACCAATAAAGTGCCTTTAAGAAGCCCTTTCGTATCCATGTTTCCCCCTCAGTTTTATCGAAAATTAAAAGTGAGCCAAACTCACTTTTAATACGTTATTCTAGATCAAACTTGTTATCGCTCTGGTAGCGTTCGTACAGATGGTAGGCACGATACAAATGATTATGCATGGCCTGCTTTGCACCTTCTGCATCTTGGTTTTTGATGCAAGTGAGTATTTCAAGATGCTCTGATCGAATGCGGCGCAAATATTCGTCTGTCGCCACCTGCTTCAAGTTTGTGTTTATTAATTTTGCTCTGGGGATAACGTTCTTATTAAACTGCTCATAAAACTGTTTAAGGAAAGGGTTACGAGTCGCGGTGCAAATCGCCAAATGAAAAGCGTAATCTTCTTTTCTGGCCAATTCGCCACGGCTTAATGCCTCGTCAAACTCATTGAAATGCTTCTCAAGGATGGCAACGTCTTCGTCTGAACGACGCAACGCCGCCAATTCACAAGCCGTTGTTTCCACGCTCAAGCGCATTTCTAAGATATGTAGAATATCGGCAATCGCCGTAGGATCGATTCGATAAGCAAATAAGGTCTCGCTTGATTGAGCACGAATCACAGTCGTACCCACACCGCGTTTTGTCTCCACCAAGCCTAACGATTTCAGCTGAGTGATGGCTTCTCGAATAACAGTTCGACTCACGCCAAATAGATCGCATAACGCATTTTCTGTCGGCAATTTATCTCCCACAGAAATGTGCCCAGCCGAAATTTGCTTTTCAAGCTGTTTTGCAACATTGCTTGCCAAGCTATCGCCTTTGCCTACTCGTTCTATTTGTAGTGATTTAGCCACTGTTTTCACCCTATCCATATCTTATTGCGCCGTTTATTCTAAAACCCAGAACATTACCCCAGTGCCACTTATCTAACAAGCGCTGGTTTTTTGGCATTAAACGTCCAGCCAGGAATCAAGAACTGCATCGCCAAGCTGTCATCACGCTGACCTAGGGTAAGCGTTTTATACAGCGCATGGGCTTCCATCAGCTTTTCACGATCCAATTCAATGCCTAAGCCCGGTTTCGTTGGCACAGTAATTTTACCGCCACGGATTGTTAACGGTGCTTTTGTCACTCGTTGACCATCTTGCCAAATCCAATGAGTATCAATCGCGGTCACTTCACCGGGGCAAGCGGCCGCAACATGCGTCATCATTGCGAGCGAAATATCAAAATGGTTATTACTGTGAGAACCCCATGTCATGCCCCACTCATTGCAGAGTTCGCCCACGGCAACCGCACCTTGCATGGTCCAGAAATGACAGTCGGCAAGTGGAATATCAACCGAATCAAGACGCACAGCGTTTTTCAGCTGCTTCCAATCCGTCGCAATCATATTTGTCGCGGTTTTCAGACCTGTTCTACGTTTGAATTCCGACATGGTTTCGCGGCCAGACCACGCGCCTTCTTGACCACAAGGGTCTTCTGCGTAACTCAACATATGCTTCACTGGCGTCAAGTATTCAACCGCTTGATCCAGCGTCCACGCGCCATTTGGATCCAGCGTTAAACGCGCATCTGGAAAAGCCTCGTACAAAGCCGCAATACATTCGGCTTCTTGATGACCGTCCAAGACGCCGCCTTTTAATTTAAAATCTTTGAAACCGTATCGTGCATAAGCGGCTTTCGCCAATGTCGCAATGGATTCTGGTGTGACGGCTTCTAGACCACGAACCCGATCCCAATCATCTACTGGGTTATCATAGGTTGGGTAAGGCAAATTTGTTTTGGTGCGGTCGCCAAGGAAAAACAAGTAACCTAATGCTTCGACTTCGTCACGCTGCTTGCCATATTGACCCAGTAAATCAACAACAGGTAAGCCCATATTCTGGCCTGCCAAATCGAGTAGTGCCGATTCAATCGCCGTAATGACATGCACTGCGGTTCTTAAATCGAAGGTTTGATTACCGCGAACATCATCCGCTTTACCGGATGTCGCGCTGCGCACATCGCTGATAATACTTTTCCACTTACCTACGTTTTTGCCTTCAACCAGCACGCGGCACTCTTCAAGTGTAGAAATAATTTTATCCGTCGCTGGCACTTCACCTAAGCCGATATTGCCGTCGTTATCTTCCAGTACCACCACTGTACGAATAAACCAAGGTGCATGTCCGCCACTTAGATTCAGTAAAAAACTATCGTAGCCAGCAACGGGTATTACCTGCATCTTTTTTATTGTTGTAAACATAATGCGAATCTCTGCCTTGTAAAAAAATGAGAAGGTGAGGCTATCCGACCTAACCTTCTCTAAGGTATCAAGAGTTTTTCTTAATAATTGCTTCTAACTCCGCCACTTCACCTGCTGTCGGCATAGTGAGTGGTGCACGCACATTACCAGCCGTGTGACCCATCAAGGTGGTGCCCGCTTTAATTAGGCTCACGGCATAGCCTTTTTTGCGATCACGCAAACGGCAGAATGGGATAAAGAAATCTTTAATGATTGCCGTCACCACCGCCTGATCTCCTGCACGCAGCGCTTTGTAGAACTTGTTGGCCATTTCTGGCATAAAGTTAAAGACCGCAGAAGAATAAGTATTCACGCCAATCGACAAATAGGCTTCAGCGAAAATTTCCGCCGTTGGTACACCACCTATGTACACCAAACGATCACCGACGGTTTTAATCGTATCGTTCAATGCCGCGATGTTACCCACGCCATCTTTTAGCGCCACCATATTGGGGTTCGCTGCCGCCAAGGCTTTCACACTTTCAGCGGTCAGAATGCCATTACCACGGTTGTAATAAATAAAATGTGTTTTGCTAGAGGCCATGATTTGGCTAGCGTACTCAACAATACCGTCTTCAGGGCATTCTGTTAGAAAAGGAGGCATCAACAAAATACCGTCACAGCCAGCTTCATCGGCAATCGCTACAAACTTCTTAGCATCAGAAACGCTGCGGCCCGCCGATGCAATAACTGGAACACGGCCTTTTACGGTCGCAACAGACAGCTCAACAATTTGACGATAGTCGTCTTCGTCGAGAGAAAAGAACTCCCCCGTACCACCCGCCACAAAAATAGAAGACACGCCATGTTTGATAAAAGACTCTAGGCGTTGACGGAATGTCTCTGCGTTAAATTTACCATTCGCATCAAAATCCGTTACTGGAAAGGACAACAGTCCGTCGCTCAATGCTGATCTCATTTGTTCAACCGAAAAAGCCATGCTTTTTTCCTCTTTATTATATTAATAACACCTTCCTTAGTTCGGAAGATTTCTGACATAACTTGTAATACATCATACAACTAAAAAGACGAATTACAAGCCAAATTTGCTTTTATAATAGTATCGGCTTAAGTCACAGGGGCTGGGTTAAACAGCACAAGATCGTTATGCAATCCTAAACGGTCAGCCGCCACCTGTTTGCGTCCGCTTGCCACATCCAATATCAGATGAAACAACTCCCAGCCCGCTTCTTCTAACGTGATTTCCTTGGTTGCCATGCGCCCAGCATCCATGTCGATCAAATCATGCCAGCGATTCCCTAATGAACTATTGGTCGACACTTTAATCACAGGCGCCACTTCTAAGCCGTAAGGTGTTCCTCGCCCTGTAGTAAAAACTTGCACATTCATACCAGAGGCAAACTGAAGCGTGCCGCATATAAAGTCACTGGCGGGTGTCGCCGCGAAGTTCAAACCACGTTTACGGATACGTTCTCCAGGGCTTAACACATCCACAATTGGGCTATTACCAGACTTGGTAATCGATCCTAAGGACTTCTCTACAATATTATTTAACCCGCCTTTTTTATTACCCGGCGTGGTGTTCGCACTGCGGTCCGCTTGCCCCTGATTGAGGTAATCGTCGTACCACTGCATTTCACGCAGCAAGGCTTTGCCTACTTCGACGGTTTCGGCTCTTGGGGTTAACAAATGAATCGCGTCACGTACTTCGGTGACTTCTGAAAACATCACCGACCCACCCGCACGCACAATCAGATCCGAGGCATAACCCACAGCAGGGTTTGCAGTAATGCCAGAAAACGCATCACTGCCACCGCACTGCATCCCAACAACCAACTCAGAAATAGGACAAGGCTCACGACGACGTAAATTTAAGCGTTTAAGATGCTCTTCGGCCATCTCCATAATATGGTCGACCATATCTTGAAAGCCGTGATGTGATTCGTCTTGCAAACTCACGATGCTGTCTTCAAGTCGTTTCGCCGCCGCAGAATTAGGCAGAATATTCACCGCTTGCGAATCATCAATCTCAAGCAAACGATGAGGCTGTAGTTTTTCACAGCCCAAACCAATCACCATGATTTCACCACCAAAATTGGGGTTCTTCGCCATATTTTGTAACGTCCGAATTGGCACGATCGCGCCCGGAGCATTGATCGCCACACCACAACCATAGGAATGGTTCAGTGCCACCACACCATCCACATTCGGGTATTTTGGCAGCAAAGTCTGCTTGATCAGCTTGACCACATAGTCTGTGATACCGGCCACACACTGCACACTGGTGCTGATACCCAAAAGGTTTTTTGTGCCAGCAGAACCATCGGCATTTTTATAACCGTTAAAGGTATAACCCTCTAATGGTTCAAATTTAGGCTTTTCTCGAGTCGCCAACGGCAACTCGTCAAGGTTTGGTGGCGTCGGCATCCGCACCACCTGCTCAGACACCCAGCATCCAGCGTCCAAATCTTTATCCGCATAACCAATCACTTCGTTATACCGAATGATCTTTTCGCCTACTTTTATTACCTGCAAAGACACTTTGTGACCTTGTGGTACCGCCTCTTTTAGCACCAACCCATTATCTAACTCGGCACCCACTGGCGCACCACCTTGATTCAAGATGATCGCAACATTGTCATTGTCATGAATTTTAATTAACACATAAGATGAACTCATTTACTCTCCCCTGAATGCTGCTTGCTTTTTTTATGTATCATGAATGAGACAACAATAGACAAGACAATCAATCCCCAAAGCACCATGGCAATCGGGCTTTTAGTAAACAATACGGTGTATTCTCCGTAGGACTCTAAACTCTTCACAAAGTACACTTCCGCACTGCCACCCAAAATAAAACCAATCACCAACGGCGCTACTTCAATGCCAATCTTGGTAAAAATCCAACCCGCCACACCAAAAATAAACAAGGTCCAGACATCGAACATAATGCCGTAATTAATGGCGTACGCTCCGACGGTACACATCATTACTATGATGGGATAAAGGATAAACTTAGGGATCAACACCACCTTAGCGATGTAGCGAATGGCATAAAACATCACCACAAACATCACCACATTGGCAAACATCAAGGCCGTTATCATGGAATACCATGTGTCGATGTTTTCCCCGATGAACAAAGGACCGACTTGCAACCCTTGCAAGGTAAACGCACCGATCAATACGGCCGTGGTACTGTCACCTGGAATCCCTAGAGACAGTAACGGAATTAAAGCGCCCCCCGTCAAACCGTTATTGGCAGACTCTGACGCCACCAATCCTTCTGGCTCACCGGTGCCCATTTTGTGCGGCTGCTTGGAGAGATTTTTTTGTTGGGTATAGGCCAAAATCGATGCTGCACTGCCCCCTATGCCCGGCAACATCCCAATAAAGGTACCAATCGATGAAGAACGCAATAAATTGCCCACTTGCCCTTTGAAAACAGAGAAGCGAAATGGCTTACCTTTTGTTAAATTCACTTTATCTTCCTGGGACGACTCTTTTGCCCCCTTTTCCGCTTCTTCTATGATGGTCGATATTCCAAACAAACCGATCAGGACAGGCAACAAGGAAAATCCGAAGGCAAGGTAAGGCTCCATAAACGGCAGCATCAATCGATACTCACCATTACCACCATCAGACACATCGTAGGAGCCAATTAAACTGAGCAAGACCCCCAATAAACCGCTAAACACCCCCATGACAATATTCTTCGATAAAGAAGCAATCACTGTCAGAGCAAAGAAAATCATTAAGAATTTTTCAACATAGGAAAACTTAATGGCAAAATCCGCCAACACTGGCGCAAAGAAAAACAACACCAAGGCACTAAAAACACCGCCGACCAAAGACGCCACAATGCATATTTTTAAGGCGCGTTCAGCTTCTCCTCGCTGCGCCATTGGGTAGCCATCAAAGGTCGTTGTAATAGACGAAGGGGTTCCTGGGATATTGAGCAATATGGCAGGCACCAAACCTCCCGAAATACCACCAACATACAAACCTAGCAACAAAGCCAAGCCTTCTTGCAGCCCCAATGTATAGGTCAATGGTAAGCAAACCGCGACCGCCATGGTTGCGGTCATTCCAGGGATAGCCCCAAAAACAATACCAATAATCGCCCCTGCGGCGGCTAACAAGAAAAAAGCCGGCGAGAGTAATTCTAAAAACTCCATAACATTTACTCCTGATAGCTAAGGCATAGACACAAGGAAAAGATGGTAAAGCACGCCCCATACGACAGTAGGCGCAATCACAGCATTGGCAGTAATGATGGTGACATTCCGGCGAGTTCTTTCATGGCAATAAAGCATCGACATCAGAAACACAAAAGGAATCGACGCCAGCAAAAAGCCCAATCCCATATTGGGCAGCTCTTCGCCTATCGCATCCATCGACCAGAAATACACAGGAATCAGCACTAGGGTTACCAGCAAGCGGAAGAAATCCGCATTACGCACAAAAAACTGATAACGACCAGAACGCATTGCTCGCCAGACAGGACGAATGTTAGCAAGAAGAATCAAGCTCCCTAACACCAGCAACAGCGTAATGATAATTCGAGGAAAGAACTGATGAGACGTATCAAAATCGATCGTCACGGAATTCAACGATATAAACCAATCAAACATATTGACCCTCACACGCGAGATACCATGGCGTCACAGGCACGCAATACCTACGACGCCAATCTAAGAAGATTATTTGTGCAAACTATTAATAATCTTCGCGTAGCTGTCACTTTTCGCTTTTAAGTGCTGCTGAGCTTCAGCAGAGGTTCGGAAGTTTGGGATGAAAAAAGACTTTTTGAGGGTTTCTTGCACTTCACCATCGGCAAACACTTCAGCCAAGGCATTATCTAAAAACTTGATAGCTTCAGGCGACATACGTTTGTTATATAAAAAGAAAAACTCTTTATCGAAGGTAAAATCGTTATCGGCATCCATGGGAATATTTACCCCAAGACCAGACGCATATTGCATTAACTGATCACGAGAAGTTTCCCCCATGCCATTAGGATTGGCTTGACCAATCGTCGACGCCTTTGCCGTTAACCAGACAAAATCCATGGCTTTTTGATCGTCTGCTGGTAAACGAGTGTACTGTTCGTTTGCTTGCACACTGCCATTAATGACATCGGCTAGACCATCAAACAACGCTTGGTTTTTGTCAGACTGAGAACCTGTGTTCAGCGCCACCAAATTGTCTTCTTGACCAGGATAAGCCAAACGCACCGCGTTTTTCATTGCGGTATAACCGATTTCAGAGACGCCACCTGGCTGAATGGCAACTCGCACAGTTTTGCCGTTGCCTGCCGCGTTTAGAATTTCATCCATGTTTTTGTATGGCGATTTTTTTGAAACCAAGTAGCCGTTACCGGGGTTGATGGCAAAAGACGGCCCAATATTCCATTTTGCAAACGGATCTTCGTAACCTTTTTGTCCATATAGATAACCAAGATAGGCTTGGTCATGAAAAATCATCAAGGTATTGCCGCTTGGCACTCGCTCAAGCGCCTGATAACCGGCTGAAAAACCAACCGCATCGACCTTAATATTTGTATCGATTTTCTTGGCTAACGCTTCAGTAATAATAGCCGCTGCCTGATAAGTATCACCACCCGTAGATGTAGAGCCAATCACCACACGAATATTACCTCGAATTGGGTTCTCAGCCGCGTAAGTCGCTGCCGGAGCTAAGGCACAAGCTGCCATCAATACAAGGCTAGAGCTCTGAAATAATTTTTTCATAACCGTATTCCTATCGTTGTTTTTGTAGTTAGGAGGTATTTTTATGACCCCATGAAGGAGCTAAAAAACATCATACATCATACAACTAACATTTCAACTCAGAATTGAATTTTTTTATCCTCCTGTAAACATCCAAGTATTTAGTTTCATTTGGCACAACGCAAAAAAAAAGCTCAAGTTTGCTAAACAAACTTGAGCTCTAGTTTTGGCCTTATGTCATTTATTACAGCTCAATCCCTTTGGATTTAAGCAGTTCAGCCACGTCGATAATCTTGCCTGTTTTTACCGATTCTTCCGCAGCACAACCCACCACAACAGACCAGAAGCCTTCTTCGACTGTTGCGCTGTTGGTTTTTTTGCCTGCCATTTGATCGGCAAATGCAATGTGCTCGAACCAAGTTGCACCGTTATGACCAGAGGCTTCGATCAATTTTGGGTAGCCCGGCTGTGAGGTTTTAGAGGGGCGATTCTGACCACAGAAAACTTCCATTTCGGTACGCAAACGTGCGTTTTCGCTGAAGTCTTCAATCTCAGCGGCTTTCACTCGACCTTCATCACCACACACCAACAACTCTTCATGGAACATAGGCGCAAACATGCAAAGATTAAAGCCAGCACGAACGCCATTGGCGTATTCAACCGTTACGAAAGCGCTGTCCAGAATGTCAGATTTTTCGCCCTTGAATTCGAAATCACGGAAGTTAGTAGACTGGGAACCATTGGCATAAACACGTACCGGACGAGACTGAGCAAACAGGTTCATCAAATCAAAGTAATGGCAGCATTTTTCCACCAGCGTTCCGCCAGAGAATTTAGAGAATTTGTTCCATTGGTTTACTTTATCTAGGAAGGGGATACGGTGTTCCATGATGTTGATCATTTTCACTTCACCAACCGCTTTGCGCTCTAGTACTTCGTGGATCGCTTCAGCATAGATGGATTTATAGCGGTACTGCAAACCGATTTGCAAAACGGCGCCGTACTCTTTCGCCATTTTAGTGATTTCGTAGGCATCTTCTAACTTAGTCGCCATCGGCTTTTCCATGAAGATATGCTTGCCCGATTTGATCGCCACTTTTAGCACATCAAGATGCGTAAAGTTAGGCGTACAAATTAAAATGCCGTCAACTTCAGGATCATTACACGCCGCTTCTAGGCTGTCGTAGACTTTAAAGTCTTCATCGGTAATTTTGGCAAATTCTTCTTTTGCTACTTTCACACTGCGCTCATTGAGATCAAACACACCATGAATAGCTGAACGGCCAACACGAGTCGCCACACGCATGTGCTCCATACCAATCATGCCGCAACCAATCAGATTCACACGAAACTGCGCCGGCTCTTTGGCAAAGAAGTGACGCTCTTCTTCATTGATGTAATGAAAGGCTGGGCCGGTATAACTAAATAACTGTCCGTCGATTTTTTCTCTGCTCATGGTGTCTCACCTAACTTAGAATTATTTTGTCAGGCTAAGATAGGAAAAGCGTATCATTATGTCTAATATATGTTAATCACATGCTTAATATGAAAAAGATATCATGCGCTTTAGAAAACTGAATTATTTTATTACCGTGGCGGAAGAGCTGCATTTTGGACGCGCTGCGGCTCGCTTACATATTGCACAGCCGCCGTTGTCACAACAAATCAAAGCCATTGAAGATGAACTTGGTGCCGTACTGTTTGAGCGCAGCAGCCAAAAAGTGTCGCTGACACCAGCCGGAGAAGTGTTTTTACCTCAAGCCAGAGCGCTATTACAGAACTGGGAAAAAATCCAGGAACAAGTCCGCAGTGTGGCTAACGGTACGGCAGGTAACCTATCACTTGGTTTTGTTTGGGCAGCGGGTACTCCGCATTTTTCTAAGGGCATCGCGCAATTCAAACAAAACAACCATGGTGTGACACTCAATCTAGAAGAAATGACCACGACCCATGCCCTGGATGCTTTAAGAACAGAAAAAATCGACTTAGCCATGATCTTTCTTAACCCACTGATGGATATCACAGATCTCGAACACCAAGAGTATGAAATACAAAAGCACCTGCTCGCTTTACCTGACAACCATCCTCTTGCGCAAAAAGACAGTGTGCCTTTAAGTGATTTGCACCAGCTGCCGTTTATCTCCTTTGTTCGACAAGCCCACCCATCGTTATACGATCAGATTATGCACTCTCTTCATGCGGCTGGAGTAGAACCCAACATTGTACAAATTGCTCGATTGACCCAAACCACTCGCACCCTAGTCGCCGCAGGCGTCGGTGTGGCGCTTGTGCCTGAATCCACCCAATTCGACCAGCGGGAAGGCTTAACCTATCGCCCGATTGATGGCGTACTACCAGAACTCGCCATCCACTTTGTATGGCGCAAAAACAGCCTAACGCCCTTGATGGAAAGGTTAATCACTCATCTTCAAGCGCAAGTACCAAGATAATTAGGCTCGAACATTCCTAAAAAACAGCAGACAAAAAAAAGCCAGTGCAAGCACTGGCCAACGGAAACTCTCGCATAGACGGAGTCGCAATATATTAACTTTGCGCGTTATAAGTATCGTTAATGGACCCTTCACACGCCTTCACTGCGTTTTCGGTTACTTCTACCCACTTAGCGCCATATTCATTAACGAACCAATCACGAACAGGCTTCGCGGCTTCTTGGAACTGCGCTTTTTCTTCAGCCGTTGGCGCATAAACCGTACCGCCAGATGCTTTAAACTCATTATAGGCATCAATTTGACGGCGTTTTGGCATGACGGTTGTCACTTCACGCAAAGCATCAAAACCGTCCATCATGATGTGCTGAAGATCTTCTGGCATATCTTTCAAGGAGTCATTATTCATCCACCACATAGACGCCATATAACCGTGTCCATCAAGGGTCATGTATTTAATGTGTTCGTTAAACTTCATGCCCATAATGTCGGTAATGCCGTTTTTCGTGCCTTCCACCAAGCCAGTTGCCAATGAGGTATACACTTCTGGCCAAGGCACGGCCGTTGGGCTACCACCCATGGCTTTCACAAGCTGCATTTGAATAGGGGAATTGATCGTGCGGATCTTCAGCCCTTTTACGTCAGCTGGCGTTTTAATCAATTTATTGGTTGTAGCGAAGTTACGCCAACCGCCCGTATTACCAATCGTCATTAAACGCATGGTACCAGTGCGATCCAATAGTTCTTTACGAATTGGCCCAACTAGCATTTCATTGTTTAAGGCACATTCCGCAACCCGATCTGTTGGGAATATGTAAGGAATATCAAGCGCTTGAATTTCTGGAAAGACATTCGCTAAACCTCCTGTTGTGGTATTAAAGACTTGAATGAGGTTGGCTTGTAACGCTTCAATACATTCTGTTGGATTACCACATAACTGACCGCCGGAATAAATATTTACCTGAATACGACCATTCGATTGTGCTTCAACATAGTCTTTTAGAACAACAGCACCGTCGTAATCTTCATCGCTGGTATTAGAAAGATGAACAATATTGAATTCATAATCTGCCGCAAGCGCAGGTATAGCAGCAAGAGACAAACTCGCCGCCATAAGCGTTGGAACAAAAGCGGCAGTGGTCTTTTTGAGTAAATCGGTGTTTTTCATTTCGAAGGCTCCGTATTTTTTATTCTTGGATCACGTATTTTTATTCTTAAATCACCTAAGTGGCGAAACAAGCCAATCGGACATTCATTGATCATCAACGCGATTATCGGTAGTAAATGCACTCTTATCTTGTTATAACTTGTTTTATATCTTATATAAGACACAAAGTGCAAGAAAAGAACAGATTTTTTTATTTCATTTGCGTATTCTAAGAGCAATAAACTCACAGCAGGTTAAGCCATGACAGACAAAGCACCGCAGCCATCACCGATCTTCAAACCTCTGTACAAACAAGTCCAAGAGCTGATCACAGAGAGAATTATTGAAGGTGTTTGGAAGCCCGGTGAGATTTTACCCAGTGAGTTTCAACTGGCGGACCTGCTGGGTGTCAGTCAAGGAACGGTTCGAAAAGCGCTCAATGCACTCACCGAAGACAACGTATTATTTCGTCGCCAAGGCGTGGGGACTTTTGTGTCGGAACACACCTTACAAAAAATGATGTTCCACTTTTTTCATTTTAAGAGTGACAGTGGCGATATTCCCGAATTACCGTACGCACAATTGCTCGAAACACGATTAATTACACCAGACAACCGTCTACGAAGCATTTTTAATATCGCTGCAGACGAAAAAGTCATCGAAATTCATCGTGTTCGATCCATTAAAAACACGGCCTCCATTCGTGAACTGATCTATCTGCCACATCGTTACTTTATGGATTTAGACAAAGAAGAAAAACTGCCGCATTCCCTGTATCACTACTATCAACAGCATTTTAATATTACTGTCCACAAAGCCACAGACAGACTTAAAGCGGTGCTGGCCGATGAGCAAGACCAAAGCATCTTAAACGTAGCCGCAGGAGAGCCCTTGTTAGAAGTGACACGAACGGCTCGTGCCTTGGACGGACGTACTGTGGAATACAGAATCAGCCGAGCCAATAGCCAAGATCTGCATTATCTTGTTGAACTGAATTAATACACAGCTTCTGAAAACACTAAAAGAGCGCGCTGAGCCAAAAGCCAGCGCTCTTTTTTGACTTGCTAAAATCCCTGCCACATCAAGCTCATGCCCGACAGTAGCAATAAACTAAACGCAATAAAACGCATCGCTCGACCAGAAATAGGCAGTGGAAACTTCCTGGCGACCAACGTCGCCACAACGACGACCGGAAAGCCAAACGCACATAACAACCAAGTATCAGTATCGACGCCTTGCGTCAGGCTAACCGATCCCACACGCAAGGCCGCCGTACAACAAAAGATTCCTAATAAGGTCGCGCGAATTCTGGCCTGATCGTCTGGCTGGCGATACATCATAAAAGTAATTGGCGGACCAAAGGTCGCAAACATGCCACCCATGACCCCACCAATGACACCACTGACAGCAAAAGCCCCTGCAGAAGACGCTTTTCTCACCTTGTGAGCTTGAAGCATCATCACCAGACTGCTAACGACAATGCACAAGCCTAAGCTAAATTTCAGCCATCCCAGTGCATTTTCACCAAGATAGCCAAGCAACCATACGCCAAGAAAAATAGCTGGCAGACAAGGCAAAATAAAACCCCAAAAAGCACGGCGATTTATCTTTTTCCACCCCCCGCCATAAAGCCCAATACCAGCATTAATAAGGCTTAACACACTCACTGCAAACGCCGTCACCTCAATAGGCGCTAAACCTAAGGCCGACACGCTACTCACGACAATCAGCCCAAAGGCAAAACCAGTCGTCGCTTGAATGTAACTGCCGAGAGCAAAAAACAGTAATAGAAGCAGGCTCGAACTATCCATAAGCATAAAAGCCTCCCTCGTTTGTTACCTTCTTAAATACTCCGAGAACTAATTGCTTACGTCCCATCAGGAGGCAAAGCCAAGTAAACGAGGTAAAGTCATCGTCAAGGCTGGAATGTACGTAATCAGGAGAATAACCAGAATATGCACTGCCAAATACGGCAACATTTCACGGCTAATCGTCTCAACTCGCTCACCACTCACACTGGACGCAACAAACAGCACCAAGCCCATTGGAGGCGTCGTCAAACCTATGGTCAAGTTCACACACATCACGATGGCAAAATGCAATGGATCAATACCAAATTGCGTCACGATTGGCCCAAGGATCGGTCCTAAAATCAGAATCGCTGGGCCTGCATCTAAAAACATGCCAACAAATAACAACAAAATGTTAATAATCAATAAAAGCAACAACGGGTTTTCCGTTAATGTCACCATGATACTGGCTATTTTCTGTGGCGCACCGGACAAACTAATTACCGCCGAAAATGCCACAGCACTACCGACTAGGAACAAGATCACCGCAGACGATTTCGCTGTTGCATAGAATAAACTCGGCAAACTGCTCATTGTCATGGTTCGAGACAAAAGACTGACTAGCAAAGCATATGCCGCCGCAACCGCGGCGGCTTCGGTTGGTGTAAACACCCCAGATAAAATCCCACCGAGCAAGATAACTGGCGTCAGCAGAGGCCAAAAAGCCTGCTTAACCGCCGTACCACGTTCTTTCCATGTGGCTTTTTCAGAGGCCACTTTGTATCCGCGGCGACGCGCCAAAAACCAAGTCATGATCATTAAGCTTACGCCAACCAAAATACCTGGAATAATGCCTGCCGCAAACAAACCACCGACCGATACGTTCATCACAAAGGCGTACAGAATCATGATGCCACTGGGTGGAATAATCGGACCAATCACCGAAGAGGCCGCCGTCACGGCCGCCGCAAAACGGCGCGAATAACCGTTTTTTTCCATTGCAGGGATCAGCATTTTCCCTAAGGCCGAACAATCTGCCACGGCTGAACCACTTAAACCGGCAAACAACATGGAAGACAAAATATTGATTTGCGCCAGACCACCGCGCAAATGACCGATAAAGGCTTGGCTTACCTGTACCAGCGACAAAGTAATACCACTGCGGTTCATCACCTCACCCGCCAACATGAAAAACGGAATAGCCATTAGAGGAAAGCTATCAATACCGTTGTATAAACGCTGCGTGAGCAAGAGATAGAACATCTCTTTGCCTTCCAGAAATAGACTCAGACCCGGCGCAAACAACAAGGCAAACGCGACAGGCATGCCCAAAAACATGACAGAAAGCAAAATCCAGAAAAATGAAATGCCCATGGGTTATGCCTCGCTTTCGCTATCAGACAACACAAACTTGTCGCCATTAGATTCATTAAAAAGACGCGTAATACCAATCAAGAAAAGCTCGGTATACACCAACATCATGACGCCAAAGCCAACCGGCATCGCCATATAAGACCAAGCTTTGGTAATCGGCAGCGCCGTGGCTAACATACGCGTTCCCTTTAGGGCGAAATCTAAGCTTTTATTAAAGGCGTAATACAAAACAATTCCGACCAACACATACAACACCAGCTCAAGTAACAAGCTCAATCGTTTGGGCAAAGACCCCAAAATAATATCGAGGGCCGCATGTTGTTTCGTACGGGATACCACAGGCAGCATCAGAAACGTCATCCATACCATCAAATAGCGGGCAAGTTCTTCCGACCAAGGCAAAGAATCATTCAGCACATAACGACAAAAAACCTGGACTAAAATGGTCGTTGTCATAATGGCCACGGCACCGATCGCCAAATACTTAAATACCAATATCAAGGCCGAATTCAGCCGCCCTAATAGCGTTATTATTCTTATTAATAAAAGCATAGAGACACCTTTATGAGTTTTTCATTTGCGCTAAATGCGCCTTACACTGTCCCAACATATTAGCTAGATCATTGGCAATCGACACAAAACTAAAGCCAATTTCTAACGCCCACTTCGCATCATCAGGGGTTGGCATCACGGTTCCTACGGGAATTCCAGCTTGGTTACAGGCGGTCACACAGGCCACGATTTTGGCACGCACATCAGGATGATTAACTTGTCCTGGCAACCCCATGGTCATCGACAAATCTCCTGGGCCAATAAATACCGCACTGACGCCATCAAGCTGACCTATCTCGACCGCCAACGCTAACGCTTCAACGGTTTCCAATTGGGGAATCAAACACACTTGCTCATTGGCTACCGCAGGGTAATCTTCACGAGTGGTATAACGCGCCGCACGATGCATTTTGGCAAAGCCACGTTTGCCCAATGGCGGATACATGCTGGCCTGAACAATGGCTTTAGCCTCTTCCACCGATTCCACAAAGGGGAAATACAAGGTCATACCGCCTTGATCTAATACCTGTTTAATAGCAATCGGATCATGGCTTGGCATACGAACCACGGCGGCTGTTGGTGTTTGCTCAATCGCACGTAAAATGGGCGTCGTGTCATGTACACTGGCAGGGCTGTGCTCTAAATCCACCACCAAGTAGTCATAATTCAAAAACGCCATCGCTTCTGCCACCGTCGGGCTACCAGACAGAGTCCAGCCACCAATCAACTTCTGACCGTCCAGTAAACGCTGTTTAAATGGGTTAATCGTCTTGCTCATTCAGAATATCTCCGGTTCATCGATGACAGCGTCACCTTGTAAAAAGTCAAAATCGCACCCTTCATTGGCTTGGGTGACATGAGTTGAAAACATAGCGCCATAACCACGGGCAAACTTTGGCGGTGGTGGTGCCCAAGCCGCTTTTCGTGCGGCCATTTCTTCGTCACTGATTTCTAAATTCAGCGTGCGTTTTTCTACGTCTAAGGCGATCCAGTCACCGGTTTGAACAAAGGCTAATGGCCCGCCAACATAAGATTCCGGCGCAACGTGTAAAATACAGGTGCCATAATGGGTGCCGCTCATGCGCGCATCTGAAATTCGCACCATGTCACGCACGCCTTTTTGCAAAAGCTTTTTCGGAATCGGTAACCCGCCCCATTCCGGCATGCCAGGACCGCCTATTGGCCCAGCATTTTTCAGTACTAAAACGGTGTTTTCATCTACATCAAGGTTAGGGTCGTCGATCTGTGCGTTCATTTGCGCATGGTTTTCAAACACCAAGGCTTTACCACGATGATTCAATAGATGCGGGGACGCCGCAGACGGTTTGCACACCGCCCCATCTGGACAAAGGTTTCCAGTGATCACGCCAATGGTGCCGCGGTCATTGACTGGGTTCTCTAGAGAACGAATCACGTCTTCGTTGTAAATTTCCACACCTTCCAAGTTCTCACCCAAGGTACGACCGTTCACGTTACCTTGATCAAGATGCAGAAAGTCTTTTAAACGCGTTAATAAAGCAGGCAAGCCTCCCGCGTAAAACAGATCTTCCATTAGATATTCGCCCGCAGGCATGAGATTGGCGATGACCGGCACTTTACGCGCCCATTCATCAAACAACGACATAGGTAGATCAATACCCGCACGCCCTGCCATGGCGATCAAATGGATAATGCCGTTGGTGGAACCACCCAGCGCCACATAAGTGACAATGGCATTTTCAAACGCTTCTTTGGTGGCGAGAGATTTAGGTGTGAGGTCTTCAAACACCATTTTGGTAATGCGCTCTCCCGCAAGCGAGCACAGACGTTGATGAGCCGAATCGGCCGCCGGAATGGTCGCAGAACCGGGTAAACAAAAGCCCAAGACTTCCGCCATAGAAGTTAACGAAGACGCGGTGCCCATGGTGTTGCACGTTCCCACCGAGCGCGTCATTTTGGCTTCCAATTCAAGCCAGTCTTCATCACTTAAATTACCCGCACGCTTTTCATCCCAATATTTTCGAGTATGAGTGCCCGTACCAATTTTTTGACCTTTGAAGTTGCCGTTTAGACTCGCGCCTGCAGGAATATAAATAGCAGGAATATTCATACTGATGGCGCCCATTAATAGGCCCGGTGTGGTTTTGTCACAACCGCCCATTAAAATCGCGCCATCAATCGGATGACTGCGCAGCAGCTCTTCGGTTTCCATCGCAAGGAAATTTCGGTACATCATGGTGGTTGGCTTCACCATCACTTCGCCAAGTGACATGGCGGGCATTTCCAATGGATAACCCCCCGCGCGAATAATGCCTTCTTTGACAAACTGGGCACGCTCTCTAAGGTGAGTGTGACACGTACTGATGTCGCTCCACGTATTGATAATGCCAATCACTGGGCGGTTCATGAAATCGCTACGCTTGTACCCTGTCTGCTGCGTACGCTGACGGTGTGCAAACGCACGCATGTTATCAGGAGCAAACCAACGCTGACTGCGCAGGTCTTCGATACGTTTTGCCATGGTGCGGTCCTGTTCTTTTTACTGTTTATTTTTATCATTTGCCGTAATAACCCTTGCGTCTTGTTTACGGCTTCTTAAAACTTGTGATATAACTCTTATATAAGACATAAGAGAAGTCAAGAACTATCCCCTTATCGATTAAAAATAGTCTCTTGAAATAACGACCTAACAACAAAAACCAACTAGAGGTACCGCAATGCTTGAACTAAAGAACAAAGCACTCCTGCAAACAAAATGTTTAATCAATGGAGAGTGGGTCGAATCTTCAGAAGGCAACACGCTCGATGTATTCAATCCAGCAACAGGTGAATTAGTCGCAACCGTTGCAAGCGTTGGTCCTGCTGAAACACAACAAGCGATTGCTGCGGCTGAAGCCGCGCAAAAAACATGGAAAAAGAAAACCGCCAAAGAACGCGCTGCATTATTACGCCGCTGGCATGACCTATTAATGGCAAACCAAGAAGACCTTGCAAGGCTAATGACTGCTGAACAAGGCAAGCCATTAGCCGAATCTCGTGGCGAGATCGGTTATGCCGCCTCTTTTATCGAGTGGTTCGCCGAGGAAGGCAAACGCATTTATGGCGATATGATTCCAACCTACGCACCAGACCGCCGCATCCTAGTGATGAAAGAACCGGTTGGTGTGTGTGCGGCGATTACGCCGTGGAACTTCCCTGCGGCCATGATCACACGTAAAGCCGGCCCAGCCCTTGCTGCGGGCTGTACAATGATCATCAAGCCAGCTTCCGAAACGCCATTAAGCGCCTTAGCCATGGGTGTTCTTGCCATTGAAGCCGGCATCCCAGCAGGCGTGATTAATATTGTTGTGGGTAAAGCGAGCCACATCGCCAAAACGCTAACGGACTCATCCGTTGTACGTAAGCTCACGTTCACAGGCTCTACGCCTATTGGCAAATTGCTGATGAAAGACTGCGCCGACACCATGAAAAAAGTCTCTCTTGAACTGGGTGGCAACGCGCCTTTTGTGGTGTTTGATGATGCCGACATCGACGAAGCCGTTAAAGGTGCCATGATGTCAAAATACCGCAATGCCGGACAAACTTGTGTTTGTGCCAACCGCATTTATGTTCAAGCTGGCGTATACGATACCTTTGTTGAGAAATTCGCGGCGCAGGTAGCCGCCATGAAAATCGGCCACGGAACTGAGGATGGCGTTGAACAAGGCCCACTGATTAACCGCGCCGCCGTCGATAAAGTCGACGAGCATGTACAAGATGCCATTAGCAAAGGCGGCAAAATCGTCACCGGTGGTAAACGTCATGAACTGGGCGACAATTTCTATCACCCAACGGTTATTGCCAATGCTACGCAAGACATGCTGTTTGCCAAAGAAGAAACCTTTGGCCCCTTAGCACCTATCTTCAAGTTTGAAACAGAAGACGATGTGATCGCGATGGCGAACGACACAGAATACGGTCTAGCGTCTTATTTCTACTCTCGAGATATTGGTCGTATTTTCCGTGTCGCGGAAGCGTTAGAGACAGGTTTGGTTGGTGTTAACGCTGGCGTCATCGCCACAGAAGTGGCGCCATTTGGTGGTTACAAAGAATCGGGCTTGGGTCGTGAAGGTTCTAAATACGGTATTGAAGACTACATCAACACCAAGTACGTTTGCCTAGCAGGTTTGGATAAGTAACGGATAACTCAAAACCCTATGCAAGGTATGCCCATTCAGACATGGGCATACCTATCTTTTGTCGACCGGAGAATAATACATGCCGACATTAACCAACCAATATCCTTCTTTAAAAGACAACGTCGTTTTTATTACTGGCGGTGGCTCAGGGATTGGCGAATACCTTGTTCATCACTTTATAAAGCAAGGCGCACGAGTTGCTTACATCGATATCGATGAAGCCAGCTCCGCTGCCTTAAATCAGAGACTCAGCGACGAATTCAACGTTACTCCTTGGTTTAGAAAAGTCGACGTCCGTGACATTGCCGCCTTACAATCTGCAATAAACGACGCCGCTCAAGAACTGGGCCGCTTAGATGTCTTAATCAATAACGCGGGCAAAGATGATCGTCATACAATCGAAAACGTCACGCCAGAGTACTGGGACAACTGCCTCAACATCAATATGCGCCCGCATTTCTTTGGCATGCAAGCGGCCGCAAAATGGATGAAAGAAGGCGCGAGCATCATTAATATGGGCTCGATCAGTTGGATGCGTGGCCGTGCTGGTATGGTGGGCTACACTACATCAAAAGGTGCGATCCACACAATGACACGCACCATGGCGCGCGAGCTTGGCCCACGTGGCATTCGCGTTAACTCGATTGTTCCTGGCGCCGTGGTCACAGAACGCCAAAAAGCACTCTGGCTAACACCAGAATTGGATCAAGAATTTATCGATGTGCAATCCCTTAAATTCCGCATTCAGCCAGACGACATTGTTGCCATGGCGTTGTTCCTTGCTTCTCAGGACAGCCGAGCCTGTGCGGGACAAAACTTTATTGTTGATGCTGGCATTGTCTGATCCCTCTGATAAAAAGCAGCCCCTTCACACTCTGCAAAAAAACAGAGGCGTATCAAAGGGGCTTCTGATCGCTTCACCAATCATCAAAACGCGACAATCTCTACCCAGTTTGCCCCGATACCGACTGGCGCTGTATCGATTTTCGTCAGTGCACCCGACGGGATATCGACAGCATACAAGCCGACATTCGTGTCTTTTTCACCTGATACCACCATGAAACGACCATCGACACTGAGGGCAAAACCTCGTGGCTGCTGTTCAACTTGCGTTATATCTTGATAACTTGGCAGCCCGGTCATGGGGTCAATCCACAGTGTGACCATGGCGCTTGTGGTTCTTTCCGACAAATACAAGAAGCGACTATCGACGGACACATGCATGTCTGCCGTCCATATTTTAGGGTGATCATTATCGGCTGTCATAAAGGGCGGCACGCCGTTCTCTAATGACAAGGCTTTCGCTGGAACCCCTTCGCTTACGCCTTTAAGGGTTAATAACCCAGTCTTGGCATCAAGAGCATAGGTGGTTACCGTACCTGATAACTCGCCTAAAACGTAAACGTATTGACCATTTTTAGAAAATACAAAATGCCTAGGGCCAGCATATTGCTCGGTTTTCACTGCGGCTGGCGTATTCGGTGTGAGATGTCCACTTTGTTCATCAAATCGATATTGTCGAATCTCGTCGTCACCCAAACTGGTGGAGAAGACAAAATGATTATCGGGACTGGTATGGATAGCATGCGCATTGCGACCACTGGGCAATACTTGCTGAGCATCGGCCATCACCACACCTTGTTCATTCATCGGACTCACACTGATTAAATCACCACCATAGGAAGCTGCAAGAAGGAAACGCCCTGATTTATCCGTATCTATGTTGGCCATACTCACCGGCAAACTGGCTGTACCTTCTACTAACAAATCCCCTGATGCAGAATCAATGCGATATGACACCACACGAAAAGGTTCTGAACGAATGGCTGCGTACAAATGCGATTTATCAGGACTCACGGCCAAAGGCATCACATTATCACCCGCGGGTGTGCGCCCAAGAAAAACGAGTTTACGGTGATGATCATCTAATAAATATCTGACAATGGTGCCATCTTTGGCATTGGACACGTACACATACTGACGGGCTTTGTTATGCTGAGACATTCTTTTTATCCTATTGCATCCGTGAATCATATCACCCATAAAATGGCGTTAATGTATGACACCACACAACAATTAAAACAACAACTGACGTTTAGTGGCGTTTGCTTGAGTCTATATCCTGTCGACTCACTCAATATTGTGTAAATTATGAGCAACGATCCGCACTATTTTATGGCTTCTCTTTTAATTCACCACGCTGCCCCAATCTCTTTTTCTAATACGAACTTTTTAAGTTTTGCTTTTCACTTTAAAGATGGAAAATACCATGAAAGAACCATTGGATATTCAATTTATCTCCGACGTTATGTGCCCTTGGTGTGTGGTCGGTTTGGGAAACCTTAACCAAGCCCTAGAACAGTTAAGCGATACAGTCGATGCGACCGTGACCTTTCAGCCGTTTGAACTGAACCCCAAGATGCCCCTAGAAGGTCAAAATTTAGACGAGCACATCACCGAAAAATACGGCATCAACAAAGCTCAATCTGAACAAAACCGCGCCATGATTCAAGCGCGCGGCAAAGAGATCGACTTTGATTTTAACTTTACAACGGAAAGCCGCATGCGCAATTCATTTGACGCGCATCGTTTGTTGCATTGGGCACAGTTAGAAGGCAAGCAGGCGGAACTCAAAAGCGCGTTGTTCAAAGCGCACTTTACCCACAATCAAGACATCAGTGATCACACCATTCTCGCCAACTTAGCGGCCAGTGTGAACCTAGACCCTGCTGCAGCAAAAGGCATTTTAGAAAATAACCACTTTGCTGATGACGTGCGCCAACAAGAAAAGATCTGGCAACAAAACGGCATCACATCTGTACCAACCGTCATCATCAACAATGCCTACGCGATTTCAGGTGGACAACCTGCAGAAGTCTTTAAAAGCGCGATTGAAGAAGTTCTAGAGAAACTAAAAACAGAACAAGCACCAGCTTAGCATTGGTTGTTTCAGTTCAAATAAAAATGCCCATGTTGTCATAACATGGGCATTTTTTATGCACAATGATCAGCCAAACATGGTATTTGGAAGGAAAAGTATAATCTGTGGAAAAAGAATCAACAAGGCAACCGCCAGTATCATCATTAACCAAAAAGGCAGCACACCACGGAAAATATTACCCAATTCCACATTCGGCGCGACCGATTTAACAATAAACACATTAATGCCCACAGGCGGTGAAATCAGCCCCATTTCGAGCGTCAGAACCGTCAGTACGCCAAACCAAATTGGATCAATGCCAAGGGCCATAATAATAGGAAAGAAGATTGGCAAGGTCAGCACCAACATGGCAAAGCCTTCCAAAAAACAGCCCAAAATTAGATAAATAGCCAGAATCAGAATCAGTGTTCCCGTGACACCCAATCCTAACCCAGACAATACGTCTCCGACCGCGGATGGAATGTGACTGAGCGCCATAAATGGGTTGATCAAATGCGCGGCAATCAAGATCAGCATGACCGTCGCCGTTGTCACCACCGCATCGCGAGCGGCCCGCCACAATGCCTGTAAGGATAAGACACGCGTGAATAAGCCCACCAGTATCACCACGCCAGCACCGACAGCGGAGGCTTCAACGGGCGAAAATAGCCCACTGTAAATGCCCCCTATGGTCAGTAGTATCACTGCAATAATTGGCCCCGCCCCTAATAGCGCTTTGCCTTTATTGCGCCAGCTCGTGGCAGGCCCTGCTGGACCAAATTCGGGACGAAACCAACAAATTAGCATGATCACAAAGATAAACAAAAGCAGCAGCATGATGCCTGGCAAAACACCCGCTAAAAACAAACGTCCGATACTCTGTTCAGTGAGAATCGCATAGATAACAAAACCAGTAGACGGCGGAATCAAAATGCCCAAGGTGCCGCCTGCCGCCACCACGCCAGTAGACAAGCGCGTGTTGTATTTAAAGCGGTCCATCTGCCCTAGCGCCACTTTCCCCATGGTCAAAGCCGATGCCACAGAGGAACCAGACAACGCAGCAAAACCACCACAACCAATCACGGTCGCCGAGGCCAATCCGCCACGGAATTGACCGATAATGGCATAAGCCGCATCGTACAGTTTTCGACTCATGCCCGTTTCTGAGGCGACATTCCCCATCAGTATAAACAGCGGAATAACCACCAGCTCAGGCGACGATGCCAAAGTAAAGGTTTCCGATGCCAACAAGCTCAGTGCAGATCGACTACTGTCTAATATAGTAATACCGACAAAACCCACCGAAAACATAGCAAACGCCACCGGCACCCGCAGCACCAACAAAACAAACATCACCAAGATGCCAATAGTACCAATCATTGCGGGGCTCATGCTGTGTCTCCTGTATCCGTGTCTACTTTACGAACGTCACGACCTGAGAAGGTCAGCTCAATGGCACGTAGCGCCATTCCTGCCGCCGTCAATAAGGCCAAAATAGACAAACCATTTTGAAACCACGCTTTAGGCAGACGCAAAAGGTTGGTTGATAAATTCAGCATCATTGAGATTTTAGCGCTTTCATTAACGGCGTAAGCAATACCGAAAAAAATAACCGCGCCCAACAGCGCCGAAAGAATATCAATCATACGATTAAGCCATGCGGGATAACTGCGTTCAAAAAGATCAACGGAAATATGACCCCCTTGGCGATCACACAACGCCATTGCGCCAAAAACAACGATCACCATGGTCATGGTAATCATGTCT
This sequence comes from Marinomonas arctica, assembly GCF_003259225.1. GTDB lineage: Bacteria > Pseudomonadota > Gammaproteobacteria > Pseudomonadales > Marinomonadaceae > Marinomonas > Marinomonas arctica. The sequence continues at coordinate 20,475 of NZ_QHJF01000028.1, read as the reverse complement.
TGCGAGCCGTAGATTGGCGCGCCAAAGGCACGACCAATGACATCGGCTAGTAAGATGATGACCTCAACGATCAGCCCTAAAGCCCCCACTGCAGCGGACAGGGCAATAAGCCTGTCCGCCAGTTTCCGTGTTGCGTTAAGCATAAGTTACTTGCCTTGCATGGCGTCAAGCGTAGCAGCACCATCGACACTTTTGACGTAGGACTGAATCACTCCAGACACGGCTTGCGCAAACGCCACTTTTTCAGCGTCCGTTAGTTCTGTGATGGTGTTGGCACCATCTGCTCTCGCCGTTTCAAGCGCGGCGGTTGCCGTGCTCATCCAAGCGTCTTCAGCACTCTTCGATAATCCGGCTCCACTGGCTGCATCCACTGCGGCTTTTTCTTCCTTACTTAACCCGTCATAAACACTACGGTTTAATACCGTATAAAAAGCCAAACGACCTAATGGTGCTCCTAGCGTTAGCGCATCCGCCACCTCATCGAGCTTGAAATCTGTCAATGTCGACGCGCCCGTGATAACGCCATCAATCAAACCAGTTTGCATGGCGTTATATATTTGACTTGCAGGCATTTGCACAGGCGTAGCGCCTAATGCCTTCGCCACCTCAGCCGCGGTAGTTCCCGCAACACGAATTTTAAGGCCAGCAAGATCAGCAGGCGTGCGAATTACCTTGTTGCGCATGATGAAAATATTGGGTTCAGAAGTCCACAGTGCCAATGGTTTGGTACCTGGAAACTCTTGGCTTAGGTGTTTATCGTAGGCACGCCATAACGCTTCATATCCGGGCATATCTTCAGGAATTGCCCCAGGCAGCTCAGCGATCATAGTTTTACCAAATTGTGACGAGGTATAGCCTGGTAAGCCCCAAGACATATCTGCAGCACCTTGTAACACACGAACATATTGTTCCGCAGGGCCGGCTCCGAGTTCCCCGCCATGATAACCACGCACGGTTAAATTGCCATTTGTGGCCGCAGAAAGATCCGTATTTAGCTTCTCAATGACGGACGCATTAATGGTATGAAATGGCGGAGTAAAGCTGGCAAATTTCAACTCCTCTGCAAATACTTGGCTGGATAGCGTGATCGCTGCTGAAGCCGCAATAACCAATTTATTGAATGTCATGTCGTTTCTCCCAATGCTACTTTAGTGCCTCTGAAGGCTTTGTTATTTTTGTAACGGACAGACCGAATCAACGGAGCGCCCTGATTCCATAGAAAATTCTGTATCCACTGTTCTCAAGCATGAGCTTTCAACCCATTACCTAACCTTTCAATGCCCCCTTATTCAACATGCAGAGCCTTTGTAGTGTAGTTCAATCGAACCTTGTCTTTTGGCAATCAGCCATTCACCTTCAATCATTTTTAGTTCATCCACAAAACGACCAATGAACACATCCGCATTGGCTTGCACCATGCTCTCAATGTGATCCACTTTTTTATTCGCGGCAAACAACACCACGCGCGATGTCACAACAGCGTGTTTTGCATCGATAATCTGGGTTTCTTGATTGGCCAATACATGGCAGGTTTCTTTGGCCGGACGCGATGTAAAAGACGCTAAAATCGCCTCACGCCCTTCAATTTTGACAGTCGGTGCACTGGGACGAAACAAGACGCCATCCTCGGTATAACAATTGGCTAACGCTTGCCAACGCCCTTGATCTAACAGGTTAATCGAATGCGTAACGCGTTTCTGACATTGCCACTCAATCAACATGTTTTCTATTGTTTGATCACTTTGGGCTTGGCGGCTTTTTTGTAGCCAATGTGTCAAGGCATTAGCGACTTGTACCGGCTCTTCCACTGGGGCCATGTGCCCAGCACCGTCAATCACCACCAGTTCGCTACCAAGGATCTTTTGTTGCATTTTTTGATGCTGCTCAACAGGGCTCCACGTGTCTTCTGTACCAGACAGCAACAGAGTAGGCACGGATATCTGCGCAAGCTGTTCTTCCGCATTCGGTCGATTAAGTAAGGCATGAATCTGCTTTTCGAAATCCTCAAGCGAATAGGATTCCACCATGTGCGTTAGCGTCACCATCAGTTCCGCATTACAGCGTCCTTTGGGTGACATCATGGGAACCAACCATTGCTCAGCCAAGGCTGACATGCCTTGATTTTTTGCCGCTTCCAGCAACCGCATGCGCCCTGGAATTTCTTTATCAGATTTAGGATGAACACCTGTATTTAATAATGCTAAATGCGTGACACGCTGCGGCGCAAGACGATGAATTTCTAATGCCACACGCCCGCCCATAGAGTGGCCAGCCAAGGCGAAATTACCCTCCACGTTTGCCAATACATGCTGCGCCATGGCGGTCAAATCATCAAAGCCTGCGAAGCTTACAACCTTAACGTCAGCCTCTTTTTCTAATTGAGCGGCAATGCTTGCCCACATCCGTTGATCACACAATAAACCAGCTAAGCACACCAATTGGGGGTTAGACATCAACATAGTCACTCTCCACCCTCGCAGGCCGCTGCATCCGTGTTTTCGTAGATCAAATGCCCCAACGCCGTGTTAGATACCGGCACATAGTAGTGGCGATGGATTTCTCTCACTTCATGGTTCAGAGCACCGCGCATAATCAACCACATTACCATTTCACTGCCTTCTGTACCGGACTCACGGATATATTCCACTTGGGAGATCTTAGCTAACGCCTCGTAGTGGCTCTGTAAGTCGTCCATAAACGCGAGATCCCATTCCCGATTGATTAGGCCAGCACGCTCGCCTAATAACTGGTGACTCATGCCGCCCGTTCCCCAGACTTGAACATTTAGATCTTCTGGAAATTGCTCTACCGCCGCTCGAATCGCTTTCCCTAAAGCAAGGCAACGCTCTCCCGTTGGTGCGGGATACACGACGGTATTCACCGCCAAAGGAATCACTTGGCAAGGCCATTCCTCTACCTCACCAAACACCATAGACAAAGGCACAGTAAGACCATGATCCACGTCCATCTCATTCACGATGGTCATGTCAAACCCTTGCTTAATCAGCGACTCAGTAATGTGCCATGCTAATTTAGGCGCGCCTTTTACTGTCGGAACGGGGCGTGCGCCGTAACCCTCATCCGCTGGGCGATATTCTTCCCCACAACCAATGGCAAAGGTCGGAATGATTTTCATATCAAACGCCGTGGCATGATCGTTGTACACCAAGATCACCACGTCCGGTTTTTGCTCTTTAATCCAACGTTTGGTGAACTGGAAACCATCGAATATCGGTGCCCAGTTTTCAGCGCGACTCTCGCCTTTATCAATAATGTGTCCAAGCAAGGGAATATGAGACGTCCCCAATCCTGCAATTATTTTGGCCATTACTGCTGCTCCTTGGACGATTTTTTGTCAGATTCTCTGTGATCAGTAAAGCGATTACCCGCTGGTGAACGACCGCCATTACGCATCATTTCCATGTAATCTTCAGGAGATAGGTCGGTCATAGTGGAAACGGCGGCAGCAACACTAAGCCCGTCGCTTGAACTGAGTTTAACGAGGTAATAAATGTTGCCACCAAGGGCGATTAACTGGGTGAAATCCCGCGCGAGCACGGCGTTTTTCTGCGCTTGCGTCATTGGCCATTGATCTAAATAGGCACGCTCATCCTGCTTAAACGCGTCACGGTTGGAGGCCTGCATGAGCGACATACAAAATTGATTGAGGTGAAAACCGACTCTGACCATATCCCCGTCAAATACGGTTGTACCGGGAATATTGCTGTAAGGTTTATTGTTATTATTCATTCTCACCTCGCCTGCACTGAATGTGTGAAATGAACTGCGTAGACTGTGTTTTATATAAAGATACACAGAAAAAAACCGGCCATCATATGCACAATTAAAAACATGGCTTTAATTTTAGTTATATCTTACGTTATGAGTTTGAAAACATTATCTTAATAAGACGGACAACACGCTTCTTTAAAGGCTTCAAATGAACAACCCTATTGCCAGCTTTCCACTGTCGCTCAAACAGTGCCGTGTGATCACTGAGATTATGAAAAAAGGCACAGAAAAAGACGCTAGCGTTTCGCTTAACCTGAGCCAGTCCAGCGTGTCTCGTGCTCTGTCTCAAGCAGAACAAGCCTTACAAATGAGTGTGTTCACTCGTGGTTGGAGCGGCGCAGAGCCAACCGCTAAAGGAGAAGTGGTGATTTCATCGTGCAACAGTCTCTTACAAGCCATTGCCGATACAGAGCGCCATTTACAAGAAAATACCACAGCATTGCTCAAACTAAGAGCCTACGTGGAATGGCGTCATCTAGTGACGATTGAAACCGTGGTGAGAGTCGGTAGTGCCTCGCTGGCCGCACAAACCTTGGGCATGACACAACCCGCGGTCAGCAAAACGCTAAAAGAAATCGAAAACATGGTGCAACAGCCACTTTTCTCACGTGCACGCCATGGGCTGATACCGAACACAGCCGCGAAACAACTCGCTTCGTTATGGCTAAGAATCTCTCCTATCGCCCAATCCCTTCAGCAAACATTGCAATCCTTACCCAACGAACTGACAGGAAGGTTGTCTGTCGGTATGCTGTCCTTTTCCTGCCAAGATATCGTTCCCATCGCGTTTGCAGCTATCTTTAAAAAACACTCTGGGATTCGTTTACAAGCCATGCAAGGCCCTTATCACATGTTGGCAAATGCCCTGCGCCAAGGAGAAATAGACTGTTTTCTCGGTCTCATGAGAAAAGGCCCGATTCATCCAGAATTAATCGAACTGCCCTTGTTAGACATTCAATATGCCTTAATCGCACGGGCTGATCACCCCGTACATGACTACGCCAAAACCCTCAATGATTTAACCAACGAACGCTGGATTGTCGCACGCCACGGCACCCCCATTCGGGATTATTTCGAAAGCTTATTTTACAGTATCGATAACAAACCACCGATCCAAGCCCTCGAAATGCTCACCTTTGCCTCGTCAGAGGAACTGGTCATTCACAGCGATGCCATAGCGCTCCTTTTCTACGATGACTGGAACATCAAGCAACTCAATCCACGCTTAAAGCAAATCCCCATTTGCTTACCCAACCCAGAATGCACATTGGGCATCACACTACACAGGGAACACCAATCGACTCTCATTCAAATGTTTATTGAAGAATTACAACTGTCTATTAACAACAAACTAACAAGTAAAAAAAATAGCCCCGCATGATGAATGTGAGGCTTTACTATTTGTTTGATTAAAAAGGATAAGGCGTAGCAGATGGCTTCACCGTTACCCATTGCCAATGGGTATAAAGATCCCAACTCGCTGGGCCACACACCGCGCTGCCATTGCCCGACGCGCCACAACCACCAAATGGGTTGATGCATTCGTCGTTCACGGTTTGATCATTGATGTGCAGTAAACCAACATGCAACTGAGCACCAATGCGTTGAGCACGAGAAAGGTCGTTCGAGATCACCGCACCCGCTAAACCATATTGGGTGTTATTCGCCATTTCAACGGCTTCGGCGTCGCTTTCAAAGGTGACAATATTCACCACTGGACCAAAGATCTCTTCATCAAATGAACGCATACCGGGTTTGACATTACTCAATACTGTTGGAGCATAGAAGGGCCCTTCATACGTCCCGCCCGCTTCTAGCTTGGCGCCAGCCGCTACAGAGTCTTGAACAATAGAATGGACTTTTTCAAGTTGACGAGCATTAATCAACGGCCCCAAGGCTACTGTCCCAGAGACTGGATCACCTACAGGCAGGTGTTGGGCTTTTTCAACGATTTTTGCTGTCAATGCTTCCGCAATGCTTTCTTGAACGAGAATACGGCCTGATGCCATGCAAATTTGACCTTGGTGGAAATACGCACCCCACGCAATATTACTGGCCGCCACATCTAAGTCGGCGTCTTCCAAGATGATCAGCGAGCTCTTACCACCTAATTCAAGAGAGACTTTTTTCAAGTTACGTCCGCAAGCCTCGCCCACTTTTCGGCCTGCTGCTGTCGAGCCAGTAAAGGCCACCATACCAATTTCTGGCGCATTACAAAGCGCTTCACCTGCTTCAACGGCCCCCGGCAGAACCTGATATAAGCCTTTTGGAAAGCCTGCTGCTTCTAACGCTAGAGCAAGAATAAAACCACCAGTGACTGGCGTTTGTGGGTCGGGTTTGGTCACCACCGCATTGCCTGTCGCCAAGGCGGGGGCAATGGAACGAATAGACAGAATTAATGGAAAGTTAAACGGAGAAATAACACCAATGACACCGATAGGTTTGCGTGTTGCGTAAGACATTCTTTCTGGTACAGAAGGCAAAGTTAAACCATTTGGCTCCAAGGTCATATTGGCCGCCAATTGTAAAATGACAATAGCTTCTTTTATTTCGTGCTGACCTTTGGGGATGATCCCGCCCGTTTCTCGCGCCACATACAGGGCCAACTCATCAAAATTGTCTTGCATGAAAGCCGCGGCTTTGTGGAATAACGCCGCTTTGTCTCTAGGAGGGACATTGAGCCACTCTTTTTGCGCCTTCGCCGCCTGCTGACACGCCAAATACACGTCGTCTGCCGTAGCAATCCCCACTTCGCTCAATACTTTCCCGGTTGCTGGTTCCATAACGTCTTGTTTGTTTGAAGTAGCAACCCAGTCGCCCGTGAAAAACTTACCCGACCATTTTTTTGATTCAAGTACAGATATCGTCATGTGTATTCTCCTGTTTATTTTTATTAGGTTTCCACATCAATCACTGATCTCGCCAGTTCAAGAGAGCGACTTAGTAGATAACAAAACCAGAGCAATACCTATGCCGATATGTTGTTTCTGTTTCTATCAAAATAAAAACAACACCCAATCTATTGATATATAAATAATTAATTACAAAAGGGCAAAAATATAACGGGTAGTGACGGATAAAATTCAATCAATAGACTTGACGATATCGTTAAATTTAATCAAAACTAAAGGAAAAGCAGTTAACCATTTCATCAATTAGGTGAAAGAGGAAAAATAATAATGACAAACTTGCAGCGCATCTCATTGGCCGATATGGCGAAAGAAAATACCAAAATACTGCTCAAAGGCAGCTCCCGCGAACTCGATGGTCACAACTCCCCCACCGTAGAGGATCTGACAGAATGTCTATTTTTCTCTCCCGGTGATGGTCGTATTTGGTTAGAAGATCAACGCATGTTGCTGATCCATAGTTCATCCTTTGGATTGCTGCGCAGAGAACTCATTGATTCTCTCGGTTTAGATAAAGCTCGTGATATTTTGACTCGTACTGGCTACTTATCTGGCATGCGCGATGCCGACCTCATTCGTAACCGCTGGCCAGACTCCGATCCCCCATCCATATTTACTGCTGGCACTCATCTCCACGGTCTGGAAGGGGTTGTTAAAGTCGAAACCATCCATTTTGAATTCGATACCGAAAAAGGCCTGTATGACGGCGAATTTTTATGGCATCACAGTAGTGAAGACGAAGAACATATTGCCGCCTACGGCATTGGCAGCTCACCGGCATGCTGGATGGAACTGGGCTACGCCATTGGTTATGTCTCTGGTCTCGTGGGCTCTTTGGTGATTTTCCGCGAAGTAGAATGCCAATCTATGGGACATGCTGTTTGCCGTGTTATTGGCAAATCCGCCGAACTATGGGGCGACATCCAAGACGATATTCGCTTTCTTAACGTTACCGCCAATGAAACAGAGAATACAACCCAACCAGACCCTCAACTCAATGAAATGGAGCCCAATCAGCCAGAAGATCAACTTAGGATGATTGGTGTCTCAGCCGCCTTTACCGCTGCCACACATTCACTAAAAAAAGTGGCCCCGACCAATGCCACCGTGTTATTCACAGGAGAATCTGGCGTTGGCAAAGAGCTTTTTGCCAGTATGCTGCATAAGTTCAGTCACCGAACAGGTCCATTTTTAGCCTTTAACTGTGCCGCTATTCCGGAAAATCTCATGGAATCCGAGTTATTTGGCGTCGAAAAAGGCGCCTTCACTGGCGCCACTCTTAGCCGTCCGGGACGTTTTGAACGAGCCAATGGCGGCACGCTTTTTCTTGATGAAATTGGTAATTTAAACCTAGCAGGGCAGAGTAAATTGCTGCGTGCTTTACAGGAAAGAGAGATAGAAAGAGTCGGTGGAATCTCTCCTATAAAAGTCGATGTGAGAGTCATAGCCGCCACCAATGTAGACTTACGCAAAGCCGTTGAAAAGGGCGAATTTCGTGAAGACTTGTTTTTCCGCTTGAACGTATTTCCTATTCATTTACCGCCACTAAGAGAGCGTAAAGCCGACATTCCGTTATTGATAAATTATTTCTATCATCACTTTTGCACACTGCATAACAGATCCCCTTCTGGCATGACACAAACCGCTCGTCGGGCCTTATTTAACTATGCTTTTCCGGGCAATATTCGTGAGTTACAAAACCTAATGGAGCGTGGCGTGATTTCTTCAGAAGAAGGCGAACCCATTGATCTTCACCATCTTTTCAGAAATGAATTTATTCCGGACGAGATTATTTATTCGGTCAATAACCAAGGAAATTTGAGCCATTCAAAGACGAAAATAGAACCCACCAATTCATTACTAGAACACATTTCTCAATTCGTGGGCACAACGGATTCTATCGATATTGAAATGCTAGAACGCAACCTTTTACAAGAAGCAGTAGACAATGCGCAAGGCAACTTATCTGAAGCCGCCAGACGAGTCGGTCTAAGCAGACCACAATTGGCGTATCGCCTTAAGAAAAACAAACAAAACAACGCAGAGGAATAGCGCATAAAAAGCCCCGTGATGGACTACACATCACGGGGAAAAGGTGATAAAACTATTCTTAAGTGTTCTTTTCAAATCCATTAAAAATGGTGATTGAACCTCAACACAAATCGATTACCTTCGGAACGGTTTTCGGCATCTTGCTCAAAGTACATATTGGCAAAAACAGAGTTCTCTTGATCTAGCTTATACACAAGACCTGGCCCCACGGCCCACACTTTCTCTCTGCGTCCTTTTACGTCTTTACCATCCACTTTGGTGTCGGTAATTTGATTCAACCAGTAACCATTAACGCCAACACTTAAGTTGTCTGTCAGTACGTACGCACTGGCAAAGTTAGCATGTAAGGCCTGCCCTGCTTGACTGTCGTTTTTGGCGTTAAGCGCCGTTGAAGGATCATCATTTTTGCCATTCCATAAATAGGAAATACGCGTAGACGCTGTCCAACGTGGGGTTAACCAGTAAGTTAAAGAGTAATAAGGGTTAATATTAAAGGCATTGCTGCCTGGATTAATGGCATTGCCCGCATCATACTCGCCAGTCGGCAAAGTGACGTCCAACTCAATACGCTGAGAATAACGTGGGCCATTTTCTCCCATAACGGGATCAAACTGTAAAAAAGCCCCCAAAATGATATCGCCGATACCACTTTGTGCGCTTATTGCTGCGTTATTTAAACCATCATCCACATCTTGTTTCGCCATCCAAGGTAGAAGCAGGGTATAACCCAATCGAGTGTTCTCAGTAAAATGCCCCTCTGGCTCGTAAACAATCTGAGTCAAAGGAATAAACAAATCCACATCTTGTTTCGGCAAAGAAAGCGGATCACCATTACCATCATTCAGCGTATCGGATGAGAGGTATTGCAAATACTCGATAAGATACCAACCCGGCCCTTGCGGACCTGGAGCCCCATCATAAAAACTGGTGCCACCTAAGTTAACACCGGGCAAATCATACGCCATTGCTGTAACAGGTAGGGTTAGCAGCACACACGCATAAGTTCGCTTTAACGTTAATATTGTCATTGTGAAAATACCTTTTTATTGTTGTTTTATATTTTTAAGACATTGATGAGATTAAGTGCTTACAAATAGGTAGACGCCAAACCGCCATCGACCGGAATATTGACACCACACACCCAACGGGAAGCATCAGAACAAAGAAAAGCGATGACTTCTGCAACCTCATCGGAATAAGCAGGACGCAGCATACGCTCGGCGTCTTTTTGAACTCTTTCCTCGCCCAACATGGACACAAAATCGCCTAAAATGGGCGTAAAGACAGGACCTGGAGCCACGCAATTCATACGCACACCATGATCACGGAACCAGGTAAAAGCTTGCTGAGTAGACCAAACAATCAAGGCTTCTTTGAAATATTGGTAACAGGTTTCTTGAGGGACGGGATTTTTCTTTAACCAAGCCACACCTTCTTCAAAATACGACGTGTCAGCCAGTGCTTTGTGTTTTTCTAAACGCTGAGGCCATTCAATGCCCAATACAGAAGCCACATTCACGATGCTAGCATTCTTGTTGAATCTCGGTATTAGTGCTTCGGTTAAGTGACGTAATCCTAAATAATTTACTCGGCCTACTAGCTCCACATCCGCCGTGCCAGGCACACCGGCAATGTTACACAAAGCGTCGATTTTTTCAGGTAAAGCCGCCAGTGCGGCATCAATCGCCGTAGGATTACCTAAATCCACTTGAATGAAATCATCCAATGTCATGCTAGGCTGATTACGATCAATGCCAATCACTCGTGCCCCGTGAAAACGAGCAAGTCTAGCAACATCCGCACCGATACCAGAGGATACGCCGGTAATTAAAAGGGTTTTATTCGCTAACATCATAGTGTTTCTCCTTATTTTTTTTATGAAACGGTAAGCCGTCACTAAATAGACACCACGTCTATTTGACAGAGAGGGGAGCCCAGTAAAATAGGTAAAGTGCGCTAAATAGGTTATTTCTCACAATAAGGGGAATTGCATGGAGCATGCCCAAATATAAAAAGCACTAAAATAAAGGTTTAAAAATCATTTAAGACATTGACCTATAAATTATTTTTATTTTTTTAAAAAAGACAATGGGGAATAAAGTCATACACAAGCACATGTATTCACTTTACCAAATGATGAAATGACGAAATGACAAATGACTAAAAATTGATTATTTCAAGAACCCGCATTCAACGACGACCTAACTTCAATTTTTGTCGAATTCGACTCAATGCTACTGGCGTAATACCAATGTAAGAGGCGATTTGCTGCTGTGGTATGGTGTTTTTCAGCTCAGGATAAGTCATACAAAAATCGAGATAACGCCGTTCTGCGGAGTACTTTACAAAAGCATTCTCACGCTCTTCTTTCGTCATGAAAATGCGCTCTAAAAATTTAGCGTAACACTCTAAAAAGCCAATATCCTGGCGCATTTGGGCATAAAAAGCCTGCCAAGGGTAAGAAGACACCATGCAATCTTCCAACGCTTGGATACCGAATAAAACAGTCGATCCTGTTACCATCGCCTTGGTCGAACCAATGATTCTCGGGCTCTTTGCAAAGGTTTGTGTGAACTCTTTCCCCTCATCAGACACACTGACATAACGCACTAACCCAGAATGCAAAAAATACAAACGATTCGCAAAATCCCCTTGCTGAAATAGGTAATCGCCTTTGCGAATCACATGTACATCCATTGGCACCGTCAATCTTTGCCAATCAATCTCGTAGCCCCATTCGTTAAAATAGGCTTCGAAGCTATTTTTCAGTTGCGTTCGATCCATAGGCGAGCTTTACCTTGCTTACATTGCCACCAATAAGAAACAGTGCAATACCTAACAATACAATGCCAGAAGCGAAAGGCCAATCGACCAAGCTTAATAAACGCGATTGTGTCAGCGCGGTAAATAACGCCACCCAAACCGGTATGGTATAAGATATCGCCAGCAAGCGACTTGCTCCCACCGTCATCACCAAACGTTGCTGCAACACAAAGGTAAACAAGGTAGTAAACACAGTCAGATATAACACATTGACCCAAAAACCTTCTGACAACCATTGTACCTGATCAAGCTCTCCCCAAATCAACGCGATAGGCAGCAGCCAAAGTGTTCCAAACAGCATAATCATAAAAGCGCCAGACAAAGCGCCTAATGAACGACCCCATTTCTGTACCGACACCACGTGCAAGGCCAATAAAAAGCACGATCCAAGAAAAATATAATCCCCCGAGTGCCACTGAAATCCGTCGTTGCCCTGAATAGGAAAGTCTTGTGTAGAAAAGCCTTGTGTAGAAAATAACACGGTCATCGCGCCGATAGAACCAAGAACAAAACCAACCACTCGCCATAAAGGCGCCATTTCTTTAAGCCAAATTCTCGTTATCATCACACCCATTAAGGGAACCAAGGTATATAACACAGAGGTATTCAACGGCGTAGTGGACTGTAACGCCACAAATAAACCAATAAAAAACCCCACCAGCGCACCGCTGATCACCACATAATGACAAAGCCGACGACGCGAAGCGAATAACGCCTTAAACTGCTCGGTTTTATTCAGCTTAGCTCGCTGCCAACTGAACAATAGCGCTGGCAACATAATGAACATCGCCAATAAAAAACGAAACGCCGACGTTGCAATCGGACTGGCATATTCCACCATATGACCCGAGACAATAAAGGAAGACGCCATCAACCAAGCCCACAATAACAAGGTAAATAGCGAGCTCATGAACTTACCCCGACGTCATCCACCGCCAAGATTGGCGCCACAAAGCGAATAAAAAGATGTTCAACCACAGCAGGCTCAAGAGCAATATCAAACTCAGTGATCAAAATATGTCCGAGTGACTCAGGGCTTTCAATCCACTGCTTGTGCTCGCCTTGTCGATCTCTGCTAGTAAACTCAGCATTCACCAAAGCAACCGTCTGATCTTGCTTTTTCAAAGTCACCATAAGATTTTTTGAAAACACCGCCTGCGAATGTTTATGAGAATAAAAATGCCCAAGCGCACAATCCGCATCCGTGTAAGCGGCACTATCAAAGCGATAAAGCGTAAAGGCATCCTCGCCCTTCATGACCTGAAGATCGTACTCACCATTGCCTTTCGCCAACATACGATAACGATCTAAACCAGCCATTTGCTTCGTATTGCTATCTAACCGCAATGGCGCAATCGGCCCATTGCCACCAAAGCCGGTATCCACTAAATAGCTCACACCTTCTAAGGCTAACAAGGTCACGCGATGGGTTCGGCCCGCTTCACGCTCGAAGTTATTATTCAGCACTCGTGCTAGCTTAAGCTGCACGTCATAACCCAAGGCTTTTAAAAGCTCAAACGTTAACTTATTATGCTCAAAGCAATAACCGCCTAAACCACGAGTGACGATCTTTTGGCTGATATCCTCCAGTTCCAACGAAATTTCTTCGCCCAACACCACAGCCAAACTATTAAAGCTATAACGCGCCACATGGGCCGACTGCAACGCCTGCACGAACTCAATACTAGGCGTTTCAGGCACAACCAACCCAAGATCAGATAGATAATTTTGTAGACTGGATGATAACGACATACTGCGCTCCCTAATACTCAATCAATACGGAATATCGTTAAGCTTACAGGAGCACAGAAGAGAAGGAATTAACCTAGGTTAATTGGTAACGGTTTTAATATCAGTAGAAACCAACACAGTATTTGCTGAATTGGAGGTTTTTCCTCCAACATTGCTGGAACCAAGGCATAGAAGAATTATCGGTATGAAACAGAATCAGGAAATGCAAACACAAAAATTAGGACATAAGATATATGGTTCTGGCACTAAGTAGGCTCATACTTTAATATGCCTAAAAACGAAACCCCGAGAGGGATGTAAACATCTATCTCGGGGCTCTGTATAGATTGTTGGTAGTGCTTAGTTGATTAATCAACCAGAGGGACTTTCCAACTGCTCTAATAAGGATTTTAGTAGCTAATGGCTGAAAGTCAAACGCCGTATACATCCAAGCTGGTTAACAGAAAAAGCTTTGTAAGATATATGACTAAGGAAGGTTTTTAATATGACTTATGATCGCCCATGGAAGTCGTTTAGTGAGCAGCTCACTTTGCTCAAAACACGGGGTATGTCTGTAACCGATGACAAAGCCGCTATAAATTATTTAGAGCGTGTTGGCTACTATCGACTCAGTGGCTATTGGTATCCTTTTCGCCAGTTCACCATTCACCAAGACCCACAAACCAAAGCCTTGCAGACCAACGTCAGCGATCAGTTTCACTTGAATACGCATTTTTCTGATGCCGTCGAACTGTATTTATTTGATAAAAAACTACGGCTGCTTGTTTTGGATGCTTTGGAAAGAGTGGAGGTCGCTCTTCGTGTCGACATTGCTCATTTATTGGGAAAAAGAAGCGCATTTGCTTATTTAGATCAGAAGCAATTTCACCCCAAATTTTCAAATAAAAAGTTCTATGGTGTGCCCGCATTTGAAGCATGGCAACGAAAATATCTGGGACTGGTGAATCGCTCAAAGAAGAAAGAAGAGTTTGTGAAGCATTATCTCAGAACTCATGGTGAAAACTTACCTATTTGGGTCGCAATAGAAGTATGGGATTTCGGTGCCATGTCCCAGTTGTTTACCATGATGAAAGTACCAGATCAGGAGAAGGTTGCCGCTAAATACGGGATAAACGATTTTAAGGTTTTTGCCAGCTGGCTTCGTTCATTGAATCATTTACGTAATATAGCAGCGCACCACAGCCGTTTATGGAATCGCAATATCATTGATCAACCAAAGTTACCCGAATTAGGTGAGATAAGGTGGTGTGACGATTTCATTGGTAAATCAGATCTGATCGCTAAGCCCTTTCTTCTATTCGCTATATTGCGTCATATCGTACGAGTGGTTTGCCCAAATACTCTGTGGCATCATCGGCTAGCCGTGCTCTTAGAGAATTTTCCAACAATACAGTCAGACAATAAGCGAACCATTTCCGACATCGGTGTGGTTGAGGGTTGGGGAGCTTGGTGGACTGATGTAGACGAAAACGGGCAATAAAAAACCCCCGCGTAATCTCGAAAGAGACAAGAGGCAGGGGCCGTATTAAGAATAATAGTAGGTTTATAACCGTTAACTCGTCAAGCGTTAAAAAGAAAAACAAGTCAAATCAACTCATTCTTCTTTTTTCGACATGCGAAATCTGCAGAAAGCGTAAGTTCTTTGATAGCTGCCTAACCTCCCACCTCTTTCTCGAACCACTCCACGTCCCAGTATTGGCCAAATTTTCGGCCCACTTCGAGGTAAACACCCACGGATTCAAAGCCGAACTTTTCGTGAATAATACGGGAGGCCTCATTGGGTAAGGTGATGCCAGCATAGGCGCGGTGCACGTCTTCAGTTTCCAGTTGCTCAAACAATTCAAGGTACAAGGCGGTTCCCAAGCCTCGGCCTTTTGTCTCGGGTTTTAGATAAATACTGACTTCCACCGAGGTTTCATAAGCGCGTTTGGGTTTGAACGGTCCACTGCAAGCGTAGCCAAGGATGTTGCCGTCTTGTTCCGCTACCAGTAAACGATGTCGACCTGTGGTCGCAAATTGTGCGAACCAAACCGCTCGACCTTCTAATGTGTAAGGCTCTATATCAAACGTTGCTGGCGTGTTCACAATGTAATGGTTATAAAGATCCGTTAATGCGGGTAAGTCATCAATGACAGCAGGACGAATTTCAACGCGCATTTTCTCTCCCAATGGCTATTATCTAAGGCTGAAGCGATGCTCTGTTTTTACCACGCTTCACATAGCGGTTGTAGATAATTCGCGTCAACACAGCATTAAATTAATGTCTGCATCCATCATTGGGGTTATCTTTGCGCAGCACGCCTTACAACCAGTAAAGCGTGCAACAGGATCAAACCCATTCAGGAAAAGGGTTTGTCCAAGTCTTCCAAACGCTGGCACCTAGTGCCATTTCGTCATCAGTTAATAAGCAGGTATCTAGGTTGGCTCGCAGGGCGGATTCGTCCATGTCCATACCGATTAAAACCAGCTCTTGGCGCGCATCGCCCACCTTGTCATGCCATTTTTCATGAATCCACTCGACCGACTCTTCATCTTGTGGCCACTGAGCCTTGGGAATAGACACCCACCAATATCCGGCAGGGCCGTGTCTTGCGGCCGCGCCTGCTTGCGACCAATTACCCGCTTTAGTGGGATCACATGCTAACCAAAAATAGCCTTTGGAACGCACCACACCGGGCCAATCCTGATTCACAAGCTGGTAAAAACGACTCGGATGAAAGGGTCTACGAGCGCTGTAGACAAAACTACTGATGCCATATTCCTCGGTTTCTGGCACATGGGTTCCGCGAATTTCTTGCAGCCAAGCGGGCGCTAAAGACGCTTGTTCAAAATCAAACAAACCTGTATTTAAAACGCGATCTAATGGCACCTTACCAAATTGAGCCATCTCAATTTTCGCCCTTGGATTCAAGCTACGCAGCATGGCAATCAATCGATCTCGATCTTCTTCCGTCACCAAGTCCACTTTGTTAATGACCATCACATCGCAAAACTCAATTTGCTCAATCAATAGATCCACCACGGTGCGGTCGTCTTCTTCGCCTAACGATTCGCCGCGCGTTTGCAAATCGTCGTGCGAACTGTAATCACGCAAGAAATTAAACGCGTCTACCACAGTGACCATGGTATCAAGTTGCGCCACTTCATTCAGACAGCGGCCATCTTCGCCTTCAAAAGTAAAGGTTTCCGCAACAGGCAATGGCTCTGAAATACCCGTCGATTCAATCACCAGTTGATCAAATTTTCCCTCTTTGGCTAAACGTTCCACTTCAATCAACAAGTCTTCTCGTAACGTGCAGCAAATACAGCCGTTGCTCATTTCGACCATTTTTTCGTCCGTACGAGAAAGCTCTGCCCCGCCCTCTCGGATCAGCGCCGCATCAATATTTACCTCACTCATATCATTCACAATTACCGCAACACGTCGACCTTCGCGATTATTCAAAATATGGTTTAACAAAGTGGTTTTACCCGCCCCCAGAAAACCAGATAACACAGTGACGGGAAGCTTTTTACTCGGTGGATTATTCATTAGCTGTTCATTCATATAATGCCCTACATGATGAGGAGTAGTAGTTGACTGGTCTGACACTAACGCTATTTCAAAGCGTTCATTACAACAGATTAAATATGTTATAACATAACAATTAAATCTAAAACAAATATCTCGATAATTTGATAAAAGAGTAATGAAAGAAGGATGAGGGGTTTAAGGAAGAAGTGCTTTTGACTACCGCCTTAATTTTGACTCCTTAGATTGGTAAACAAGCTCACAAGAAAAAGGCAATCTATTGCTAGACTGCCTTTGGTTTTTTCTTACGGTGAATGTAAAAACACCCTTTGCAATTATTGACCGCCTGAGACGGCAAAGCCGCTAAAGCCACCCATTGGTAAATTGGCCATTAAGGTTGCCGCGCCTGTCGTCAGGTCTACAGCATAAAGCCCAGCTTTTGATGCCCCTTCGAGCTGTAATATGGCATAAGCGGCGTCAGAACCTTCCTCTTCAGAAACAATATCGAAGCCACCCATGGATGAGAGGTCAACGGCCTTACCATTGATAGTGATCTTAGCGACGGTTTTTAATTCGCCTGTATTATTCGCAAGGCTGACCAATGAGTCTGTTCTACTGTCTAACGCAAACTGAAAAGTGCTCGACGCTTTTGCACCTGCAATGGCGTTAGTGTACGCGTTCGCAAAAATTTCAGGCGTCATGCCTTCGTTGCTGTCGCCTTGTACATAGAATGTGGAGGTGAATTTTAATACGGAATTAGCACGCTTATCTTCATTACCAAAACCGATTGGGAAATACACCAAGTTTGTCCCATCAGAACCCACCATACGAACAGCATCGATGGCGTTATTAAAATCCATCGCGGTGGCTGACGCATCTTTGGAAATCATGGCACCATTTGTGAAGGTCGCACCAAGATCGGTTAGCTTGCCAGTCTTAGTATTCACAGCATAAACCGCGCCGTTGGAGTAGCCCAACAGCTCGCCAGTGACGGGGCGGTAAGCCACGGCATCCAGCTGATTGCTTAGCGTAAAAGTCTTCATTTTAGCGGGAGACGCGATAGATCCCATTGTGACCAAGGTCGTTCCGTTATTAGCAAGCGCGTACCCAGCGATAGGGCTATCTTGGTCCGATGTTCCGTAAAAGCCAGTTGAACAAGCAGAAATAGCGAGAGCAGTCGTGGCAGCAATAATCGTCTTTTTCATCATAATCATCCTATATGAGTTGTATTAGTAAACTAGGTGTCACCCAATTGGGCGGCTCATACAGAGATACTCATCTTGTCAAAAAAGGTTTCAGATAAACGATATTTTTTAAAAATAATTTTCTGGGTGATGAAAAGGTAGGCATTAATGAAGGGAGGTGATCATAGAAACGCCATAAACGGCCACCCATAACGAATCGGCTTAGGTTGTTTGTCATCCTCCACTTGCGATAAAACCAACCAAATACCATAATTAGGTATTATTTGGTATTCAGGAGATCGCAATGGCGAAAAATACTAGCATTACGCTTGGTGAACATTTTGATAGCTTTATCAGTAGCCAGGTCCAAAGTGGACGCTATGGTTCAGCAAGTGAAGTGATTCGTTCCGCTTTACGTTTACTTGAAACACAAGAAACGAAAATGAACACCTTACGACAGCTGCTCGTTGAAGGTGAAGAAAGTGGTATGGCAGATTATGACCTCGATTCGTTGATCAATGAACTCGATAACGAAGAGAAAAAATGAAACCATTCCGACTTACCATCAAGGCAAAATCCGATTTAAAAGATATTGCCGTATTTACCTCCCGTCGGTGGGGGCGAGAGCAGCGAAATATTTATCTAAAACAATTCGATGAGTCATTTTGGCTATTAGCTGAAAACCCTGACATTGGCAAAGCGTGTGATGAAATCAGAGATGGCTACCGAAAGTTTCCGCAAGGAAGCCATGTTATTTTTTATCAACAAATTGGTAGTCAAAATATTCAAATTATCAGGATTTTACATAAGAGTATGGATGTGAATCCAATGTTTGGGGCATGAAGCCCAATTAAGGTGTGAAGCAAGTTTAATTTTTATCTGACCCTAACGCCAAAATCAGGTGCGCATCAGCGTCACCTGAATTTTCTTGTTAGGCATTTTTCAAATGATACTTTCCCTTTCTAAAACTTGACGAATGTCTTCAAATACAGCGCTTATGTTTCCTTTAGGGT
The DNA here is from genome assembly GCF_003259225.1 of Marinomonas arctica. Classification (GTDB taxonomy): domain Bacteria; phylum Pseudomonadota; class Gammaproteobacteria; order Pseudomonadales; family Marinomonadaceae; genus Marinomonas; species Marinomonas arctica. The sequence goes on along the minus strand of NZ_QHJF01000028.1, from coordinate 1,439 downwards.
ATCTAATCTGACCCAAACCTTGAATGTTGCTAAACTCCTCACAACCCTCTTCAAGTAGCACGATAGCCCTTTCAAAACCAAGTCGTCCTTGAAATAAACCAACCTCATGAATCACATTCATCCTAGCGTGATGATTTCCATCAGCTTGTTCATCTTCAGCACTCATAACCAAAAACGCAATACATGCTTGATCAAGCATTTGAGCTAATCGAGTAATATTTGTAAGCCCTGCAACTTGTACCCGATTGAACTCATCCCAAGGAAGATTTAGCCTTTCACTAACGAAATCCTTCAAATCTCTCCAGTCATGCGATCTACCATGACCAATAAATATGTTAGTGCCTATTCTTTCTTCTATAGCCATCTTACTTTCCAGATTCTGTAAATACTTTGATATTCTTTGAACAATTTTGTATAAGCTCCCAGCTGCTAAGAATGCAGAAGTAATCCCATAAACTGTACATTCGACTACTTTGTGAGGAGGGTTGATAATTTTATGCTCCACTCTTTGATCTCGAGTAGATAGTTGTCCTCTCGGGAGGCTGCTTTTCAAAAAGTCATCTTTGCTTGGTACCTTTACAGATTCCATTTCTTCAATCAGCTTCTGAAGAAAACCATCATTCTCTATCAACCCTTGAGAGTGAATGAGAGCAAGAGTATTGTGTTTAACATCGTCTATAGCCTCTTTCGCCTTTATACTGTCTTTCGATGGTTCAGATAAATCAGGATTTCCAGCTTGCTCTTGTATGTAGTTAATTACATCCTTGAAAGCATACTCAACCCAATCTCCAGTACTTCCCATACCAAGAGCATCATAACGACTATAAAGTCCCCATTCCGTGCTGAAATGGGCACCAGCTGGAGGCGTTTCCAAATTGTTATAATAAACACACGAATGGTAACCTAACCATGAGCCCGACCACGATGGAGCGACCTTTCCGGCTTCATCTAGCAACCTGCTAACTTCGGAATAGTCATATTCTGCAAATTCTTTAAGCCGATCTGCTTCTAAAATTAGCTCTTTATATATCGACAACTATTAATTCCCTATTCTAAATTTGATCTGATTCCATGCCTAACATTTTAATAGTACGCATGAGCATCTACACTGTTTTTAATTTCCATATAAATCCCTATAAAAAACTGATTCTATGGCACTTTTTAACCTTTCCCACAGGCTGGTTAGTTGGAAATCCGAGCATGCGGGTTTACACATTTATTCACAGCCTGTTATTTCGTCTGCCAATATTCTTATCCATTGATACTAAAGGTCTTTCTGGATTGCTGCCAGTGCAAACAGGCAAAATTATGATTATTTATTACACAAAACAAGCCAAAAATTGGCAACCTTAAAAATAAACTGTATATTTGCAAGGGCTATCCATTTAGAGCAACCAGACACTACATTTAGTGTTTATCTGGTTTTAATGCCCTTATAG
>NZ_QHJF01000027.1 GCF_003259225.1 Marinomonas arctica | reverse complement strand
ATACGAGGCCCGTACGTACGGTTCTGTGAGAGGGATGAGGCGGCAACGCCTCACCCTACTCGATATGTTTGAAATGCTGTATTTGTTGTTATTTTGAGGATTAATAGTTGTTCCCTTAGAGGTTCTCCTTATAAAGCTTTTTTAATATGCATATGCCACTAAAGTCTATATGAGATGCTTTTTATAACCTAAAGGCATGTTATAGTTCAAAAAATGCTGAAGCCTGACAACAGAGATGGGAAATTATGACAGAGGCAAGACTGACTCACTTAAAACAGCTAGAAGCGGAAAGTATTCATATTATCCGTGAAGTAGCGGCAGAATTTGATAATCCAGTGATGCTGTATTCAATTGGTAAAGACTCGGCCGTGATGCTGCATCTTGCCATGAAAGCGTTTTATCCTGGTAAACCACCGTTTCCATTGATGCATGTGGATACCGGATGGAAGTTTAAAGAAATGATCACCTTCCGTGATGAAATGGTGGCCAAGCTTGGTTTAGAGCTTATTGTGCATCAGAACCAAGAGGGTATAGAGCAAGGTATCGGGCCATTTACGCATGGTAGCTCTAAACATACGGATGTCATGAAGACTCAAGCATTAAAGCAAGCGTTAAACAAATATGGGTTTGATGCGGCTTTTGGTGGTGCTCGTCGGGACGAAGAAAAATCGCGCGCTAAAGAGCGTGTGTACTCTTTTCGTGACAAACAGCATCGTTGGGATCCGAAAAACCAGCGTCCTGAGTTATGGAATATCTACAACGGTAAAGTAAACAAAGGCGAGAGCATTCGAGTTTTCCCATTATCCAACTGGACGGAACTTGATATTTGGCAATATATCTACTTGGAAAGCATTCCCATTGTGCCACTTTATTTCTCTGCGAAGCGTCCGGTAGTAGAACGTGACGGTACTTTAATCATGGTAGATGATGAACGTATGCCGTTAAACGGTGAGGTGCCCGAAATGAAGTCGGTTCGCTTCCGTACATTGGGCTGCTACCCATTAACCGGTGCTGTTGAGTCTGAAGCGGCTTCTTTGCCTGAGATTATTCAGGAAATGTTGCTGACAAAAAGTTCAGAGCGTCAAGGGCGAATGATTGACCATGATTCATCTGGATCCATGGAAGAGAAGAAGAAACAAGGCTATTTCTAAGTTTGGAGTAAAGAAAGAATGTCTCACCAGTCAGAATTGATCAGCCAAGACATACTTGGTTATTTGAAACAACACGAAGAAAAAGACTTACTGCGTCTTCTCACCTGTGGCAATGTTGATGACGGAAAAAGTACCTTAATTGGCCGCTTACTTCATGACTCTAAGTTGATCTATGAAGATCACTTAGATGCTGTGAAGCGTGACAGTAAAAAGTCTGGCACACAGGGCGAAGAGGTGGATCTGGCTTTGTTGGTCGATGGTCTACAAGCAGAGCGTGAGCAGGGCATCACAATCGATGTGGCGTATCGTTATTTTTCTACGGAAAAGCGCAAGTTCATTATTGCCGATACACCAGGGCATGAGCAGTACACTCGAAATATGGCGACCGGTGCATCTACCTGTGATCTTGCTATTATTTTGATTGATGCGCGTTATGGCGTTCAAACACAAACTCGTCGCCATAGTTATATTGCGTCCTTGTTGGGCATCAAGCATGTTGTTGTCGCCATTAATAAGATGGATTTGGTGCATTTTTCAGAGGAAACGTTTAATCAGATCAAACAGGATTATCTGACGTTTGTGGATCAGCTGGGCAATCGCAAGCCGGAAGACATTCATTTTGTACCCATGTCTGCACTGCGTGGCGATAACGTCGTCAACGCGTCTGAGAGTACGCCTTGGTATCAAGGTGGTCCACTCATGTCGATTTTGGAAACAGTACAGATTAATCGTGATGTGAAACGTGATTCGTTCCGTTTTCCTGTGCAGTATGTGAATCGCCCTAATTTAGACTTCCGTGGTTTCTCTGGAACCATTGCCGCAGGCGCTGTGAAACCTGGCGACAAAGTGGTCGCTTTGCCATCTGGAAAAGTGTCTACGGTTGAAAGAATCGTCACATTTGATGGGGATTTAGAGACAGCGAAAGCAGGGCAGGCCGTTACGATCACGCTGGAAGATGAAATCGATATTAGTCGTGGCGATATGCTGTCACACCTTGGACAAGAGCCGCTCATTGCAACCACACTGCGCGCTTCTATTGTTTGGATGGCGGATCAGCCGTTAGTGCCGGGTAAGTTGTACGACTTCAAATTAGGTACACAAACGGTTCCTGGTAAAGTGCATCACTTTAATCATCGAGTGGATGTCAATACTCTGGAAGTTAGCCATATAGATTCATTAGAGCTTAATGGTATCGCTGATGCTGTATTGCAGTTCGATGCGCCGGTTGCGTTCGATGAATATACGGACAGTCGCTTTACCGGTGCATTGGTTATTATTGATCGACTCACGAATGTGACGGTTGGCGCTGGGATGGTGGAAGAGGCTGTCGCTGAAATCGATCAAGATATGATTGTTAGTGCAGAAGATCGTGCCGCCAGACTTGGGCAGAAGCCCGCCGTTATTGCACTATCGGCTGACGTATTGGGGCAAAGCAGTATCCTTGAGCGGTTGTTGTTGCGCCAAGGAGTGGTTGCCTTGGTTAAAGCGGATGCAACGGAACAAGAGGCGGTGTTAATTCGCCAGACAGGGATCGCTTTCTTGGTTGGTAATCCAACAATAGCCGATTCCCATATTACGGAATCATCTTTGGATGCCGTGGTTGATTTGATCATTGAGAGTGTGCGGTTATAAAGCAAACACCAAAAGCCAGCTTATTTAAGCTGGCTTTTTTATGAATCAATGGTTATTGCTCCATTTCTTCTAAGTCAATGCGCTTTACTTCTTTATGCTGGTCTTCGTTGCTGCCTAACTTCCAGTAGCTAGATAAATACAAATTTTCCCTCTCAATTTTGGCGTCCTTTTTAAAAAAAGCACGTAACATCTTCATGCTACTGAATTCGCAAGCTGCCCACACAGAAACTTGACCTTGTAGCCATGGCAGTAATTGAACCTGTTCCACTAATAAGTTAGCGTTTTCGCCTGGGTGCGGATTAATAACCCATTTTAATTCTATGTTTTTAGGGTGTCTTAACGGCTGAATATCCTCTTGAGAAATGACTTCAATAATGGCATAGCCTTTTGCGTCCTGCGGAAGCATTTCTAGGTTGACACTAATTGCGGGGAGGGCCGTCATATCGCCAACAAAAATGTGCCAATCCGCTGCTTCGATGAGTTTTTTCGGTCCAGGACCACCAACAAGGATCAAATCGTTAGCTTGTGCTTGCTTGGCCCAAGATGACGCAGGGCCGCTGTCTTCATGAAGTACGAAATCAATGTCTATTTCGTCTGCACGCTGATGTCTAATGGTATAGGTTCGGACACACGGTTTTTGATCCTCTCTTGGAAAAATGAGTTTGACGTAACCGCTTTCTTGGTTTGCTGGAATGGTGTGTATATTGTCGCCACCTAATGTTACTCGGAGCATGTTGGTTGTGATCTGTGCCTTTTTGATTACAGTAAGTTCTCGTGGTAGTGGTCTATTCATTAGTGGCTCCTGAATCTTGTTTATGACAAAGTGATGGATAAGGGTTGTTCGTCATCATTTCTGCAATGTAAATGAAATCAACGATTTGTTGCTCAGTTAAATGGCGTGTCATCTTTTCGACGGCCAGTTGATCGAGCGTCATGAGTTTATTGAGTAATGCGTCACCCGATTCAGTGAGGCTCAGTAGCTGGCTACGGTGGTTGTCTGGATTGCGTACTTTTTTAACATAACCCAGGCTGACCAATTCTTTTAGAACTCGAGTGATTTGTGACTTATCGAGAGAAAGCCTCTCTGCTATGTCTTTGGCATGGCAGTTTTGAATTCTATGAATGCATTTAAGTGAGCGAATATGGCTGACAGGAATGGAAATGCCTGACCTTGATGCTTCCTCGCGCATATGGTGACGATAACTGTGTACGAGTTGGTGGAGCGACTCGGCAATTTTTTCCTTCATAAAAGTCTGTCTTGTTAATTGTGAGAATGGTTATCACTATAATTTTATTGGTTGATACTGTCAACTGAAGATTTCACGCTTTAAAAAGGCATTTTTTTACGCTTTTTGGTAAGGTGAGCAGCAGGCAAGTTATTTGAGAATAAGGCACTGATTTTTTTTATTCATATGAATCGCTACAATGCATAAATTGAAACGAAGCGGATAACATTCTGATGGATAAACAAGAGGTACATAGGGCTGTCACTGAAGCACTGCTACGCCGTTATGAAACAGCAAAGTGGGCTGCGAAACAGGCGCATGAAGCGGCAACGAACGAAGAAAGTATTGCTGAAAATAAATACGATACTTTTGGGTTGGAGGCGTCTTATTTAGCCCATGGTCAATCCCAGCGAGTATTGGAGTGCGAAAAGGATTGGTTGATTTTTAGCAAAACTACCCCTGTTATTTTTGCGGAAGGTAGTGCTGTTGGTCTATGGAGTATGGTGAGCCTGTCTGATTTGGCGTCCTCCTGTGGTGAGAAAAAATGTTTTTTCATTTCACCTTGCGCGGGCGGTCTTCACATTGAAGTTGAGGGGAGGGTGGTTTATCTCGTCACCACGTCATCGCCTGTTGGCAAAGTTTTATTTGGCAAAGTGATGGGCGATGAGGTTGATTTGCCTCAAAATGGTAAACAAATAGCTTATGAAATAACCACCATTGCATAATGCGTCTATTGTGTTAGACAAATTTGGTTCAGACCCTAGAGAGTCAGACTCGGTTCGCATATAATGCTTTGCCTTAAAATATTCTGTTATTCTATTCGGAGCTTAAAAATTCAGTTTACATTGCTGATCGAGTAGAAAACGTTCTAAGAAAAAATCACTCTCTTACTGAGAAAGTAATAGGAAAGAAATTATGCGCAGCCATTATTGCGGCGAGTTAAATGCTACTAATATTTCACAAGAAATTACCCTCTGCGGTTGGGTTCATCGTCGTCGCGACCACGGTGGCGTTATCTTCTTAGACGTACGTGATCGTGAAGGTATTACTCAAGTTGTTTTTGATCCAGATCGCGCTGAGAGCTTTGCGCTTGCCGATAGTGTTCGTAATGAGTTTGTTGTTAAGCTAAAAGGGTTGGTGCGCGCTCGTCCTGAAGGGACAACTAATCCCAATATGCGTACCGGTGAGATTGAAGTGCTAGGCACTGAACTTGAAATTCTTAACGTGGCAAAAACGCCTCCATTTCAGTTGGATGAGCATCAATCTGTTGGTGAAGACGTACGCTTGAAAAATCGTTTTATCGATTTGCGTCGTCCTGAAATTCAACAAAAAATGCGTTTTCGTTCAAAAGTGACTTCTGTTTTGCGTCGTTATTTGGATGGCAATGGCTTTTTAGACATTGAAACGCCTATTTTGACGCGTGCAACACCAGAAGGTGCGCGTGATTATTTAGTACCTAGTCGTACGCAGCAAGGTAGTTTTTTTGCGCTTCCTCAGTCACCACAGCTTTTTAAGCAGCTATTGATGGTGTCCGGTTTTGATCGCTATTATCAAATCGCAAAATGTTTCCGTGATGAAGATCTTCGTGCTGATCGCCAACCAGAATTCACTCAAGTCGATATTGAAACGTCGTTTATGAGCGAAAAAGACATCATGGCGATGACAGAAACGATGATTGTTAGCTTGTTTAAAGAGCTAATGAATGTTGATTTGGGTGTGTTTCCACGTATGCCTTACTCCGAAGCAATGGAGACATATGGCAGCGATAAGCCGGATCTACGCATTCCGTTGACCATCGTTACGGTATCTGACTTGATGGCCGATGTAGACTTTAAAGTGTTTTCTGGCCCAGCCACCGATCCAAAAGGCCGTGTTGCTGCGTTAAAAGTGCCCGGCGGAAACGCGCTGACTCGTAAGCAGATTGATGATTACACCAAATTTGTTGGTATTTATGGTGCAAAAGGTCTGGCTTATATTAAAGTGAATGACAAATCAAATCTTGAAGAAGGTTTGCAGTCACCGATCGTTAAGTTCTTGCCGGTAGAAGTTCGTGCAACTTTACTTGAACGTCTTGATGCTCAAGATGGTGATTTGATTTTCTTTGGTGCAGACTCTGCGAAGGTTGTGAATGAAGCCCTTGGCGCGCTTCGCTGCAAGCTAGGTGAAGATCTAGATCTTTACACTTGCAAATGGGCGCCATTGTGGGTTGTGGATTTCCCAATGTTTGAAGAAACCAGTGATGGCGGAATCACGGCTATTCACCATCCATTTACAGCGCCTTCTTGTTCACCAGACGATCTTAAGGCAAGCCCCTTGACGGCGCTTTCTCAAGCCTATGATATGGTGTTGAATGGTACGGAACTTGGTGGTGGCTCTATTCGTATACACCAAGCTTCAATGCAGGAAACTGTGTTTGAATTGCTAAATATCACTAAAGAAGAGCAAGAAGAGAAGTTTGGCTTCTTATTGGATGCACTTAAATTCGGTGCGCCGCCGCATGGTGGTTTGGCGTTTGGTTTGGATCGTCTTGTGATGCTAATGACAGGCTCTAGCTCAATTCGTGATGTGATTGCTTTCCCTAAAACGCAAAGTGCAACCTGTCTGTTGACTCAAGCGCCAGGCGAGGTAAGTGAGAAGCAATTAAAGGAATTAAACATTCGCGTCAGAAAGCCGATCGCTGAATCTTAGTTTTTTGCGATTAAAATCGCCTTAAAACAGTGAGTTATGTTAAAGAATTGCAAGTAAAATGTAAAAGACCGCTAATAAGCGGTCTTTTTTGTGTTTTGGCATTGCATACTTTGTAAAGGGCTGTTGAAATATACAGTAACTATGCAGGGCGTAAAGATTTATGGTCATGACCAGAATTTTAGCGATTGATCCAGGTTCTAGAATAACAGGCTTTGGCATTATAGACGTCATAAATGGCAAGACTCGCTATGTGAATAGTGGTTGTATTAAATTGCCTGACGAAGTTTTGTCAGTCAGGTTAAAGCATATTTTCAATTATATTTCTGTATTATTGGAAGAATATAAGCCTGATGAGTTTGCGATTGAGGAAGTGTTTTTAGCGAAAAATGCCAATTCTGCATTAAAGCTAGGCCAAGCAAGAGGGGTTGCCATTGTGGCCGCGTCTTTGCGGGAGCTTGCAGTGCATGAGTACGCTGCTAGGCGAGTTAAGCAGTCTGTTGTGGGTAACGGTAATGCAGATAAAAGCCAAGTCCAGTCAATGGTTCAGTTGCTGCTTAATCTGTCTTCTAAGCCTCAAGCAGATGCGGCAGATGCTTTGGCTATTGCCCTATGTCATGCCAATACACGTACTTCAGGTGGTTTAGAGTATGGCGTTGGGAAGAGAGCGGGGCGTTCATCTAAACGCTGGACTGAACTAGATGTAAGGAAGTCATTGTGATTGGTCGAATCGTTGGTACTTTGGTTGAAAAAGCACCGCCAGAACTGCTGGTTGATGTGGGTGGAATTGGGTATGAAGTGAGCTCCCCCATGACGACTATTTATGATTTGCCTCAAGTGGGTGGGGTAGTCACTTTATATACTCATTTGATGGTAAAAGAAGATTCTCACACTCTTTATGGCTTTATTGATAAAAATGAGCGTGCTCTGTTTCGCATTCTCATCAAAGTGAATGGTATTGGCCCAAAAATGGCGTTGGCGATTTTATCTAGTATGTCGGCTGAAGAGTTGATTGGTAATGTGCAAGAATCCGATGTCACCGCTTTGACTCGCATTCCTGGCGTTGGCAAAAAAACCGCTGAGCGTTTAATTATCGAGTTGCGAGATAAACTTGGTCAAGCTGCGAAAAATGATTTATTTTCTGCGCCAGCCGTGTTGCGACAAGTGCAGGCAGATCCAAGGCAAGAAGCTGAAGCTGCGCTTATTTCTCTTGGTTACAAGCCTCAAGAGGCGGCCAAAGCCATTGCGGGTGTCCCGGTTGATGCAGCAAATAGCGAAGATGTAATAAAAGCAGCCCTAAAAGGCATGCTAAGGCAATAAGCATGATTGAGCACGATAGAATTATTTCTGCTGAGCTAAAAGGTAATGATCGTCAAGTTGACCGGGCAATACGTCCGCAGGCACTTGCAGAGTACATAGGGCAGCCCGTTGTTCGTGAGCAGATGGAAATCTTTATCGAAGCGGCTAGGCAGCGCCACGAACCGCTCGATCATACTCTTATTTTCGGACCTCCTGGCTTAGGCAAGACAACGCTTGCTCATATAATAGGCAATGAAATGGGGGCGGAAGTAAGAACAACATCTGGCCCTGTTTTGGAAAGGGCTGGCGATCTTGCGGCTCTGTTAACGAATTTAAATGAAGGTGATATTTTATTTATTGATGAAATTCATCGCTTGAGTCCGGCCATTGAAGAAGTGCTGTATCCAGCAATGGAAGACTATCAGCTTGATATAATGATTGGCGAAGGTCCAGCGGCAAGGTCAATTAAAATTGAACTCCCGCCCTTTACACTTGTCGGAGCAACAACTAGGGCTGGTTTGTTAACCTCTCCTTTGCGAGACCGATTTGGTATTGTGCAACGCTTAGAATTTTATGATGTGGAGTCGCTAACAACGATTGTTGCTAGATCTGCAGGAAAAATGGGGATGCAGCTCGATCACTCAGGATGTTTTGAGGTGGCCAGAAGGTCAAGAGGCACACCTCGAATAGCAAATCGCCTACTGCGTCGAGTGCGTGATGTTGCCCAGGTGAGTGGCGAACATCTTGTTGGGCAAAAAGTTGCTCAAAGGGCGTTAGATATGTTAAGTGTAGATAGTCAGGGCTTTGACCATTTAGACAGGCGTATGCTATTGACCATGATAGAAAAGTTTGACGGGAGGCCTGTTGGCCTAGACAGTGTTTCAGCAGCATTAGGTGAAGACAAAGATACAATAGAAGATGTTATAGAGCCGTTTTTGATTCAGCAGGGCTTCATAATTAGGACGCCACGAGGGCGTCAAGTTACGAAGCGTGCTTATGAGCATTTTAATTACCAACTACCTACGGATTTTAAATAGAGGTTAATAATGTCAATTTGGGGACTTATCGCCAGTGCTAGTTTCGTTGTTCAACTTGTTATGTTGACGTTATTAGCTGCTTCCATTTTTTCATGGATTGTTATATTTCAAAGAATTCGAGTGCTAAAAGAAGCAAAAAAAGTTCGTGCTACATTTGAAGAGAACTTTTGGTCTGGTATTGATCTCAGTCAGCTTTACCGTAAGCTTACTCAGGAAGGTCGAAAAGTGGAGGGGATGGAAAATATTTTTACATCCGGCATAAAAGAATTTACTCGCTTAAGACAGAGCCATAATGTGGATCCTGAAGCGATTATGGATGGCGTTCAGCGGGCTATGCGGGTTGCGTTGTACCGTGAAGAAGAAAAGTTAGATCAACATCTACCATTTTTGGCCACAGTGGGTTCTACCAGTCCTTATATCGGTCTTTTTGGGACTGTTTGGGGGATTATGCATTCGTTTATTGGTTTGGCAGAGGTACAGCAGGCTACATTGGCGACCGTAGCCCCCGGCATCGCTGAAGCGCTTATCGCAACGGCCATAGGTTTGGCTGCAGCAATACCTGCTGTTATTGCTTACAACCGTTTTTCTTCGACTGCAGAATCGCTTGGCTCTAGTTACGAGAACTTTGCAGACGAATTTACAAGTATATTACATCGCAAGGTGCATGTTAGAGAGGGAGGCGCTGTATAGTGGCTCGTTCACGCAGAAGAAATAAGCGTCGCCCAATGGCGGAAATAAACGTTGTTCCGTATATCGACGTTATGCTCGTATTATTGGTTATTTTTATGATCACAGCACCAATGTTAACTCAGGGTGTTGACGTAGAATTGCCTAATGCAAATGCCACGCCAATACAGGATGATGAGAATGATATTCTCATTGCATCAGTAGATTCTAAGGGTCAATTTTATTTAGATGTGGGTGGCAAGCAAGAATCTATTGCTTTATCGCAATTACAAGATAGAGTACGCAAAGTTTTAAGCCAGAACCCAAAAATGTCCGTTTTGGTACGAGGCGATAAGAATGTGCCATATGGTGATGTGATTGGTTTGATGGTGGCTTTGCAAGGGGCTGGTGTTCCAAATGTTGGTTTAGTGACAGAGCCGGAAACGAATTAATGAAATGGCTACGCAGTGATAGTTATAGTATTCCAACAGTACTGGCTGTAGGTTTGCACGCTAGTATTGTTGTGGCTGGTTTAGTGGTGATTGACTTTGGTGATACTGAGCCGCCAAAACCTAAAAAGCCTCCAATTGTTAATGCTACCGTCGTGGATGTTTCGCAAACAATCATAGGTCAGCGTGAATCAGAACAGAGAGAGGCACAAAAGCAGGCTGCGGTTGCAGAAGAGAAGCGAAAAGACGCTGAACAAAACCGCAAAAAAGAAGCTGAGAGAAAAGCATTGGAAGACAAGCAAAGACAGCTTGCCCAAGCCAAAGAGGCTAAAGAGAAAGAAGACGCTCAGAGAAAAAGAGAAGATGAGCAAAAGCGTCAAGCACAAGAAGCCGAGCAGAAACGCGTAGCTCAAGAAGCTGAAACAAAACGCGTAGCTCAAGAAGCAGAAAAAAAGCGTTTAGCTGAGAAAGAGGCTGACGATAAGAAACGTAAAGAGTTGGAGCGTAAGGCTGAGGCAGATCGCTTAGCCGAAGAAAAGCGAAAAAAACAAGCTGAAGCAGATCGTTTGGCTGAACAAGAGCGTAAGCGGCAAGAAGAAGCGTCCCGCTTAGCTGAGCAGAAAAAAGCGGAAGCAGCGGCAGCCAAAGCGGCTGCAGAAGAAGCGAAGGAACGAGCCGTGGCAGAAGCGCAAATGGTTCAATCTATTAGTAGCTTGATTAATAACCGAGTAACGGCAGCTTGGATTCGTCCGCCTAGCGCACGAAATAATATGGTAACCCAGTTGCGCATTCATTTTTTGCCTACTGGTGAAGTAATGAATGCCCAAGTAACGAAAAGTAGTGGTGATGCCTTATTTGACCAAAGAGCTGTTGATGCTGTTTATAAAGTAAGACGAATAGAGGAGCTCGCAAAAGTGGACTCTTATGTTTTTGAGCGAAATTTCCGTCAGGTAGATTTAATTTTTAACCCGCAGGATTTGAGAAACTAATGATGTTTAAAAAATGGTTGAGTATACTATTTACGTGTTTAGTATTTGTGAGTTCAGCTAGGGCCCAATTAGTTATTGAAATAACCAGTGGTGCAGATCAGCTGCTTCCTATTGCGGTAGTCCCTTTTGGTTACGCTGGAATGGATGCTCTACCTGAAGACGTAGCGCAAATAGTGGAAGACGACTTGGCTCGTAGTGGTTTGTTTCAGCCGGTTCCACGAGCTAACATGTTAAGTATGCCAACTAGAGAAGCGGATGTTTTTTACCGTGATTGGCGCTTATTAAAGAGTGACTATGTGGTTATTGGTACGGTGCAAAAATTGCCAAATAATCAGTATAGAGTTGGGTTTGAGCTGTTAAATGTGTTGAGTCAAAAGCCAGTTGAAAGGCATAATTCGATTGACGTTAGCGCAAGAAATTTAAGAGACGCTGCTCATTATATTAGTGATAAAGTTTACGAATTATTGACAGGATCAAAGGGCGCATTTAGTACTAGAATATTATATGTTACCGCAGAGGGAGATAGAAAATCCCCCTTATTTAAATTGCAGGTAGCGGATGCTGATGGCCATAGACCACAGGTTATTGTGGAGTCTAAAGAACCCATTTTATCACCATCTTGGAGTATGGATGGCCGTAACATAGCGTATGTAATGTTTAGAAATCGCCGTCCTAATATTTTTACTCAGGAATTGGCAACGGGTAGACGTCAGCAGATAGCGCAGTTTAGAGGGTTAAATGGAGCGCCTTCATGGTCTCCAGATGGAAAGAAATTGGCATTGGTATTGTCTAAAGACGAGAATCCAGAAATTTATACGTTGGATATCGCGACGCAAAAATTAGAGCGTATGACAAACCATTATGCTATTGATACAGAGCCAAGCTGGGAACCAGATGGCAAAGGAATAATTTTTACGTCTGATCGTGGCGGTAACCCGCAAATATATCGATTAGATGTAAATAGTAAGCGAGTAGAAAGAGTCACATTTGAAGGTGAGTTAAACACTAGAGCAAGAATGACACCAGATGGTCGTTACCTTGTCACCGTTCAGAAGAATGATGGTAATTATCATATTGCTCTACAGGATATGAAAACAGGCCGCGTTCAGACTCTTACTGAGACTTACTTAGACGAATCGCCTAGCATTGCACCGAATGGTAGCATGGTGATGTATGCCACAACCTATCAAGGAAAGGGTATCCTAGCCGTAGTATCCGTTGATGGCCTAGTTAAATATAGGATACCATCAGCAGAGGGTGATGTACGAGAGCCATCTTGGTCTCCGTATTTCAAATAAAGACATTGAGGAGTGAATAATGAGTGTAAACAAACTAGGTAAGTTTGCTGTAATTGGATTGTCTGCAGCTTGGATCGCGGGTTGTAGCACAACAGCAACTGATACTGATTCTTCAACTGTTGCTGAAGATGCAAATTCAGCAGCAAACACTGATTCAGCATACGGTGCTGGTCAAGATAACGCTACGACTAGCGTTATTGTTGAAGACAAAGATACAGGCATGGATTCTTTGGCAGGTGTAGAGACTGTGTTCTACTTTGATTTTGATAAATCAATTGTACGCCCAGAATCTCGTGAAGCTTTGGCTAAACATGCGGCATACCTTGTATCAAATCCAGATGCGCGTGTTGTTTTAGAAGGTCATGCTGATGAGCGTGGCACTCGTGAATACAACATGGCTCTTGGTGAGCGTCGTGCTAAAGCAATTAGCCGTTATTTGACTATCCAAGGCGTTGCTGCTTCACAAATTGAAACAGTAAGTTTTGGTGAAGAAGTTCCTGTTGCCTTCGGTCATGATAGCAATGCTTGGCAGTTAAACCGTCGAGTTGAAGTACGTTACGAATAATGTTCTACAAAGATGTGAAAATTCACTCTTTTGCGATGGTGCTGTGTTTCACAGCACCATTAGCAATGGCTGAAATTCCGCAAGTAAGTAGCGGCGGTGGCCTGTCAGCCAACGCCGCTGCTGACTTACTCTTTCAATTGGAAACACTGCAACAGGAGGTTCAGAGCCTTCGTGGACAAGTGGAAGAGCAGGGGCATGAATTAAGGCTAATGAAAGAGAGTCAAAGGGATCGTTATATTGATCTTGATAAACGCATATCAATACTGATGTCAGCTCCTGCAATTGAGCCGAATAATTCAGTTGCTCCGATTGCGCAGATAGAACAGATACCCGATGAAATAGAAAACACTCCCATTAATACACTCGTTACTTCTCCTCTAGCGCCTGTTAGTCTGCAGCCACCCACTGAAGAGGCTCAACAAACCTACGACAATGCGTACAACTTGATTCGTGAAAGACAATTTGATCAAGCTGAGACCGCTTTTGCTAATTTTGTGAATTCCTATCCTAATAATTCTCTAACCGGAAATGGTTATTATTGGTTAGGTGAAGTGAAATTAGTTCAAGGGAAATCTAGAGAAGCATTAGACGCTTTTTCTACTGTGATTCAACGTTTTCCAGGTCATAGCAAAGAACAAGACGCATTGTACAAGTTAGGCACTGTTAGCGATCAGATTGGTGATACTGCAAATGCTAAGTTGTACTTACAGGATGTTATCAGGCGTTTTCCTGATACAAAAGCTGCTCAACTAGCGGCTGGTTATTTAAGTAAAATTAAATAGCTTGCATTCCTCAGCGGGCTCTGTATTATACGCAACCCGTTGGGTCGTTAGCTCAGTTGGTAGAGCAGTTGACTTTTAATCAATTGGTCACTGGTTCGAATCCAGTACGACCCACCAACATGTTTTATTCCTTTTGTGATTTTTGGGTCGTTAGCTCAGTTGGTAGAGCAGTTGACTTTTAATCAATTGGTCACTGGTTCGAATCCAGTACGACCCACCAAAAAACACTCATTCCGCTCCCAGTTTCTTAAGGGGTAATGATATGTCTAAACTTTACGATAAAGCAGCACTTCGCGACACTGTTCAAAGATACCTATCTGAAGCCGAAAAAAGTCTTGAAATACAATCTGTCGATGACGATGAAATTCGTGAAGAGATCAAGTCTTTGCTTAAGCAAAAGAATGCTGTATTGGTAGCTCATTACTATACAGAAGATGCTATTCAAGAATTAGCTGAAGAGACTGGCGGAATCATTGCTGATTCGTTAGAGATGGCGCGTTTTGGTGCCAATCATGAAGCTAAAACATTGGTTGTTGCTGGTGTTAAATTCATGGGTGAAACGGCCAAAATATTAAGCCCAGAGAAAACCATTTTAATGCCAACGTTAGAAGCCACTTGCTCACTAGACATTGGCTGTCCTATTGACGAATTTTCTGCTTTTTGTGACCAATATCCAGATCGTAAGGTTGTTGTGTATGCAAACACATCAGCAGCGGTTAAAGCACGTGCGGATTGGGTTGTTACCTCTAGTATTGCTCTGGATGTAGTGAATCATCTCGTTGATCAAGGTGAAAAAATTATTTGGGCGCCTGATCAACACCTTGGCGGCTATATTCAACGAGAAACGGGCGCTGACATGATTCTGTGGGATGGCGCTTGTATTGTGCATGAGGAGTTTAAAGCAAAAGGAATTTTAGATTTAAAATCTATTTATCCAGATGCCGCTGTTCTTGTTCATCCTGAAT
Organism: Marinomonas arctica; assembly: GCF_003259225.1. Taxonomy (GTDB): domain Bacteria; phylum Pseudomonadota; class Gammaproteobacteria; order Pseudomonadales; family Marinomonadaceae; genus Marinomonas; species Marinomonas arctica. The sequence continues at coordinate 89,516 of NZ_QHJF01000027.1, read as the reverse complement.
CCCCTGAATCGGTTGTCGAAGTGGCGGATGTTGTCGGTTCAACATCACAGCTCTTAAATGCGTCAAAGAATATGCCAAATGATACTTTTATTGTTGCCACCGATAGAGGTATTTTTTATAAAATGAAGCAAGCCTCTCCGCAGAAGCGTTTCATCGAGGCGCCTACCGCTGGCTCTGGGGCAAATTGCCGTAGTTGTGCGCATTGTCCTTGGATGGCATTAAACAGTTTGGAAATGCTTCGTAACTCTCTGAGGGATGGTTCTGGTGAGATTCATGTACCAGAAGAAACGAGAGTGAAAGCGTTGATTCCATTACAGCGCATGTTGAATTTTCAAGTTCAGCGTTAAGCATTCAATGGGGATTGCTATTCGTTTAGCGTCCCCAAATATTTCATTTCTAAATCAGAAAACGCCAGCTGTAAACGATCGCATTCTAGACTCTTTTTGTTGTAGCTTACCCTAAGAGCTTGATAATCTTTGTTGGACGCCATCTTTAACACTTTATTTTTTAATTCCGTGGTTATTAAAACTAACTGTCTATTCCTTTCTCGTTGCTCAAAAAGTGGTCTGGATAGTTTTGATGAGACCATATTTTTACTTAAAGCAAGACGTTCAATTTTTTGTTTTAACTGATCATTGGTGTCTTCTGCAATATCCAGCTCTTGAGCCAATAAGGTGACGCAGGTTTCCGATTCGTGGAGAAGTCGCTCAAGCATTTTTGTGTCTTTATCTTGTTCGATAAGGCTGTCAGTTGATCTATTCTCAAGCGCTGTATTGAGTTCATCTCGAAGAGAGTCAAGCGTTTCTTTTTTATTTGCGTTAAGCACTTTAAGGTTGCCTATGGCTGTCTCGTTGCTACTAGCAAGTTGTCGTTCTATTTCAGCAAGTTTTGCATCTTTGGCGCTAATATCCTCTTTTAACGAGATGATCGATAAATTAGATGTTTTTAGCTCTAATTCAAGCTGTAATATTAGCATTTGAGACTCGTCTGAGATGCGTTGCAATTTTGCGATAGCGACTTTTTGTGCTTCTAACGAATTGGTTGTATTGCCATCTTTCTGAGCTTTTTTAATTTCAGATTTAAGCTGATCAATGACCATTTTTTGACGATTGGAAAGACTGTTTAAACTCGATATTTGTTTAAAAGATTCATCGCGAATTTTCTTTTCTATTGTTTGAGCAATAGGTATCTCCAAGTTAAAATCTGACGAGAGACTGAGGTTTTCGCTTCTGCAGTGTTCCAAGAGCTTGATTTTTATGGTCAGTTGATTAATTTCCGTTTCTAGTCGTTTTTGCTCTTCCTGTTTCATATCGAGCTGCTGAACACGTTTTTGGGTTCTACCTATATTTTTGCGTAAATCTTCGTTTAGAAGAGCTTGTCTTTTTGTGAGGGACTCTTTTGTTATCAGTAACTCAGCAGTCTGGAAGAACTCACTTTCCATGTCTTTGAGGTTTTGTTGCAATTCATCAGGCTTGGCTGTTTGTAACTTCGTAGCGGATAACGCGTAGAGTAAACTGGATAAAAAACGATTTAAGATAGGCTTCGGCCTATCGCTAACTTGGTTCAAGAGAATTGCTCTCTCTGCTTTTAGTAGGGTCCCCCATATTTTTAGCTTATTTGTCTCATGTACACTAGTTTTTCCAGGAGAAATAGCATTCGCGGCGAATTGAATTTGCGTGTTGATATAGTGCGCTAGCCTTTTATAATAAACAGACTCATTAGATATAGTGAAATCGTTCGTGGTTTCAGCGACTCTTTTTTTTTCTTGCTCAATTTTTTTGCCGAGGGTGTGTGATAACCACAAAAATATAAGGCTGCCCAAGAGTAAAAGAGTGCTTAATTCTATCAACATCCAAATTAGCCACTTTTGCATAAAAAACCCCTAGACCTTAAACTGACGATTGTGATATTCATTATCATTAAGCAATGGCAAAATGCACTTTAAATATACGCTTTGCCTCATGTTAACGGAATAAAATATTTTATGAACAAAGAATTTATACGCTTTATGCGCAATCGTGTTTCTCAGCCTGCTCTTAATGCACCAGCGCCGACTGAAGAGGAGTGGGAATTGGTTTTGAGTGCGGCAAGCCGTGCGGCGGATCATGGGAACCTTAAACCATGGCGATTTTGTATCTTCGAAGGAGAAGGGCGCGAGAAGTTAGGGCAAATCTACTGGCATCACGCTTTATCTGAAGTGGAGTCAATGCCAGAGAGCAAAAAAGAAGGCTTTATTAAAAAAGCCTACCGTGCTCCAGCCGTGCTTCTGATTTATGCCAAAATTCAATCTCATCCCAAAGTGCCAGCGATAGAGCAGGTGATGGCCACTTCCGCGGCAGCTCAGCAGGTTTTATTGGGATTAAATGCACTAGGATATGGTGCCATGTGGCGAAGTGGCCCTGCATGCTTCACGCAAAAAACCAAAGAATTATTAAACTTGCATGAAAATGATCAAATTGTAGGCTTAATCTACGTCGGTACGCCCAATGAAAAACCAGCTTTTATCCCTGAAGTTGATATTGAGTCGCACCTAACATGGGTAAGAGATTAATTTTTAAGGTTTATTTTTAAAAATGGGTTGCAATCTCTAGCCTTCATAATTAATATACGCGCACAAATTACGCACTGCGTATAAAAGTTTTGGTGAGCTGTCCGAGTGGCCGAAGGAGCACGCCTGGAAAGCGTGTATGTCGAAAGGCATCAAGAGTTCGAATCTCTTGCTCACCGCCATTATCCCAGTAAAATCAAGGGTTACAGAGTGATTTTACAATTTGTACATCAAAAAGTACATCAATAGAAAACCGAATAGATTAACCTCTATTCGGTTTTTTTACGTTAATACGATATTCTGTGTGAGCCTCATTAATCAACGATTCTAGTGTTTCTGTCTTTGATCTACCACGATGTTTCGCTAACTCATTAAGCATTTCAATTGTGTCTTTGTCAAAGCTGTAGTTCCGTGCAACCTTTTTGACATTTTTAATCTTGTGCTTTTTTTGAGACCAGGCTCCTTTGACTTTAAGCTCAAAGAGGTCATACAAACTAGGCATTGCCATTGCTTTGATCATGCAGTTTGCTAGCATCTTATCTAAAGCGTATTTATCAGTTTCTGGCTGTATTATTAGCAAATTTTGTATCTGATATTTCTCCGTATAGAACTTGTTTTGATAGTTACAAATCCAGGATGTAAATTCTGATAGTAGCTCTTCTTGAATCCCATCTTTTAGGTGCAAAGTGCCTGATATTTTACCTCTGGCCGTTTGTGCTTTTTGCTTGAGATTATTTAGCAATGTAATTTTACCTTCAACGGTACCTGAAAGACATAAATCGATCAGGAGAACAATTCTCGTGGCTAAGTACTCTTCGCTCCAGTGAATGGATAGAGGAGGGTATCCTGACTGGCATAGGTAGGAGGCTGTACCAATCGAAAATGCGATGGGCTGTGTCTGAGATCCGAGAGATAGGTTAAATCCCTGAGTCACGTCATTGTCAATAAAGAGAAGCTCAAAGGGTGTTGCGCTAAATAGCCACTTAACCTCATCTTCAGGGCAGATTCCATTTGCACAATATAGTTTAAGTTCTTTCAGAAGGTAACGGTTTACAGTTTCATCGAAAAGGTTGTAGTGGCTGAAAACTCTTTGGTTCATTGCAGATAGGTCTGTACCCAAATAGCTTATGGGGTTGTCTATTTGAGTGTGTGGGATCGGTATTGATTCGCCGCGTCTAAAGAATGGAAAGATGGCTAAATACAAGCATTCACGCCTAGTAAAATAGTGATTGTGTTCGGTAGATTTCTTGTATACAACCATTGCATAAGCCTAATTACTTAGTAAATTATAAGAAAATTATGAATCGATAATAAGTCGTTTTTCAGTAGATTGATAGTGAATTATAAGGCTACTATATTAAGCTGTATTTGCCATAAATAGCTACTTCTAGGGCGATTAGGGCGATTTCAGCCTATGTCTAATGTCAGAGTGGCTTTTAAAAGATTATTCAAACACGTAGGTAGCATAGTCATCCTCCTGATGACGATTTTTAGAATTTGGCTTGTCGGTTTAATAATATATATAGCCACCAAGCAAAGTAAGAAATTACACGTCTTCTCTTATGTGGGATAAACCACAACAAGAGGTAAGACACATGCATTACTACAATGATTTTCATATCCATAGCCCATTGGAAGAATCTAACGAAAGATACTTAAGATTAATTCATCAAATCATTCAGTCGAGTGTTCAGAGATCGGCAAGAGTAGCGGCATTCCGTTTTGATTTACGGTTTCCTGAAGGGGTAACTAACCAGAGTGATAAGGTGATTACCCGCTTCTTTGAATCCTTAAAAGCACAACTAAAAGCCAAAGAAAAAAAACTAATGCGCGAGGGACAAAGGGTTCACTTCCATAATCTTCAGTATGTATGGGTTAGAGAGCGTGACTCGTCCAAATCAGATCACTTTCATTGCGTTATATTGGTTAATAAGGACGCTTATTCTATTTTGGGCAACTATGACAAATGGGAGGGGAACATGGCATCTAGGATCAAGTTGGCTTGGGTTAGTGCGCTGGGTGCGTCAAAAACACCAATTGATGGGTTAGTTCATTTTCCCAAAAATGGTACATACTACCTAGATTTAAACAAAGAGGATTATTTGAAAAATTATTCGGATTTATTTTATCGGCTCAGTTACTTTGCGAAAAATGCTACTAAATGTTACGGCGATGGGCGTAGAAGCTTTGGGTGTAGTCGGCTTTAGTTGTTTTTTGAAGATAATATATATTTAAGCATTTTTAAAATCACGGGGCTGAAATGCCCCGTGATTTTTGACTACAGATACCCATTTCCAGCCAGTGAATACGAATCCTCGCCCACAATAATGTGGTCGAGGGTTCTGATATCAATAAGCTCTAATGCTTTCTTTATTCGTTCTGTGATCTGTATGTCTGCTTGGGATGGAAGGGTAATTCCTGATGGGTGGTTATGCGATAAAATAACCGCTGCTGCATTATGAGCTAAAGCGACTTTAACAATTTCTCTTGGGTAGACAGAGGCGGAATCAATGGTGCCAAAGAAAAGCTCTTTATAAGCAATCAAACGATGCTGCGAATCAAGTAGTAATATGGCAAATACTTCTTGGTCACGACAGGATAATTTGGTCATAAGGAATCTCTGAGCTTCTGTGGCGCTGGTGTATTCGCCACCTTCGCGTCGAAAGTGTTCTTTAATGATGCTTGCTGCGGCCTCAAGCACATCTTGTTTCGTTCTGTAGGTAAAAGGGTAAGTGGTCATAGGTTGCTCCTTGATTTGGTTTGTATCATCAAGGGGATGATGTAGATCTGAATTTTTTTGAAATGTGATGAGTCTTCAGACAAAAAATACAGCCCCGCAATTTGATGAACCAATACGAGGGCATCAAAATGCGAGTCATGAAATTAAACGAAGTCATCAACACTACAGGGCTATCTAGATCATCCATTTACGCTTACATGTCAAAAGGCAATTTCCCTAAGCCAATTCAGCTAGGGCCTAGGGCAGTTGCTTGGGTTGAAGGGGAGGTTGTAGCGTGGTTGCAAGAAAAGCTAAGTGCGCGTGATTATAGGAGGTAAGAATGAGTGCGTACCAACAGCATACGCACTCATTAGAAAATTAACGCCCTCTGGTCATAATGGTAGCTAAAATCCTAGATTTAATTTCATTGACACCGTATACAGCAATGTCAGTTTCACCAGAATCCTCCAAATAAGAAAGCTCATAGGTGAAATCTTTATTGTAAGGCTTTCCGCTGTGTTCGAAATTAAATGACGCTGAACAGGTGTAATAATCAATTTTCTCATCATATGAAAGCGTTTTGATGCCAGTGACTGAGTAGTCCCCAATGAGGCCTTGTTCTTCACCTTCCTTCGCCCATTGGGCTTTATGTATTGAGCTTGTGATAATCTCAAAGACAGTATCTTTGACATTACCATCATTACAAGGAAGGGTTGAGCTACTGCAACCAGCCAAGGCAAGTGATCCAATCATCACGGTAAGTCCTAATTTCATAATTTTTTACATATCTCCTTATGAGGTGTTTAAAGGGGTCATATCTAACTAGATCGAAGAATACAGCTACTGTATCTATATACACTAAGTAATACTTAGTATCTGGTCAAGCTTTTTACTAAGAAAATCTTAGCTTCTATTTTCTTGGGAGGTTAAGAGCATCAACGTTTTTACTAAACGACTAAAAGAGGCGCGGCTTAAGACTGGCCTATCTCAAAAAAAACTTGGAATTGCAGCCGGTTTAGACCAATTTGTGGCGAGCCCAAGAATGAACCAGTATGAAAAAGGTTCGCATTTACCAGATATCAATACGACAAAAAAAATATGCGAGGTGTTAGGCGTACCAGTTGCATATCTTTACTGTGAAGATGATGAGCTTGCTCAGCTTATCGAAAAATATGGCAAATTATCTGATGAGACGAAGCAAAAGATTAGAAATGTGGCAGGGCTGAGCCTAAATGACTTTTCCTAAATTCAAGCAGTGTGTCACACCTTCTGGAGGGCTCAAACAGCATTTTTCCTACCTTTACTGCACAAAAATATGTTTCTATTTGGTAATCAACAAGTGAATAAAAATGTATATCCGCTGAGCGTTGATCTTACTGATACGGAATGCATAAATTACTGGCTTATGAAAATGATAGGCTTGGCTAGAATCATCCTTAAATAAGCAGTTTTTAAGAGGTCACTACCAGTATAAAGATGAATGATGAGGAAATCACAGAACTGGCAATTTTAGACGCCAAAAAACGGAAAAAAGTTATCGCTAGAGAGTTAGTTGATAATAATATTCCGGAAGATTCCCCAGTATCCGTGTTTATGGCTGGGTCGCCTGGTGCAGGAAAGACTGAGATGGCGCGTATAATTATCAAGCAGTTCAGCTCCGAATATGGCGTTACTCCAGTGCATATTGAGAATGACGAGCTTAGAAAGGAATTTAACGCCTACAATGGAATAAACTCACCACTCTTTCAGAGGCCGGCAACGATTTTGGTTGAGGCAATTCATGATAGGGCGTTAAAGCGTTCAGTTAGCTTTATACTGGATTCCACGCTCTCAAATTATGATAAGGCCGTCAGCAATATCCAGCGATCTCTGGATAAAGGGCGATATGTTCAGATAATTTTTGTCTATCAAGATCCGAAGCAAGCCTGGAAGCTTGTTCTTGCAAGAGAGTCAGTCGAGGGGAGGAGAGTTCCACCAGACGTTTTTGTTGATCAGTTCATGGAGTCTCAGGTAGTTGTGAGTAAGCTGAAGAAACATTTTGGGCAGAGCATTGGTATTATTTTTATTGAAAAAAATATTGAAAGTACCAGCAAACGACCACAGTTCAACGTGACCGACATTGACGCTGTTTTGCGTAAAAAGTACAATCGTGAGTACTTACAGGCTATAGTTAAGTCGCAATAGCTTAGGAGATAAACAAAATGATGAACACTGATAAAGAACGAGTGAAATCAACGCCATTTTCAGATTTTTTTCGAAATGCTAAGTCTGCTGAAAAGCGACAGTTTTTTGATAAAGTTGCGCGTGAAGCTATCAAAGAGCAGCAAGAAATGATCGCCCTTGCAAGAAAACACACCCTTTCAGAAAAATAGAGTCGAGTATTGCTACTCGACTCTATTCTTAGCGTAATTCAGCTTATCTTAAGCAAGATAGTAGTATCGTCTTCAACTAATTTACCGTCATCCCTTTTTTCGTAAAAAACCCTTGCATTTATAACCTATGGTTTGTCTCAAATGTCATCATCAATGACTTTTTGAGTGGCTAGTGGATGTGATGAACTAGGAATGACAGAATGCTTTTTCGCGTCGACTGATAGGGAGGGCTTCGCAAGTCCAACTTAAACGACCAGAAGGGAAGTGTTGTCAAAAGTTGATGAAGCATGCGATTAATGCATAGGAAAACTACAAGGTTTAAGCCAAAAAAGTAAAATAAATATTTTTCCGCACTGTACTACGTCGATCGACTCGTCCCAATCTCTTACATTTCTCCATGCTCACTAACGAGCTAATTAAAGGAGAAAGTTCATGTCTACATCTAAAGGTAATTCACGTCCAGCTTCGTCTCATCCAGGTCCAGGAGGGAACTGGCCGAGCACAACCGGAGGGAAATCAGGTGGTGGCCGTGGCAATGCTAAACCTAGCAAATAGATCACTTTAAGGGCCCTAGAGGCCCTTTTTTGCATAGGAGGCATTATGAAATATTGCAGCAATAAAGACACAAATAAACTGATACTGAACTTATTAAAAAGAGGCTGGGGGTTTGTAAAATCAAAAAAACATTTGAAGCTTAAAACACCTAATGGAAAAATCGTTGTAGTATCGCGGACACCTGGTGATAGACGTGCATATCAAAACTTTCTATCTGACATAGGGCGCATCAATGAAAAGGAAGCATTGTGAAAAACACTTATCCAAATTTTGTAGAAATTATTAAGTTTACGGCTTTGACGTTTGATTTACAGCCTAAATGCATGAAAGAGCTAGATGATCTCGAAGGCAACGTCGTAGTCGATCCACATAAGGTTAACTATCTATTTGATACCGGCATAAAAGGCCGTTTCGAACATCTAGTTGGAAAAGACATTGGAGGGCTGTTATCGAACAAATTCCGGCTCATTCTAGATGATTATATTAGCTTAGTGTCCAAAGTTGATGTAAGTGGTTTAAGGCGAGAACAAGTCATATCACCTCTGGTGGAGTGCTTCTTAATAAGCCATATCCTAAGTATCTTTGATTTACCATTTATGAGTCAGTTGAAAGCGACACCTTCGTTTATTCTTACTTGTGAAAGAAGCGCTGTTGTAGAAATCTTAGAGTGGTTATCAAAGACCAATCCGCAATCCATAAAGGCAATGACTAAAGAAGACAGAGACTTGGTGTTAGCATGGAGAAAAGGACAATATATACCAAGCTCGTCGAGCCTTTCCCGACTAATAGATAACGACCTTCATCGTACTTATATTCTGATAGCATGTTCTTTAGAGCGCTTGAAAAAATTTGAGTATGGCAAAGCACTTGTCGTTAGTACAAGAAGTCGATTACTTGGTCTTAAACCTAAAGCGATTTCATTTGTAACAGCGGCCTCTAACTTACAAAGTCACCTAAAGCCAAGATTAGACAAATTTGGCCGCGATATTTGCATAGTTCAAGATAAACTTAGACGAACTAAGGCCAAAAGTCCTGAAGATAAAATTGCTACAGATTTTTCTTTAAAACATTTGGAGAAAGGTTACTCTTGCGATGAGTTACCAAATAGCAGTTACTTTGTGCATCACCATAGAGCACGATGGCATGTTTATTGTGGGAATCTAGATCAAGCCAATGTTGAGTATGAAAAAACGATTAATTTGGCTGCACTCATGGCAGGAGAAGAGCAGAGGGGCATTCTTAAAGAAGCTAAAGCCGTTGCAGCATGCTTGAATAGCCCGGATAAGGTCTTTCTAAAAAAAATCAGATGGATAGAGCAAATTTTTCGGTACGACATCGAATCAGTAGAGAGAGCGGAGCCATCAAACAAATTTACTGACACCATTGAAGATTGGGAGCTTGATCTATGGAAACAATCGTTTTATGGACTGTTTCCTAAGGATGGCTTTTTTCCAGGGTGCGATTATCCAGAAATCACCTTAAGAACTGGGTTTATCAGCATGACGGATGAAGATTCACGCATCACCATTGATTTGAAAAACCCAAATAAAAAAGTATGGCTTGGGCTAAACAAGCAAAAAAAGACACATCAACTTATTTGGTTCTCAGAAAAAGGAGATGTGGACTCGGTAAAAGCACTTTTGGATGCTGGTGCAAGCGTCGATGTGAAATCTGATGTGGATGAAACTCCTTTAATATTTGCGTTGCAAGCTATGAACCTTAGTGAAAAGTTTGGTCCAATTGATGCTTCCTTGTTTAAATTAATCTCTAATCATCCTCATAAAGCTGAAAGTATAAATAGCAGGACACAAAAGAAACGTATGACGGCACTGTCTCTTGCAGTGAGGACTGGTAAGTTATGGGTCGTTCAGAAAGTGCTTTCAATGGGGGCTGACGTGCATCAATTATCAGGCTCAGACCGCCAAACAGCTTTAAATCTGGCAATGAAATCAATCGCTCTTTTAAAGGATATAGAAAAAGTTATAAAGGTTCAGCGCGAACCAGATGATTCCGATATTGCAGTTGACTCTTTCAGAAGAGAAACGAGTGGCCTTTTTGGCGCCGATCTTGAAAATAATAGAAAGGTAAGAAATGCATTTCTTAACGAGTTCAATTTGTATGGTGATGACCATATGCTTCAGTGGCATGAAAACCTTAAAAAACACTCAAGTGTACGTGAACTTATAGATATTGCCCGCGAACTGATTTTTGCTGGTAGTGACCCTAACGCGGAGCACGAAACACCCTTGAAAGGTTACACACCACTAATGTTAGCTGCTGAGAATGATGAAAAAGAGCTTTTCGAAATGATGATTCAGTATGGCGGTGATCCCTTTAAGAGTTTCTTCCAGCCTCTCATGCGACGAAATTTAGACAGTTATGAAATAATGTCACTTTGGCGGCAGAAGAGAGCCTGGGACGCAGCTTGAAAGAACTTGTAATACTCATTTCTCTTCCTCTCTAAGCTAACCATGTGACCATGGTTAGCTTAGAGAGGAATGTACAAGAAATGAACATTATACACCGCGATTTCAAATGCTACCTTTATTGTGCTATCCCATTAATTTAATTTGATTTATTGTCCATTCCCCAATTTTCTCGTATTCTCTCAGTTTCAAATCTAAGTAACCTAATCCAAAGAAGGTGGCATTCTGTATGGACGATCAAATCCTTACCTTGAAAGAGGTAGCCGCTTATTTGAAGTTGGCAGAGAAAACCGCATACAGACTAGCAAGTGAAGGCAAGCTGCCAGGCTTTAAAGTGGGTGGCTCGTGGCGTTTTAAACGTCATGACTTAGATGTATGGATAGAGAAACAAAAGGAAAGCCGATGATTCCCAATTATCAAGATTGCATGAAGCCTTTTTTGCTTACTCTTCAGAAGTCTGGCTCAGAGGAAGTGAAGCTTCGCGATATCATCATCAGCATTGCGGATCACTTTGAATTAACAGATGAAGAACGAGTCGAGCCGCTGCCAAGTGGCAAGCAACCAATTTTAGATAACCGTGTTGGTTGGGCACGAACCTACCTTGCTAAAGCGGGCCTTATCGATAGCCCACGTCGTGCGAACTTTGTCATTACTAATCGAGGTATTACTGCCTTAAACACACCGAACCTAGAAATTAACAATCAATATCTTAAACAGTTTGATGAATTTGTTGCCTTTACGAGTTTAAGCAACACAAAAGTAACAGTAGAAAACACGCAACAAGCGTCAATAAAACTAGACCAACAACAAGAAGGCAGTGGCATCACACCTGATGAGGCCCTTCGTAACGCGTATAAGACAATTAACGACGCACTAGCTCAAGATATCTTGGAACGGACTCGTAACGTCTCTCCGGCCTTCTTTGAACAGTTGTTAATAGACTTGCTCATTGCTATGGGTTACGGCGGCACAGAAGAGGGCACAGCCCACGCCCTAGGGAAGTCTGGTGACAACGGTGTAGATGGGGTCATCAATCAAGACCCGCTCGGTGTCGATCAAATTTACATCCAAGCGAAACGCTACAAACAAGGTAATAATATCAGTTCTGGAGACATTCGAGACTTCTTTGGTGCGTTAAACCTACACAACGCCCAAAAAGGTTTATTTATCACCACGTCAGACTTTACCAGCTCTGGGATAGACACTGCTCAAAAGCTCAGTACCAGAATCGTATTAGTAAATGGCAACGACTTAGCCAGGCTCATGTTGCGCTACAACATTGGTAGCCGCGATGAACAGGTATTAAAGCTCAAAAAAATTGATGAAGAGTTTTTTGAAGGATTCTAAGGAAAGATTATGAGACAAGTAAGTAATTTCGATTTTTTAAAAAAACACCAAGATTGGTTATTTAAATTAGCTGAAAGCGCTGAACTAAACTTTTCTTCTGACCCTAATACTTCGCTTATAAAGGTGCGGCAACTAGGTGAGGCTATAGCGCAATCAATTGCCGCACGCATTGGTGTTGAATCTGGTAGTGGCGTAAAGCAAGTCGATTTGCTAAAAGATCTAGATTATAACTTACGTTTAGATGATAACGTTCGAGATGCATTTCACACCATCCGAAAGCTAGGTAATACAGCAACCCACCAATTTGATAGCACTAGCCATAGAGATGCGTTAAAAGCGATGATGGTTAGTCATGCCTTAGCTATGTGGTTTCATACTACCTTTGGTGGAGATGCTGCCAAAGGCTTTAAAATAACAAAGTTTATTAAGCCACAAGACCCGTCTGAATATGTTCGTCAACTTGAAGAGCAAGTTGAGCAATTAAAAAGTGAATCACAGCGAAGCTCCGAACGAATCAAAACCGCTGAAAAACTGAACAAAATTGAATCAGAAAAAGTATTAGCAGAACGCAAGCGTGCTGAAATAATGGCTGAAGATAAAGCCGTTTGGGAGCAACTTGCCTTAGACAGTGAAAAAGAAGCCGAAAGATATAAAGCTGTAGCAGAAGCGGCCAACCAAGAACATGCTAAATCGTTCCAAGCAAAACCAAAACAAGAGCAAGCGGCGGAACTCAAACGTATTGAAAAATCAATGTTTGAAATGGATGAAGCTGAAACTCGAGTTGTGATTGATCAACAATTAAATGATGCAGGCTGGGAGGCGGATACTGAAAACCTACGTTATGCCAAAGGCGCTCGTCCTGAGCCAAATAAAAATAAGGCAATTGCAGAGTGGCCGACTCAATCTGGACCTGCTGACTATGCTCTATTTATAGGATTGACACTTGTTGGTGTGATTGAAGCGAAGAAGAATGCAAAAAACGTATATGGAGCAATAGATCAAGCTAAACGCTATGCAAAAGGTCTCGAAAATCTTCCTGAAGACGTGGAGGCGATTCAATATGGAGAATTTAATGCTCCGCTTACCTTTGCCACCAATGGTCGTGCTTATTTAAAGCAATTAGAGCAAGAAAGTGGTATCTGGTTTTTAGATGTTCGCGACAATAGCAATCGCCGTAAAGCGTTGAAAGGTTGGTATTCGCCGCAAGAAATTAAAACGTATTTACGTCAAACACCGCAACAAGCCAATGCTGAATTGGATGATATGGGTTTTGACTATGAACTAAAGCTTCGTGATTATCAAAAAACTGCAATTTTAAATGTTGAACAAGCCATTAAAGACGGTAAAGAAAGTGCGATGGTTGCTATGGCAACAGGGACGGGTAAAACTAAAACCTGTATCGCGCTTGTTTATCGACTACTTAAAGCTGAACGATTTCGTCGTATTCTCTTCTTAGTGGATAGAAGTGCGCTGGGAGAACAGGCCACAGTCGATTTTGGCGAAGTAAAAATGGAAAGTATCACTAATTCATTTGCGGATACATTTGAAGTCTTAGGTATTGAACCAGATAAATCAGCCAAGCCATTTCCGGAAGAAGATACAAAAGTTCATATCGCAACAGTTCAAGGATTAGTAAAGCGTATTATGTATCCTTCAGATAACGCTTCGAAACCCGGTGTTGGTCAATATGACTGTATCGTTGTAGATGAGTGTCACCGAGGTTATCTGCTAGACCGTGAACTAAGTGACACGGAAGTAACGTTCCGAGATCAGAAAGATTACATGTCAAAATACAGAACCGTCATCGAGTATTTTGACGCATTCAAAGTGGGCCTAACCGCAACACCTGCTCCACACACCAAAGAAATTTTTGGCGCCCCCGTATTCACTTACACTTATACAGAAGCCGTAATCGATGGCCACTTAGTCGATCATTTACCGCCAATTCGTATTCATACCAAACTTAATACGGATGGTATTAATTACAAAGTAAACGAAGAGGTCCAAGTTTACAATCCGTACACTCAGCAGTTAGATCTTATTAATACACCAGATGAGCTTAATTTTGAGGTTGCTCAATTTAATCGCAAAGTCATTGCACCTGAGTTTACTAAAGAGATCTGCCGTTGGTTGATAGAGAGTGATTCATTAAATCCTTACTCTCAAGAAAAAACTTTAATATTCTGTGTTACTGATAAACACGCAGATGAAGTGGTTGAAGCGTTAAAAGAGGCCTGTGAAAGCTACTTAGGCGAAGTCGATGATGATGTTATTCAAAAGATAACGGGGGCATCAGATAAACCGCTGGAAAAAATACGTCGATATAAAAATGATAGGCTACCTAATATCGCAGTGACAGTAGATCTACTTACCACAGGTGTGGATGTGCCAAAAATTTGCAACTTGGTCTTCTTACGACGTGTAAACAGCCGAATTTTATTTGAGCAAATGTTGGGCCGTGCGACACGTCGTTGTGACGAAATATCCAAAGAGAGATTTCGTATTTTTGATGCGGTAGATATCTATAAACAGCTTGAAAAAGTAAACACCATAAAACCTGTTGTGACCAAAGTTGATATCACTTTTACCGAACTTGAAGATGAAATAAAACAAGACCTTGATCCTAAGTTACAGCAGTTAGCAAAAGATCAATTTCTTGCCAAATTACAAAGCAAAAAGAACTATCTTTCACCTGAACAACATGCAGAGTTTGAAAGCATAGTCGGTAAACCACCTAAAGAGTTTGCGCAAGAAATCAAAAACATGGGGCTTCAACAAGTCGCGGATTGGTTTGTGAATAACCCAGGGTTAGGCGAACTACTTGATTTGAGGGTGTCAGGAGCAGGTGGTAACAATCACATTGTTATCTCCGCACATAAAGACAAAGTTACCGGAACTTCAACAGGCTACGGCAGTGGACAAAAACCAGAAGATTATCTCTCAGCCTTTAACCAGTTTGTTAACGCTAACAGTAACCGTATGGTTGCGATTCAAACCGTCATACAACGTCCGTGGGAATTAACCCGAGATGGACTAAAGCAATTAGCATTAGAGCTAGAGAAAAATGAATTTCGTGAGCAAGATCTAAAAGTCGCTTGGAAAGAGGTGAAAAATGAGGATATTGCCGCGCGTATTATCGGTTTTATTCGTCAAGCGGCATTAGGTGGCGCATTGGTTCCCTATGAGCAACGAGTTGATAATGCCTTAGCGAGTATTCTAAGTCGCCAGCCATGGAAAACACCACAACGAGAGTGGCTCGAAACGATCGCAGGGCAAATAAAGGCAAATGTGATTGTTGATGAAAGCAACCTTAACGAAGGTATCTTTAAACAAATTGGTGGTACCAAACGGGCTAATAAATTGTTTGAAGAACCCATTGCCGATATTTTGAGTGACTTTAATAAAGCACTTTGGGCAAGCTAATACACATTGAAATTTAAACTATGCGCATGTTTTTTAGTGTGCACAGAAAAACAGGAAAGCGGTGACAAATACTCATTGTATCTCCTTAAACGAGGGTGGAATTTTTAGTGAATGAACTAAATATTCACCGAAATACAGCCAGTAAATACTTAA
The DNA here is from genome assembly GCF_003259225.1 of Marinomonas arctica. Lineage (GTDB taxonomy): Bacteria > Pseudomonadota > Gammaproteobacteria > Pseudomonadales > Marinomonadaceae > Marinomonas > Marinomonas arctica. The sequence continues at coordinate 73,973 of NZ_QHJF01000027.1, read as the reverse complement.
ATCAACTGGTTGAGATTGGAGTATTAACGAAACACAAACTGGGTAGAGACAACTACTACCTAAACACCGAATTATTTAATTTGTTTACTAATTAACGGGTAAACAACCCAAGGACAAACATGAGCACTCAAGACCTGATCAACAAACTCTGGAATCTATGTAACCTGTTGCGTGACGATGGTGTTACTTACCACGAATACCTAAACGAATTGACCTACCTTGTATTTTTAAAAATGGTGGAGGAAACAGGGCAAGAAGAGCTTATTCCTGAAGGTTATCGCTGGTCAGACATCGAAAAATTTAACGCAGTAACCCGTTTAGAAGAATATAAAAAACTGCTTATTCACTTAGGCTCAAATGGCTCACTTATTACGAAAGCCATTTTTGCCGATGCTTCAACCTGTATTCGTAAACCTGCCACGTTAAATAAATTAGTGTCTGAAATTGATAACTTAGATTGGTATTCCGCTAAAAACGAAGGGTTAGGCGACATGTACGAAGGCTTGCTAGAAATCAACGCAAGCGAGAAAAAATCAGGTGCAGGGCAATACTTTACACCGCGCGTCTTAATTGAAGTGATGGTTGAACTTATGAAACCAAACTTGGAAGACGTGATTGTTGACCCAACAGCCGGCACAGGTGGTTTCTTAATTGCCGCGCATCATGAGCTTAAAAAACACCATGACATAAAAAACCTTGATGAAGTGGCTTACAAAAAATATCAGCATGCCACCTTCTTTGGGATGGAATTAGTGCCAGATACACGCCGCTTAGCCATGATGAATCTCATGCTACACGACTTAGCTGTAGATGATGATAACGCAGGTGTCCTTTACGGCGATACACTTTCAAATGAAGGTAAAGCCTTACCGAAAGCAAGCTTGATACTTGCAAATCCACCCTTTGGCACCAAACAAGGTGGCGGTATTCCAAGCCGTGATGACTTAGTGCATTACACCTCTAATAAACAGTTAGCCTTTTTGCATGCCATGTATCACAGCATGTTAAAACCCGGCGGTCGTGCAGCAGTCGTCTTGCCGGACAATGTATTATTTGAAGGTTCAACGGGTCGTAAAATCCGTAATGACCTAATGGAAAAGTGTAACCTGCATACTATTTTACGTTTGCCGACGGGTATCTTTTATGCCGCTGGCGTGAAAACCAATGTGCTGTTTTTTGATAAGCCAACAGACGTGAACAAGGATAAGGGCAACACTAAAAAGGTCTGGGTATATGACCTCAGAGCCAACATGCCACAATTTGGTAAACGCACCGTTTTAACCAAGACTCACTTTGATGAATTCTACAAAGCGGTTGGTAGCGATTTAACTCAAGTCAACGAAGCACAACGCCAAGCTTTTATTGATAACCATCAAAACGGCAGCGAAATCGGTAACGTCGATACTTGTCGATTAAGAGTTTTTACCCGTGAAGAGATTACGGGTAAAGAAGATTCTCTCGATTTAGCATGGATACGTGATGACAGTATTGAGGATGCTGCCAATCTGCCAGAGCCGGATATCCTAATTAATGAAGCGATTGAAGAGCTAGCAGGTGCTATTACTGATCTACAGTCGATTTTAGTAGAGCTAGATGCAGCGGTAGATACTGACGAGGTTTTAGTATGAGTCAGTTACCTAAAAACTGGAGTTCTATTCAACTAAAAAATCTACTCTCTTTTGTTTTAGGTGGCGATTGGGGCAAAGACGCTGATTATCAGGATGATGATTTTGAAACTGTTTTTTGTATCCGTGGCACGGAGTTTAAGAACTGGTCTAAAGAGAAAGGTATAACCAGCGTAGAGCGTAAAGTAAAAAAAGCTAGTGCTCAAAAGAGAGCGCTTAAGCTTGGCGATATTTTGGTAGAAATATCAGGCGGCGGACCAGAGCAACCTGTAGGAAGAACAGTATTAATAGATGAGGACGCCTTAAAACATAACTCTAATTACCCAAAAGTTTGTACCAACTTTATACGATTAGCTAGACCAAGTGACTCGATAGATTCAAGATACCTCAACTACTACTTAAGAAGTTTTTATGCTTCTGGCGAAGTAGTGAATTATCAAGGTGGAAGTAATAACTTACGAAATTTAAAGTTTAAAGAATATGAAACTATTGAAGTGCCTATTGCACCTCAATCAGAACAAAAACGCATTGCTGATAAATTGGATTCGGTATTAACCAAAGTCGAAACAGCACAAGTACGCCTCGACAAAATCCCAACCATTTTAAAACGCTTCCGCCAATCTGTTCTCGCCGCCGCCACCTCAGGCGAACTCACCAAAAACTGGCGAGAGAGTAATGGGTTGGAAGATTGGGAACATGTTAAGCTTAAAGATGTTGGCAAAGGTTTTAATTATGGTTCTTCTACCAAATCACAATCAGAGGGTAAAATTCCTGTCTTAAGAATGGGAAACTTACAAGGCGGAAAACTAGACTGGGAAAAGTTAGTGTTTACATCTGATGAGGCAGAAATTGAAAAATATAAACTTCAGCCTGGAGATGTATTATTTAACAGAACTAACAGCCCTGAACTAGTTGGGAAAACCTCTATTTATCGTGGTGAAAGAGAAGCTATTTTTGCAGGCTATCTAATAAAGGTTCAAGGCACTGATAAGTTAGATGCAGAATATTTAAATATCCAATTAAATAGCTCTCATGCAAGAGATTATTGCTGGGCAGTAAAAACAGATGGTGTTAGCCAGTCAAATATCAATGCTAAAAAATTACAGGCTTATGAGTTCGAACTTCCCTCCATTGAAGAGCAAATAGAAATTATTCGTGTTGTAACAGAGCTGCTTTCAAGTGCAGATCTTGTAGAAAAGCAATACAAAGCTGCAAAACTTCGTGTTGATAAAATGACTCACTCAATATTAGCAATAGCATTTAGTGGCAAACTCTTCTCTCCAATTTCTGAAGAAGATAGAGTAGCTGTTACAGTCAAAACACAGAACTCTGAGCCTCAGCATAATCAACCTAAGGCTATCGATAAAGAGCCAGATCAGCAGACTGAAGTAGTTTCGAAAACAGTAAATAAAAGCAGTAATGAGCAAGCTAGTGAGGTATTTCAGCTATTAAAAAAGAATAGCAAAGGCATGTCTGCACAAGCATTATTTGATGCTCAATCTGAAAATACCTTCAACGCAATTGATGATCTGTTTAGTGAATTGAAAAAACTTATTGAACAAGAAATGGTTATTCAAGCTGGTGAAGGTGAAAACTGTACTTTTAAGGCGACTAAAAAGTGAAGGTAGATTTTTTAAAAATCAGGGGTGGCTTTAAAAATATTCACAACTTAGAAATAGATTTTGACGATAAAGAATTATTAACCGTTCTTATCGGCAGAAACGGCTCTGGGAAATCGAATGTTATTGAAGCCTTAGTTCGTATTTTCAGGGCTTTAGATCTTGGAGAAGAATTCGCACCCTTTAGTTATAAATTAATATATTCCTTAGGCGCAAATAATGAAAAGCGCATTGAAATTGATGCCTCACCAGATTATGGCACAACTCCTCACCAACAGCACAAAATTAAAGTGGCTATTAAACAGGAAGATAATAGCTTCTCAAAGTTTGAGACCGTTGCTTTGTCAAAAGTTAAACGTGATAAAAATGGGGCTTCTGACTACTTACCTCAACACCTATTCGCTTATTACTCTGGGCCAAGTGATAGGTTAGAAGACTTGTTTAAACTGCATAGAACTAAGTTCTATAATCAGCTACTAAAAAATAAAGTAAAAATAGAAGATGAGGTTCGTCCTTTATTTTACGCGAAGCCATTTCATAGCCAATTTGTACTGCTTGCTTTCTTTTTAAATCAACAACATGGTGTAGGCCGTGAGTTCTTAGCAGAGCAATTGGGCATAAAAGATTTTCATTCTGTTCACTTTGTATTTCGCAGGCCTGAATGGGGTAAAAATAATAAGAAAGATATTTTTTGGGGGGCTCGTGGTGTAGTTCGTGAGTTTTTAGACAGGTTACTTCCTTATAGTTATGGACCAGTAAAGTCGACACGAGAAGAAGCAACATCGTTAACAGGCAAAGGCGTTGATAATGAATTTGTATATTTATTCTTGCCCGATATCTATGGTTTAAAGAAAGTAGCTAAGGGGTTAAAACCGAAAGACTTTTTTAAAATGCTAGAAAGCACATTGCTTTCTGAGCTTATTGATAGCGTAAATATTAAAGTTAAATTACATAACGATGAAATTGTTAGCTTTAGTGAATTAAGTGAAGGTGAGCAGCAATTGCTCACTGTATTAGGTCTTCTAGAATTTACTGTTGAAGATGATTCGTTGTTTTTATTGGATGAACCAGACACTCATTTAAACCCCGCATGGGCAGCTAAATACCATACTTTTCTCAAACGCTTTATACCTAATCAAAAATTCTGCCATATACTAATGGTAACCCATCACCCGCTAGCGATTGCAGAATTAGACAAACATCAAATACAAGTTATACGCAATAACAAAGATGGCCAGTCGATAGCTGAAATACCCGCAGAAAGCCCGATAGGAATGGGCGTTAATGGCATACTTACCAGTGACATGTTTGGCATGGCAACAACGCTAGATAAATACACAAGCGGTGTTATTGAGAAACGTAGAGCATTACTCGAAAAAGAATCTTTAACTGAGCACGAAACCAAAGAATTAAGAAAGCTAAATGGTTCGTTAGAGCGGTTAGGTTACGGCTATACACACCCAGATGAAGATTATAGACAGTTCCTAATTGCTAGAAAAAGAGCACTACACACCAATAACATACCTGATACGAAAACTGTCGAAAACCGCATAAAACTGTTAGAAGCGATTTTAAAAGACCAAGGGCTAATCGATTAATGAGGCATATAGATTTAAATAAGATCAACAATTGCAAACCTAATAACTGGGATCAAAATGTAACTCAATGGAAGCAACAGGTTGTTAATGCCAATGACAAATCGGAAAAAATAAAAAAAATAGGAAATAAATGGTCAGATTTTAAGCCTGGATTCATCAGAGAATATGGAGATAAGTGTTGGTACTCTGAAACTCCTAGAGTCATGACTGATTTCGATGTTGATCACTTTAGGCCTAAAGGAGCTGTTAAAAAATCTGATGGGACAAAACCTAAAAGAGTCATAAATGGTGTGTCAGATACTCACCCTGGTTATTGGTGGTTAGCTTTTGAGCCTTTGAACTATAGATATTCTTGCGTATTTTCTAATAGGCCAAGAGATAAAGGTGGTAAACATGATTACTTCCCATTGACTGATGAAAATACCAGAGTCTGGGTATCAAGCTCAATAACGGCGCATGCTAATGAAAAAATTAAACTTTTAGACCCATGCTCTCTTAATGATGTTTCTCTCCTGTCATATGACAAAATTCCGGGTACAGTTCAGTCTCGATTTGATAATACATCTAACCCGACCGCATATTCAAAAGTTCGAGAAAGCTGTAAGCGTTATAATCTCAATCATAAAACCATTAAAGGGGCTAGAAGTAAGGTTATTAAAGACGTACAAAGTGCAATGGAATTTCTAAAAACATGTTGGAGTTTTCCTGCTAACCAGGTAAATCCATTTCAACAATTTCGGCCTGATATTGAAAAGAAGCTGATCGATGCATGTAATCGAAAGTCTGAGTTTTCTGCTACCGCTATTGCTTTTGTTAGGCCATATAGAGCAGAACCTTGGTTGGCTAACATTCTAAATAGGTTAGATCTTAGTGATTAAAATCTTTTCGGAGTACAGGGTGATTAGATTTTTTTGTCGCGATGACATAAAAGTGTGATAATCGTATTAAATAATACCTCTCAATTTTAGCCTCACTGAGATTTTGGTATTTTAGCATAAATTTTTTTGTACAAGTTATATGGCAACTTTGCTATTAGGCGGACCAACTAACGTTAGCTTTTTTTTAAAACTATTAATTTCTTAAGAAAGTGTATTTACTGAAATAGTATCTCTACAGTTAAAGGTAGCTATAAGTTCTACTTCTAACTTTTAACACTTATCAACTAATTTTTTGACGATAATGAGTTCTGAAAAATCGGAATTGATTCTCTGTACCACTCTTCCATCAATAACTTTCTTTTTTGTAATAAGTCACCACGCTGGTATGCAGCCTCAGCCTGGTCCTTAAGCTTATGGGCTAGTGCATGCTCAATGACTTCTCTGGGGAAGCTGGTGGTTTCACCAGCCCAATCCCTGAAAGTAGAACGAAAACCATGTTGAGTTAAGTCTTTACGATCCATACGCTTTAGAACGGCTGTGAGCGTCATATCTGACATCTGCTTACCTTGTTGGCCTGGAAAGACTAAATTGCCACCAGCAACTCTAGGGAGCTCTTGAAGTATCTTAATGGCACCCGTTGAAAGAGGGACGCGGTGCTCCTTGCGGGCTTTCATGCGTTCTGCTGGAACTATCCATATCTTGTTTTCAAAATCAATTTCATCCCATGTAGCGCCACGTACTTCACCAGAGCGAGCAACTGTTAAAATTGAAAATTCAAGCGCTCTGGCTGCAAGGCCAGGGCGCTTGGAAAGCTCTTTCATAAAATTAGCAATGTCAGCATAAGGGAGGGCGGCATGGTGCTTGCGATTTTGTATTTTACTTGGTTCGGGAAGTAGCGGTTTAAGCATGCCTTTCCAACCCGCTGGGTTATCGCCGTCAAAAAGTTCTTTCGCTTTGGCATAGTCCAAGATCGTTTCAATGCGACCACGAAGGCGACTGGCTGTTTCGTTCTTTTCAAGCCATATAGGTTGAAGCACTTCAAGAATGTGTGTTTTGTTTATCTGGTTTACTGGCAAATGACCAATAACAGGGTAGGCGTATTGCTCTAGACTGGAACGCCATTGAGCAATGTGCTTGATGTTCTTTAGCTCTTTCTCTTTGATGCTTAATACTGACTGAGCACACTCACTGAATGTTTTATTTCTGGCTTGCTGCCGAATAGCTTCTTCTTTGCGCTCTTGTTTGGCTTCAAGAGGGTTGATGCCAGCTTTGATCTCACTACGAAGCTCTCTGGCTTTATCTCTTGCTTCAGCAAGGGGCACTTCAGGGTAACTACCTAAACCGAGGAAAAGCCGGTTAGGGACCTCTTTTCCTGCTTTGTCAATTCTGGTCCCCATGAGCATATTTAAAACCCAGCTTCTAGAATTACCTGCCACTTTTAAGGAGAGGCCGCTAACACCCCCAACGGCATGACGACCATCTTTGTTTATCTTAGAGACAGCTAGGGCTGTAAGCTCTTTTACTATTTTTGGCATCGAATTTCCTTGTACATCAACTAGTACATCAATAAACGTTGGATTTTAGTGTATCTGGCTGGACGTGATTGGAAAAGAAATATTTATAAGTTACTGATATATAATGATTAAATATATTATATTGCACTTAATTGGAAACTATTATGGCGGACTTGCTCACCGCCATTATCCCAGTAAAATCAAGGGTTACAGAGTGATTTTTGATTTTATACTGCATAAAGTACATCATAAAAAACCGCTTAGGGTTATATCCTAGGCGGTTTTTTTTAATTCACTATGATTATCTAGTTACTTTACGTGGGCGTATTGTAGAAATCAGTAAAAGATTTATAGAGATTTCCCATAACAATACAAAGTGCCTTTCTCTATCTTATTCCCAGGTTGCGTCTTCTTCTGAGAGAACAAATTTAATGTCTCTTCCATCCGAGCACAGTTGTATAACCGCCTGAGGTGATCCATCGGAATGAAATCTGACTAAACTCACTCCGGAGGCGTTGAGCAAGCGTTCACCGTGGTCTGCTGTTTCAGGTTTGTGTGGGATAACTTTCATGCGGCGGCGTCTAGTAAACCAGTTTAGTGGGGATTTAGGGGAGTATAGCCAGCGGTTTGTGCGGTCAAAGATGTCCAATAATCGTTTGGGAAATTCGTTTTTGATGCCGCTACTGGTAATCTGCCATAGATCTGGCCCTCTGTTGCTGCCACGTAATTGAATGTCATACACAAAAGAGTAATGTACATCGCCAGATAAAATCACAAAGTGCTTTGGGGTTTTCTTATGTCTAAACATATTCATTAGGGTATGCGCAGAACCTCGGTGTGCCATCCAATTTTCGGCATCAACCATCAAGGGATGGCCAAACCAAGTGAATATACGCTGGATGGTTTCAATCAGTTTCACACCAAAAATGGGGGCGGGCGAGACCATAATAACGGCGTCTAAACCTTTAAGCTGTTGCTGAAGATCTGTTAGTGCCTCCCAATCCATTAAGCCTGAGGGGCTTTCTAGTGATCTCTCTGAGCGCCAACGCTGAGTACGCGTATCAAGAACGACCAAAGGTGGCGTGGTTTGCCATGTGTAATTCCATTGTGAAAAGCCAAACAATGTTCGTAAAAAATCATCGTGTTCGTCTCCTCCAGGTGTTTCTAGAACATGCTGGACCTCATGGATGAGTTGAGGAGAGAAGCGTTCTGGACAATTTCCCCATCCTTGGCAAATTAAATATCCAAGCAACGCGTTGCCGATAATGCGGGCGGAAAACGGATGATTGTAAGCTGTTTGCTCCCAAGCCGCGGTTAGATTCCAATCATCGGTTATGTCATGGTCGTCAAAGATCATGGCCACAGGAAGATGGGCGAGGGCACGACGTACTTTGGGCAAGCCTTCAACAAAGCTTTGCAGTATGGCTTGCCGTTGTAAATAATCTGTTTTCTGCGCCTCGGTCAAACCAGAGGGCATTCCCCAGCCATTATTCTCAAGTAATGACTCCCAGCCTGCGGGAGACCAAACAAGAACGTACATGGCGAATACTTCCCCTAGGGAAATAAGATGATTGTGAGCAGTGTCTGTCGTAAATACTGGCTTACGCACACCACCAAACACCTGTGCCAGCATGCCGCGATTGGTTTCATTTGCCGGTAAAAGCGTTTCCCTTGCGTAATAGTAGGAATGATCTTGATGTAACGCTTGAGAATTGTCTATTTCCACGCAAGGCAGTGCTTCATTAGGCATGTTAAAACTAGGGACAAGCTGATGGATTGCCCATAACATAGGAGCGGCAACATCATCGGAATAGATTTGATCTCCACTCATCATCAGCAAACTTGGCCATTCAAGCGGCGGTGTGTTTTCGAGTAGTTCATCGACTCTCAATAAACCATCTTTGCTGGGATGATGTGGTTTACGACAAGAACCATGTAGCAAGTTGCTTATCTTTGGCTGTAACACAAAAAAAGGTAATGCGTGACCAGGATAAACCAAATCCTTTGACCAGTGAGTCCAATCCAGTCCGTTAAGGCGAAGATCGTAATGAATGATCGTGTTCGTAGGCAGAGCATGGTCGAGCTTAATATCCAGTAAGTGGACGTATAGATTGTCACCTGCTTTTAGCTGACTATGACAGTCCGCTATTTCGGCGTCTTTTAATGCTAGGATTGTCTCCTGATTTTGCAGCAATCCAAGAGAGGCGCTAACGGGAGCGCTGGTTATTAACCAAAATGTCAGTCGCTCTGTTGTCATTCTTCGAAGTATTGGGCCAGCTAATACCTGCATGCGTTTCCTTGTATTATTGATTGTGCACCAACTGGATGGTGCTTAAAAATGACAGTGTGTTAATGGGTAAGCAAAAGGTCTGCTTGTTCAAACACTATTGGGCGACCTGCTTGCGTGGTGGAAGTCACTGTCATTTTTGCGTTTAACATCAGCTGATCATCTTGGCTTCTAAAAACCTGTTGATGAAAGGCGAGCTTTAATTTTGTTTCTCTTTCAACACGCGTTTCTATGTAAAACGCGTCGCCACTTTTCAACGAACGCTTATACTCAAGTTCCGCTTTTATCAATACCAGATGGATGCCTTGCTTTGTAATATCAGCAAAATCCAAGCCTTTTTCTTTAATAAACAGATGTCTGGCATGCTCTAAATAATTTTGATAAACGGCATTGTTTACAATGCCTTGCATGTCACACTCATAGTCTCGTACTTCAAACTGAGAAAGGCCTATTTTTTTCAATTTATCTGTCATTCAAATGCCTTAAATATCGTCATTTTTTATTCGTGGTGAGCAATTCGATTTTTACCAGAGTGTTTTGCATACAATAAATAGTGTTGGGCTCGCTCTACCAATTCAGTTGGACTTTCATCGCCAAACAACGTTGCCACACCAATCGATATGGTCACTGGGCGAAGCAACATCTTGGTGTTTTTATAACGTATTTTTTGCGCGGCCACTTCCTGGCGTAACGATTCAGCTAACTGAGCGGCAATGCTTAGCTCTGTTTCGTCAAGCAATACGGCAAAGCGTCCGCCATTCAAGCGTGCAAGAAAGCTCTGTTCTGGCAAATGTGAGAGCAAAAGTTTGGCAATGTATCGAATTAAAGATGTGCCGACTTTATTACCATATTCTTGGTTAATGCCACTAAGATCATCAATATCAATCAGTAGTAGGGTTAAATCATCTTCAGCATGGGGAAGCAAAGAAAATAAGGCGCGTTCAAAGCCTTTTTCATTTGCCAGCAATGTCATGGCATCGAGTTCACCATTTTTCTTGACGTTGGATAGCTCAGATCTTAGTGAAGCAAGCTCTTCTTGAGCTGCCTGTAAGGATTGGCTAAAGTGCTCGATGGCTTGATTCGCTTTAAAGGCGCCTTGTTCAAGTATGAGAGCAAGGCGCTCCAGTTGCTTAGGATCGTCCAGATTGGTCAGTACTTCTTTTGAGCGTTTGAGCGTGTTGCTCAATTTTTGCAGCTCGCTTGAGACCTGTGTGGTGTAAGTTTCTAAATTCGTTGTTAGATTTTTTAATGCCGCTCCCTGATGATCTGCCTGCTGAAATTCTTCGGGCAATAAAAATTCATGAAAAAGCTCTCTTGAAACAAACGCAGGCAAGCTGCCAAATCGGCGTAGAGCGCGATCAACGACTTGATTGAGTTTTGGATTTCTATTGGACGCATATTCATACCAAATCCCGTAATTATAAGGAGTTGGGGGAATATCCAATTTTACCATAAGCGGAATAGCTGATCGCATTAGCTGATTCGCTTGTTTTATATTGTGTTGGAACATCGGAACCTCTGCTGCCATTTATCATCCAAAGACGTCCCATTTCATTGGTGGTAATTTATATTGAAAGCTCGGTCACATCACGGCTTCGATTTGATAACCTACTCAGGGTTACTTTACGCTGTAAGTACTAGAAAACATAGTAACTCCGATGCTTTTCTAGATCCATTAACCTCCCGTAAATTTACTTGAAAATCCTTCTTTTTCAAGAAGCTCTTTCACTTTTTGACGATTGTCTCCTTGAATTTCGATATGTCCCTCTTTTACCGCTCCACCTGTACCACATTGTGTTTTTAATTTTTTCCCTAATGCCTTTAATGCATCTTCGGTCAAAGGAAGACCGGTGACGATAGTCACCCCTTTGCCTTTGCGACCTTTGGTTTCTAATGCAATCAGAACTTTGCCGTTACCGACTATACTTTCGTTCTTACACTGGCAATCAGAAACAGGGCGTTCGCAGCTAGGACACAAGCGCCCCTGATCGGTTGAGTAAACTAAGTTGCTGTTTTTCATTAACTTCAAAGCCTTTCTCTTTCATTGAATGGGAATATTTTATCATTTCAATCCAGATATAAAATGTATTATTCCGCTTTTTATTAATAATTACGCTAAGCTTAAAATAGCGCCAATGATAAGGTGTTTATGCGGTATGAAAAAAATATTGACGATTCGTCAAGGGACGGAAGCTGATCTTAGAAGTATTCTGCTTTTCGAATTTCGAAATCGAGCTTGGTTCGCGCGTTTTTTACCTTATCAGATGTTATGCCGACAGACTGAGGGTTACTTTAAGCCATTGCTCAGCAGCAAACTCAATGGGGTTCAATATCTGGTGTGCCTACCTAATGATGTGCTTATTGGGCGTTTTAGTATGCAATTCTTAGACAGTAAAAAACACAGTGTTGAAATTTCCTATCGTATTGCCAAACACTTTACCAATCGAGGTATCGCAACATATGCCCTGAAGCATTTACTGCTTATTTGGGCGAGCCATGGCATAAGAGAAGTGTATGCACGGGTAGCGGACCATAACAAAGCATCAATAAAAGTACTTCTTGCTTGCGGCTTCGAATTCCTTGAAATTCAAGTAGACGCCATAAACTTGGCGCCAAAGATTCACGATAGTCTGGTTTTTCGTTGGTATGCTGAAGAGCTTATGCATGGTTCACCTATACTTGATAAGGCAACAGTTTATTCAGAACATTGAGGATTTCATCGCTCAATTCAGCCTTTATCGTCATGGTTTGGCCAGTTATAGGGTGAGAAAAACGAAGACTTGACGCGTGCAGCATGAGTCTAAAATCTTCTGGCCAAATGTCTTTTGTCACTTTATTAATATGACGGCACCCGTAACACGAGTCGCCAACCAGTGGGTGCAGTTGGTGTTTAAAATGTCGGCGTATTTGATGCTTTCGCCCTTGCTTCGGTGTGACCTCAACCCAGCTTAAACGCATGGCGTCGTAGCGGCTCACAGGAATGGGAAGTTGATATTGCGCCAGACATTTAAAGTGTGTTTCCGCTTCTTTTTCCGTGCCTTCTATTTTAAAACGCGAGCGCCCCTTTTGTTCGTTAAGTTTTGCCAGAGGGTAATGAATAACCCCCACCTCGTCGCAAAAGCCCCTTACCAAGCAATGATAGGTTTTCTGAGTCTCTGAAGCCGAAAACTGCGCGGAAAGTCGTCGCGCCACCTCGGGCGTAAATGCCATCACCAATACCCCAGATGTCCCCCGATCCAAACGATGAACAGGGAACACCCATTGTCCAGTTTGATCTCTCAACCGTTGAACAACAGCATCCTCCTCATCCTTTGCTAAATTAGTGCGGTGTACCAGTAAGCCCGAAGGCTTGTTAACAACAACGATATGGTCGTCTTGAAATAAAATGCTTAGAGGCTCAGGCTCGATGTTTGGGCTCGTTGACAGACGGTTAACAGTCGCCTCTAACATGCTCATTTACTCTCCAATTTGTCGACAAAAGAGGCTATTTTATCCATTGCCATGTTGACTAAGGTTTGCATGGCTTCATTGCTGGCCCAAGCGATATGAGGGGTGAGTAAAAAGTTGGGGTATTTCGTAAGGGCCTGAAGGGGATGGTCTATTGGCATGGGCTCTTGTGTGGCAACGTCGAACGCCGCCCCTGAAATCTGGCCGTGTTCTAAGGCATGTTTTAACGCGTACTCGTCAACAATGCCACCACGACTGATATTGAGCAACAAGCACTCTGGTTTCATTAAAGCGAATTCACTACTTCCAATAAGGTTTTTACTTTCTGCAGTAAGTGGGCAATTCACACTAATAACGTCCGCACTTTTTAAAGCGCTTTCAAATTCAACATACCCGTCTCGAATAATAGTCGCGCCTTTGCGTTCCGCAAACAGGATCCTCATACCAAAAGCCGAAGCGATGGTTGCGACTTTCTTGCCTAAAGTTCCAGCACCAATAATGGCCATGGTTGAACCTGACAAATCTTTAATAGGATAATCGAGAAAACAAAAATACTCGGAATCAGCCCATTTACCCGCTTTGACATCGTCCAGATACGCGACTAAGTTTCTTCTTAGCGCCAACAGCATGGCGAAAGTATGTTCAGGCACGCTGATTGTGGAGTAATCCGCCACGTTTTGCACGGCGATATTGCATTGCGCGCACGCCTCTAAATCAACATTATTCATGCCAGTCGCCATGACCTGCACCAAGCGTAAGTTGGAAGCTTGGTGAAGTGCAGCACCCTTTAATACCACTTTGTTGGTTAATACAATGTCAGCGTCTTTAATGCGCTCTGCTACTTTTTCTGCAGCAGTATTTTCATATTCAACCAGCGTCTTAACGGAGGCTGGTAAGGCAATGGACACATGACTTGGAAAAGATCCTCTGTCTAAGAATACCGCTTTCATTTACTTTTCCTTATTTTTTGTCTAAGAGTGGTTGTAAATATGGCAGAATGTTTTGCAGTACAATGGGTTGGCCTTCTTTATTAGGATGTAGACCATCGCTTTGCATTAAATGTTTGTTTAGCGCGACATCTTTGAGCATAAAAGGGACGTAGGCAAGTTCATATTTAGTCGCGATGTCTTTGTATAGATTGAAAAACATTTCGGTGTAGCGCTTACCATAATTTTGTGGGATTTGATTACCGACCAATAAAACTAGGGCGCCAGCGTTATGAGCTTGCTCAACCATTTTTTCCAAATTTAATGTGGTCTGATTCAGTGGATAGCCACGTAAAGCATCATTAGCACCAAGCTCTAAGACAACCCAGTTCGGTTTATGGTTTGCTAAAAGCGCATCAAACCGAGACAAACCACCTTGAGTTGTCTCTCCACTGACACTGGCATTGACGACCTTTATTTCAGGGTGAGATTGAGAAAGTTGATTTTCAAGTAAACTAACCCAGCCATCTTGTTGTCGTAAGTTATACGCTGCGCTGAGGCTGTCACCCATAATGAGCAAAGTAGAAGCCGACGCAAATGAATGCATAAACAGTAGAGCTGTGATGATAAACAGTTGTCTGATTTGTCTTTTAAAAAACATATGAACCCTTTTAGAGTGAATAATTATGGCTAGCAATACGGCGATCAAAGTATCTAATTTAACTCACACCGTGACGTCAAATACAGGGGATTTAACCATATTGAAAGGAATTAATATGGAAATTAAGGAAAGCGAGTCTGTCGCCATTGTGGGATCATCTGGATCAGGCAAGTCCACCTTGCTGGGTTTACTGGCAGGGCTTGATGTGAATACATCAGGTGAGGTGTTTCTTTACGATCAAGCCTTTTCCGGTCAATCAGAAGAGCGCAGGGCGCTAATTCGTGGTGAATACGTCGGTTTCGTCTTTCAATCTTTTCACCTATTACCAAGTTTGCAAGCCATTGAAAATGTGATGCTTCCAGCGGAACTCAAAGGCGACAAAGAGGCTCGCAAGAAAGCTGAGGTGTTACTGGAGAAAGTGGGGTTGTCACACCGATTGACTCATTACCCTAATCAACTTTCTGGCGGCGAGCAACAGCGTGTGGCTATTGCTCGCGCTTTTGCTTCCAATCCCAAAATACTCTTCGCTGACGAACCAACAGGGAATTTGGATGAAGAAAACGGCAAGCTTATTATCAAGCTGTTGTTTGAACTCAACCAATCACAAGGTACTACCTTGGTTATGGTGACTCATGATAACGAACTTGCCAAAATGTGCGATCGTCAATTGGTCATGTCTGCAGGTCAGCTAACGGAAAAATCCCTATGAGTTTTACTTTTCGTCTAATGTTAAGAGACCTTCGCAGTGGTGATCTTCTCACGCTTTTACTGGCGTTGGTTATTTCGGTGAGCACAGTCACTTCGATTGGGTTGTTTATCGATCGTCTGCAATTATCTTTTGAACAAGAATCGGCCAATTTATTAGCAGCGGACCGCTTGGTGCGCTCAGATGACGAGCTACCAGATGAGTGGAAAGTAAAAGCAGAGGCGTTATCGCTACGCTACGCGGAGCGAATCTCTTTTACGACCATGATGTTTGCTGATAACTCGCTTCAGCTTTCCCAATTGAGTGCTGTGACAGAAGGCTACCCACTAAAAGGCGCTTACCTTGTTGATGACACGTTGTTTGGGACAGGGCAGTCGTCGACTGAGGCGCCACAACCGGGCGAGATTTGGGTTTCTTCACGTCTTGCCAGTTTGTTAAATGTTCAAATAGGCAATCAAGTTGACGTTGGTGATGCCACTTTTACCGTCACAAAATATTTAGTGCGAGATCCAGGCTCTAGCACATCGGCCTTTGCGATCTCACCGCGTGCGGTCATGAACATGGCGGATCTTGCCGCTACAAACGTGATTATTCCTGGTAGTCGTGTGCGCTATTCTCTGTTATTGGCTGGTGAGCGTGCTGCGCTTAGCGAGTATGAAGACTGGATCACACCGCAATTAAACGAAGGTCAACGTTGGCAGACCCCTACACAGCGCGGTGAACGTATTGGGGACACCATTGGCCGAGCCGAGTCATTTTTACTGTTAGCAGGAACCCTGGCCGTTATCATGTCTGGTGTGGCTATGGCGCTTGCCTCGGCTCGCTTTGTTAAACGCCATTTGATGCAAGTTGCCATTTTAAAAACCCTTGGTGCTACTCCTAAGTTATTAGGTAAGGTATTTTTTCAGCAGCTCTTTACGCTTTTTCTAGCCGGTGCGCTGATTGGCTTGGGCATTGGCTGGGCAATTCAAGAACTCATCGCTTCGATTCTTTCCGGTTTAATGTCTACCGCCTTACCAGAACCTTCTGTTTCTCGTTTGTGGTTAGGGGTAGCGACTGGCGCCATCTCGATGCTGGTGTTTTGTTTACCACTCATGTCCCATTTAATAAAGATTTCGCCCTTATCGGTATTGCAGCCAAATGCCAAAGTTGAGCTAAATACGGTATTTATTTACGTAATCGGTTTTATGGGTATGTACGGATTAATGTGCGTATACACCAATGGTTTTCTATTGCCGAGTATTATGACGGCCGCGATCTCAGCGATTGCGCTGTTTGTTGCCGGTATTGGTTGGATGGCGTTTAAATTAGGCCGCTCGCTAACATCGGGGGCAACAAGTGGCTGGCAAATTGGGTTAGCGTCTTTGTACCGCCGATTGGTCCCGAATTTATTTCAGCTGCTGGTGTTCACGCTTATCATCATGCTCACCTTGATTTTGATCGGTGTAAAATCTAATTTGATTGCAGACTGGCAACAACAGCTGCCAGAAGACGCACCAAACCATTATCTTTTCAATGTTCAAGCTGAACAAATTGAGTCCATCAATGACGCGACCGACGCGTTAAACGTACCGCGATCAGATTGGTATCCTATGGTCCGTGGTCGAGTTATCGAAGCCAATGGCGAGTCAGTTGAAGCGCTTTATCCAGAAGAAAGAGGAGAGCCTGAGCTGTACGAACGAGAGCTAAACCTTACTTGGTCGGACAGTATAGGAAAAGGCAATGAACTGGTGGCAGGAGATTTTTCGGCCAATGGGCTGTCAGTGGAGCAAAAAGCGGCCCAAGAAGCCAAGCTTTCATTAGGTGATGAGCTTACTATTAACATAGGGGGCAATATTATTACCTTGCCGATTACATCGATACGCACAGTAGATTGGGGCTCGATGCAACCTAACTTTTATCTGATGCTGCCGAAGAGTGCGTTGGAAGATTATCCTGCCAATTTTGTTAGCAGTTTGTTTATCGATGAAACGGCAGCACAACCATTCTACAAAGCTATGTCACAGTTCCCAACTGTGTCTATTTTGAACGTTGGTGACATTCTTAAGCAGATTCAGAGCATTATTGGCCAGTTGTCAAAAGCCATTCAACTTGTGTTGTTTTGCATCTTGAGTGCAGGTGCTCTGGTGCTGCTCGCAAGTGTACGGTCGACGCTAGAAGAAAGGTTGGAAGAAGGGGCCTTGTTACGAGTGTTAGGAGCAAAAAGTGCCTTGGTCAGACAGGCTCTTTTAGTAGAATTTGGTGCGCTTGGCTTCTTTGCGGGTATTATTGCCGCGCTTGGTGCTGAGGCGTGTTTGTTTGGTTTGCAAGTCTTTGTGTTTAACTCACAAGCCAGTGTTCATCCATTACTGTGGGTATTGGGCCCTGTTATTGGTGTGTGTGTCATTTCAACCATTGGTATATTTGCCAGTCGGACTGTGCTAAAAGTGCCTCCCATGCTGTTATTGCGTGGGTTGTAATGACAAGGCTTTGTGACATGGCAACGGATTTGCCAGTCGGACTGTGCTAAAAGTGCCTCCCATGCTGTTATTGCGTGGGTTGTAATGACAAGGCTTTGTGACATGGCAACGGATTTGCCATGTCACAAAGCGGTCTCTGGTACTTTTTCATAGAGTAGACGGGTTGCTATGTTTGTAGAAAAAATGGGCTATATTGTCAGTCGTCAAACGCGTGATGTTGACGGCTACATTGAAATGAGTCTCTTCATAAAAACACCTCAAGGAACCGTTAAAGTTCTTCCTGACCGACAACTGAGTGTGTTTTTTACCAATGCACCGCTTGCTAGTTTGCCACAGGACGTGGTGGGCGTTCAGTGTACTGAAACACATTACCGATCCTTTGATAACGACCCCGTTATATTGGTGCAAAGTCATAGCCTGACGCTCCACCAGCAAATGCTAAACTTCATTAAGCAAAAGAGGTATGCGGTTTTTGAAGAAGATATCAAGGCGCATAATCGTTATTTAATGGAGCGTAATATTCGAGGCGCTGTTCGCTTTATTGGCGTTCCAGATGCAAGCGAGCAGGTTTTTCGTCAAGCCCGTGTCATTCCGAGTAATTGGCAGCCCGAATGGAAGGTTTGGTCACTCGATATCGAGACCTCTGTGTCGAGCAATACCTTGTTGTCTATCGGCATTACCGCTAAAGATCAGCGGGTAGCATTTGTGGTGACTGAACAATCGCCTTCCTCCTCGCTGATTCTGCGCTTCTCTGATGAAAAAAGTTTGTTGTTGGCTTTTATTCGTTTCGTAAAAAAACATTCTCCTGACATTTTTATTGGCTGGAATTTGATTGGCTTTGATTTGCAGTTTATCGATCAACGTTGTCAGGCATTAGGCATTCGTCCAGCATTTGGTGTTAATGGCGAGAGCTGGAGTATTCGTTCGTCTGATAATCAGGGAAAATATTTTGCAAGTATTCCCGGACGAGTCGCCTTAGATGGCATTACTTTATTAAAAGTTGGAGGCTATCATTTTGAATCATATAGTCTGAATCATGTGAGCCAAGAAATTCTAGCTGACGGTAAGTTGCTTCATGGCAGTGAACGTTGGCAAGAAATCGAGCGACTTCACAAAGAAGATTTAGACGCTTTTGTTGCCTATAATCTGCAAGACTGCGATCTGGTTATGCGAATTTTTGAAAAACTAAAACTCATTGAATTGCAACAAACACGGGTTGATTTAACGGGGATTCCGCTTGAACAGACCGGAGGTTCTGTGGCCGCGTTCGAAAATTTGTATTTGCCCAGATTGCATTCTGCGGGTTGGGTCGCTCCAGCCTGGAGTAATGATGAGTTCGTTGCCAGCCCGGGTGGTTTTGTTATGTCCTCGATTCCAGGCCTCTATAAGAATGTATTGGTATTCGATTTCAAAAGCTTGTACCCCAGTATTATTCGGACCTTTCATGTGGACCCTTTAGCGCGAATTATGGCTCAGGTTTTGCCGGTTTCAGTTGAGGTGAAATCAACCACCCAAGCACCGCTTGTTCCTGGGACTCTTGTTCCTGGGACTCTTATTCCTGGGTACTTGGGCGCACACTTTCATCGTCAATACGCTATTTTGCCAGCACTGGTTGGTGAGCTTGCTCAGGCAAGAGAAGTGGCGAAAAAATCGGCCAATAGCATTTTAAGTTACGCCATCAAAATCATTATGAATTCATTTTATGGTGTACTGGGATCAAATGTTTGCCGTTTTTATCATGCTGAATTGGCGAGTTCGATCACCATGCGAGGCCATGAATTACTTGCCAAAACCCAAGCTTGGATGGAAGAACGAGGAGCCAAAGTCATTTATGGAGATACAGATTCTTTGTTTGTCACCTTGGATGATACTGATGAAAATCCTTACCACCAAGGAAAGCAGTTGTGCGCACAAATCAACGCATGTTTATCACAATGGTGCCAAGATTATGCGCAGTTGGATTCTCACTTAGAATTGGAATTTGAACGTGTCTACGAACGTTTTTTTATGCCAACGATCAGAGGTCAAGAGGAGGGCAGTAAAAAGCGCTACGCCGGTAAATCAGACGGGGAGCTGGTGTTTAAAGGTTTAGAGGCGGCTCGCACCGATTGGACACCGCTGGCAAGACAGTTCCAACGTACCTTGTTTGAGAAAATTTTTAACGATGAAAACCCAATTGCTTACATCCAAGAAACCATTGCGAAACTGAGGTCTGGTGAGTACGACGAGCAATTGGTGTACAGCAAACAACTCAGCCGCCCGTTGTCTTCCTATACCAAAAATAAGCCGCCCCATGTCAGAGCGGCCGCCATTATAGATCAAAAAAGAGCAGAACAAGGTTTGCCCTTAGAATATAACAAGGGACGAAAACGAGTTTATTATGTCTATCAGCGGTCTGGCGTGGTGCCTTATGAGAGTGATAAGGACTTAGTGGAACTAGATTATGAGCATTACATCGAAAAACAGATCGAGCCCATTGCCGATAGTATATTGCCGTTTTTTAAGACGAATATGGCCAGTTTGCTATCACAGCAATTTTCCTTACTTTAAATACTTAATGCAATGGGGCTCCCGATGACGTTCTGATGTCAAACTACACGCTAATGCCAAATAGGGTTTCGGCATTCATTGTGGTGGCTTTGATCAATTCGTCTAATGAGATGCCTTTCAATCTGGCAACTTCCTGAGCCACCCAAGGCAAATACTTTGGATGATTTTTTTTCGGACGGGGACGAATGTTTCTTGGTAGAAGATAAGGGGCATCCGTTTCTATAAGTAATCGATCTAATGGTATATGAGGAATAGAGGCCTGTAAGTCGGCGCCACGACGCTCATCGGATACCCAGCCTGTCACCCCGATATACAGTCCTAATGTTAAGTAGTTGTCTAGCTCTGCTTGACTGCCTGTAAAGCAATGGATCACGGACTTTTGTGCTCGCTCTGGGTGCTTACTAAGAATGGCGATCATTTCCGTGTGGGCATCACGTTCGTGAAGGTAAAGTGGCAGCTGATAGTCATAGGCCAATTCAATTTGCTCATTAAATGCATAGCGCTGTTCGTCTGGTGTTGAATAGTTGCGATTGAAATCCAGCCCTGTTTCGCCGATAGCAACGGGTCTCGCGGTTTCAATCAGTGCCGAAAAATGACGTTTGCTGTCAGCGTGCCATGTCTTCGCCTGATGAGGATGGCAACCTAAGGTGTTCCAAATATTAGGGTGAACCTGACTTAACTCTTGAATTTGTTTGCTCTCGTTGAAGTCTGATGCAATACAAATCATGCCTTTTACACCCGTTTGCTGCATGTCTGCCAGCGTGGCATGTAAGTCATCAAGAAACATTCTGTGATTAAGGTTAACACCAATGTCTATCATAAATTACCTATCTGTTTGGCATTGTCCAAGCTTTCAATGTACAAGTCTTTTAGCGTCTGTTGCGAGATGCCTTTGGTTTCAAGGCGATCGAATGGGATTTTTTCCCAGCGTCCAGCTTCGTATTCTTCGACAATTTTTAATACCCCACCTAAATTGCCTTTGTATTCTAACAGGGCCGATTTAATGTGTTGCTCTAACGGTAAATCTTTTAACAACAAAGGCAACTCTTCATCAAGAAAACTAGGCAGATAAGAAAACAGGCCAACCAGGAATGCCCCTTCTAGTTTTGGAAACAGCGCAGCTGAAAGATTTTGACAAAAGCAGGCACGAGATACAGCCATAGAAAACAGACAATCAGGTTTGCCTGATACGCTGCTTAACATGGCGACCCCGACCCATTTTATTAAATCTCTAATGCCGATGATTTCTATGGCGCGTTGCGCATTGGTCACATTAAACTGACTTCTGTAAAGCACCGACTGCGTGAGTTTTATAATACGGTAGGTCAGTGTCGGGTCTCGTTCGATATAGGTAGCTAAAACACGCGGAGAAGACTCGCTATTATTAAGGGCTGCGAGTAGATCAATTAAAATCATTTTATGGGCTAAGATTCGCTTACCTTTTATCGACGTGGTTTTGTGAATAAAATTGCCGCTAAAAAGCCCATCTGGCGACGCTTGTCGAAGCTGATCAAATTGCTCGGAACGCTCTATCGCATCCACCCAAATTGTTTTGGAAGATAAAAAAGGGTGTTCAATTCGGGCTATTGTTGTTTCAAGGTTGATTTGATCTAGACTCAACATGACATAGGAAAAAACGTTGAACAAGTCGATGGATAGCATGTCTGGCTGAGGATCGATAATGCCCAGTTGATAACCTTGCAGGCGCAGTTCGCAGAGCTCATCGAGATGATGATCCGTTAGCATCTTCGCCTCTAAAAAAACCACCATATGGATGTTAGATTGCAAAGGTAAAACGCTTAATTCGTCTAAATTGCTGTGCAAAAAAATAGTTTTTTGCTGTGTTATTTCGATAAGGTTGACATCGACAAATAAGGAGCTTAAAAAAGAGGTCTGTGGCCTTTCTGTTTCATTACTTGGATGCAATAGATAATACGCTGAGGTTTCTGACAATCGGTTTACCAAAGCTTTACGGCAAAAAAGTATATCAGTGTTCTTCATTAAGGGTCCTTGCAAGAAGAGTGACACAAAAAAATACAGTAAGATTTAGCCTTATAGAATATCATGGTTATAATGGATTAATGCCTTAATTTAAAAATGTTTGGAGTAATATATGGCAAGCATGTTAGACGCTGTAGACCAAAGAACCAAGTTGGTTGGTGAAAACCGTTTGGAACTACTGATGTTCCGTCTTGGTGGAATGCAAATGTTCGCAATAAACGTGTTTAAAGTTCAAGAAGTCGTCATGTTGCCTAAATTGAACTTAATGCCTCATAGACATCCATCTGTAGCTGGCGTCACGCATTTTCGCGGTAGAACCGTACCGGTTATTGATTTATCTGAATCTATTGGTATGCGTCCTATTGATCGTACCCAACCATGTAATTTAATTGTGACCGAGTACAATAATACGGTACAAGGCTTTATGGTGGGAGAAGTTGATCGCATCATAAACATGAATTGGAATGAAATTTTACCGCCACCTGACGGAACAGGGCGTCAGCATTACCTGACCGCGATTACTCGGGTGAATGATCGTATCGTCGAAATTATTGACGTCGAAAAAGTACTGGCTGAGATTTCACCTTATGACAGCCGAGTGAGCGACCATATCATCGATAAAGATCTACTCACTTTGGCTAAGGGCTTGGAAGTGTTAGTGGTTGATGATTCCTCAGTCGGTTTGGCGCAATGTCGTTCGACGTTAGACTTTATGGGAATTACGGTTCATGAAGCAACGGATGGTAAACGCGGCCTTGAGAAATTAAAAAAATGGGCTGCTGATGGGGAAATTGTTCCTGAAAAACTACTCATGATGATAACCGATGCCGAAATGCCAGAGATGGACGGTTACCGTCTGACCCGTGAGGTTCGCGAAGACCCTAGATTAAAAGATCTATACATTGTTTTGCATACGTCGCTGAGTGGTAGTTTCAACAAAGCCATGGTGCAAAAAGTGGGTTGTGATGACTTTTTGTCAAAATTCCAACCAGATAAACTGGCCTCCTTGATCCAAGAAAGAATTCGAAGTGTGGTTGAAAGAGAGTAGCTTCTTGTAAATTATATTTGGTGATTTGGATAAAAAGCAGGCAGATGCCTGCTTTTTTTATTCTGCTTTCTTATCGGATAGTGTGCTTGTTATGTTTACCATTGAACTTATCTTTCTATTAATTTTTATTGGTGCTGCCACAGGTGCTGCTTTTGCTTCGGTTCATGTCTCACCAGCACTCATTGCCATTCCTACTATTGGCTTCTTTTTACCTGTCTTTGGACTTTCGTTTTCAGAGTATGTGTTGCCTATTGTCGCCACTTGCATCACCGCGTTCATACCGACGCACTTATATTCTTGGATACAGGCGATGAGACGACAAGACGTCGATTCCCAGTGCCTCATTTACTTTGCGCCTGGAGTGGCAATGGGCGCAGTGATCGGTGCTCAGCTTCTCTCGATCACAAACCTATTAACCTTTAAAGTAGCGTTTTCGTTGATTGCACTCATGGCCGTGATCAATGCTGTATTCGATATGCGTCAACGGCAAAAAACAATTTCATTATTCAACAGGCTGGGGCGTTTGCCTACTGGCCTATTTATTGGTGTTTTATCTCTGTTGTCAGGTAATGGTGGCGGTGTACTGGCTAGAAGCCTTTGTACACAAAAAAACATAACATCAAAGAATCAACAAGGCACCATTGATGGCCTTGTCGTGTTTGCTTCTATTGCGGGTATGGTGGGTTTTATTTATCCTGCTCAGACCATTAATAACCTAGACGAGTCAGGCTTTGCTGGTGCTATACATTTACCTTCTATGTTGATATTGGCATGCTGTCATGGTTTTTTTTATTGGCTTTGTCGCCACCAAAACAGTCGATTGGATAAAAATGTTTTGTTGATCAGCTTTATGATTTTTATTGCTTGCTCTGCCATGCGGATGTGGTTTTTATAGACACGAGCACTGCCATTTGCCACATAGAATTTGAAAAGCTAGCCTCTAAAATGGCGCGTTTTTTCATTATTCTTCACACTCAAATGGCATATAATAGGTCAAGACTTCAAACAAAAAGGTATGACATGAAAAACACGAGCGATTATGGTGTATTGATGATGAATTTAGGGACACCGGATGCACCGCAGACAGCCGAGGTTCGCCGTTATCTAAGAGAGTTTTTGTCTGACTCTCGTGTTGTAGATTTAAATCCTTTACTTTGGCAACCCATTCTTAACCTTATTGTATTAACGTTTCGTCCACCAAAAGTCGCCAAGGTGTATCAGCAGGTCTGGATGGATGAAGGCTCACCACTGCTCGTACTCAGTCAGCGTCTAAAAGAAAATGTCAAAAAAGCCTTGCTTGAAAAAACTGGACACTCTATTCCTGTTGAATTGGCAATGACCTATGGTAATCCCAGTGTTGAAAGTGCCGCCAACAAATTAAGAGAACAGGGCGTTAAAAATATCCTTGTTATGCCTATGTACCCTCAATTTTCGGCGACCACAACGGCGGCCGCCTACGACAGATTGATGAAATCGTTGAAGCGCTGCCCACACTGGCCATCCTTACAGTTGCTCCATGATTATGCGGATCATCCTCTGTATATCAAAGCACTTTGTAATTCCATACGCGCACAATGGGACAAACAGGGAGAGCGGCGTCATCTTGTGTTTTCTTATCATGGCATTCCTAAGCGTTATGTCACCAATGGCGACCCTTATTCGCGTCGTTGCGAAACAACAAGCCGTTTGGTCGCCGAAGAGCTTGAGCTAGGAGATCATGAATGGACGCATGTGTATCAGTCTAGATTTGGTCGAGAAGAATGGTTAAAGCCCTACGCCGATGTTACATTGAAGGCTCTACCTTCTATGGGGATAAAGAAAATAAATGTGATTAGTCCTGCTTTTTCCATTGATTGCATTGAAACACTGGAAGAGGTCACATTAGAGTTAGGCGATGAGTTTAAACATAATGGAGGTTTGGCATTTGACTATATACCTGCATTAAACGATTCGCCTGATCAAGTAGACCTTTATGTGAGTTTAATTGAAAAAAATACCAAGCAATGGGCACCAGATGATCTTAAATAGCACACTAATTGACACCATCGCCTTTGATGCCGACGATACGCTTTGGCGCAATGAAGATATTTTTATTCATGCCCAAGATGCGTTTATTCATCTACTTTTGGCCTATCATGATGAGTCTTACATCCGCTCTCATCTAGGCGAGGTTCAAGTGAAAAATTTAGAGCACTTTGGTTATGGCATCAAAGGCTTTACTCTTTCAATGATAGAGACAGCCATAGAGCTGACAGAAGGGCGAATTACGGGGAATGAAATACACGAGATCATTCAGCTTGCAAAATGCATGCTAGCGTCGCCCGTTGAGTTGTTACCCAATATAAAGAACGTGTTAGAGCAACTAAAAGGACAGTATCGCTTATTGGTGATCACCAAAGGGGATCTTCTTGACCAAGAAAGTAAATTGGCCCGTTCTGGCATAGCGGATTACTTCGATGCCATTGAAATAGTCAGCGAGAAAACCTCCACCGTTTATCAGCAAATACTTCAGCGTCATCAGATACCTGTTGAGCGGTTTTTGATGATTGGAAATTCTTTGAAATCGGACATTTTACCGGTTCTTGATCTTGGCGCCCAAGCGCTTCATGTGCCTTACCACAGCACTTGGGAGCATGAACAAGTCAATGATGAGATATTGTCGCGTTATCGTAATTTGCCTACATTGAGTGATATCAGTCAGCTGATGGATTGGTTAAAAACGCCGTCTCTAGATAACAGGAGGGCTGTATAATGAAACAGATAAAAGCCGTCATTTATTCGCTTATTTTTATTTCCAGCGTTGCGATTGCAGATGAAGAAAGCCGCTTTGACAAGGCCAAAGATGGCGTACAAAAGATGTGGGAAAAAACCAAAACAACCACGTCAGAAATCGCAGATACAGCAACTGAAAAAGCATCAGAGTTTGGCAATAAAGCGTCTGAGTATGGCAGTAAGGCATCGAAAGAGGCTAAAGAGACAGGCGTAATTGTGTGGGATAAGCTGCAAGAGGCTGGAGAAGCAACAGCGGACAGTGCCAGAAAAGGTGCGTCAAAAATTAGAAGTCTAGCAGGACAAGAAGACTGCAAAGAAGACAGTGCGCTTTGTGATCAAAATAAAGAGTAGCGCGTGCAGGAAGAAGACAGCAAGTTAATAAAGGGGTCATCAAGTAACTGGGAGCAAGAGTTCCTAGAGCAGGGTGACGATGCCCATATTAAGACGGCTAAAATTCGTTATCGATGCCCAAAATGTGAGAGCCTGCTAGTGTTAAAAACAGGCGCAAATGGCGAGTTTTGGGGCTGTGAATCCTACCCAAACTGTGACTACACGGCGAATAACGAAAACGGTAAGCCTGTCAGGGCAAAGAGGTATTTTTGCCCTGCTTGTCAGTCGCCTCTTAGAAAAAAAAGCTTCAAAGACAATGTTTTTTGGGGGTGCTCCAATTACCCTGAATGCAAAGTCACCGTTGAAGATGACAATGGCATTCCTTCAAGTACAAAAAAATATCCTTGCCGGGTTTGTGGCCACTATCTAGTGAGAAAAAAGAGCAAAAACGGCTATTTTTGGGGATGTATTACGTACCCAGTTTGTACTAATACATTAAATGATGAAAAAGGGTTACCTGTTTTAAAAAAGAGGCGTTGACCCTTTTTTGCTTGTTGGTGCATTTATTTATTGGCCCATTTAACGCCCGTTCGCAATATCCGATAACGCGTCATCAATATTGTGAAATTGAAAACGAAAACCTCGTTTTTCTAATTTTTGAGGGGCGATTTTGGCACCCTCGGTCAATAAAGAGGCCATCTCTCCAAAAATAAGATTCAGTGTCCACCTAGGAGTGGGCAACACAGCCGGACGATTTAATGAGCTGGCATAGGCTTGGGAGAAGCGCTTCTGGGTAATAAACTGTGGAGCGACTAAGTTGTACGTGCCTTCATAGGATGCATCGCTCATAGCCGCCATAATAGCGCCTATTACATCGGCGATGTGTATCCAAGAAAACCACTGCTGCCCGCCCGCAATCGGACCTCCAAGTCCACATAAAAAAGGCAGGCGCATTTTTTCCAAAGCGCCTCCATTCCCCAATACGACGCCTAACCGAAAGACCACCACTTGGGTTCCGTCATCAATAAACTCATTTGCCGCGTCTTCCCAAGCACGACAAAGCTCATGGGCAAACCCTTGTTTTGGCATGGTTTCTTCAGTAAACGTGCCATGTCGAGAAATGCCATAAAATCCAACAGCTGACATGGATATGAGGCGTTTGACAGGATGCTTAAGTGACAACCGCACTTGCTTAGTCAAAGTAACACGGCTTTGAAAGAGTGCTTCTTTGCGCTTTGCCGTCCAAGGGCGTGCAGCAATATTTTCGCCCGCTAAGTTGATAAACACATCGATTTGTTCATCCAGTGTTTGTAACGATGATAATGTAAGTTGAACTATGCTTGGATCCAAGCGAGTGTCCGACGTCTTTTTAACGAGTGCGTATAGCTGATGATCGTTTTTAAGAAGCTCTTTAGTTAAATACTGACCAACAAAACCTGTCGCCCCAGACAATAGAATCTTCATTTACCTTATCCTGTGGATTGCAATGGTCCTTAGTGTACGCATAAAAAAAGAAATAGGATCAATAACTTCACAAATTCGCTTGAAGGAGCGTTTTTTTATCAATTTCGCCAGAAGATTTTAAGGTTTTTTAATATGCAGCTTCTTTTTCTAAGATAGGATGGCTAAAATGGAGGAATCGAGAAACATTAGGTATCAAAATGCTACGCAAAGAATACGATCACATCATACTTCTTGCACATGGAAGCCCAGACCCTCTTTGGAAACAGCCCTTCGAATCACTCTATCAGCAAGTTGCTCAGGCGTATGGCGAAAACAACGTTAGTTTAGCTTATATGGAGCTTACCGCGCCTTCATTAGAAGATGTGATAGATATATTGGGCAAAGAAGTCCGTCACATTGCTGTATTGCCTTTGTTTTTAGCCGTGGGACGTCATCTTCGACAAGACGTGCCAGCGCAAATAGCATTGCTGCAGTCCGATGATTTGCAAATAGAGTTATTACCACCTATTGGCGATGATGTACTAGTGAAAAACGCCATGCAAACCGTCATTGCCAATCATTTAGGTAAGGTCTAAATATGCCATTAGTTTTTGATCGTTTATGGAGCCGAGTGCATGCTATTTAGACACTTGCCTGATGAAATATTTCAGGCATTAAGCGGCTCAAATAGGGCATTGATTGAAGCGGTACTGAATGATTTGGCGGAGGTTTTTTATGACCATGCTGAAGACCCAATAAAAGACAAATCAACGATTATCGAATCGATTGAAGATACGCTTCACAAATTAGACACCCTCGCTTGGCATGATGAGCAAAAAGAGTCCTTTGACTCGCCAAAAACAATTCATGACTACGCGCTAAGAATTTACCATCGTTTAGTCAATACGGGGTGGCTGGTGGAAGAACAAGAGTTGTATCGTGTCAGTGTACTAATGACACCGCAAATCTCTATGTTACTACGCTCCCTTGTTGAAATCAGTCGCCATGGTAAACGTAATTATGGCGCGACCGTTTTAAGTATTCTTAGTAATTTGGAATCCGTGGCGAAGCATCCAAAAGAGCGTGGCGTCACATTACGCCAGTCTGCGGAGGCATCAAGGGATTTTTCTGCGCATTTGAATCAGATATTGCTGGGCATTCGGAGCTTGCAAAGAGAGCTTTTTGCCAGTCGAGATCCGAAAGCAATCGTGGCTGGATTCTTTGATTTGTTTGTAGAAGGGATATTGATCGCCGATTACAAAACCATCAAGACCAGCAACAACCCATTTCGATTTAGACGTCAAATCCTTGAATTGACTCAAGAGTTTTTAGGTAACCCTGAAACAATGGGGCAGGTCGCGCAATGCTATGTGGACCAACAGTTGATTACCATGGCGGAAGCGCAAGCTATGGTAGAAAAAGACTGCCGGGACATCATTCAAACCTTTAGTAACATAGAGCAACGTCTAGAACGCATTGACGAATATCGTTACCGTCTAGAAAAACGCGCTGCCGATACCGCCCGATACATGGACAGCTCTAGACCTGGTATGGCCAACAAAGTGGCTGGCATCATTACGGATATAGCAAAATACGAGAAATTACCTGTCTTAAAAGAAGTGATTGGTGCACGCTTTGTCGGCATGGCTTCTGCGGCACAACCAACGAAACGTCGAGAGCCACCACCACCTCGCGTGATGACACCATCAGAAGTGTCTGCCGATGCCATAAAAATGCGTGATCAGCAGCGCCGCTTCCATGAAGCCCGTCAGGTCACTATTCCCAAAATGCAGAGCTACTTAGACAAGCAAATCGCAGCAGAGAATAGCAAGCATATTCTGGATTTTACCATTGAATCCGTTGAAGATTTTGTTTGCTTTGACCATTTACGCTACGTCGGCTCTTTGGGGGTAAGCGCTAAAAAAATAGAAGACTTGTTTGAAGTCCAGTTTACCAATCAATATGTAGACGTGCATGATTTTGTTGAATGCCGGGAATTTACTGTCGTACGTAGGAGCAATGCGTAATGCTTAGAGAATTAAAAAAAGTGGTTGAAGAATCCGGCAAAGATGCTCAAGAGTTTCAACAAACAGCAAATTTCGTGATTGCCAACCAATTTGCCAGCGCCTACAAGCACGGTCAACGTAAACATTATTTGCTTTTAGAATCTTATCAGGATTACTTCGATAACCTATTTGATGCCCTAGGGATGAAGCTTTACATTAACGAAAATGAGCGTCTTGCCGGTGTCTTACCCATTCAGAAAGAAGCGTTTGTTCGTTTGAAAACCGACGAGACGCTATTTTTGCTTGTTCTTCGCCAAATCTATGAAGAAAAAATAGAGAATTTCGAAGTCGATAATGGCTTTGTGGCCACTAACACCCACACCATTCTAGATCGCTTTGTGCAGTTGGTTAAACGTGAAATTCCGAATGAGACTCGCTTCAAAGATATTTTGGCGTTATTCAGTCGGCACGGAATCGTCATTCGCGGCAAAACCTATGAAGAAGACAGCAAAAATCAAATGGTCAATATTACGCCTGTGGTTAGACTCATTGTTACCGAAGCGTACCTAAGGCAATTGGAGTCATTTAATGGCACCGATCCGGATGAAGACGAAGTGGCCGATTCAGATGCTGAAACAGAAACAACGCAAGAAACCAATCAAGACTAGGGCCAAAATATGAAAAAGTTAAATCGAATCGTATTAGTAAATTGGTACCTACTTGGTGCAGAAGAAATTAGCATTCGTGGTAATACCGCTATTATTGGACCCACGGGCTCAGGTAAATCGTCTTTACTTGATGCTATCCAAACTGTATTGACGGGCGCCAGTAAGCGTCATCTAAATTACAACGCCAGTGCAAACGATGGTAAAGCCAGCGGACGCAGTATTCGTTCTTATATATTAGGGATGATAGATTCAGGTCAAGCCAATGCAAAAGTCTTTGGCACTCAACCAAGACAAGATGCGACCAGTTACCTTGCCTTGGTATTTGAAGACAGCATCACAGGGAAAGAGTCCACTGTGGGGTTAGCGTTGAGTGCATCGCTAGCGGCCCCTGAAGAAGATGTACTAGGTCGCTTTGTACTGTCGAATTTTGGTGCCAGAAAAACGGATTTTATTGATGCGATGGAAGGTAAGAGCTACAAGGCGAAACCTTGGATCGAAGTACGAGAAACGATGAAAAAGGTGTGCCTAGACCCCTACATTAAATCCGGCAGTGCATCCGCAACGCAATACATTAATCGTTACCTTGAAGAACTCAGCCCAAGTCCAGATCATCTTATTACACTGGACAGCTTCCTAAAAAACTTCAAAAACGCCCTGAAGTTTGTGCCAATTGCGTCACCAACTCGTTTTGTGCAAGATTTCGTTCTGGCAGAAGCCCCCTTGCAGGTTGGGGCCTACCAGAAGTCTTTGAATGAATATCGTCATCTAGAGGCAAAGACGCTTGAAGTGTCTAAGCGTATTGATGACCTAAAACTGATTCAGCAAGATTGTGAAAAAAAGCATCAGCAAGAACAAAGTGCCATCAATTATCAGTGGATTGCCACCGAAGCGCGTTTTGACGAGCTGGGCAGTAAGCAAGATGACATCCAAGATCAATACGAGCTCCAAAAAGAGCGCGAAGAAGAGATTGAAGAAGAACTTGCTACGCAAAGCAGTCTGTTAAAACAGCTGCAAGCGCAGCTACTCCGCTTTGAACAACAATATGAGCATTCTGATGTTGGTTTGAAATTACAGCAGCTAGAGCAAAGTAAAAAGTTACTTACGCTACAAGGGCAGCAGGACCAAAAAGCCATTCTACAAGTACGTCAATTAACTCTGCTGCTTTCTGCACTGAGTTCTTTTGAAGATTTGCTGTCTAAAGAAACCAATACGCTTGTTAAAGAGTTTGCTGGTTTTACCCATTTAATTACTGAAGATGGACGAGTAGAAGGCAACTTAAAACCATTAACGCAAAAGCTTATTGCGCTTAATGAGACACTAGACCTTGAGAAGTCTCAGGTATTTGCGCAACGTTCCGAGTTAAATCGGACCATACTGAATTTAAAAGATGAGTGTAAACAACTAGAGTCTGATGTTTCTTCTTTGAAAGGTGGCGTCAGTCCACTCTCTCAAAATACAAAACGTTTAATGGCTTTATTAAAAGACGCCAACATTACCGCCACACCGTTGAGCCACTTAGCCGAAGTGACGGACAGAAAGTGGCAAGATGCGATTGAAGGTTATCTTGGCGCTCAGCGTGAAGCATTAATTGTAGAGCCCGAAGACGCAGAGGAGTCGATTCGAATATTCCGCGCCCATCGACGTCAGTTAATGGGATGTCGTGTTGTTGATACGACCCAAACTCGACTCTGGTTAAATCGTGGTGATAACAACTCTGCATTACGCTTTATTCGTTGCAACAACGATCATGCTCAGGCTTATCTAAATCGCCGTTTAGGCGGTATTAAACCTGTGGAAACAGAACGCGAGTTATTGCGTGAAGACAGCGCTATGACCGCCGATGGGATGTTGAAGCTAGCGGGGACCATCTCTACCATACGTTTTGTACCTCACATGATGGTGGGCATCAATACAGAAGGTATGCGTGAATCTCGTGAAACACAGCTCGCCAGCTTAAGTAACGAGCTGATGAATTTCCTTAAAGCGGATCAACGCTTAGAGCAAGCCGACTCTTTGCTTGGTCGCGTTATGGCAAATAATCAATTTGACGCGGAAAGCATTGGCAGCGCAAGTCATACGGTTACTCGCTTAGCGCAAGAACTGGAATCAGTTGAAGCAGAAATATTACAGTTACAAAAGCACGATGATACCGACCTTCAAGAACGTATTGAGGAGCTTAAATCACGCATCGCTAATGTGGAATTAGAGCGTAAGAAGCTGGACCGCGAACGTCAGCAAATTGCAGAGCAGTTTGGCGCATTAAATACACAAAAAAGCCAATTGAGTTCAGCATTAGCCGCACTTGATGAGGAGCGAAATCGCTTAACATCAAATCCAAAATACGATGCTGAATTCGCCAGTGAACGTTATGCCTTATTAGAAAGCAGCATGGTTAATGGTGCAGCCATTTATAAGGAAGCAATTAGTCGAGCTGAAAAGGCAAACGAAAAGGCCCGCAGCTTCGATCAAAAAGTGCGTAAAGAAGTCGCAGATCACTATGGTAAATATCACCATGCTAACTTAGACAACGATGTCCAATTAGACTATTTGGAATCTAAGTTTGAAGAGTTTGAACATTATGTGTCCTACCAAATAGACATCTTGAGTGAGACAGAATTGGCGAAATACGCCAAGCGAGCTGAGCTGGCTCGTAAAGAGGCAGAAGAAACGTTCCGCTCCGATTACGTGTCAAAGTTGAAAGACTCTCTTGATCAAGTGGCTCACATTATTCGAGAGCTTAATCACAGTCTGAAACGTCGTCCATTTAACCAAGAAATTTACCAATTTCGCTATTATCCGAATGGTGATATGAAGGATATTCTGGATCTTGTTGAGCGCTTCAGCGCACAAGATCAAGCCAATGTAGGCGGATTATTTGATCCTCATTTAAGCAATGACCCGGATCACATCCGCGCAATTGCTTCCATTCAGGAGCTCATATCGGATGATGAAAAGCAGCAGGATCTTGCAGACTATCGTAAATTCTACAACTTCGAAGTGGACATTTTAGACGCTGAAGGTAATAAGAAAACCACATTGAGTCAGCGCATTCAAACCGGTTCGGGTGGTGAGCATCAAATCCCATTTTATCTGGCGATTGCCGCAGCGCTATCGACTACGTATCGCTTACATGAAACGATGGAAGGTGAGATTGTGGGTGGTTTCTCGTTAGCCATGTTCGACGAAGCCTTTAATAAGATTGATATGGTAAAAACATCGACATGTATGGGATTCATGAAAGACATAGGCCTCCAAGTAATTGCGGCGGCGCCAGACGATAAACGCGCGGTGATGGCGGCTAACATGGATACTATTATCAGTGTATGGCGTGAAGGTGGAGCGGTTTCTATTGATGTGGCTTACCCGAAAGAGAAGGGGCAAGTCCTACTTAACGGTCAGTCTGAAAATCTCACTGTGCCAGTATGAGGGGGCATTCTATGCTAGTGCAAAATCAGATAGAAGAACGCATCAAGGAAAAACTCGCTGTGCATCACATGTCGCTCGAAAATGAGAGCTATATGCATAATGTTCCAGCGGGAAGCGAGTCACACTTTAAATTGGTTCTAGTGAGTGACGAATTTGAAGGGAAGAGATTGGTTCAGCGTCACCAGCTTGTTTACGGGGTTTTGCAAGACGAAATGATGAAAATTCATGCTCTTGCTATGCACTTGTATTCACTTAAAGAATGGAGCGAGCGCAATGCGTTGGCTCCTTCATCGCCAAAGTGCCACGGAGGCGAATAGGGTAAATAACCTTATTTCGGTCAACTAATGAGTATTTCAGTTTCAGTTAATGATGACACTAATGCGGTAACTATTTCTATTGTAGGTAGTTTTGATTTTTCATTATTCAATGATTTTCGAGCCGCGTATTCTAACCTTACAAAAACCTATGCTCTATATGTAATAGATATGAGTACGGTTGAATACTTAGACAGTGCCGCGCTTGGCATGCTGTTAAGCATGCGAAATGCTATTGAACAAGACAGCAACATACAACTCAAAGGGGCGAATGTTTTCATTAAGAACATTTTAATGATTTCTCGTTTCGATAAACGCTTTGATATTCAATAAAGGTCAGATGAATGAAATTATTATGCGTAGACAGTGAACCCGTTTATCGCGAAATCATTTCTTTGTGTGCTGAAAAAGAACATGTCATTGTGCAAAGTGTGGCAAGTTATGACGAGGCCATCACGGCTTTTATCGAGTATGTGCCTGACTTGGTGACACTCGATGTCATTATCAAGGGTGGTAGTGGTTTTGATTTGGTAAAACAGCTTAAAACTCTTTCGGGCAGCCGTTTTGTGCCGATGATTTTTTTGGCTTCTCATACCACAGACTCGGTAATGGATAAGTGCTTTAAAGCTGGCGCGGATGACTTTATTCCTAAGCCCTTTAATGAAGTACTTTTCAATATTCGACTGAAAACTCATATGAGACATGTCGAACTAATGAAAGAAATGTATCGAAAAAACAAAGCCTTAACTTATTATCAGACCATGATAGAGCGTGAGCATGAGATGGCACATCATGTTCTTGATCATATCCAAACGCGCAGTGAGAAAAACTCTGATCAAGTTGCAATAACAAGACTGTCTGCCGCCAGTTTTAACGGTGATTTAGCCTTAGTAAAAACACGTTCTGATGGGGCTCGCCTTGTGTTTGTCGGAGATTTTACTGGCCACGGATTGCCCGCTTCGATTGGTGCATTACCCGTGATGCAAGCTTTTTTTGATGCGGTTGATGATTTGCTCGATATCAATCAATTAGCCATCAAGATAAATAGAATATTATTTGGCATTTTACCAGATTATATGTTTTGTGCTGGCTATCTAATTTTAATGACAAAAACGGGAGAGCTAATCTATTGGGGCGGGGGAATGCCAAATGCTTTTATTCGTCGTATAGATGGCACCTTTGATTATTTGTGTTCAAATCATATGCCGCTCGGAATCTTACCAACACGAGAGTTTGATGCAGACTTACAGTACAATAGACTACACTCTGGAGATACACTGATTATTGTGTCTGATGGGGTTTTAGAGCTGAAAAATGATCAAAACGAGATGCTTGGAGACGAAAAAGTGAAGCACCTTATTGCGCATTCTTATGCCGAGGAAAACTTGTTATTAGCCCAACAATTAACGGAGAGCAAGTTGGCAGAGTATCGCGGAGAATCGGTCCAGCTTGACGATATTACTCTGGTTGCCTTAAGAAGTGCCTGCTTACAATAACTCGTGTAAGCAGGGAGGTCATTAGTTTTTCTTGCCGCTTTTTTTCTTGTTCTTGTTGCCTTGTGCTTTTGGTTGGGCCTTTGGAAATGGTCGTTTTTCAGGTTCAGTTCTTAACACTAAAAACAAATCAGTAACCACTTCAGGTATTTGAGCGATACAGGAGTTTGTCAATTTTTCGCTTTGTCTAATTTGCACAACTTCTTCATCATCAAACAAATCAGACGCTACCATAATCGGCAATAAAAGCTCGGCAACAACTTCTTCTTTTTCAGACTCAAACCAATGGCTTTCTGTCATGAATACGCCTTCCATGAAGCCTGTGGCCCACTCCTGTAATTCACTTAATTCTTCTGGTGATGAGCCCATCTCAAGCTCACAGGGCACCATAAAACCTTCTTCGGACTCTAGTTCAATTTGAATATCAATAAAAAGTCGAGAAAGATACTGAAGTATTTGTTTCTCTTGTTTTTCATTGTCAAATTTGGGAGTCTCTTCAAAAATCACTGGCAGCCACTTTTCTTCGGCTGTCAAAACTGGACAAATAGATAACGCTGTTAAAAAACCATGCGCCATAACAAAGTTCTGACATTCTTCATGAACTTGATCTGACTCCAAAAAATCTTCTAACGTCTCTAACTCAAGATCATCAAGAGGTTGGTGTGCCATGTAGATGTTTCCTTAATACAAATTAAGTGTTTGATTCTAGCGAAAAGAAGAAGAAAAATCGATGCACAAAGTGCTGCGTTAAGAGATAATTACGAAATGAACTTAAAGACACACACTCTTTTACGCCTAGGTCACAGCGAGTATCGCCCGTTGCAAGAGCAGGCGATTGACGCCCTGTGCTCAGGGCAGGACGTTTTGCTTGCCGCCCCCACAGGTGGTGGTAAATCTTTAGTCTACCAAGCTGCGGGGTTGATTAGACCTGGCGTCGCCATCATTGTCAGCCCTTTGTTGTCGCTGATGTCGCAGCAAGTAGAAGAATTGAACACAAAGGGCATTCGAGCCAAATTCCTGAACTCCACTTTGAACCCAGGTGAGCAAGACGACCTTGTTTGGGCGTTGCGTCATCATCATATTGATTTACTGTATCTCTCTCCGGAAAAACTGGTGCAATCTTCCGTTATTGGTTTTCTGCACAGTATAGATATTTCATTATTTGCCATCGATGAAGCACACTGCATTTCACAGTGGGGGCATTTTTTCCGCCCTGAATACAGCCAACTTGGTCAGTTAAAAGCGTTTTTTCCTCATGTGCCGATAATTGCTTTAACAGGAACAGTTGATAGTAAAACCATCAATACGATCCAAGAATCATTACAGCTTGTTGATTGCTTGGTAATGAAACACAGTTTTGATCGAGCCAATATTAAGCTTCAAATTGCCCAAAAACGTAAAGCAAAACAGCAAATATTGTATTTTTTGCACCATGAAGTTCCCGGTGAATCAGGCATCATTTATTGCCGTTCAAGAAAAAAGACCGACGAACTATCAAGTTGGTTACGTGGCTTAGGCTTGCCAAGTTTGAGCTATCATGCGGCTATGACCGACGAAGAGAAACAATCGAATCACGCTGTTTTCATAAAACAACATGGCACGATTATGGTGGCGACCACCGCTTACGGTATGGGAATCGATATTGCGCATGTCAGATTTGTGATTCATTTAGACTTACCAAGCAGTCCAGAAGCTTATTTTCAAGAGGTGGGAAGGGCAGGGCGCGACGGAAAGCCAGCTAAGTCGCTATTGCTTTATGGTTTGCAAGATATGCTCCAAGCCCAGCAATTCGCCGCGTTTAACCCGGTGGCGGCAGAAAAAGAGATGCAGCATTTAGGAAGCTTATTTCGCATTTTAGAGGGGCGAGGATGTCGGCGACAAAATTTACTGTCGCATTTTGATGAAGACATCCCTGCTTGCCAGCATTGTGACCGGTGCTTGACAAATCGGTCTGAGCAAAACATGACAACGGCCTGTCAAAAACTGTTGTCGCTAATTTATCACACAAAAGGTTTACAGCCGTTTGCCCTGCTTATTCAAGTTTTATTAGGCAAAAAAAGCAAATCTGTTTCTGCTATTAAGGGGGAATCCTTGCCGTTGTTTGGTAAAGGTAAGGAGCTCAACGAGGCACAGTGGAAGTCGGTTATTCGATATCTAATAGCATACGAATATATCTCCGTAGGGACGACAAGCTTCTTTACATTATATATCAATGAAAAAGCTCGGGGCGTACTGCAAGGTAAAGTGCAAATTATTATTCCTGCAGAACATTATTATCCTACACTGCCAGAAGATGTGCTGGTATCAGAGAGCACTAATTGGCACAAGATTTTGGCGTGGAAATACGCAGAGGGTATGACTTTAAGTGATACTCAGCTTAGGTTGATCAGTCTACATAAACCAACTTCGGTTGCGTCTTTAAGCCGTTTAACCGGATTGCCAAAAGAAAGTGTGGCGGTTTTTGCCGAATCGCTTATGAAAGTCATCCATGAAACTGACTCAGGTAGGTCTCATCTAGTATGTCCTTGAGTGCAAGAAAAACAACGCCAAATGACGAAATAGCAGCTGCACTTCAGCTTGTTTTTGAGCATGCGAACCAATGCTTTGCGACAGCGGATGCTTTTTTTGGCACGACATTTAAACGGTCAGTATGTAATTTGAAACAAAGAGGCAAGGCGGCTGGCACGGCGCACTTGCAAAAAAACGAGCTGCGTTTTAACTATTTTATGTATCAACAGAATCCGGCTGAGTTTTTAAACAGTGTGGTCCCACACGAAGTAGCGCACATGGTGGTCTACCAAATCTATGGCAACAGCGTAAAACCGCATGGCAAAGAATGGCAAGCGGTTATGTTTAGGGTTTTTGGTATCCGGCCAAACAGGACGCATACTTTTGATGTTCCCCCACAAAAAAGCAGCTATGAATATCACTGCTCTTGTCAAAAACATCATTTTAGCAAGCAACGTCATACTAGGGCTCAAAAAGGAACCGAGTATATTTGTAAAAAATGCCGTTGCTCTTTGCAATTTATGAGTAAAAAAAGCACTGTTGCATCGTAACTAATGATGGTAAAAATAGTGTTTTTTCATACAATTGACCTTAAGTTATCCATTTTTAATGCGATGACATCATCCTTATAGTAAGATAGGCGCGTTTTATTTACAGCGTATATATGATGGATTTATCTAATCGACCTAAAGAAAAATTGGAGCTCAATAAACTCCAAAAACGCCTTCGCAGATTAACAGGCCAAGCCATAGCTGATTTCAATATGATTGAAGATGGTGACAAGGTAATGGTGTGCTTATCTGGAGGCAAAGACTCTTATACTATGCTTGAGATTTTGCGAAACCTACAGGCCAGTGCACCAATAAAATTCAGTATAATTGCTGTAAACTTGGATCAGAAGCAACCAGGCTTTCCCGAGCACATTTTACCTGCTTATTTGGAAGAGCTGGGGGTGGATTTTCATATCTTAGAGCGTGATACTTACAGTATCGTCAAAGAAATTGTACCAGAAGGTAAAACAACGTGTGGGTTATGCTCGCGTTTGCGTCGTGGTTCGCTTTATGGCTTTGCTGAAGAAATTGGTGCGACCAAAATAGCATTGGGCCATCATAGAGACGATATTCTAGAAACATTATTCTTAAATATGTTTTTTGGTGGTAAATTGAAATCCATGCCGCCGAAATTATTGAGTGATGATGGAAAGCACATCGTGATTCGACCTTTGGCATACTGCAAAGAATCTGACATAGAAGTGTTTGCTCAAATGAAGGAATATCCCATTATTCCGTGTAACCTTTGTGGTTCTCAAGAGAATCTACAAAGACAAGTTGTTAAAGACATGTTACAAAAATGGGAAAAAGAGTTTCCAGGAAGAACGGAAACCATGTTCTCTGCTTTGCAAAATGTAGTTCCATCTCACTTAGCAGATACTGAATTGTTTGACTTTAAAGGGTTAAAGCAGTCGCCAGCGGCCTTTGACCGATTAAATATTATTTCATTATAGGATAATAGAAATGAATCTTACACAAAAAGCACTATTACTCACCGCCGGCATTTTGGGGTCTTCCATTGTTAATGCATCCTCTGCAGGGATTAGCTTAAATAACGACACAGTGAAGGGCGATATTGATGTAAATATGGGCTCTTTCGGTGTGAATGGTGGCATTTCCCATGATGATGACGCAAACACTTCAATGGCGCACGTTGGAGTGACCGTTGAAGATTCAGACACTAGCGGCCCACTTCAGGCAGGCTTGGGGATGCGTTTGTATGCAATCGATGCTAATTTAGACAGTAACACGGGCAATGATGATCTTTCTCTTGCGCTGGCATTAGGGGGATGGTACCGATATACATTTCCAGAAGCGAATCGTGTGAGCATTTACGGTTCTGTTTACTATACCCCAGAAGTTTTGGCGTTATCAAATTTGGACCATATGTATACTTACGAATTTCGTGCCGAATACATGACGATGCGCAATGCTCGAGCTTTTGTGAGCTATGGCAAGACCGTCACTGTATACGAGGACGATAGCCGTAAAGACATTAATAAAGGTCTTTCTATCGGTGCTACTGTCGATTTTTAATCTTATTTTGAGCAAATAAAAGGTGGCTTATGCCACCTTTTTATTTGCTGATTTGAATCAATCACCATTGAATGCACAAAGGCTGAAAACAGGGATATCACTGTCTCTAAGCTTTTGACTACCGCCAAGATCTGGTAAATCAATAATAGCAGCGACTTCTTTTATATTTGCTCCTTGTTTTGTTAAAAGTTCAATTGCTGCGAACAAGGTGCCTCCAGTTGCAATTAAATCATCAAATAACAACACGTTATCACCTGTATTCACTGCACCTTCTTGAATTTCTAATTCTGCTTCGCCATATTCCAAAGCGTACTTTTGTGAAATGGTTTTGCCCGGAAGTTTGCCTTTTTTACGCACTAATATAAGAGGCTTTTGCAGCTCATATGCCAATACGGCTGCAATTAAAAATCCTCTCGCATCAATACAAGCGATGTGCGTTATGTCTGTAGAGATGTAACGGTGAACATAAGCATCGACCACCATTCTCATGCCCTTAGGGTCACTGAAAATGGGAGTGATGTCTCGAAAGCTGATACCTTGTTTCGGCCAGTCTTCAACTGTTTGTATCAGTGATTTCACGTAAAAATCGTCATAGAGCATGTTGCAAGCGCCTCATCATATCAATCAAATGTTGGCGATTTTACCACAATCACTCGCAACCCCAACGAGTTTTTGTATCTCAGGGAAATCAATTATCTCAATTTCTTTGCCATCAACATGAATTAATTCACTTTTTTGAAAACGAGTAATGACTCGACTTACCGTTTCTACCGCCAAACCAAGATAATTGCCTATCTCGCCGCGGGACATAGATAAGCGGAAGGCGCTCGCAGAATAACCTCGCTTTTTGAATCGAGTCGATAGGTTCAGCAAAAAAGAGGCGACTTTTTCATCCGCATTTTTTTTGCCTAAGAGAACCATCATTTGCTGGTCATCGGAAATTTTTCGACTCATTACCTTAAATAGCTGATGCTTTAAAGAGGGGATTTGGGAAGATAACTCTTCAAGGTGACTAAAGGGGATTTCACACACCGTGGTTGTTTCTAACGCCTTTGCAGATACAGGATAAATATTGGAATCAATACCGCTTAGACCAACTAGCTCGCTAGGGCAATAGAAGCCTGTTATTTGTTCTTCACCATAGGAGGTGATATTAAAGGTTTTTAGTGTACCGGAACGAACCGCGTAAACAGAATCAAATGCTTCGCCTTGACGAAACAAAAAATCCCCTTTTTTCAATGGCTTTTTGCGTTCAATTATTTGATCCAGTCGATTGATGTCCTCATCCGCTAATGCAATGGGAAGACAAAGCGCACTTAAGCTACAGTTTTGACATTGCGAGGTAAGCGTACTATTAAATCGTGACTGTGTGTGTGTCATGGTCATGTGATTCTCCCTGATCTCGATCTATATAACTTTTGAGTATTTTATGGCGCCATTTAGATACTTATCGAAAACCATGCAAATGCAACGAATGAGTAATCTACCGCGATCTGTTACTTTAATGGTGGTCTGCATTCCACCATCATGGATTTCTAACATACCATCTTCGATCATGGGTGTTAGATTGTCCACTTCTATAGCAAAATAATCAAAGAAGCGGATGCTAAATTTCCTTTCAATCTCGTCGGTGTTCAGCTCAAATTGAGAAATTAGTGTCATTATTACTTGATGTCGAATTCGATCATCCAAATTGCTGATATAGCCTTTAGCGATCGCCAATTGACCTTTTTCAATACTATGTCGATACATAGTTAGGTCTGTATGGTTCTGTATATAAACGCCATTGAGATCACTGATAGCGGAGACCCCAAACGCCACTAAGTCAGTGCCAGCATGTGTTGTATAACCTTGGAAGTTACGCTGCAACTCTCCTTGTTTTTGAGCTTGTGCTAAGGTGTCATCGGGCTTGGCAAAATGATCCATGCCAATGTATTCATAGCCTGCGTCCATTAAGCGCTCAATGCCCATTCTCAATAAAGCGAGTTTCATATTGGAGGTCGGTAGGCTTTCGTCTAACAGACGTCTTTGAGCCGGAAAACGTTCTGGTAGGTGCGCATAATTAAAAAGAGAAATTCGTTCTGGAGACAAGGCGACCACTTTGTCTAACGTTTCTCGAAAGCCTTCTAAAGACTGATAGGGAAGACCATAAATCAGATCAAAATTAATTGATTTTATACCCATTTCACGGGCGTAAGTTACTAGGTTCGTTACCATCTTTAAGGGTTGGATTCTGTGTATTGCTTTCTGAACTTTACCATCAAAATCCTGAACGCCAATGCTGATTCGATTGATCCCCATTTGAGTTAAAAGCTTCAGCTTAGAATGACTGATTTCTCTCGGATCAATTTCAATGCTGTAGTCTTGTGTTCCGTCATTAATAAGAGTGAAATGCTGTTTAATGCTATTAAACAATATTTTAATTAACGCTTCAGTGAGAAACGTTGGCGTTCCGCCACCAAAATGCAGCTGCGTGACGGTTCGGGTATGGTCTAGCATTAAACTACGTAACCTCATTTCTTCACCCAGCAGCTCAACGTATTCAGCGCCTTTATCATATTGTTTAGTAACAATTTTATTACAAGCACAGTAGTAGCAAAGGTGGGCGCAAAACGGAATATGAAAATACAGACTGAGTGGTGCTTCAGACGATGTTAGCATCTTATCGATTAGCGCAATCTTGCTTATATTGGCATCAAATTGTGGCGCAGTTGGGTAAGAGGTATAGCGAGGCCCTGATAAATCATACTTACCAATAAGTTCAGAATCCCAAATCATGATGTGTTCCTATTAAAATTTCTAATAGGAGTTTACTCTTTAGTCCCTAGGCTCTTTCTGACCTAGATCAAGATTTACCACTGTGTTGCAAAAAAATAAGCCATTCAGTGCTAAGCCAGTGCTGCCAATTAGGTATAACGACGGCCATATTGTGCAATAACGCACTCACTATGTTCTCACTCCCTGATAAATTTGCTTTAATAACCCGCTCTTGATCAGCGCAGTTGCTATGCAAAGGTTTTTTCTATGAGCTCACCCTCATTTTATCTCGCTCATGGTGCCGGTGCAGGCCACCATAACGATTTTTTGATTCAGCTTTCGGCCGCTATTTCTGAACAAAGAAAGCAGTCGGTGCTTCCTGTCACTTTTTCCTATATGAAAGAGCAGGAGCATTCCCTAAAAAAAAGGCCACCTCCACGCTTTGTGACACTGGTTCCAGAATACCGTCATTACATCGAGCATGAAGAAGCTTGCGTTGTAGCAGGAAAGTCAATGGGAGGACGAGTTGCGACACAGCTTTCACATCTTCCTATGGTTAAAGCTATTGTGTGCTTTGGTTTCCCTTTTTATCCTGCTGGTAAGCCGGAAAAGAACAGACTGTCCTTTCTTTCTGATCTTAACGTGCCTTGTCTTATTATTCAGGGGACGAGAGATCAATTGGGGGGATACGATTGGGTAAGCCAACAAGACATACCAGAGAACGTTGACGTTGTGTGGATTGAAGGCGCAGACCATGACTTTAAAACATTAAAAAAATACAATAGAAATGTAAGCGATACCGTCACGCAGATCGCAAAAATCACTCACCAATGGCTAGTGAAAAACATCTGATTTTCAGGCTTTTTAACACCGTAGAGGAATATTATGGAACACCAAGCACTTCTTGATGCTACTGGTTTACTTTGCC
This sequence comes from Marinomonas arctica, assembly GCF_003259225.1. Classification (GTDB taxonomy): domain Bacteria; phylum Pseudomonadota; class Gammaproteobacteria; order Pseudomonadales; family Marinomonadaceae; genus Marinomonas; species Marinomonas arctica. The sequence continues at coordinate 29,922 of NZ_QHJF01000027.1, read as the reverse complement.
CAGAACCGGTCATGCTTTTGCATGTAGAAATGCGTAAATTGACCGCCAAACAAGTTTTAAAGGTGATTGCGACAGATTCATCGACAACAAGAGACATTCCAAAGTTTTGTCAGTTTCTTGGTCATAAGCTTATCGAACAAAACCAGCAAGGGGATATTTATACCTATTGGATAGAAAAAAAAGAAAAATAAAAATCCCCCAGACTGGACTCAACAGCGTGGGGGATTCTATTAAGCACTAAAATTAAGCTACTTTTAACTTCTTGCCGTGCTCTTTTTGGCCAAGAATCGCACTTTGATAAATATGCTGAAAGCTTGAGAAAGCGACATCAATATCCAATCTAAGTTGACGAGCAACGTCATTTGATGAAATTAAGCCGCGTATGGTTTTTGTATCTTCATCAATCACTAATAAGTGCTGAAATTTATTGTTACGTTGGCTAAAAAGCAGAGATTCGATATCTGATTTTTGCAGTGATGTATAAGACAAAGCAAGCAGTGTTTCCTTTGCTCTCATCAAGTCGGCAACCATGAGCTCTGAGCGTTGATAACCGTTCGCAACCTGTTTAATGAACACATCTTCTGATAAGTCTTCAAGGCTTATCACTCCAATAAAGTGATTCTTCGCATCAACGACTATCTTCATGCGTACATGCTCTTTTCGCATTAACAAAACGAGCTCATCTGCGCGTGTGCTGGATTCTATGACTCGAGGGCCTGCTTTTTGAAAATCCGTAAAAACCGACAAAGCAGGGGAGTAGAGATTGGTGTTTGCAGTGGTTACAGGCCAAGTAAGATCGTTAACATCTTTTGTAGATACATAAGTTAGTGTTTTCATAATAAAATCCCAATGAAATAAATGAATAAATAAAAATGGGTAAGTTATATCGATGAAAACGGTGGGGCTCTTGGACTTGTACTGCCATTTAAGCGAGGTTTAATTGGGCGATGAAAGTAAGAAAAAGTCAGTGATGACGATGTCAGAGCTCTCTTTAAAAAAAAGCCCAGAGTAACATACGAGTTATCTGAGCTTTTATCTTGATCTGGGACAACGACTTCAGCAAACTTTTGCTCTACTGTAGGTTCAAGCCAGCGCAATTGGCTTCCCTCATGGGCACTAGCGCGTTGCGTTATCATCAATATAGACGATATGACAACAGTAATGATCATGAGTAATTGAATTTTCATAGCAGCGCCTAAACCTGACTTTGTTCTACATCTAGAATATAGGCTTGCCTTTCTGTAAATCCCAGTGTTTTTTATAAAATGACTTATATTTTCACTATCTGATGTTTTATTAATGAATCATGACTTAATGCTACAAAAACACTTAATATTCAAACAAGGGTTAGTAAAAGGGTGGCTCCCTAACCATTATTTGAATAATTAATACTTCTCAACACTACACCGAGGCTGCAGGCAGCATAATGACAGCCTCTCCGGTGACTACCACTTTCCCTTCACATTCACACACCGTTTTTAATGTTGCGCGACGACGACGTTCGTTGATGTCTATGACCGTCACAGTAGTGACCACCTCTTGACCAATAAAGACAGGCGCCCGAAATTTAAGCGATTGTTCAAGATAAATGCAGCCAGGCCCAGGTAGTTGTGTGCCAATTGCCGCGGAGATAAAGCCAGCCGTTAGCATGCCATGGGCAATAGGCTGTCCAAATGATGTGCTTGCAGCGTATTCGGCGTCTAAATGAACGGGGTTTGTGTCACCTGTCACTTCTGCGAAAGCATGCACGTCTGCTTCGGTCACTACTTTACGATATTCAACACTTTGCTCAATGGAAAGTTGCTCTAATGTATAACCAGTCGTCATTACCAATCCTTATTTTGTCATTTTCGGTTATGGTACACTTTCGTTAGACTATTCTTAAGAGGTATCTATGGTTAAGTTGGTAATTTTTGATTGGGACGGTACCTTGTTTGATTCTATTGATAAAATCTGCCTAAGTATGTTGCAGGCTGGGGAATTAGCCAACGCACCCGGCAGACAAACAGACGACGTGAAAAACATCATTGGTCTTTCTCTCGATAAAGCCGTTTCTGTGATTTGGCCAGAACTCAATAAAAATGAGTGTGATGTCATTATCGAGCACTATAAATACCTCTACAGGGCTGCGGACCAAACACCTCCAAAGGCTTACGACGGTGTTATGGACGTATTAGAAAAACTTCACTCAGCGAACATAAAAATGGCGGTAGCGACCGGAAAGAGTCGAAGAGGTCTGGATAGAGTCATGACGGCAACGAAAACGGGGCATTATTTCAGCTCAACTCGCTGCGCAGACGAAACTTTGTCTAAACCTCACCCATTAATGCTTGAACAAATATTGACAGAACTCAGTCTTTCCCCAGATCAAGCTATCATGGTGGGAGACACAGAATACGATTTAAACATGGCAACTAACGCAGGCATGAAGAGTGTTGGCGTTACCTACGGAGCTCACAGTAAAGCTCGTTTAGAAGCGCTTCAACCATACGGTTTACTTAATAACTTCAATCAATTAACGACTATTTTAGGTTTATAACGCCATGAGCTGGACAGAAGACGAAGATCAACAGAAATCCCTTGAAAAAAAGCATGAGACAGCGGAATCGCGTACGGAAGATGCGCAAGATTCAGAACGACTTGATCCAAATAAAGAGATTTGGGCGTTACTGGAAAAAACGCTCAATGACAATTTAATTGAAAAACGACGCGCTAGACGCTGGAGGATATTCTTTCGCTTTACAACGTTAGCGATTTTCTTAGCCGTTATCGGTGGCTGGTTTGCAAAATCCAATTTCCAAGATGTCAGCTTAGAAGGCGATGTGGTGGCCATGATTCCTATGCGGGGTGTGATCGGCGCTGACAGTGAGATTGAATCCTCTGAATTTGTTGGTTTGTTGGATGCCGCTTACCAAAACTCCCGCCTAAAAGGTGTCGTGATTGAAATGAACAGCCCAGGGGGAAGCCCCGTTCATTCTGGCATAATTTATGATGCCATTCGTGCCAAAGAGCAAAGTCATCCTGATATTCCAGTGTTCGTGGTGATTGAAGATATGGCGGCATCAGGAGGCTATTATATTGCTTCCGCTGCCAGTGAGATCTACGCGGATAAAGCCAGTTTAGTTGGCTCAATTGGGGTGATTTCATCTGGTTTTGATGCCAGCAATTTGCTCGAAAAAATTGGCGTAGAACGACGTTCGTTTACAGCGGGTCGCAACAAAGCCTTTTTGGATCCGTTCGCACCAATGACCGAAGAAGCGAAAACCAAATGGCAGGCGGTGCTAGACGAAACCCATCAGCAATTTATTGATGCCGTAAAAGAAGGTCGAGGAGACAGGCTCGTTATCACCGACGATGTTTTCTCGGGTATGGTATTTACTGGCTCGCAGGCCGTAAAGATCGGCTTGATTGATGGCTTAGCGAGTGTCAACGACATCTTAAATACGCGATTCCCCAACGCAGAGCCTCTTTTCTACGAGCCCAAGCAAGACTCTTGGAAGGAGCTTGCGAAAGAGCTTGGTGTGGAGGTAGCGACAAAAGTTCTTAACCGTACCAATCTTCAATAATATGTCATTCATATAACTCAGCCCCTTCGGGGGCTTTTTTGTTGCCAAAAATAACCAGCATCCAGCACTGAGTTGTAATAGGCCATCAAGCTCCAAAGGTTGCATCATATGAAAAATAAAATATATTTGATAATATAAATACATATTTTATTTAATTCGCTTTCATTACTTAATGGATGACATCATGGCTCGCAAAGCAAACATAGCAAGAGAAGAAATCCACCAAGCCTGCTGGCTGTTATTAGAGCAAAATAGCTTCCCCAATATCCCACGCTTGGCAGAGCATTTTTTGCAACAAGATGGTCGACGTTGCTCCAATACCACCCTAATGAATGCCATCGCGAAATGGGAAGACACATACAAAGAATATCAACAACACCAATTAAAAGAGTTAAACGATGTTCTCGGACCGGTTTTTAAGCGTTTTTCACGAGAAGTAACTCAGCAACTTGGGCAATTGTTGGATGAAAAAACGACAGAAATAGAGCAACACCAACTACGTAAGCAAGAGGCAACACAAAGCGGCTACCTTTCCTTATCGTCAGCACTAATCGAACTGCAAACCGCCCATGATACATTGACGATAGAATGTCAAAAAAGAACAGAAGAAGCCGAAAACCTGAAGCAAAAATGGGGGTTTAGCGAACAAAGATACCAAGAGGTGATGGCGCAAAATGCGGTGTTGACCAGCCAGATCCAGCAAGAACAAAAAGACAACTCTGAGCTACGTCTCAACCTCGCTCAAAAAGAAGTAGACTTAGCCAAACAAGACAATCAACTAGCATTGCTAAAAGAAGAAAACGCAAGGCTCGCGACAGAACTCTTCGATCGTCAAAATACGCAACGCGTGGATGAGGACAAAAAATGGCAAGAAATGTCAAAAAAACTGGAGGAAATCACTCACTCAGTGAAAACCATACAACGCAAAGATAGAGGCTCGAAACAATAACCGTTATAATGCCTTACTCGCTGTATTTGCGCATTCATTATTAAGAAGAGAAGATGAGCAACAAACAATCCGCTATTCGTGATTTAACCACCATCAAAGACTTCATTCGCTGGACTTTTAGCCGTTTTCAAAGGTCGGACTTGTTTTACGGTCACGGCACAGATAACCCCTGGGACGAAGCCGTTCACCTTGTCATGGGGGCATTAAAGCTTCCGCTCGACTTTGATCGCGATATGTTAGATTGCGCACTGACCTATAATGAAAAGAAGCATATTCTTAAATTAGTACAAACGCGCATTACCAAACGTGAACCGCTACCATACTTGTTAGGCGAAGCTTGGTTTATGGGGCTGCCATTTAAAGTCACCAAAGACACATTAATTCCACGTTCACCAATCCTGTCTTTATTGGAAAGTGAATTTACGCCTTGGCTGAAAAATTATCCATTTCACATATTAGATATGTGCACAGGTTCAGGGTGTTTGGGGATTGCGGCGGCGTTGGTTTTTGAAGACGCCAACGTCGATATTTCCGATATCAGTGAAGCGGCATTGTTGGTCGCTAATGAAAACATCGCTCGCCACCAAGTGGAAGACCGAGTTCATGCTATTCATTCTGATATGTTTAAAAGCCTAACGGGCAAGCAATACGACCTGATTATTTGTAATCCTCCTTATGTTGATGCGGATGATTTCCAGAATGCCCCGGCAGAATTTCATAATGAACCAGAATTAGCCTTAACATCCGGTGAAGATGGACTTAATTTCACCCACGAATTTTTAGCCCAAGTCGCGCATTATCTGCAAGATGACGGTATATTAGTATACGAAGTAGGAAACACCGAGGTCGCTTTACAAGCCGCTTACCCTAACATTCCATTTATGTGGGTAGAATTAGAGCAGGGTGGCAACGGCGTTTTTATCCTAACGAAAGAACAACTTAGTGAACTATTACAAGAGCAGAAATAAATTATGTCTGGTAATACATTTGGAACACTTTTTAAAGTCACCACCTTTGGTGAAAGTCATGGTCTTGCGCTTGGTGCCATTATTGATGGTTGTCCTCCGGGCCTTGAAATTTGCGAAGCGGATTTACAGCGTGATTTGGACCTGCGTAAACCTGGCACCTCAAAATACACCACTCAACGTCGCGAAGCTGATGAAGTTAAGATTCTATCGGGTGTTTTTGAAGGTAAAACCACAGGAACCCCCATTGGTTTAATGATCGAAAACACCGATCAGCGCTCGAAAGATTATGGCAACATCGCAGACACTTTCCGTCCAGCCCACGCAGATTACACATACGATCAAAAATACGGCTTCCGCGATTATCGTGGTGGCGGTCGTTCGTCTGCTCGTGAGACGGCGATGCGTGTTGCCGCAGGCGCCATTGCTAAGAAATATTTAAAGCAACAATTTGGTATCGAAATCCAAGGTTTCTTGTCGCAACTTGGTCCAATAAAATTGGAAGTCAAAGACCTAAGCCAAGTCTACGACAACAGCTTTTTCAGCCCAGATCCAGATGCGATTCCACAACTTGAAGAATACATGACAGCGTTACGTCGTGAAGGCGATTCAGTGGGCGCGAAGATCACCGTTATTGCAAAGAACGTAATGCCAGGTTTAGGCGAGCCAGTATTTGACCGTCTCGATGCAGACATTGCCAAAGCCATTATGAGTATTAACGCTGTAAAAGGCGTTGAAATTGGTGATGGTTTTGATGTTGTCGAACAAAAAGGCAGCCAACATCGCGACGAAATGACACCAGAAGGGTTTCTGAGTAATCACGCAGGTGGTGTACTGGGTGGCATTTCATCTGGACAGGATATTGTGGTTCACATGGCATTAAAACCAACATCAAGCATCACCATTCCTGGTAAAAGCATTGACCGTGCCGGCAATCCTATAGAAGTCATTACCAAAGGCCGTCATGATCCTTGTGTTGGTATTCGCGCAACGCCCATTGCCGAAGCAATGCTAGCGTTAACCATCATGGATCACTTGCTCAGACACCGAGCGCAAAATGCCGATGTTGTTTGCCCAACGCCCATCATTAAAGGGCAAGCTTAACGCACATACATTAGTGCTTTAACAAGCCGCTATTGATCATTCTAGATGATAATAGCGGCTTTTTTATTCATCTAAAGCCATCAACGAGATTGCCTATATGACCATGAAAGCAGACTCCACTGTCATCAGAATTTGTGTCGGATCCACTAATCCCGTCAAAGTGAATGCTGCGAAACAAGCCTTTTCACAAACGTTTCCCAATCACATCATTCATTGTAAAGAGATGCATGCGCCATCTGGTGTTGCCGATCAGCCAATGACAGAAGCAGACACTCGTCTTGGTGCACAAAACCGAGCACGTTACTGTTTTGAACAGAATGACTTAGCTGATCAGGGCAGTCAAAGTATGGATTTTTGTGTCGCTATGGAAGGGGGGGTTGATGAATTCGAGGAGGGCGCAGCAACGTTTGCGTATGTCGCGATTGTAAATAGTGACGGGGATTTAATGACGGGCCGCTCTGCAAATTTGCCTTTACCTCCGAAAGTGTACGCGCACCTATTAGCTGGTGAAGAGCTTGGGTTAGTCATGGACGCATTATTTAATACCAACAACATTCGACAAAAAGGCGGTGCGATAGGGTTATTAACGAATCATGCCGCCACACGGGAAAGCATCTATACACAGGCTTTAATACTGGCATTAGCGCCAGCATTACACCCACAACATTACCTTTAAACTTTCAAAATGTGCAGTTAAACAATGAAATATCAATGGATCCTATTTGACGCGGATGAAACACTTTTCCATTTCGACAACTTTGCCGGCCTAAAACACATGTTTGCTCAACATAGTATACATTTTGAGCAAAGCGACTTTGATGAGTATCAAGTCGTTAATAAACAGCTCTGGGTAGACTATCAAAACGGCCAAATTAGTGCCGAACAGTTACAAACACGCCGTTTTGCACTGTGGAGCGAACGATTATCCATCAGCACAAAAGAGCTGAATAAGCAGTTTTTAGATGCCATGGCGGATATCTGCAAAACCATACCAGGCGCTGTTGAACTTGTGACACATTTGCATGCAAACAAAGTAAATATGGGCATCATTACCAATGGTTTTGCTCAATTGCAGACAGTGCGTTTAGAGCGTACAGGATTTTTACCGTATTTTTCACCCGTTGTGATTTCCGAGCTCGTTGGTGTTGCCAAGCCACATCCAAGTATTTTTCAATACGCGTTAGAGCAAATGGGATCCCCAGATAAAAATCAGGTATTGATGGTCGGCGACACGTTAGAATCGGACATTCTTGGTGGCAACAACTTTGGCTTCGATACATGCTGGCTCAATCGCCACAACAAAACACACACAGAAGAGATTCGACCCACATACCAAGTCAATTCACTGACTGAATTACTGGAACGATTTAAAGAATAAATAAAAGCTTAAAATTAGGCCATAGCACTGCAATAACAGGCTTATTCACTATTTCCGATAATAACATTTATCGGAAATAGTGAGAGTAAATAGATAGCTTTTAATGCGACTAAGTCTTCCTAATGTTCAACACACAAACAATCATGGTTGGCACTCAGGTTTAATCTCATTTTTTAACCTAAGTACCAACCAACGCCTTTTATTTCAATATATTAAAAATTAGTGCCCACCCATTATTTTTTCGATTTCTTTCGGATCGTTGTGAACAGCAAATTTATCCACCACCGTTTCAGTGGCTGCATTCATACCCACGAGTTCGACGTCAGCACCTTCACGGCGGAATTTAATCACCACCTTGTCTAACGAGGAAACGGACGTAATATCCCAAAAATGCGCATTGGTTAAATCAATCACCACTTTATCGACTGCTTCTTTAAAATCAAAGGATTCAACAAAGGCTTCTGAGGATGCAAAAAACACCTGACCAATTACGCGGTATGTACGCACAGATTGATCACCACTTTGTTCTGCTTTCACTATCATGAAACGGCCAATTTTATTGGCAAAGAACAAGGTAGCCAACAAGACTCCGACGAATACACCCAATGCAAGATTATGAGTCCACACCACAATAACAACCGTTGTCACCATAACAATATTGGTGGATAACGGGTGTTTTTTAAGATTGGTAATGGAGCTCCAAGAGAAAGTACCAATTGACACCATGATCATCACCGCAACCAATGCGGCCATGGGGATTTGTTTTATCCACTCACCCAAAAACACCACCATAATTAAAAGAAGTGTCCCTGCAATAAAGGTGGACAAGCGCCCTCTACCACCCGATTTTACGTTGATAATCGATTGACCTATCATGGCACAACCCGCCATACCACCGAGTAAGCCAGATCCTATATTAGCAATACCTTGCCCCTTACATTCACGATTACGATCGCTCTTTGTATCAGTAAGGTCATCAACAATGGCCGCTGTCATCATGGATTCCAATAAGCCAACCACCGCTAAACCGATAGAATAAGGTAAGATTATTAATAGAGTGTCTAGGTTTAAAGGCACGTCAGGCCACAAAAAGATCGGCAAGGTATCAGGCAGTTCGCCCATATCACCAACGGTACGAATATCTATTCCCACTATCATAGCGAAAGCCGTCAATACCACGATACATACCAAAGGTGAAGGCAAGGTTTTACCAATCACAGGCAGATAAGGAAAAAGATAAATAATGCCTAAACCTGCAGCTGTCATAGCGTAAACGTGCCATGTTACATTGGTGAGCTCTGGTAACTGCGCCATAAAAATCAGTATCGCCAAAGCATTGACAAATCCTGTCACCACAGACCGCGAGACAAACCGCATCAAACTGCCTAACTTTATGTAGCCAGCAATAATTTGAATCACACCCGTTAGCAAGGTGGCCGCTAACAAATATTCCAAGCCATGCTCTTTTACCAAAGTCACCATAAGCAAAGCCATGGCGCCAGTCGCGGCCGAAATCATACCTGGACGACCACCAACGAAGGCAATAACGACGGCGATACAAAAAGAGGCATACAAGCCCACTTTTGGATCAACGCCAGCAATAATAGAGAACGCGATGGCTTCTGGGATTAAAGCCAATGCCACCACAATACCAGCCAATACATCTCCACGAATATTGGAGAACCATTCCATTTTCATTTTTTCGAGCATAAGTTACCTTTTATCAGCACACCAACACAGCCGCATACCTCTGCGAAGCGCTAGTATCTTCCAGTTAGAAACCGTTAAATTACATTAAGAAATAAAAACTACATTTAGATTTGGCATAAAAATGCCTACACACCATCGTCGAACAGACAATGATAGTATTCAGGGGATCGTCTCACAGAGATGTGACGACAAGATGAGAGAACTTAGGGTGGCGTAAGACGCAAAATATTTTCCCTTTTGGGGCTTTTAAAAAAATTCATCTTAACAAAAAACTGACAGTAGTCAACTCAAACGCTGTTGAGCTGACGACTAAAGACACTAACCTATAAGTTAAAGTTTTGATTTATAGCGGTTAATAAACACCATAATCAGCGCTAAAAAAGACAATATGGCAGCAGCTCCCGGGATCCAATCAAAGCCGAAACCAATACTAATGACCAACCCACCTAGAGCCGCGCCTAAAGCATTACCAAGATTAAATGCGCCTATATTAATAGACGAAGCCAATCCTGGAGCCTGATCAGCGATTTTCATCACTTGCATTTGTAATGGTGGTCCACTTCCAAAAATGACCGTTCCCCATAGTAAAACAGTTAGACCGGCACCCATTGTTGTGGTGGCGGTAAAACGAAACATCAGCAATACCAACACTTGCAAAGCAAGGAACACAAACAAGGCTAAATCTGGTGATTTATCCGTTATTTTACCGCTAACATAATTACCTAAAGTAAAGCCAATACCCACCAACATCAGCATAGTCGCAATGGTGTTATCGGTAGCCTGAGCTAATGTTTGCATCACTGGGGTTATATAGGTGTAAAGCGTGAACATGGAACCAGCACACATCACTGTCGTTGCAAAAGCTCGCAAGGCTGCAGGCTGCATGATGGCTTTAAGTTCGGTTTTGACATCGGGTTTTTTCGCTGGCGCCATGGCTGGCAAACTACGACTAATACCCAAAATCGCCACGACACCTAGTACTGCAGTGACGGCAAAGGAAAGACGCCAATCGAAGGTTTGCCCTAACCACGTAGTAATTGGTACGCCTATAATATTCGCAATGGTGAGTCCCAAAAAAATAGACGCCACGGCCGAGCCTTTTTTATGGTATGGCGCTAAATTCATTGCCACCACGGCTCCGATGCCAAAAAAAGCACCATGGGACAAACTGGTAATGATACGAGATACTAAAAAGGTTTCGTAATTCACCGACATCGCAGAGAGAAGATTGCCCACCACAAAAACCGCCATTAAGGCCAGCAAAGAGGTTTTATGGCTGTATTTAGTTAGATATAAGGTGATTAACGGCGCGCCAACCATAACCCCGACAGCATAGGCACTAATCAGCAAACCAGCCGCTGGAATAGAGGCATTTACACCCTCTGCTATCACTGGAAGTAACCCCATGGGCATAAATTCTGTGGTACCTATTCCAAACGTACCCAATGCAATGGCAAAAATGCCCCACTGATATGCAGCAAGCATATAACGACTCCGATCATTCTGATTTATAACCAAGAAAAATAAGCCAAGAGACTTTCTTGGCTTATTCAAAGAAATCGCATTTTACCGTAAACGTGGGCAAATTTCCCTGCTAATTGCCTAGCTCATCGGTCATAGGGAGAATGGAGTCCCGTCACTTACTGCGCTTTTTCGGCCACCAAAACCAGTAAACAACAAACACAATAAGTAAAACGCCAACAAAATTAATGAGTGCGCTCATATTTTATCCTCCATTTTATCTGTAGACGATGATACACGGAACAGTCTGAGTCGATTGGCATTGGTCACCACGGTAACCGATGATAAAGACATGGCCGCTCCAGCGATGACAGGGCTTAACAACCAGCCTGTCAAAGGAAACAAAATCCCAGCGGCAATTGGAATACCTAAAGTGTTGTAGGCAAATGCGCCCCACAAATTCTGTTTGATATTTCTTAATGTCGCCCTGCTGATTTGAATCACGTTAGCGACACTTTTTAAATCGCTGTGTATTAACGTGATGTCTGCGCTTTCCATAGCAACATCGGTACCAGCCCCCATAGCAAAACCGACATCCGCTTGAGCCAAAGCTGGAGCATCGTTAATACCGTCACCAATCATACCAACCACTTCGCCCTGAGCTTGAAGTGTCTTAACCCAGTTTAGCTTATCATCCGGCATCAACTGCGCATGATAGTCTTCGATACCGACAGCTTCTGCGACCGACGCCGCCGTTTCAGGGTTGTCTCCTGTCAACATAATGACTTTTAACCCTTGTTCTTTAAAGCTAGTGATGGCATCTTTCATGCCTCTCTTAACTGGGTCTTCAATATAGAAAATCGATAATAAAGAGGTATCATCTGCAAGATAAACACGAGTGCATCCCTTATATTGGCTGTTCACTTCGTCCAGCTCAAGGTGAATCCCCTTTTCTTTCATGAGACGCTCATTACCGAGATAATACGCCCTTCCCTTAACATGGCCTTTCACTCCCAAACCAATCATTGATTCAAAATGATCAAGCTCCATTGAGCCGTTACTCTCTCGAGTCAACTGGCAGTGTTGCAGCAAAGCATCAGCCAAAGGGTGATTCGCCCGCGCTTCAAGCACGGTAACTAACTCCGCCACAAATGTTTCTTGAGCGCGCTCAGCCATTATCTGGTCGACCACTTTAGGCTTGCCTTCTGTAATGGTCCCCGTCTTATCCAGTACCACCACCGTCAACTCACTTGCTCGCTGTAGCGCATCGCCATTACGAATCAAACCGCCATATTCTGCGGCCTTTCCAATCCCTATCATGGTTGATATAGGCGTCGCTAACCCCAGAGCACAAGGACAAGCAATAATTAATACGGAAATACTGGTAACCAGCATATATGAGAAAACGGCCTCTTCCGCAAAATTAAACCAAGCCAATGCCGTTAAAATAGCGATGATGATCACACTCGGAACAAAGACAGAGGACACTTTATCAGCCAACACACTAATAGGCGGTTTGGAGCCTTGTGCTTTACTCACCATAGTAATAATTTGTGCCAGCAAGGTGTCTGAGCCTATTCGAGTTGCCTTGAAGAGCAGGCTGCCTTGACCATTAATCGTTCCAGCGGATAACAAGCTGCCAAGCTGTTTTTCAATGGGCGCGGCTTCTCCTGTCAACATGGACTCATTTACCGTTGATAAGCCCTCTACAACTTCTCCATCCACCGCAATACTGTCACCGGAACGTACTCGTAAAATATCACCTAACTTAATGTCTGCAACAGGAACCCGTGATTCAACCCCATTTTCAATTCGAGTTGCCATTTTTGGTCTAAGATCTAATAACCGATGAAGAGCTTGACTGGTTTTACGACGTGCCCGTAATTCCAATGCTTGCCCAAGGTTAATTAAGCCTATGATCATAACCGCCGCTTCAAAATACAAATGATGGGTATTCGCTGGCAACCAACTTGGCATGATCACCACAAGCATGGAATATAGCCAAGCGCATCCGGTTCCCAATGCAATTAACATATCCATATTAGCCTGATGTAAACTAAAGGCTTTCCACGCACCACGGAAATAATGCTTACCAGCACGAACCATAATCCACAACGTAATAAGCCCAATGCAAAACCAGACAGCCCTATCGGTGAGCGTGCTCACAACCATGCTTCCACCAAGCACACCATATAACATCAAAGGTATACCAAGGCTTAACCCCAATACAGCCGACTGACGCTTATACTGATATTCCTCTAACTCTCTTTGGTCACGGTCAACTTCACTTTTGCTAGCATCAACCACGAGGCTCGCCTGATAACCCGCATCAGCGACGGCTTGGATGAGTGTCTCCACTGAACCAAAAGTCGCTACCTGCGCGGTATGATTAGCGAAATTTACTTCTGCAGATAAAACCTGATCAGCCTGTGTGAGTGCTTTTTGTACCGAATTAACACAGCTAGCACAGGTCATACCTGCAATAGCCAATTGATAATGTGTCGTCAACCCTGATCGCTCTGCATTACCAATATCAGGTTCTAATTCGAACGCCTCCGCATGTTGCTTGTTATCTAATTGAGCTTGCTCATTTTTATCTAGCAAACCAAACGATTGATACCCCGCCTCTGCCACTATGGCCTCTATTGCAGCCAAAGACAGGTCTGAGGTCACAACAAGTGAGTTTTCTTTTGGGGTGCCAGTAACAACAGCCTCCGGGCTTTGCTGCTGAATTTGTTTACGAACTTTCGACACACACCCTTGGCATGACATGCCTGCCACACTGAGCTCTAACGCTTTAATAGTAGTATCTTTGTTTCTTTTATCTTTCGCATTCATCGTCAGCACCTACTCATTATGCGTGGCTTTTTCTTGCCAATCTTCAATCAAACAACAAATGGAGTGGCCATTGGGGTTGCCATCTGGCATGTCTTCCCACGCCTCTAAAGCTTTTTCCATTTTATGCAGATGGGCTTGTAATTGGGCTATTTTCAGCTTGGTTTCAGGCACTTTTTTCTGCAGCAAATCTCTCACCATCGGGCAAGGCGAATCGCCACTGTCTGATTGCTGAAAAATGTCTTCTATTTGCTTTAAGCTAAACCCTAATTCACTGGCTTGACGAATAAAAACTAATCGCTGCAAAGCCAGCTTGTCGTAGATCTGGTAACCATTATTAGCATCGCGTTCAGCTTGGATCAGCCCTAACCTTGTGTAATGACGCACGGTTTCAGCCGTAACATTGGCTTTATGAGCCAGCTCACTTACTCGCATATGAACTCCTTTGAAAACAAACTAGCCAAACAATGAACAAAGTGTAGAACCTATGGGTAGCACACAGGTCAAGGCATCGGAAAATTAAATAAAAAAAACCGAGATCACGTCTCGGTTTTTATTAAATCCAGTACATGGTAGGTAATTTAATGCAATTTGAGCTTTGGTTTGACCACCTTGCCAATCTTTTGAGCAGCCATAATCACCGTGGCTTTAAACCAACCATGAATCGCAATAAGATGCAGGCGGTATAAAGAAACATACACAAAGCGTGCAATACGTCCCTCAATAAACATCGAGCCCCCCATTAGGTTGCCCATTAGATTACCCACCGTACTGTAACGGCTTAAGTTCACCAAAGAACCATAATCTTTATAGGTGTATTCTTTCAGTGGTTCGCTCAAAAAAGACGCTTTAATATTGTCAAAGACTAAAGATGCCATTTGATGAGCAGATTGAGCACGTGGTGGAACAAACGAGCCATCAGCCTGCTTACAAGCACAACAGTCGCCAATCACATAGATATTATCAAACCCTGTCGTTTGCAATGTTCCCTTGACCAAAATCTGGTTATTTCGGGTGGTTTCAAAACCTTCTATTCGACCAACAAAATCCGGTGCTTTTACCCCTGCAGCCCAAATCATAAGATCGGCTTCAATATTGGTCTCATCCGCCGTCTGAAAACCGCCATCGTAAGCACGAACAACCCGGGTATTTTTACTGACGGTGACGCCTAAACGAAGTAACTCTTTCGTTGCTAAAGCCGCAATACGATCAGGCAATGCCGGTAAAATTCGTGGACCCGCTTCAATCAGTTGAATATTGACACGTTTCCCTGACATTTCCGGCATACCATAAGCTTTTAGCATATCGGCCACATGAAACAACTCGGCAGATAATTCCACGCCCGTCGCACCACCACCGACAATGGCCAGCTTTAGCTTCGCATCGGTGCCTTCCTGGTGAACCCGTAAGAATTGGTTCAGCAAAGCTTGCTGAAAGCGTTCTGCTTGTTTGTGAGAATCGAGAAAATAACAATGAGTGGACACACCAGGCGTACCAAAATCATTACTGACACTGCCCACAGCCATAACAAGAATGTCATAAGAAATCGTACGTTCGGGTAACACTATGTGTCCCATGTCATCCGACAGAGAGTCTAATGTTAAAGTTTTCGCTTCAGGATCAACCGCCATTAAAGTTCCTAGTTGGAACTGATAATGATGTTTTGCCGCATGAGCTCGGTAGTTGACACCATCGTTGTTGATGTCTAAAGAACCCGTTGCCACTTCATGCAATAGCGGCTTCCAGATATGGGTCTGACTTCTATCAATCAGGACGACTTCGGCTTGGCGTTTTTTGCCAAAAGTATGGCCCAACTTGGTGATCAGCTCTAGGCCACCTGCTCCACCACCAACGACTACGATTTTTTTCATGTAAAATCCCCTATAAACCTTGAGTAATCTGGAAAACACTCGGTGAGCCCTTTCCAGATTGCACATATGCTGTTTCCGAAAAAGTGCTATCTGATCCTTTGCGCCAATAACTTATCGAGTGTATTCGCAAAAGCCATCCTGTCTTGCTGACTAAAGGTTGCCGGGCCGCCTGTTTGAACACCTGAAGAACGCATCTGTTCCATAAAATCTCGCATACCCAAACGTTGTTTAATGTTTTCTTTGGTATACAGCTCCCCTCGAGGATTAATAGCCAAAGCACCCTTTTCAATCACCTCAGACGCTAGAGGGATATCCGCCGTGATAACCAAATCCTGAGCATCAATATTGTCAACAATATAATTATCGGCGACATCAAAACCTGAGCTTACTACTCGTCGTTCAATCCATTTAGAGGGTGGGACTGCAATCGCTTGATTTGCGACAAGGATACAAGGAATTTGCACACGTTCAGCTGCACGGAAAAGAATGGTTTTGATAACATTTGGACAGGCGTCGGCATCGACCCAAAGGCGCATAGTGTTCCCCTTTTTGTAGGGCACCATTATTAAACAGCCAGAGAGTGAAATCCAGTAGTGAATAAGAACAAACGGAGCACATATAAGTGATCCGTTTGCTTAAAAAACTGAATTGCTGTTTCCTTAAATGCCCTTAGCCTTAGTTGGGCTTGCCTACAAAATTACATATTAGGGTAATTTGGACCGCCTGCCCCTTCTGGGGTTACCCACGTTATATTTTGTGCTGGATCTTTGATATCGCAGGTTTTACAGTGAATACAATTTTGCGAGTTGATTTGAAAAATTGTCTCGTTAGCTGACTCTACGACTTCATAAACCCCTGCCGGACAATAACGCTGAGCAGGCTCATTATATTTAGGAAGGTTGCTTTGAATCGGAATTGTCGGATCTTTTAGCTTCAAATGACAAGGTTGATTTTCTTCATGGTTGGTATTTGATAAAAACACCGATGAGAGCTTGTCAAAGCTTAACAAACCGTCTGGTTTTTTATAATCTGGCGCAACATGTTTCTCTGCAGGCTCCAGACAAGCATAATCGGGCGTCATATCATTAAAGGTAAAAGGCAAACCGCCAGCAAAAAAGTTTTGATCTAGCCAGTTGTAAGCCCCGCCCCAGAATGTGCCCATTTTGTGCATTACAGGAACAAAGTTACGGGCTTGCTGTAATTCTTTTCCTAACCACGAATTGCGCACAGCATCATTGAATTGAACCAAATCGGCTACCGGTGTTTCAGCTTGTAATGCATCGAAAACATTTTCCGCTGCTACCATACCGCTCTTCATGGCGGTATGCGTGCCTTTAATTTTTGCAGGATTTAGTGTGCCAGCATCGCAACCAATCATTAGGCCGCCTGGAAAACTCATTTTTGGTAACGACGCCCAGCCACCTTTTGCTATGGCACGCGCTCCGTAAGACACACGTTTGGCGCCTTTTAAATGTGCCGCAATAATAGGATGATGCTTATATTTTTGAAATTCATCGTAGGGGCTCAAGTAAGGATTTTTATAATTCAAGTCAACAATCAAACCCACAACCACTTGATTATTCTCTAAGTGATATAAAAAACCGCCACCACCGGCTTCATTTCCTAACGGCCAGCCCGCTGTATGAATAACCGTACCTGGCTTGCTCTGAGCCTCTGGCACATCCCATAACTCTTTAATGCCAAGGCCGTAATGCTGTGGGGCTTTGTCTTCGTCCAAGGCAAATCGAGCAATCAGCTCTTTGCCCAAATGACCTCGGCAGCCTTCCGCTAAAAGTGTGTATTTTGCTTTTAGTAGCATACCAGGCATAAAGCCATCTTTTTCTGAACCGTCTTCAGCCAATCCCATGTCACCAGTAATAATACCTTCGACTTTACCACTTTCATCATAGGCAAGATGAGCCGCCGAAAAGCCAGGAAAAATCTCCACACCCAATGCCTCTGCTTGCTCTGCAAGCCAACGACAAAGATTACCAAGGCTAATGATATAATTGCCGTCATTATGAAGGGTTTTAGGAATCATCCAGTGACTCAGCTGCTTGGCTGCGCTGTCTGAATGTAACCAGTAAAGCTCATCTTGATTCACTTTAGTGTTTAACGGTGCCCCCATAGCTTGCCAATCAGGGAATAATTCAGCTAAGGCTTTTTGATCAACGACAGCACCAGATAGAATATGAGCGCCTATTTCAGAACCTTTCTCAACCAAACACACACTGATCTCTTTTTCTTCGGCTTTGGCTTTTTGCATAATGCGACACGCTGCAGACAGCCCTGCTGGCCCCCCCCCCACGATCACAACATCAAACTCCATAACGTCTCTATCTGTCATATTGCCTCCCTATCGGATACATTTTTATTTTAAGGCATTCTTTCTTATAAAAGACCTTGCTCAATACGCAATACAAAGGTCTATTCGTGTCATGCTTTTTATCGATTGAAAGCATTTTTGTTTAGTTTGTCAACAGTTGTCTTTCCAAACTTTATTTCATGGGCATAACCAAAAGCACGAGGCAATACATGGTCACAATAAAAGCCTACCGAATGTTGCCATGATGCTTTTTGCACATCATCAAGCTTATTATTACCTTGCACGGCATGCAAAGCTCTCATTTGCAACCAGGCACCAATCAGATAGCCCATTAACATCATGTAAGGATACGCTAAGCCCGTTCCCAAAACAGGATCTTCTTGCATAGCCTCTAAACAAGATTGGGTAGCGGCTTTGGCTTGCTGCAGCATTACAGTTACTTTTTCCGTATACGGCGCCATGTCTGTTGCTTGCCAGTGTGTTAATTCGGAT
The DNA here is from genome assembly GCF_003259225.1 of Marinomonas arctica. GTDB lineage: Bacteria > Pseudomonadota > Gammaproteobacteria > Pseudomonadales > Marinomonadaceae > Marinomonas > Marinomonas arctica. Next base: position 11,265 of record NZ_QHJF01000027.1, on the reverse strand, counting down.
TCGATGTCAGCGAGCAATGACATCATCCCTTCGCCCTTATCAGAATGCAGTTTGCGGCCAATGAGATCAATAGCTTGAATGCCATTGGTACCTTCATAAATGGGCAAAATTCGGGCATCACGAGCATGTTGGGCCACGCCAGTTTCTTCAATAAAGCCCATTCCACCATGCACTTGAATAGCCAAGGATGTTATTTCTTGAGCTTGCTCAGTGATCCATCCCTTAACAATAGGTGTATACAAAGCGGTTCTTATCACGGCCTGTTTTTGTACCTCACCCGTTGCAAAATGCGACAAATCGTTTTCGACAGCGGCCACATAAATAAGAGAGCGCATCGCATCAATTTGTGACTTCATGGTCATCAACATACGCAGTACGTCAGGATGTTCAATAATCGCTGCCCGAGCAGTACGACTGGCATTCATGCCTTGTTTACGATCAGTCGCATAAGCAAGAGCTTGCTGATAAGCTCGTTCAGAAATAGCCAAACCTTGTAAGCCAACGCCTTGTCTTGCATTGTTCATCATAGTGAACATGGCTTTAATACCATCGTTTTCTTTGCCAACAAGATAGCCAACAGCGCCTTCTTTATCTCCAAAGCTCATCACGCAAGTGGGTGATGCATGAATCCCCATCTTGTGCTCAACCGACACGACATGAACGTCATTACGCTCAGCAGGTTCACCTTGATTATCTAAGAGAAATTTTGGCACGATAAACAAAGAAATACCTTTCACTCCCTCTGGCGCATCTGGCAAACGAGCCAATACCAAATGAATGATGTTGTCACTCATCTGATGATCCCCCCAAGTGATAAAGATTTTTTGCCCTTTGATACGGAATACATCGCCGTCAGGAATCGCTTTGCAGGCAATAGCGGCAAGGTCAGAGCCAGCAGAGGGCTCGGTCAAATTCATGGTCCCTGCCCATTCGCCTGCTAGCATTTTAGGCAGATAGCGATTTTTCAGTATATCGCTGGCGTGTTGGCTAATGGCTTCAATCGCGCCCAAGCTGAGTAGTGGACAAAGTGAAAAGGCTAAATTAGCAGCTTGTACGCCTTCATTAACCGCGGTAGCAATATACGACGGTAGGCCTTGACCACCGTATTCAGGGTCTCCTGAAAGGCCAATCCAGCCACCGTCAGCATAAGCCTTGAACGCTTTTTTAAAGCCTTTGGCTTCAATGACCTCACCTGACTCCACCCTAGAACCTTCTTTGTCACCACTGGCATTGATTGGTGCAATGACTTGTTCTGCTAACTTTCCCGCTTCCTCAAGAATGGCTTCTAATAGACTATCGTCAACCATATCATGTAAATAAGGAGTCAAACGCTCTATTTGAGCGACAGACTGTAAACTGAATAAAATGTCATTAAATGGGTATTTGTATTCGCTCATTTTTTATTCTCCGATTGTTTATCCGAGCGGATCTAGAAAACGCTCTTATCAGAATGGTAAAAGATGGCAAATATCTCAATAACAATTCAGTGCTTTATTTCTAACAAATACATTCAGCCTCTTAAAAAGAGAACCAAGAACGTACAGATTACGGGCGTTTCATCGCTTTACCAAACTTTAAGTATTCCTCACTTTTTCGATATTCTCCCGGGGTCATACCAGTCCATTTTTTAAAGGATCGAAAAAAAGCACTGGGCTCATCAAAGCCCATTAAGGCGGCAATATCATTGATGCTAAGTTGAGGTGCATTCATATAGGTAATGGCAGCCTCTTTTCGACAATCGTCTTTAATATGCTGGTAAGAGGTTTTTTCATCATTCAGGCGTCGGCGTAATGTAGACACACTCATGTTAAGTGCACTGGCGACTTCTTCCGCACTGGGCATCTCACGAGAGAAATCCTTTCCTAACATGGCCATGACTTGAGATTTAAGACTGTTGTCATTTTCCACCATCACCAGAAGTTGATAAGGGGCGGTTTTCAAAAAGCCTCTTAAACTGTCTTCGGTTTGCACAATCGGCATATCGAGATAACTGGCAGGGAACACTAGGGCATTGGCATGTTGATTAAACTTTACTTCAGATTGAAATAAGGTTTTGTAATATTCGACATCATCAGGACGCTCACTGGTAAAGTACGCGGCTTTTAAATTCAAGCGACGACCAATCAACCAACAGATAAAGTGATGCCACATAGACAATGTGGTTCTAAGTTGCTCCTTTGACTCAGGGACAACCAAACTATCAATATCAGCAACCGACGAGTCTAAAGGCGCAAAAGTGACCATGGCAAAGCGGCCTTTTTTGATCAAAACGGGTTTCACCGTTGGCCCCCGACAAATTTCATAGAAATCACTGCATCGATACAAAGCATGCGCTAAGCTTCTAGCATGAATGATACAAAGACACATCATCCTGAATGTGCCATTGGGCACTTTACCGCCACTGAGCATGCCAAAGGACTCATCCTGCATAAGCCACATAATTTTTTGATATAGCATCCCGTAGCGATAGGCAGGAAAAGCATCACTTTGTTCTATTTCATCTTGCGTGATGTCTAAACTGGCCAATACAGCTTGGCGATCTAGTCCTTGCTCTTCAACAGCTTTTAAGAGATAACGAACACTCGACATTGGCACAGAAGCTTTCACATTACTCACCTTGTAAAACGGATTTTTATTGTGTTGCAAGCCTATAAAACTAAACAAAAAATTGGTATAAAAAAAGGCTGCATCAGCAGCCTTTTTTTATTTTACGCTTTTTTACTTACTTTTCTTCAGTAAAAGCAGATAACAATTCGTCTAGTGACAAATCTTCACTGTCATTGTCTATGTTATTAGACTGAGCTTGCATTTTCGTTTGTTCTGCTTTTTCATCAACAGGCTTTACGAACACAAAGCGACGTGGACGCACAGGTGCAGCTCCCACTTCTTTTTCAGGCAGTAAGCCTAGACGTTCAAGTTTTTTGTGCGCTTGTTCTTTGCGTTCCTTGGCTTTTTTGGTCACAAAACGACGAGTTGGCGATGCCTTACGAGCTTTATTTTGCTCTTTCATCATCTCTTTTGAGCCAGTTTTACCAAGTTTTCCACGCATACTGCGCGATTTTTTAACACGAGCCATAATATCCTCTCTTTATCGCGCGCATTGTAGCAGTGAATTCACTCTAGGTCATCCAGCAGCGCTAGCAATTTGCTTTAAAAGCACCGTGACCAATTTTTCTTTGACCGCCCACTTCACCCAGCCATTTTCTGACATCTGTAGCATTGTCGGTTTGTAATGCATTTTCTAAGTTTTTCAATATCACAATCGTATCATCGACTACTTTTGTGTATTTTTCTTGTTGTTGAGCCAACTCATTGCCCTGCAAGTTTTCAGATGTAAACTTAAATGGGGTTTCCGCACGAGATTTTTCAAAATACGTTATGAGTGTGTTTACTCGTTGCGCAGCGGCTTCATTATCACCAGACTTCACATCTGAAGACATAGCCTGCATTTCATCTTTGATATTACCCATATAACCGTGCAAAACCGTTTCATCACAGGCTTGATTGGCAAACACAGCGGATGAGCAAGATATTGACACTATCGTGGCAGCAAGAAGACCTTTTTTCATAAACACACCTTTTGATTCAAAATAGTAAACAAAGCTTTGTTTAAAATAGCATTCTCTGAAAAAAAAACATCAACTTTATTGTAACGAAAGTCTAGCGTATTATTCAGGCTTATGATTGACAGCAGGCCACATGGGAGTTGGATATTTTCAAAATTAAATGCACATTACTCACTTTGCTGGGCTTTTTTTTAAGCGGCCTAACATTTGCAGAGTGCTCAGACTTTGACGCGAAAATAGAAGCCAATAAAAGTGCACAGAAATACCTAGGCGGCAAAACATTCAAAAACGCACGGGTATTGAAAAAGCACTTACCCAGCAAACGCAAAGAGGTCGCCAGCTATGTTTATGTTAAAGCGGACGACCTCTATTACACCGTGTATTCGCTAGTCAATGCTAAGTGCGAGCCTAAGATCATCAAAAGAACCAATGGCAAACATTAGTCTTTTGATTCATTCATTATTTTTTCACTTTCTCGGGCTTTTTTGGTTTATCGGATTTTTTATGTTTATCCCCTGCGCTTTCCTCTGAATCCTCTTCATCCTCTTCGTCTTCATCTTCCTCTTCGCCAAGTTTAGAGATCTCTTCAAGTCGCTGAATCACTCGGGCTGAGATTGTTCCTTCTGGATAGTCACCTTCTTCGTTGGCCGTACCCGCTTCGATTCCCGTCAAAAGATGCAAGGCTTCGTCAGCGGTTGAAATCGCATAAACATGAAATTGACCCGCCTTAACAGCGTCAACGATATCATCACTTAGCATTAAATTAATGGCATTTGATTTGGGAATAATTACCCCTTGCTTCCCGGTTAAACCGCGAGCATTACAAACACTAAAGAAACCTTCAATTTTTTCATTTACCCCACCAATAGCTTGTACTTCACCGTATTGGTTTAACGATCCTGTGATGGCAAGGTCTTGACGCAATGGCACTTGAATTAATGCGGACAGCAGACAACAAAGTTCTGCCGTGGATGCACTGTCTCCATCCACATATCCATAGCTTTGCTCCATCGCAATTGAAGCGGAAATGTCGAGAGGAAAACGCTGAGCGTATTTATTGCCAAGGTATCCAGAAAGAATCAAAACGCCTTTAGAGTGAATATTTTGACCAAGATTTGACTCTCGCTCTATATCGATAATTCCCTTGCCGCCAGGATAAACCGTGGTGGAAATTCGCGCTGGCGCACCAAAGCTACTGTCGCCAATTTGCATCACGGTTAAGCCGTTGATTTTACCGACGGCGTAACCATCACTTTCTAATAAAACCGTCCCTTCAATAATTTCTTCGATGATCTTTTCACTCACACGACCGGTGCGGTGTTTTTTGGCTTTGAGCGCTCGAGCTATATGATCTGCCGTAATTTCACTGTCTTTCGCCATCTGACGAACAAAATCCGCTTCACCCAATAACTCAAACACATCACCTATTTTTGCCGCCATCTCTCTTTGGTGTTCAGCCAATCGACTGCTGTATTCAATCAACGCGGCAACACCATCGCGAGTTACGTTGGCGTACTCTTCTTTGTCTACGCGATCTTTCATAAGACGGGCAAACGATAATTCAGATTCCTTTGAACGTTTTAACGTATCGTCAAAGTCCACTAGAACACGAAACATTTCTTGAAAATCAGGGTCTGCGTCTTGTAATAAGTAATAAATATCACGGGCACCTATCAGCACAACTTTTACCTGTAAAGGCAAATTCTGAGGCGACAAGGTCATAGTATTCATCAAGCCCATGTCTGCGTAAGGGTGCTCTATTTTGATGGTTTTACTTTTTAAGGCTCGCTTTAGCGCTTCCCACAGATAATGGTCTGTCAGTAATTTTTCGGCGTCCAAAATCAAATAACCGCCATTGGCGGCATGCAAACTACCGGATCGAATCAAGCGATAGTTAGTAACTAACATGCCTTGATCGCTACTGTGCTCCACTTGCCCAAACAAATTACGATACGTCGGATGAGGCTCATAGACTACTGGCTGCCCGCCATTTGGTTTATGAGTAATCGCAATATTCGGCAGATAAAGCTCTTCATAAAACTGCCGACGCCCTACTTCGTCACGATTATCAGACGCTTTGTCATCCGCCATCTGATCAATGATGGTTTTGTCTAGATCTTCTCTAAGTGCGGTTAGATAAGCACTGATATCCGCATTATCTTGATATTTATCGAACAAACCAGACATCAATGGGTCTAGCGCTTCTTTTACCGTGTCTAGGTTAAGCTGACGAATGAGCTCATAAGTCGCACGTTTCCATTGAGGCAACCCCAATAGTTCTTCGTTCAACAGACCTTCAAGTGTTGAGACGCCCTCTTGAAACGCATCGCGCTCATCATCAGTCAAGGAAGCAAATTCATTTTCCTCTAATGCCTTACCCTCTTTCATAGGGGCAAAACTCACAGAAGACGCATCGCGGAACATGGCCACGCCAATTTTGCCCGAGACACGCTCTACTTTGTTGATCGCTGCCTCGTATTGATCATTAAAGGCACGGTCAATAACACTTTTTTGTTGCTGATAAGAAGGGTTTTCAAAGGCCGCAGGAAAGGTCGCCATCAAACCATCAATTAAAGCCCGAATTTCTTTTTCAAACTCAGACGCTTGACCAGGAGCAAACTCGATCGCTTTAGGGCGATGGCTTTCTGTAAAGTTGTTAACATAGGCCCACTCATTTGGTGCTGGGCGACGTTTCGCTTCGCTTCTAAGATAACTCATCACATAAGACGAACGACCCGTACCCGAATCGCCCATAGCGAAAATATTGTAACCTGGACGTTGCATTGCCACGCCAAACTGAATAGCTTCAACCGCACGCTCTTGACCTAAAATGCCATTAAGCGGCTCAATGTCATTTAACGTCTTGAAGTTCAGATGGTCAGTAGGCACTTTGGCTGAAAGAGCGTGATACGGTAGAGAGGTAACCATGTTCGACATCAATGGATTTCCTTTTGTTTGACAAGCTTTTTATAGGTGAAGCCTGCGAAAGAATAAGACTCTTCTTTCAAATATGTTAAGTGAATACAATACGTTGAGACTAACACTCTGACGGCACTTCGCCTATACACAAGATGAATATCATCGTGGTTCTTAACAAAAAACAGAATGGATAATCAACAAGCATGTCATGGATTTTCATCAAGCTGTATTTGATGCTGAGGATTTACTTTACTGAACACACGATGAAAGTTCGCAGCCGTGGCTTCTAATAAAGCTTCATAGCGAATGCCTTTCAAGTCAGCAACGTATTGAGCGACTTCTGACACATACTTAGGCTCATTTTTTTTACCTCGAAAAGGTACGGGAGCCAAATAAGGCGAATCGGTTTCAATGATCAACGCGTCTAGAGGAAGCTTACGGACCGTTTCCTTTAATTCATCAGCCGCTTTGAAAGTGACGATTCCAGAGATAGAAATCAAATAGTTTTCATCTAAAGCCGCTTTGGCCATCTCGTAGTCTTCAGTGAAACAATGCAATACACCAGCGGTAGCTGAATTACCGTATTGTCGAATCAACGACAAAGTGTCTTGTTTGGCATTACGAGTATGCACTATGACTGGCAGTCCTAATTCACCGGCCGTTTGAAGGTGATGGATGAAACTGACTTTTTGAGCATCATGTGCCTGTTCTGACGCTTCATAAAAATAGTCTAAGCCCGTTTCGCCGATAGCAATGACCTTTGGATCATTAGCATATTGACGCAATAAAACATCATCAGTAAGTAGCCCATCACTTTGCAGAGGATGAACACCACAACTGGCATAAATGCCTGCACGCTTAGTAAAGCTGAGCACAGTATCCATTTTATTTAGATCAACACTAATGGTCAGTAATTGTCTGACGCCTTTATGATACGCCGCATCAATGGCGGCTTTTATCTTGTGGTCGTAAGGTGCCAAATCCAGCATATCGAGATGGCAATGGGTATCAATTAACATAGTTGGGTTACCACTGATTCAATTCATGTGTGAGTTGCATTATGGGGTTTAAATTGGTTTTTTGAAGATCTGACTTAAGTTTTTGTAAAGCTTGATAGCGCATCATCAAGGAATGAATGCCCAAACGTGTGATTAATGCCATGTAAATATCTTGCAAGGCTGCATCTAACGGAGCACCTGTAGAGTGGCAAATGCATTGATGCAGTATCGCCGCCAAACCATTGCAATAATCTTCAATATTATTGCTATCCAAACCTTTTAAAACGTCACTGATGGAAGCCGCCCCCTGCAACAGAGCGGACAATTGATTTGGCAAATTGGCATACAACGACAGTTTGCCTTGCTGTTGAATTGATAATAAACGAAATGGCTGGGTCGTTAACCAAAAAAGAGAGCTGAGCGTCTCTCCATCTGGCTGCTGTAGAAGCCATTGCTTTACTTCATAAATGTTTGGCGTTGGGACATTCACCAACAAACAACGACTGCGAATTGTTGGTAAAAGACTGGTAGATTGTGAACTGGTTAGCACAAAATACGTTCGTGCTGCTGGCTCCTCTAACGCTTTCAAAACGGCGTTCGCGGCATTAATATTCATTGCTTGCGCGTGAGTAATGAGCACAACCTTATTTTGCCCTACTTGAGGCTTTTGACTTATTTGTCGCACCAGCAAACGTACTTGGTCTACTTTAATACTGCCAATCTCTCCATCCAACACACGAAAATCAGGATGGGTATCCGCACGCATTAACTGACAAGAATGACACTGCCCACATGCCGCGGCTTGATCGATCTCACACATCAAGTCTTTGACCATCTCTCGGGCAAGTTCTTCTTGACCTACACCATCAGCTCCCATTATTAATAAAGCATGAGACAAGCTATTGGTCTTTTTTAAAACTTGAACTTGCTGCAAGCAAGGCATTAACCAATGTGCAATATTTGACATCTAGACGGCACCAGACCAAGCTTCACTTAACCGCAATAGTTGATCCTCTATTTGTTGTTGTACCAAGGGTAAAGACAAGCTGGCATCAATAATTTTTATTCGTTTTGGATCCATACTAGCACGCTCAAGAAAGCCATCTCGGACTTTTTGATGGAAGACCTGTGACTCTTTATCCAAGCGATCTTGATGTTGACGCTGTATAACACGCGCCTGGCCCAAGTCTACAGGCACATCTAATAATAAGGTCGCATCCGGTTTATTGTCGCCCACCACCCAGTTAGCTAAAAGATCTAACATCGCCATGTCGCCACCACGGGCTTTACCTTGATAAACATAGCTGGAATCTAAGAACCGATCACTGATAACCCAGACGCCTTTTTCTAAAGCTGGCTGTATTTTTTCGGCCAAGTGTTGAGCTCGAGCAGCAAAAACCAACAACAGCTCAGTGGTGTCATTTACCTTCTCATCTCGAGGACTTAGAATTAATTGTCTAATATCTTCTGCCAATGGCGTTCCACCGGGTTCGCGAGTCATGATATAAGGAACATTATGTGCTTCTAGCCACTCACGGATAAAATGCATTGCCGTTGTTTTACCGCTGCCTTCCCCACCCTCAAGCGAAATAAATTTACCTCTCATACAAACACTCCTCTATTTCGCAATTACTGGAGTCGAACGGTAGTCCTCTCGACGCTTGAATTGAAACTCTCTTACCGCTTTATTATGTTCACTTAGGGTTTTAGAAAAAGCATGGGTACCATCCCCCTTTGCAACAAAATACAACGCATCGGTTTTACCAGGATTAAGGGCTGCAGCAATGGCTTCACGACCCACGTTCGCAATCGGAGTCGGCGGCAATCCATAAACCCTGTAGGTATTATAAGGGGAGGAATGTTGTAAACCTTTGCGAGTTAAGTTGCCTTTGAATAGATCACCAAGACCATAAATGACCGTAGGGTCCGTTTGTAAACGCATTCCCTTTTCTAATCGACTTATAAAAACACGGGCAATCAGTGGACGCTCCTCTGGGACCCCTGTTTCCTTTTCAATAATTGATGCCATCACCAACGCCTCATAAGGCGATTTATATGGCAAATCAGCGACTTTACTCTCCCATAAATCCGCTAACGTTTGCACCAAAAGATCATTCGCATGCTTAAGGATGCTGGCGTCAGTATCGCCTTCATGATAACGATACGTGTTAGCAAAAAACTGACCTTCAGAATGTGGAAATGCAAGCCCTAGTGTCTTAGCAATTTCTTCATTCGACATACCGGTTAGTGTCATCGTTATATTGCCGCGCGCCGCCATAGCAGAAAGGAAGTCTTGCGTTGTTTTACCCTCCAATAACGTTATGGAGTAAAAGATAGATTGGCCAGAATCAAACAGAGCCATGACATCCAATAAATTCATAGTCGGTTCTATCGCATATTTACCAACCTTGGGAACCCATTCAGGATTCAACCTTGCCACAATACGCGTCAAAAAAGGGTACTCAACCCAACCTTTTTCGCTCAACTTAACGCCCAAACTGTATGCGGTATCGCCTTTACTTACCTCAAACGTTTCAACAGAATCTAATGGAATAGTTGACGTGATTGATTTGTAAAGATGACCTACCGTCATCGCGATGACAGCAATACTTAAAAAAACAACGCGATAGAACCATTTATTACGATAAAACCATCTTGCAAGATAAGATTTTTTAGCGCGATAAGACTTTCTAGAGCGATAGGTTTTTCTAGAGCGATAGGTTTTTTTCACTCGATGTGATCGTTTAGCACGCTTGAACCATTTATTGAACGCCATGCATATCCTTAGCTTGCATTAAAATTTGTAACTTACGAGTATGAACACCAATCGGAAAAGATTCTCCTAAAACGCGGATAACAGGCACTATACCCATCAGACTATTCGTAATAAAGACTTCATCTGCAGACATTAGATCTCCAAGCACAAAGTGGCCAATTTGAATCGTGTAGTTAAATTGATTCGTTATAATGGCTTTACGATAAGTACCTTGCACTCCCGATAGCGCCAGTGAAGGGGTGTACAAAACGCCTTGCTTACACCAAAAAAGATTACTTTGAATACATTCAACCAATTGCCGCTTATCATTCATCATGATCGATTCAAAATCATCTAATGTCAAAAATTGCTTAGCAACCACATTTTCAAGCCTGTTTAAGTGCTTTATTCCAGCAAGATAACGATTAGAGCTAATAGGTACGGGGGAAACAGAAAGCGAGATGCCTTTATCACGTTGAGGTTGGTAATTCGGTGCAGGAAGAATACCAATAATGATGGAGTGAATGCATTGCTTTGGGGCTAAATAACCTCTTCCACCCTCACCTCGACTCACAATAATTTTCACCACAGACTCTTCATGAATTAAGGGCAAAACATCCGAATACAAAAACGCATACAGATTGTGCTTCTGCTCTAACGTTAACGGCATAGCAAGCTTGGAAAGCCCACGATACAAGCGAGAAAGATGATCTTCGATGTGTAAAAAGTGCTGAGGAAAAACACGAATTGTTTCAAATACGCCATCACCATAAGCCAAACCACGATCAGCAACGGAAATATAATTGTCTAATCTGTAGTTGACAAACCAAGTCATTGCTAAAAACTCAAAAATGAAGGTTAGCTATGATAGCGCAAAAAAGGATGGCGTCCCATAGGGGGTTCGAACCCCTGTTACCGCCGTGAAAGGGCGGTGTCCTAGGCCTCTAGACGAATGGGACATACAAAAACTTTCTTCTTAAAAGAAAGTGGAGCGGGAAACGAGGCTCGAACTCGCGACCCCAACCTT
>NZ_QHJF01000026.1 GCF_003259225.1 Marinomonas arctica | reverse complement strand
TGGCGTCCCATAGGGGGTTCGAACCCCTGTTACCGCCGTGAAAGGGCGGTGTCCTAGGCCTCTAGACGAATGGGACATACAAAAACTTTCTTCTTAAAAGAAAGTGGAGCGGGAAACGAGGCTCGAACTCGCGACCCCAACCTTGGCAAGGTTGTGCTCTACCACTGAGCTATTCCCGCATTACAATTGCTGAACACTTCTCAGCAACCAAGTTACCTTACAAAAGGTAAAAATGGCGTCCCATAGGGGGTTCGAACCCCTGTTACCGCCGTGAAAGGGCGGTGTCCTAGGCCTCTAGACGAATGGGACATAAACTTTAATACACTCAATATCACTAACAATACTTTTATCTAAAATAAAAGTGGCGTCCCATAGGGGGTTCGAACCCCTGTTACCGCCGTGAAAGGGCGGTGTCCTAGGCCTCTAGACGAATGGGACATAAACTTTAATACACTCAATATCACTAACAATACTTTTATCTAAAATAAAAGTGGCGTCCCATAGGGGGTTCGAACCCCTGTTACCGCCGTGAAAGGGCGGTGTCCTAGGCCT
>NZ_QHJF01000025.1 GCF_003259225.1 Marinomonas arctica | reverse complement strand
GCCATATCGACCTATTACAACACATTATCGAGGATCTCAGCCGTGGGGTGGATAACCGTGGGGAAATCCTCACTTTTTATCACCCTGGCGCGTTTCACATGGCTTGTCTTCGCCCTTGCATGTACAGCCATCACTTTTCATTGCTTGGTGACACGCTTTATTTAAATAGCACGCAGCGCAGCTGCGATGTGCCACTTGGATTAAACTTCAACATGGTTCAAGTGTATGTCTTACTTGCTATCGTTGCGCAAATCACAGGTAAAAAACCAGGCAAAGCCTTTCATAAGATAGTGAACGCTCACATCTATGAAGACCAACTAGAACTGATGCGTGACGTACAGCTTAAGCGTGAGCCATATCCATTACCAACACTGAAAATAAACCCAGAGATCAAATCTTTAAAAGACATAGAAACCTGGGTCACCATGGACGACTTTGCCGTAGAAGGCTATCAATTCCACGACCCTATCGCCTACCCATTCTCAGTTTAACCAGCCTAAAAGCAAAAACGGCGAACTAATTATGGTTCGCCGTTTTTTATTGAAGTCATCTTTGTGGATAGATTTTTCCTATAAGAACTTTTCTATCAAAATCTCATCAATATATGTGTCACGAACTTTAGCGTGCTTTTTCGCAGTTCCTATCACTTCAAAGCCTTGTTTTAAATACGTCGCTATAGCGTTTGGATTATCCTCTCTAACGTAGGCAAATAACTTCTCATAGCCTTTTGATCTTGCTAGATTGAATGTTGCGGCAAATAAGCTGGATGCAACGCCTTGTCTTCTGCAGCTAGCATCAACAAAAGTGCCGATAATACCAACATGATCAAAAGCGTGAGTATAGGCAGCAAACGGCTCTACATTTTGAAAGCCAACAACGTTTGAACCCTCTTCATTTAATGCCACATGAAACACACCGCGCTTAGGGAAATCTTGAATAAATTGCTTTTCCTCTTCTACCGAAAAAGTAATATCGAGTACGGTAAAAAGGCCTTCCTCGATAATGGGATTCAAAATATTAACTATGCCTTGTGCATCTTTGGTTTGTGCTTCTCTAACCAAGAGTGTCATGTTTTTCCTTAACAATTTGTTGGTATTCAATACAATTAATGTTTTTACCTTGCACTTCAGCAAAATTTGCATGCTGCTTTACGTCTACAAATCCGTTGTATGTCAGCACTTTCTGCGAGGCAATATTATCTACTGAAGCAAAGGCGATTAAGGTTTGTAGATTAAGCTCGTTAGCCAGTCGAATTATTTTTTCAACAGCACGCTTGGCAATGCCACGTCCGGCAAATTTTTCACCTATCCGGTAACCTAAATACGCCTCACGCCGAACGAGGTTAATATCAGTTAGATTAATACGTCCAGCAATCTCGCCACTGTCGTCAACAATAATCATCGGCAGCATGGCTTTTCTTTGATGTTGAGAAAGACATTCTTCAATGTGTTTTTTTACACCATCATCACTGTAAAAGCTAACTTCCCGCGGATTGATATGTGATTCAAACCATGCTCGGTTTTCTGTTTCAAAAAGCAATAAAGCTCGAGAATCAAGTCGAGACAATAAACGCAGTTCCATTTCAAGCTGAGTGTGTGGTGAAGCGAAAATTTAGTGCCTGCATGATTTTAAAAATCGTGTCGAAGCGCGGCTTTGTTTTACCACTGATGGTTTTATATAAGCTTTCTCTGTTCAATCCAGATGCTAAAGCAATATCGGTTACGCCATGTTTTTTAACCAATAATCCCAATGCTTCAATAAAGGTATTTGGGTCATCGTCAGCCAAACATTCTTGTAAGAAAGCCTGCACCTCTTCCTGTGTTTCAATATAATCAAACGGATTAAAATCGCTTGTCTTTAATGTCATGATGGTTGCTCCCATTCACTAAGCAAGATCTTAGCTTTCTCTATATCTTTGCTCTGTGTGCCTTTATGGCCACCATTAATGAGCAAGATAATGTCGTTATTACGTACGCTGTAATAAACTCGATAGCCTTTTCCCACAAAAACACGCATCTCCAAGAGATTATTCGAAATCACTTTGCTATCACCAAAGTTACCGTTAATCGCCCTAATAATTCGCATGTTTATCGCCAAAAGAGCTTTTCTATCCTTTAGTTTAGACAGCCATTGATCAAAAACATCCGTTTTCTTGATTTCATACTTCATAAGAATAATTGTAGCCCTTAGGCTACATTGATGCAATTTTAATCTGCTATTTTATATCTTGGAAAAAATACACAGAAATCACAATTAGCTTTATCCGTCCAAAAAAAAACCAGCCGTGTGGCTGGTTTTAATCTAACGCTAAACCTTTTTTAGCTATTTTGAAGCATTCGCTTTTGGAAATGTATTAAGCTTGAAGCCAGCAATAATTAAACCAGCGCCGATGATCACCATTGGCAAAGACAAGAGTTGCCCTTGTGTTACCCAACCAAAAGCAAGATAACCAATTTGTGCATCTGGCTCGCGGACAAATTCGACTAAAATTCGGAAAATGCCATAGAAAAGTAGGAACATGCCTGAGACACAGTAACGAGGCTTGGTTTTTTGCGAAAAAAACCACAAGATGCAAAATAACACCACGCCTTCTAAAGCAAACTGGTAAAGCTGAGACGGATGACGAGCAAGTTGGAGTGGGTCATTTGGAAAAATCATTGCCCAAGACACGTCTGTTGGCTTGCCCCACAGCTCGCCACCGATAAAGTTCCCTAACCGTCCTGCGCCTAAACCAATCGGCACAAACGGCGCTAAAAAGTCTGTTACATCAACAAGATGTTTTTTGTAACGGCGTGAAAAGAAAAACATAGCGGCAATCACGCCCAACAAGCCCCCATGGAAAGACATACCGCCCTCCCAAATACGCACGATAATCAGCGGGTCTTCAACAAAGGCTGGAAACTGATAAAACAAAATATAGCCAACTCGGCCACCTAAGATGACACCAAGTGCGCCATAAAAAATCGCATCACTGACCATTTCTGGCGTCCAAAGTCCGTTAGAACGTTTGGCACGGTACATCCCCCCTAAATAAGCGCCAGCAAAGCCTATCAAGTACATAATGCCATACCAGTGCACAGCAACTGGCCCGATGGAGACAGCGATGGGGTCTATATCTGGGTAAGAAATCATAATAAAAAAGAACGCCTCTGGTCGGTATTAAGCCACATTTGTGGTTTTGGATGGTCGAATTAATCGCTCAATATTGGCTTCACGCATTAATCGCGTCATGGTTTGTGTGACGGCTTCAGCATGAGACAGTTTCATCACTTCGCTTAACATGTACTGAGCTTGTGCTAAGGTAATATTACGAATCACCGCTTTCACTTTCGGTAAACTCGTCGAGCTCATGGACAACACATCATAGCCCATAGCCATTAGCAAAATAGCCCCCATTGGATCACCGGCCATTTCACCACACACACTTAATCCCACACCTTCGTCTTTGACTTGGTCAACAATGCTGTACAGTGCACGCAGAACAGAAGGGTGAAAAGAATTATATAAATCCGCAACTCGAGGATTATTTCGGTCTACGGCTAACAAATACTGAGTCAGGTCATTACTGCCCACGGATAGAAAATCCACCAGCTCCGCCAACTCTTTAACTTGATAAACCGCAGCGGGAATCTCAATCATGACGCCAACTTGGGGCATTTTCACGTCATAACCTTCTTCTTTAACCTCTGCATAGCCACGGCGAATCAGCGCCAGCGCCTCTTCCACTTCAGCCACATTCGATATCATTGGTAGCATAATTTTAAGATTATGCAAATCGGCACTGGCTTTGATCATGGCACGAATTTGCGCCATGAAAATTTCCAAATGGTCCAAAGTCACCCGAATACCACGCCATCCTAGGAAGGGGTTTGCCTCGTTAATTGGAAAATACGGCAGCGCTTTATCACCACCTATATCCAAGGTACGCACGGTCACTGGCGCAGGCGCGAAGCCTTCGAGTTGCTGGCGATAAATCACCACCTGTTCCGCTTCGGTTGGAAAACGATCTCGCACCATAAAAGGCACTTCTGTTCGATACAAACCAATGCCTTCAGCCCCACGATCCAGCGAGCGAGCAATGTCAGCCGATAAGCCGGTATTAACAAACAAAGACAAACGATGACCGTCTAGCGTTTCACAGGGTAAATCTCTGAGGGTTTCGTATTCTTCTTCTAACAGACGTTCTTCATCAACAATTTGTTGATAGTTTTCAATCAGCGCATCGGAAGGATAGGTGAAAATTTTTCCCAAATAACCATCAACAATCAGGTTAACTTTATCCAGCTGGGCATAGGGGAGATCCAACGCTCCCATTACGGTCGGTATCCCCATGGCTCTGGCTAAAATAGCCACATGAGAGTTACCGGAGCCCATAACTGAAACAAGTCCTTTGATCTTATCAATAGGAATCTCGCCCAACATGGAGGCGGTTAATTCTTCTCCAATAATGATGGAAGGTTCGCTAAAACGTTCAGCGATATTAGGCGCTTTTTCCTGCAAATGAGACAATATACGGCGACCAAGATCACGCAGATCCGACGCTCGCTCCCGCAGATAGGGATCATCCATGCGGTTAAATTGACTAATGTGCGCCTGGATAACTTGCCTTAATGCACCTTGAGCCCAATTGCCTTCTTTGATTTTCCGAACGATTTCACCAGCGATTGAGTTATCATCAAGAATTTTAAGATAGACATCAAATAATGCTTTTTCATCTTCAGAAAGATGTTGGCTAATGCGGTTACTTGCTCGACGAATATCGTGCCTAACGGCATCAAGCGCCTGATAAAAGTCTTGGATTTCTTGATCGGAGTCTGTGCTATGACGATCTGGAATAACATCGAGATCAGCTGGCGGAAACACAACAACCCCCCGACCAATCGCCACCCCAGAACTACCTGGTACGCCTTTGTAACGAAAATCGGCCCCATTTGGTATGGCATTGGCGTTTAGATTAGTAATCGCACCCGTGGCTTCGGCATGAGCAATAACGCCTGCCAATTGGGCTGATAAGGTAATCAGAAAAGCTTCTTCACCCTCATCAAAGCGACGCTTGTCTTCATGCTGTACCACCAGCACACCTAGCACTTGACGATGATGAATAATCGGCACACCCAAAAAAGAGCGATAGCGCTCCTCTCCAGTGCCTTTCAAATAATGAAATGATGGATGTATATGCGCGTCTTCAAGGTTGACCGGCTCAGCTCTTCGCCCCACCAAACTTACAAGACCTTCATCGGACTTTAAACTAACACTCCCAGCGACGTCAGCGTTCAAACCACGAGTGGCCATCAAGACATAATCTGAGGTATTGGTATCCACTAAATAAATAGAACAAACCTCTGCACGCATGGCACGACGAACACGTCGGACAATAATATCCAATGCGGCAGACAAAGACTGCGCGGCAGTCACCTCTTGTGTAATACGCCTCAGCAAACTTAGCATAACTCTCCCATCGCTCTACATATCCGTCAACATTAAGCTGTTGAGTTTACCACTTTTTCTAGTCGACGGTGTGCGCTAGGAATAAGCTCTTTTAAAGCTCGCCGGTAAACATCTTTTTTAAACGCTACAACTTGGCCGAGTGGGTACCAATAACTGACCCAACGCCAACCATCAAATTCAGGACTTTCTGTTCCATCCACGCACACAGAAGCATCAGGACAACGAATAGACAGAAGAAACCACTTCTGTTTCTGTCCGATACATAAAGGCTTACTATTGTGTCTTAGCATGCGTTTAGGAAGACGATAACGCAGCCAACCTCTTGTTTTACCGATAATTTCCACCTGATGCGGGTCTAAACCCACTTCCTCTTTTAACTCTCGATATAACGCTTCTTCAGGTGTCTCGTCAGGTTTTATGCCTCCTTGGGGAAACTGCCAAGCATTCTGCCCAACACGTCTCGCCCAAAGAAGCTGGCCACGCTCGTTCATCAGTATGATGCCCACATTCGGTCTGTATCCGTCTGCATCAATCACGAGCCATCACCTTCTAATGTAAGAATAAATTGGATTCATTGTTCCATAATTCGCCCATTCGCACAATTAAGACTGCTGTTATTTATTGTCTGCAAGGCTATACTTTGCGCACTTTAGAAGATTTTAAAAGAATTGAGGGAAAACTGTGACACTCGCAATATTTGACTTAGATGGCACCTTATTAAATGGTGACAGTGATTACACTTGGGGACAATTTCTAGTAGAAAAAGGCTTAGTCGATACGCAAGTGTATAAAGAAGCCAACGACAAGTTCTTTAAACAGTATCAATCTGGCACCTTAGACATTTTTGAATATCTCGCTTTCAGTTTGGCGCCACTTACCCAATTCTCCAAAGCCGAACTGACTGCGCTTCACCAAACCTTCATGCAGGAAAAAATCCAACCCATGATGCAGAAAAAAGCCAGCGAGCTATTAAAGCATCATAAAGACCAAGGCCATTTTTTGTTAATGATTACCGCCACCAATCAGTTCGTTACAGGACCGATTGGCGAAGCCTTAGGCATGGATCACATTATCGCGCCCGTGCCTGAAATCGTTAACGACCAATATACGGGTAGAGTTGTCGGAATTCCAAGCTTCCAAGCGGGTAAAGTCACACGCTTAAATGATTGGCTAGCCGAAACAGGCCATAGTATGGAAGGCAGCTATTTTTACAGTGACTCTCGTAATGATTTGCCCTTATTAGAGCTAGTGACACACCCAGTTGCAGTGGATGCGGATGAAACACTTACAAACATCGCACAAGAGCGCGGTTGGCAACATATCTCTTTAAGAGATTAGATGTAGACATTAAAAAGCACGGCCACATCTGACCGTGCTTTTTTATTTTTAAGACACCTGTGCTTACAAACCCATATTGTTATGGATACGGTAAAACAAGGCTTTTAGGTATTCTGTCTCTTCAATCGCTGGATGCACCGGATGATCTGGTGCTTGCGTCCCACGGTATATTAATTGTGAAAAACGCTCTAGTTGACGACTGTTACTGCGAATAATATCGTGTAAACGACCCGTCTCTAAGTGCATAGAGCACGAACCTGAAACCAAAATACCCCCTTTCGCAACCAAACGCATCGCTAACTGGTTTGCTCGGTGATAAGCCCCCTCACCTGCTTTAATGTCTTTACGACGAGCAATGAAGGCAGGCGGATCCATAACAACCACATCAAAACGTTCTTTGTCTTCGATCAAAGACTGCATGGCTTCAAAGGCATCACCGTGCATCAAGTTAGAAACGCCTTCGTATTGGTTCAACTTCAGGTTTTCATCAACGTGACTCAAAGCACTTTCAGACGCATCAATGAAAGTTACGTCGGTCGCCCCTGCGGACGCCGCTTGAACACCCCAGCCACCAATGTAAGAGAAAACATCTAACACCCGTTTACCATCACAAAAACCTTGCATGGTTTTACGGTTTTCACGGTGATCATAGAACCAACCGGTTTTTTGACCATCCCATACTGGCGCTTGGAATAACACACCGTTCTCTTGCAAGAAAACCAATTCCGGAACGGTACCGAACGCTTCTTCCACATAGGTTTCAAGGCCTTCAATCTGACGCATCTTGCCGTCATTTTTCATCAAAATGGCCGATGGTTTCACGACATCTTGAAGTGCTTCAACTATCTCGTCTTTCACACGCTCCATGCCTGCGGTGGATATTTGTACGACCAAAATATCGGCAAAACGATCCACGACTAAGCCAGACAAACCATCCGAATCACCAAACACAAGGCGATAATAAGGCGCAGCATAGGTAAGTTCACGCAAAGATAACGCTATCTTTATGCGATGAACCAAAGTCGATTTGTTTAAAAAGGTATCCGTACTGCGGCTCATTAAACGACCACAGATCAATGTATTAGGATTAATTGTCGCAATACCAAGAGGTTTACCTTGTGCTGTTTCGACAACAACCTGATCCCCTGGAGTAAATTGCTTTAATGGCGTCGCAGCGGTATCTACCTCATTGCTGTAAATCCATTGATGCCCAGCTCTTAGACGGCGATCAGCTTGGCCTTTTAGTCGAATAACACTCAAAATTTTCACCCAGTATATTTAAAAAGACGCTATTATAAAGACTCTAGATTCAATTGCTACGAATTACGTAGCGGTAAAGTTACTTGCCTTAAAGAAGTGTGTCCATGTCATCTACATTAAACGAAAATCAGCTAAAACTCATTTTACAAGGCATCAGCATTCCACCTCAACCACAAATCATGGTGGATCTGCACATGGAACAAGCCATGCCGGATCCTGATATAGCACGTATATCAGACATTATTTCACAGGATGTGGGCCTGTCTGCTGCGGTGCTCAAACTCGTCAATTCCGCGGCTTTTAATTTACCCAGAAAAATAGCATCAATCCAACAAGCCGTCATGATACTGGGAACAAATAGCATCACCAACATAGTCAATGGCCTAGCCGTAAAAAGTGAACTGTCAGACGACGCAATAAAATCCCTTCACAGTTTTTGGGACACAGCTTCCGACGTCGCAGCGATTTGCTCAAGCTTAGCCCTCCAGTTAAAATTTAAATATCACAATGAATGCTATGCCCTAGGCCTTTTCCATAACGCGGGCATTCCACTCATGCTAAAGCGCTTTAAAGGTTACCAAGACGTACTAGAAAAAGGCTACCAAGATCCAGACTTCAACTTAACGGACCTCGAAAACCAAGCCTTCAAAACCAATCATTCTGTGGTGGGCTATTACTTAGCAAAGTCATGGGGATTGCCTAAGAGCTGTTGTGCCGTTATTGCTAAACATCACCGTGTCGACTATCTATTCACCCATCGAGTGCCTGGCGACAGCATAAGTCTAACCTTCGCCGCCATTCTAAAAATGGCGGAGCATATAGGATCGACCTATCGACACATAGGCAATGCTAAAGAAGATTATGAATGGCAAAAGATTGGGCATCTTGCGCTGGATCATTTAGAACTCAGCGAATACGAATTTGAAGGAATGATCGAAGTCTGCCACGAACAAGGCATTGGAACCATTTAGCTTGATAGCGGCTCGCTTGAATAAAATGCCGATTGGCATTTTATTCATTGGCGCTGAAACATGACCAAATGATCTAAATGCACACTCAAACCAATTTCTTGACCCACCGCATGGTTGTGATGAGAAGAGGCGAAACAATACACCACCTTTCCAGAAGACAACTTTACGCGATACAAAAAGTGCGAGCCTCGAAACCACTTACTGACAATCACACCAACAAATTCGCTGTCGTCGTCATGCAAAATATCATCGGGACGAACCAATAAATCCACTAAAGCATGATCTGCGAAACCATGGTGCAACTCACCACGAATATTGCCCAAATCAGAATGTACACAATCGGGTCCACAAACCGTCGCGGGTAAAAAATCCCCATGACCTATAAAACTGGCGACAAATCGAGTCTCCGGCCGATGGTAAATTTGATAGGGAGACCCTGTTTGATGAATCACACCAGCATCCATAACGGAGACTTGATCAGCCATGGCGAAGGCTTCCATCTGATCATGCGTGACCAAAAGCGCGCTCATTTTTTCGTGTTGTAAGATGGCCCGTATATCCGGCACCAACTCTTCTCTTAACTTAGCATCTAGACCAGAAAAAGGTTCATCCATCAGTAGCAGTTTCGGCTTCGGCGCAATGGCGCGAGCGAGAGCAACACGTTGCTGCTGACCACCAGACAGTGAATGCGGATAACGCGCCTGAAATCCTGTTAAGCCAACCAAATCGAGTAAATACATGACCCGTTGCTGAGCAACCTCTTTCGGCCAAGCCGACAAGCCAAAAGCAATATTTTGCGCAATAGTAAGATGAGGGAACAACGCAATATCTTGAAACACCATGCCTATGTGTCGATGTTCTGGATTAACACTAATGGTTTGACTGGATATCACCTGATCGTCGACGCATATTTCTCCGGTCATCAAAGACTCAAAGCCAGCAATTGCACGTAACAAAGTAGACTTACCACAACCACTTGGTCCGAGCAGGCAGCCAATTTGCCCTTCCATCAACTGAAAAGACGCATTTTTGACTACCGCGCCACCATCGTAGCCCACTGAAACATTGGTCAATGTCAGTTCTTTTAACATGGAATGAGAAGATAACAAGGTCATATACAATCCTATTTTGAGCTGCCGATGTGCGAGGCGATAGAGCGGCTCAACAAGATAACGGGGATTAACCCCACCAGTACGATCATTAACGAAGCCGGCGCAGCATCCACTAAGCGCTCATCTGATGCCAGCTCAAAAGCCCGAACCGCCAAGGTATTAAAGTTAAAAGGCCGCAGAACTAAAGTGGCTGGTAACTCTTTCAACACATCCACAAAAACAATCAACATAGCGGTCAACACAGAGCCTTTTAACAACGGCACATGGATGCCTATTAAAACTTTATAAGGTGACATACCCAGTGAGCGCCCTGCCATGTCCATGCTAGGTTTAATCTTTCCAAGGCCGTTTTGCACGGCCCCCAAAGACACCGCCATAAAACGAACCGTATAGGCAAAAAGAAGCGCCACGAGCGTACCGGAAAAAATCAATCCGACGCTATCCCCCGTGTAATGACGGACAAAATCAATCAATCTATGATCCAGCCAAGCCAACGGCACAATAGTACCGATGGCAATAATCGTCCCTGGTAGAGCATAACCTAACCCCGCAATACCCACCGATGCTGTCACACTACGAGTCGGATTTAAGCGTATGGCATAACTCAACACCAACGCCAAACTGACCACAATTAAAGAGGCAATAGCCGCAAGATAAAAGGAGTTCCATGCCAACTGAATAAAGTTTGCACCGGGGTTTTCCGCTTTAAACATCGCCCAATAGGCCAAAACACTCACCGGTATAAAAAAGCCAACGAGAATGGGCAATAGACAAAAACAACATGCTATTGAGCCCATCCCACCTTTTAATACCATACGCCGATTGCTGGCTTTTTTTAGACCTGATGAGTGATAGCGGATACGGTGTCGAGAATAGCGTTCTAATAAAATTAACATGGCCACAAACATCAGCAACACGCCCGCTAATTGAGATGCCGCTGAGACATCCCCAAAACCATAAAAAGTCCGCAAAATGCCCGTGGTAAAAGTATTCACACTAAAATATTGCACAGTACCATAGTCAGCCAAGGTCTCCATTAACGCCAAAGTAAGACCCGTCACAATGGCAGGACGAGCGAGAGGCAGCGCCAAACGGAAGAACATCCGACGACCAGAATAGCCCAAAGTACGGCTAACCTCTAAGGTGTTCTCAGACTGCTCTAAGAAAGCAGCGCGGCTCATCAGATACACATATGGATAAAGCACCAAAGTTAGCATCACTATCGCACCACCAAGAGAGCGTATTTCGAAAAACCAATATTCTCCGTAGCGCCAACCAGTAAGCTCGCGAATAAAGGCTTGCACAGGTCCAGCAAAATCCAATACACCAGTATAGGTGTAGGCAATAATGTAGGCAGGCATGGCCATAGGCAAAAGCAACGCCCAGGATAAGAATGATCGACCGGGAAAATCACACATGCTAGTCAGCC
Source organism: Marinomonas arctica (assembly GCF_003259225.1). Classification (GTDB taxonomy): domain Bacteria; phylum Pseudomonadota; class Gammaproteobacteria; order Pseudomonadales; family Marinomonadaceae; genus Marinomonas; species Marinomonas arctica. The sequence goes on along the minus strand of NZ_QHJF01000025.1, from coordinate 94,851 downwards.
AAGCACAAGGGATACCGATCACCAAAACCCCTATGCCTACGCCTAGCATCAAAAGAAGTGAATTCGAAATGTACTCAGCCAACACGGTCTGATAGAGATGGCGCCAGACCTCACCATCGGCGATTAAAACGTTGATCAGAACAACCAATATAGGCAAAGCTAAAACAGCGGCAATCAATATTGCCGCTATTTTTAAACCATTCCACTGGGATTTACTTACCGAACTCGAGCGAGGTAGATCTGCCATTAAAAATCAAAAACCAAGTAAAAAAGGATACAGTTTACAAATACTTTTTATTTCCAGCCAGCAATGTCCATCAGCTCAACGGCTTGACGATTGTTCTCTCCCAGCTGACTCAACGAAATCGTATCCGCACGAAACGCCCCAAAAGGCACTAACATCTCTGGAGCACCAACACCGGGTACAACAGGGTATTCATTATTCACATGAGCATACCACTCTTGCGACGCATGATTACTCAAAAACTCCAGCAACAATGTTGCATTCTCTATGTTGGTCGCCGCCGCCGTTACACCAGCACCGCTTACGTTAACATGGGCACCACGTTCGCCTTCACCTTGGTTAGGCCAAAATAACTTCACCCGCTGGTACACGTCTCTCTCTTCGGCTTTATCGCTTTGACCAAGACGGCCATAATAGTAAGTGTTCGCTAAAGTTAAATCGCAAACACCAGCGGCAACGGCTTTCAATAGATCGACATCGCCACCAAAAGGCGGGCGAGCCAAATTCGACACCAGCCCTTTAATCCAAGCCTGTGTTTTTTCCTGGCCATCCGCTTCTAACATAGACGCAACCAAAGATTGATTGTAAACATTGGCAGAGGAACGCACACAGATTCGACCTTTCCACTTCGGATTAGCAAGATCTTCGTAAGACGACAAATCTTTTGCTGATACTTTTTCTGGATTATAAAAAATCACCCTAGCACGCTGGGACAAGCCAAACCAGTAGCCTTCACTATCACGTAAATGACTCGGAATGTTAGCGTTTAACACATCGCTATTGATGGATTGCAACACACCTGCGGCTTTAGCACGATGTAAGCGCCCAGCATCAACCGTGATAAAAATGTCCGCAGGACTGGCGTCGCCTTCGGCTTTTAAGCGGCTTAATAGTGCATCAGCAGACCCAGTGATTAGATTCACTACGACATCATTTTCTGCTGAGAAAGTGTCTAGAACCGGCTTAATAAGCGACTCTTGGCGAGCGGAATAAATGTTCACTTCGCCTTTTGCCTGTGCCCCCACGGACAACAGCAAAGACGACATTAGGGCAACCACACCAAGACAATGTAGGCGCAATTTTTTCTCCTGCGGCTTTTCAAGCACATTACGTAACAGCACCGACATATTCACCTTCTAAGTAGGCTCGTTTCCATGATTTAAAAGGAGGAACCTTGTTAAAAGGACAATGATTCAACCTCCAACAGCACCATAAAAAACCATAAAAAAATGAGACAAGAAATTAGCACAACACTATGGTGAACACTAGCGATTCTCATTTATTTAACAATGAAAGCCGTCGTTTAAAGCGAATAAACACACGTAGAAATACTTAATGAAGTAACTGATTCAGTCCATCATTAATAATCAAAGCGTCATCCAACTCATAAACAATCCCTTCTGGCAGCCCTGCCGCTTTTGCCACAGCATAAGGAAAACCTTCTCGAATCAAGTCTGAATCGCGCTCTGTTCGGATACACGCATTCAAGTAACAGGCTAAATTTAATGCACAAGACAATGGATCTGGCTCACCATTCGAAAAAGGCCGCTTATGATGCTGTACGGCATAACCTAAACCAGCAGGGAACTTCCATAAATCCATCAAAGCCCGCCCCGCATCTTGAGAGGTAAAGCCCAATAAGTCTTGCTCAGCTTTCACCCTGCCCGCTTTACGGTTTGCCACCAAGGTCTGAATTTCTTGCGCTATGCTAGGCGCGGTAAGGTGTAATAATAACCGACCAATATTGTGCACAATGCCCACCGTAAAGGCTTCATCTGCCTCGACTAGAGGGGTGCGTTTGGCAAACCATTGTGCAAGCTCGGCAACACGAAAAGAGTCGGCCCAAAAATCCGTTAATTTTAATCCCTCCACCTTCATCACAGAATTCGAAAAACCAGACGCAATGACGAGGGTTTTCAATCTATCAGTACCAAGCAATACCGTCGCTTCATCAATGGATGATATTTTTCTCGACAAACCAAAATAAGCAGAATTCACCACCCGCAATACTTTTAACGAGATCGTCTGGTCATGGGAAACACGTTCACTTATATCGGAATATTTCGCATTAGGGTCACTGAGAAGCTGAATCAATTCACGGACAATATCGGGAACATTGGGAAGTTTATCGGTTTGCTTCAAAAGATCTTGGATTTGCATACCACTCTGCCTTTTTCATTCGTCGTGTACATCGAGTTTATGCAGAATATGGCAGCGAGCATTTTTTGCAACCACTTCTTTGTAACCGCTTGTTTACAAGCAGATTCTTTGTACGAAAACAGTAACTAAACACTCAAAAAACGACGAAATATAAAAAAACATCACTCAGTAAAAGCTAAGAAAATGACGATAATCCTGCTGCACGAGCGATGAGTTTTTTCTTTAATGCTGTATTGCGATGAAATTGTTTCATACCCAAATTTCGCAACTGCACCACCAAAGGCTGCTGAGTTGAAAATAGGCGTTTAAACGCTTCCATACCTGCCGCCATGGCAATGTTATCCAACATGCGAGCACGTTGATACCGTCTTAATACCTTACTGGCCCCTAAACACTCGCCTCGGTGATGGGACTTAATGAGCACTTCGACCAATGCCTTAACATCTGAAAAACCTAAGTTCGCACCTTGTCCAGCAAGAGGGTGAATCGTATGCGCTGCATCGCCAATTAACGCCAATCCAGCCTTGACGTATTGTTTGGCATGACGCTGCCGCAATGGAATCGCCTGGCGAGTTTGTGTCAGTCCTAATACATCAAAACGCCTGTTCATTGCGTAATGCAAACGACGACAAAAAGCGTGCTCATCAAGCGCCATCAAAGATTTAGCCTCGTTGGGCGGCACAGACCACACAATCGACACGTAATGCTTTTGCGCGACAGACGGAAGTGGAAGGAAGGCCAAAATGCCTTCTTCTCCAAAGCTCTGCCACGCCGTATTTTCATGGGATTGAGCGATTTCTATGGTGGTTACAATCGCATGATGTCCATAATCCCATTCGAGTGTATCAAACGCGTTTTCAGTGCGCAGTTTTGATACAGCACCGTCGGCAGCAATAATGGCTTGCGCTTCTAATACTTGACCCGAAGACAGCTCAGCTCTAACCCCAGATTCACTTAATTCATGAGATTCAAGCGTGTCGCCTAAATACAGATCAATGCTCTTTAGAGCACGAACTTGCTTCATCAATTGCTGATTTAATACCGCATTTTCAACCAGATGACCAAGTTCAGGCATCGCCGTTACCTGAGCATTAAAGTCGATAAAACCCTCACCAAGACCATCCCATACCACCATATTGTCATAAGACGCAATTCGGTCACGAGATATGCCCTGCCAAACTCCAGCGCTTTCAAGCAAGGCTTTAGACTGACTAGAAATCGCGCTGACGCGTGCATCATAAGCAGGTGGAACAGACAATAAGTACTCACCATCGTGTTGATCAATCAGGGCTATTCGCAAAGAAGACTTAGCCAACAAGATCGCAGACAAAGCACCTACCATACCAGCGCCCACAATAATCAAATCATACGACTTAGCCATTTCATTTACCCCGTTTTATCACTCTGGTGATTATCGACATCAGTCCTAGCGACTTTCCGCCATTAAAGCCTCAATGTCTTTTATTTCTTTTGGCAGGCCATGGGTCAAAACATAAGGACCATCGGCACGAATCAACACATCATCTTCGATACGAATACCAATACCTCGCCATTTAGCATCTACAGCCTGATTGTCTGCTGAAACATACAGTCCAGGCTCTATGGTCAGCACCATGCCTTCTTCTAACAAGCGAGACTCACCGGCGATTTTATAGGCGCCACAATCATGCACATCCAAACCTAACCAGTGTCCAGTATTGTGCATATAAAAGTCTCTGTATGCCTTGCTCTCGATCAGGAAATTCACATCCCCAACCAATAATCCATGAGCGACCAAACCTTCGGTTAACGTTCGAACCGCGGCATTATGGCAGGCCTCATAGGGTGTTCCCACCGTCAGCTCTTTCATACCCGCGTGGTAAGCATCCAGCACCACTTGATACAAAGCCGCTTGTGGCTCACTAAATTTACCATTGGCAGGAAAAGTACGTGTAATATCAGCAGCATAACACCCAAGCTCTGCGCCAGCATCGATAAGGATCAGATCGCCATCGTCGATCACCTCATCATTTTTTATGTAGTGCAAAACACAAGCATTATGGCCTGACGCCACAATATTGTTGTACGCAGGCTGGCGCGCACCGGATCTCATAAAAACATAATTCAATTCGGCTTCTAGCTGATACTCTCTCATCCCTGGACGAACAGCACGCATCGCCTGTTTGTGGGCCTCAACGCTGATTTGCGCGGCCACCTCCATGATGGCTACTTCTTCAGCCCCTTTTCGCAAGCGCATTTCAGAAACAACAGGGGTGAGATCCATAAAGCTTGTTGGGGCAGACGCCCCCATTCTGACCTTTGCCGCAATCGCATCACGCCAGCTGGCTATTTTTTCACGCAGAATAGTGTCGTTGAACAAATAAACCACGTGCGCGGCACCATCTAAAGCCGCAAAAGTCACACTGTCTAATTCCGCCAATACGGCCGCTTTTGTCGCGCCAAAATGAGCTATCGCCCCTTCGCTACCAAAACGAAAACCATCCCACTGCTCACGCTCAGGATCTTTTGGTAAAGTCACCAAGGTCATCTCACCACGCCCCTGAATAATGGCGTACGCACTTGGTTCAGGAAATCCTGTTAAGTAGAAAAAACTACTATGAGGCCGAAACTCATACTCACAATCATTATTGCGAGTCGACAACTCACCAGTACGTATGATAACCACACTGTTTTCTGGTAAAGATTGCATCAAACGCTCACGGCGAGCCTGATAAATTTGAGTATCGATTTTCATAGAAAGTCTCACTTAGTCATTGTCATTCCATGCAATAATAGCGATGAAATATTGCTATCATCAATCTAGTGCAAGGAATTTTGTTTTGTGTGGTCAACATCAGGATTGATATCGTGGTGTTCTGTGTACAGCATCATCGCTGACAATCTCACGTATTCAACCAATTCCGTTAAATCCGCTTCATTGTCATTATTATCTTCCAAAGCGCGCATTTCTGCTTGCATGCCAGAAATATTGGCAAAATCACGCAAAACTTGCTTGGTTTCATCAGACAAATGATTTTTTTGACCTGATAAACCATAACCGGCTAAAAATCCGTGGGCCCATTGAGACAAGGTAACACCTCGTTCACATAATTCCGCATCGTCATCAGAAATACTGGGCACAAGCGCAAACTCACCATTTTGAAGCAAAGTAAGCGTTGCTGTATAGAGTTCAATAATGACCGCGCGACTGGCTTCTTCTTTCCAGCCTTCGATGTCACAAAATTCCACCACCATGGTTAGCCAATCTTCCAACGGCAACGTCACACCAGACGCTAAATAGCCACATAGCTGACCGTGTAACTCTGACGGTGACGCCGTGATGGATTCGGTAACAAATACATCCGCGATCAAATCGAAGTCCAATGCGTCTTTTAACATTTCTGTGGACATAACATGTCACCCTATTACTGTTCTATTCTTAAAAAAGAAGCCGCACCGAATGGCGCGGCTTTTCTATGACAATTGAATCTTAGCCTAATTGTTTAAGACCAGATTCCAAGGTTTGCAAAATCAAGGTATTGATGGTCATCGGACCAACGCCACCGGGAACGGGGGTATAAGCCGCAACACGATCCATCAAAGGAGCAAGTTCAATATCGCCAACACCGCCTGGGTGATAACCGGCATCAACGACCACAGCGCCGTCTTTAATCCATTCCGCTTTGATGAACTCAGGCTTACCTACCGCTCCCACAATGACGTCAGCTTGTTTCACAAACTCAGACAAATTCTGCGTGCGAGAATGGCAAATCGTCACGGTCGCATTGGCGTTCAACATCATCATCGCCATAGGTTTGCCAAGAATCGGACTACGACCTACGACCACAACATGTTTACCTTCAAGGTTCACATCGTACGCTTTAAGCAAACGCATAATACCGGCTGGCGTGGCAGCACCGTAAGCAGGCTCTTGCATTGCCATGCGACCAAAACCAAGACAAGTGACACCATCAACGTCTTTATGAGCCGCAATCGCATCGAAGCATAGGCGCTCATCAATTTGCTCCGGCACGGGGTGTTGCAACAAAATGCCGTGTACATCTGGGTTGTTATTCAGCTCATTAATCTTATCTAGCAGCTGCTGCGTGGTCGTCGTGTCGGATAATTCAATGGCCATAGAGTCCATCCCAACTCGACGACAGGCATTGCCTTTCATCTTCACATAAGTGGCAGATGCTGGATCTGCGCCCACTAAAATTGTCGCTAAAATTGGTGTGCAACCGGTGCGCTCTTTAAGCTCGGTAACTTGAGCCTGTAGGCGATTTTCAGTTTCTTTGGCGCAAAGTTTGCCGTCAAGAACCAGTGCAGTCATGAATGAGCTCCAGTAAATAAAACAGTGATGTATGAGGGAGGCGCATTATACCTCAACTTTTGCCCTGATACGCAGTGCCAAAGCCAATTTGTTCGGCAAAAGCGCGAATCCCTTCTTTTCAGCTAGGCAGGTTCTAAATAGTCTATCAGCAACTGTAAATTGCGCTGTCCACGAAACTCATTCACATCCAACTTATAAACCAAACGTGCTTGTGTCGCTTTGTCGTTAGGCCATTGGTCTAGATCGACAAAAAAACTAATCGCATCTAACAAGAGCCCGCTACCCGGTTCACGCACCATGAGTTTCAGATGTTTTTCCCCTACAATGCGCTGCTGTAAGATATCAAACACACCATCAAAGCAAGGTTCCGGAAACATCTGTCCCCAAGGACCAGATAAGCGCACCTGTTCAGCAAAGCTCAGACTGAAATCTTCCGGCGCCAACGGACCATCGGTCAACAATGTCGCCTCTAATTGCTCTGGTGTCACCCATTCCGTAATAATGGCATCAAATGCCAAGCGAAACGCCTCGTAATGGGATTCTTTGATAGACATGCCGGCCGCCATGGCGTGACCACCAAACTTACTAAGCAACTGTGGATAGCGTTTGGCCAATAAATCCAACGCATCGCGAATATGCACGCCAGGAATAGAGCGCGCTGACCCCTTTAACTCATCCTCTCCAACACGAGCAAACGCAATCACAGGACGATGACATTTATCCTTCATCCTTGATGCCAAGATACCAATCACGCCCTGATGCCAATCTGCATCGTAAAAACACATGCCGTTTGGCATGTCTTGTTCCTCATCCAACAAGGATGACAACACCAACTCTGCCTGCTCTTTCATGTCTGATTCAATGGCTTTACGCTCGCGGTTAAACTGATCCAACTGCTGTGCATAATCACGCGCCTGATGCGGATGCACCGCCAACAAACACTCAATGCCAATCGACATGTCATCCAGACGACCTGCTGCATTCAGTCTCGGACCAACAACAAAACCTAAATCCGATGCTTTTAACTGAGTATAATCACGACGCCCTACTTCTAATAAAGCAAGAATGCCGGGGCGTGCCAAACCCGCTTGAATACGCTTGATGCCTTGCTGAACAAGAATGCGATTATTAGCGTCCAAAGGCACCACGTCAGCCACGGTTCCAAGCGCCACGAGATCCAAATAATCGGCCATTTTGGGTTCGGGTATATGCTGCTCGACAAACCAATTTCGACGTTTTAACTCTGCCCTCAGTGCCGACATCACATAGAAAATAACCCCAACGCCCGCTAAGTTCTTACTTGGAAAACCGCAATTAGGATGATTGGGATTGACAATCGCATCCGCATTTGGCAAAGCGTCACCTGGCAAATGATGATCCGTCACCACCACTTTCATGCCGTAATTTTTTGCCGCCAACACACCTTCAATACTGGCAATACCATTATCAACTGTCACCAAAACATCGGGGGATCGCGCTTGTGCCACCTCAACAATTTCAGGCGTGAGACCGTAGCCAAATTCAAAGCGGTTCGGCACCAAGTATTCAGGCGCCATGGCCCCCATCGCTTCTAAAGCCAATATGCCTAAACTGGTGCTGGTCGCCCCATCAGCATCGAAGTCACCAACAATCAAAATTTTCTGACCCGCCATAATAGCATCGGCCAAAATTTTCGCGGCAGCGGTTAAATCAAACAAAGAGTCCGGTCTTAACAAGTGTGGTAAACGATAGTCCAACTGAGCGACAGACATCACATCACGAGACAAAAAGACTCGCTGTAATGTCGCAGACATAGTCGAAGGAAAGTCATTTGGCGTGGTGGCTGGTACCACTCGGCGTTCAATACGCATATTTATCTCAAAATCGGGATTAGCAGATTCCCTAAGAATAACACGAAAATAGCCGCTCACGCGCGACTTGCCGTCTCTAGAGCAAAGACGCTTACATCGCACGACCGCGTCATTAAAAAAATAAAACGCTTAAAAATCAACCCCATAAAACCATTAGGCTTTGTTACATTCGCCACTAAAAAGAGAGACTTTCTTACAAAACTCACGCAAAAAAGGAATGTTTTAGACTATCCGCCTCCTGAGCGGGAGACTGACCATAAAGTTAAGATATTCGGTGCTATGATGCCGCACTTTTTTGATTTGGATAACTCTTCTAAAGATAAAAATTGAGCTGTACTCGTTTTCACTTATCGGAAAAAAACATGAACAACTACGCATCCAAGGCCAATAAGCCACAGTCAAACCAAAGGTTTGCACTCATTGCTCTAACGTCACTCTTTTTTATGTGGGGATTCATCACCTCTCTAAATGATATCTTGATCCCTCACTTAAAAGCGGTATTCGACCTTAGCTACACACAAGCTATGATGATACAAATGTGCTTCTTCGGTGCGTATTTTATCGTCTCACTCCCAGCAGGAAACCTGGTGAAAAAAGTCGGTTTCCAGCGCGGAATAGGCATAGGCTTAATGATTGCCGCGGCTGGCTGCCTACTTTTTATTGCAGCCGCAAAAGCACAACAATACGGTATATTTTTAACCGCACTGTTTGTATTAGCAGCAGGTATTACCATTCTTCAGGTGGCTGCCAACCCGCTGGTTACGGTGATGGGGCCAACGGAAACAGCATCCAGTCGCCTAACGCTTTCTCAAGCCTTTAATGCACTAGGTACAACCGTAGCCCCAATCATTGGTGGCGCCCTACTGTTTACTGTTGCCGGACAATATGAGACCAAAGCCCAAGAAGCCGAAAGCGTTATTATTCCTTATATCGCTTTGGCCATTTTGCTTGTGCTGTTAGCGGCTATTTTCACCAGAATTAGCCTTCCAACACCGTCTAACATAGAAGAAGACACAACAGAGGCCCCAAGCGCTAGTATTCTCAAACACCGCCACCTTACTTTGGGTGCTATTGCCATATTCATGTACGTTGGTGCCGAAGTGGCCATCGGCAGTTTATTGGTTAATTTCTTTGGACTTGAGAATATTGCGGGACTTGCGGAAATGGATGCTGCCCATTACGTTGCCTATTACTGGGGTGGCGCCATGGTGGGACGCTTTATTGGCGCAGCACTCATGCAACGCATCTCTGCCGGGGCTCTGCTATCCTTTAATGCTGTCGCGGCAATAGCGTTAATCGCGAGCGCCATTCTAAACGACGGCTATATTGCTATGTGGTCTATTCTATTGGTTGGCCTATTTAACTCAATCATGTTCCCAACGATCTTTAGCCTTGCATTAAAAGATCTCGGCCCACAAACCAGTCGCGGCTCCGGTTTACTTTGCCTAGCCATTGTTGGTGGCGCTATATTACCGGTTCTACAAGGGTACATGGCAGACTCTATCGGCCTTCAAATATCCTTTATCATACCAATACTTTGTTATGTGTATGTGGCCTACTATGGCGCTATGGGCTCTAAGCCAAAAGTAAAATAAGCCCCACAATCATAACCCTTTTTTAGTGGCAATCTAAAAAGGGGTTATACCCTTAAATCACGTCATAACATATCCCTAGTTCCTTCTAGTTTGATTGCGCCCTGCTCTTTTTGCATGGTACAGACGCCCATCTGCAAGCGTCATCGCTTCACGAAGAGAAGTTAATTCATTCATAGTGGCGACGCCAAAACTAAGAGTCATATGAAACCTATGATCTAGATAAACGAATTCATGTTTTTCTACTTTATGTCGTATTAATTCCGCCAAGGCGTAGGCATCAGATTCATTGCAATCACACACAGCGATCAAAAATTCTTCTCCTCCCCAACGGGATGCTAGGCCCTTTTCAGGAAGTGACGTCTGGATAAGATTCGCTAACTCAACCAGTGCATAATCCCCTACTTCATGACCATATTCATCGTTAATACGTTTAAAGAAATCCACATCGGCTAGTAGAAGATGAAAGCTAGCATAAGAACTCGCCTCCAAACGCTGCAGCATACCTCTACGATTCAACAATTCAGTGACTGGGTCTCTATAGGCTACCAACTTTAACTTAGCAGAGGTTTCTTTTAATTCTTGATTAAAACGAGACATGGAGTATTCATATATTCCAGACAAAAAAACCACCACGATAAACGAAAACAAAATTCTGGACTTTAAATTAGGGTCATAACCAAATTCTTCAAAATGGCTATTGGTGAAAAACATAGTAACAATCAGAGCAAGAGTAAAAAAAGCCAGTTCAATCAAGCCTCTTTTCATCCCATGCAAGAACAAAGAAACCGCAGGAACACAATAAATCCAAACATGCCCCGTTCCCTTTACACCACCAGTATACACAAGATAAATCATCAAAACATACAAAGGATAAATGACGAAATTACCAGATAAGGCGTGATTATGTGTTCGACGTAAGTAAATATGATTCACTGCATACAACAGGGCAATCAGCAATAAAAAACAGCCTAATACAAGCTTTCCCTCGAACAAGGAGACGAGACCCAAAGGAAGGGTAAAAAGCACGCCCACCGAGGCGAACAGGTTAATAATAAACACCCGACGAATATCTTCCGAAAAAACATCGTCTGTCATCCCTACATAAAAAGAAGTCAGCCAAGACGATTTGGCTTTATTTTTAAGCGTATTTTCCGCTTTCAATTCATCTAAATTATTCGTCATGCATACTCTCCGACCCAGCGGCACTAAGTCGTATATGGCTAATATGCCTCAATCCTACACCAAAGTGTTAAATAGCTCCCCTAATAATATCTACTCTTTACAAATAACAACATTCCATTATCAAGCAGGATACAAGCGTGATAATAAAACTGGCACAACCGTCTCTACTTTCAAAATACGCTCCCCCAAATGAACGGATTCCATACCTGCTTCCAACCACTTACTCACTTCAAATTCATTCCATCCGCCTTCGGGCCCCAACGCCAAAACACAAGGCTCTTGAATATCAACAGGACAAGACTTCGCTAGGTAAGGGTGGGCCAACAAACCCACTTTGTCTCTTAATAAATCAGGCAACTGATCTTCAACAAAAGGTCGAAAACGGGGAATCAAAGACCAATTAGGCATTACCGTATCTTTTGCTTGTTCTAAGCCTTCTAATAAACATTGCTGGATCGACTCGGTTGCTAACACAGGGCTTTGCCAGTAACTCTTTTCCACTTTTGCCGAGTGAATTAAATATAAATGTTTTACGCCCATTGCGGTAATATTTTGCAATGTACGCTTCAACATATTCGGCCTGGGTAATGCCATCACCAACACCATAGGAAGAGGCTCTGGCGGGAGCATAGAAAGAGATAACGAATGAATGTAGCCAGCCTGATCTTCGCTTGGTGGCTCATAAACCCCCTCTCCCATCTTTCCATTCAAAATACCCACTCGCAAAATATCACCTTGCTTCGCTTTGATCACATTTGAAATATGAGTTTGTTGACGCGGAGTCAGACCATAGAAACCGTCGGCAAGAGTATTGTTAGAATCAAGTAAAATAATATTCATAGGAAAGGCACAAAAAGAGAAAATGAAAGCAAAACAAAAAGAAACGGCCAATCTTTGATTGGCCGTTTTTCATCTAAATAGATTATAGACAGTTTACTGTCTATAACTAGATTTTTTCCGCAACAAAGGCCTGAACATCGCTCAAGCTATTATCTAGCACGGCATAAGATTCCTCTCGCTCGAAAAGATCTTTCATATGCTCAGGCAACATTGGTGTTTCGCAACCAGCTTTTTCAACCGCTTCTGGGAATTTCACTGGATGAGCCGTCGCTAAAGTAATCATAGGGACAGACTGATCTTTCCAGCAATGACGAGCCGCTTCAAGACCAATCGCGGTATGCGGATCAAGAAGGTATTGTGTCTTAGCAAACACATCGGCAATCACTTCGCAGGTTTTCTGATCATCGACTTTGTAACTGTCAAAATTCGCTTTTACAAAAGACCAAGCTTGATCGTTTAACGACACATCGCCTTTATTAAAACGCGCCATCAAATCATCAATTGCCGCGCCATCACGACCATGAGCATCAAACAACAAACGCTCAAAGTTACTAGACACCATGATATCCATACTTGGAGACAAGGTGACATTTAAAGACTGGCGACTCATGTCATTTTCAGCAATCACACGATGCAAAATGTCGTTTTGGTTGGTTGCAACCACTAACTGATCAATGGGCAAGCCCATTTTCTTCGCCAAATAACCCGCAAAAATGTCGCCAAAATTACCCGTAGGCACAGAAAAAGACACTTTACGATGCGGCGCGCCCACAGCCAAGGCAGAAGAGAAGTAGTAAACGATCTGAGCCATGATACGAGCCCAGTTAATTGAGTTAACCGCCCCTAATTTAGCACCTTTCAAGAAAGACTGATAGGCAAAGCTGGATTTCACCATACTTTGACAATCATCAAAGTTACCTTTTACTGCGATATTAAATACATTATCGTCAATCACCGTGGTCATCTGACGACGTTGTACTTCTGAAACACGCTGGTAAGGGTGCAAGATAAAAATATTCAGATGCTCTGAATGACGGCAGCCTTCAATCGCAGCCGAACCAGTGTCACCAGATGTGGCGCCTAGTATAACCAGCTTTTCTTTGCGCTCAGACAGAACATAATCCATCAGACGACCCAGTAACTGCAGGGCAAAATCTTTAAACGCTAAAGTTGGGCCACGGAATAATTCCAGAATCCATTCGTTATTACCCACTTGAACCATGGGTGCAATGGCGCTGTGATTAAAACCTGCGTAAGCATCATTGATCATGGTTTTAAAAGCATCCGCCGGAATATCACCTTCCACAAAAGGCCACATCACCTTAAAGGCAAGCTCTTGGTAGCTTAGCTTCGCCCAAGAAGCGATCTCTTCTTTACTGTAATGAGGCAAAGTTTCTGGCACATACAAGCCACCGTCATTTGCCAAACCAGCTAATAAAACATCACCAAAAGAAAGCGCTGGCGCTTTACCACGAGTAGAAATGTATTTCATATTTGCTCTCTCTTACGCCAAGTTTTCAACACGGATTCTTTGCACGGTTCCCGCAACATCCGGCAAGGCTTCAATCGCTGCTATTGCAGCATTCATGTTGCGTTCTTTGACATCATGCGTCATCACCACTAAGGGGACTAACTCACTGCCTTCACGTTCACGTTGAATCAGAGACTCGATACTAATGTCGTTCGTCGACAAAATCTGAGTAATATTGGCCAACACACCAGCGCGGTCTTTAATCGTCATATTCAGGAAGAAACCGCATTCAATTTCCTCTACTGGCAAAATTTGCATGTTAGACAAAGAGTCTGCTTGAAAGGCTAAGTGAGGCACTCGATTAGTTGGATCCGCCGTCAAGGCACGAGCAACATCGATCACATCAGCAACCACTGACGAGCCGGTCGGCAATGCGCCAGCACCAGCACCATAGGTCAAGGTTGGGCCCACCACATCACCTTGAACCATAATGGCATTCATCACACCATTCACATTAGCAAGTAGCTGCTTGCGAGAAATCAGCGTAGGGTGAACGCGAAGTTCAATACCCGCCTTGGTACGACGCGCAATGCCAAGATGCTTAATGGCATAGCCAAGCTGATGAGCGAATTCTATGTCTTCAGAGGTAATACGACTGATACCTTCGGTATAGGTTTTTTCAAACTGCAATGGAATGCCAAACGCAATGGAAGCCAGAATAGTCAGCTTATGTGCCGCGTCTATTCCTTCAATATCAAAGGTAGGGTCTGCTTCTGCGTAACCAAGCGCTTGTGCTTCAGCTAACACTTCACCAAAGTTTCGATTTTTTTCACTCATCTCCGTTAAGATGAAATTCCCTGTGCCATTGATGATGCCCGCCAACCATTCGATGCGATTAGCGGATAAGCCCTCACGCAATGTCTTAATAATCGGGATACCGCCTGCAACAGCCGCTTCAAATGCGACAATAACGCCTTTCTCTTGGGCCTTGGCAAAAATCTCATTACCGTGCTCTGCGATTAACGCCTTGTTTGCCGTCACAACATGCTTACCATTTGCAATGGCGGTAAGCACCAGCTCTTTCGCAACAGAGGTTCCGCCAATCAGCTCAAGAACAATATCAATCTCTGGGTTGTTGACCACATCGAAAATATCACGGGTGACTTTTATACCAGTGGTATCACATACGTCATTATCGCGGCGTGCACCAACCTGTTCGATAACAATGCTGCGGCCAACGCGTCGTGTAATTTCTTCTGCATTATTACGCAAAATATTAAAACTACCGGATCCCACTGTCCCCAGCCCACAAATTCCGACTTTTACCGGTTTCAAAACAATACCCCACAGAGATAATTTAATTTTTATAGAACACTTAGTTGACGCAAAGAAAGGTGTTCGTGCCTGCTTAAGTAACAAACTGATTTATTATAACGCCTGTCATTTTCAAACCCAACGTAGAAACAGCTGAAGAACACTCATGTTTAGTGAAATATTTCGCGATAAGACTATAAACCAAGCTCTTTTACCAACTCGGCGGCAGGCAAATATCCTGGCAAAAAGGCGCCGTTATCTAACACTATACTTGGCGTACCTCGTACCCCCACTTCATTACCCAGTTTATACTGATCCGCGACAGGGTTAACACACTTGTTTTCAGGAATTTCAGCCCCCAGTTTAACCTTAGTGAGCCACTCTTCAGGATCTGCTGAACACCAAATACTCACCATCTTACGATACGCCTCAGAACCGACCCCCGCTCTTGGGTAGGCCAAATAACGAACCGTTACTCCTGCGTCATTTAACTTTGGCACTTCTTTGTGCAACATTCGGCAGTAACCACAATCAACGTCGGTGAAAACGGTGATATGCGCTTTCTCATTCTTAGCCTTATAGACGATCATTTGAGATTCAGGAAGCGCTTCAATCTTGGCTAACTTTGCTTTTTCTGTCATGTTCTCAAGCTTGGTACCATCTATGCGATAAAGATCTCCCGCAACAAAATACTTTCCGTCTTGAGTCACATGCAATGTAGGACCATTTTTTAAAACAACCACATACAAACCTGCACCTTGGTGCAATTCCGCACTTTCAATCTCATATTGAGGTAAAGCTGCCTGTACCGTGGATAAAACCGCTGATTGATCTGCCAACACTGTATTTGATAATGAAAACCAAAATACACTCATTGCAGTAACGAGAAAAGACGTACGAGAAGACTTCGTCATGGAAAACCTCAAAGACATGATAAATAGTCTCTATTAGGCCATACCTAGGTGGGTTAGTTCCATAAAAAAAGGCGACTCGCGTCGCCTTTTTTAAATAAGAAAAATTAACGCTTAGCCAATTTTTCTTTGATACGTGCAGATTTACCAGAACGCTCGCGTAGGTAGTAGATCTTAGCTTGACGCACGTCACCGCGGCGTTTAACTTCGATGCTTTCAACCAAAGGGCTGTACGTTTGGAAAGCACGCTCAACACCAACACCGCTAGAAATTTTACGAACGGTAAATGCTGAGTTAAGACCACGGTTACGCTTAGAGATTACAATGCCTTCATAGGCCTGTAGACGCTCGCGTGAACCTTCTTTAACTTTAACTTGAACAACAATAGTGTCACCAGGACCGAAGGCTGGGACTTCTTTTGTCATTTGTTCAGCTTCTAACTGCTGAATCAGTTTAGTTTTATTACTCATGGATGTGACTCCTAATGATATGGTTTCTTATCAGCATGAAGGTTCTTCTTTCTGATAAGCTCGCAATTCCTACTCTGCCGAGGTTGAATCTTCAGTTTCGCGAATAAACTCTTCTAACAGCAACTGCTGTTCCTTGTCCAACTCAAGGTTCTGCAGAAGGTCTGGCCGGCGCTGAAAAGTTCTTCCGAGCTTTTGCTTTAAACGCCAGCGTCTAATCTCCTCGTGGTTGCCACTAAGTAGCACCGATGGCACAGGTTCACCATTAAGCACTTCTGGGCGAGTATAATGCGGACAGTCCAACAAACCGTCAGAGAATGAATCTTCATCCGCAGACGCTTGTTTTCCCAGCACCCCTGGCACCATACGAAATACGGCATCCATGAGCACCATTGCCGGCAACTCACCACCACTTAGGACAAAGTCGCCAATTGACCATTCTTCATCAATCTCAGATTGAATCAAACGCTCATCAACGCCTTCATAACGACCTGCTACCAGAATAAATTCTGCTTGTTTAGCAAGTTGTTGCACGCCTTCTTGCGTTAGCGTACGCCCTTGAGGGGATAGATAAATAACTTTTGCATTGGGTACCGATAACTTGGCACTCGCAATCGCATCTTTGAGAGGCTGAACTTTCATCAGCATCCCTGGACCACCACCATAAGGACGATCATCAACAGTCTTATGTTTGTCATGCGTAAAGTCACGGGGATTAAAAAAATCCACCTCAACTAACCCAGACTTAATGGCTCTGCCTGTTACTCCGTATTGGGTAATGGCCTGAAACATCTCCGGAAAGAGCGATATAACGCTAACCTTCACGTTGTGACCTCAGCTTATCGGTTTAAAATTCTGGATCCCAATCAACCACCATTTCCTGCTGCTCTAAATCAATGTTTAGAACATAAGTACCTGGGGCATAAGGAATCAATCGCTCTTCACGATCAAAGCTACCTTCACACGCGCGGACAACGAGAACATCATTCGCACCAGTTTCCATAAGTTGAGAAACCTTCCCTAAGAGGATACCCTCTTTGGTAATAACCCTCAGTCCTTCCAGTTGGCTCCAGTAATAATCACCTTCTTCCAATTCTGGCAGTTCTGCTGCATCTATATAAATGTCCATACCGCAGATATCTTTTACTTGATCTCTGTCGTTATAACCCTTTACTGATGCCACCAAGCCCCGTCCTTGCAAACGACCTTGGCTTAATTCTACGGTCTTCCACCCACTAGGAGTTTTCAACCACCAATGCTTGTAATCAAAGATCCCTTGCATTGGATCGGTGTGCGAATATAACTTCACCCACCCTTTAACACCATAAACTGATGTAATGCGTCCAACCACAAGGGCTTGCTCTGGAGCGGCCGCTTGTTTTAATTCAGACATAGCACTACCTCAGTATTAAGCGTTTTTACCAGCTTCTTTAACAAGCTGAGCTGCACGATCAGAAAGTTGAGCGCCTTGGCTAACCCAATGATTTACGCGCTCTAGATCAACACGTAAACGTTCTTCTTGACCACGAGCAACAGGGTTAAAGAAACCCAAACGCTCGATATAACGACCATCACGAGCACGACGGCTATCAGCCACGTTCAAATGATAGAATGGGCGCTTTTTAGAGCCACCACGAGAAAGACGAATAGTTACCATATGATTGGTTCCTTATTGCTTAACGAAACACCCCTTGCCGAGTCGAATTTTTGACTCATACTACAAGAAGGCGGCATATTCTAGTCGATAAACTAGAAAAACAAAAGGGCGATTTACTCGCCCCAACACTTTAATTGAAAGTTTTTTAACAACCTCCAATAAAAACAACGAAATAACGTTGATTATTTCGGAAAACCACCGCCACCCGGGAAGCCGCCAGGCATCATTCCACCTAATCCGCGCATCATTTTTTGCATACCGCCCTTGGCGCTAAACTTTTTCATCATCTTTTGCATCTGCTTATGCTGCTTCAACAAACGATTCAGGTCTTGTATTTGCAATCCTGCTCCCGTAGAAATGCGCTTTTTACGAGAACCATTAATGACATCTGGGTTACGTCGTTCAGCGGGCGTCATAGAGTTAATAAGCGCCTCCATTTGAACGAACATCTTGTCATTGACCTTATCTTGGATGTTTCCTAACTGCCCCATACCCGGCAGTTTATCCAGCATGGAACTCATGCCACCCATGTTTTTCATCTGCTGAAGCTGCTCTTTGAAATCTTCCAGATCAAAGCCTTTGCCTTTTTTCAGCTTGCCGGCAAGCTTCTCAGCTTTGTCTTTATCAATCTTTTGCTCTGCTTCCTCTATTAAAGAAAGCATATCCCCCATACCAAGAATACGAGAGGCCAAACGATCAGGGTGGAAAGGTTCTAGAGCATCGGTTTTTTCACCTACACCCAAAAACTTAATCGGTTTACCTGTAATGTGACGAACCGATAAAGCCGCACCACCACGCGCGTCACCGTCGGTCTTAGTTAATATCACCCCAGTTAGCGGTAACACATCACCAAATGCCTTTGCTGTGTTCGCCGCATCTTGACCTGTCATCGCATCGACGACGAACAAGGTTTCTATGGGATTTACAGCCGCATGCAAGGCCTTAATTTCCGCCATCATCTCATCATCTATCGCGAGACGCCCCGCGGTATCGATGATCAAAACATCTTTATGGGCTTTTTTGGCATAATCGATCGCATTATTAACGATATCAATCGGTTTCTGCGATAAGTCACTTGGAATGAAATCAACACCCACTTCACCAGCCAGTGTTTCGAGCTGCTTAATAGCGGCTGGACGATAAATATCCGCACTCACTACCGAAACCGATTTTTTCTCACGCTCTTTTAAGTATTTTGCTAACTTTGCCGCGGACGTGGTTTTACCCGCCCCTTGCAAACCCGCTAGCAAAATAATAGCGGGGCGCGCCACACGAAGGTTAAGACCATCATTGGCTTGCCCCATGACGCTCTCAAGTTCCTGCTTAACGATTTTTAGGAAGACTTGCCCAGGGCTCAAGCTTTTTGAGACTTCCGTCCCTATCGCGCGCGCCTTAACAGCTGCAATAAAATCTTTAACAACTGGCAGCGCAACATCCGCTTCAAGTAGCGCCATGCGCACTTCGCGCAACACTTCTTGTATGTTGTCTTCGGTTAATTTTGCTCGACCTCGAATACGATCAAGCGAGGAAGTTAAGCGATTCGATAAATTGTCGAACATATTTGCCCTCAAATTTTGGCTCTGAATGGAAAAAACCTACGGTTTCAGTTTATCCAAGGTGAAATTGTCTCTATTATAACGGATAAATGATTATCACCCTATACCTTTACCCTGCGGAACCTTTAGTTTCATGACTCAATTATCGCTTTGGCTTGCTTGTATCGCTTGTTTAATTGCTGGCACAGCGTATTACCTACGTCCAAGAAACCGTGCCACTCAATATATTGGGGCGATTGCCATCGCAATGCACGCCCTCTCACTCACACAATTATTGCTGAGTAGAGATGGCTTTACCTTCTTGACCATTGGACTACTGATTGCATTAATCGGAAATAGCTTACTTTGGTTTAGTAATCGTGACAAAGATTTGTCTTTGCTGCTTGGCGCGGCCTTCCCCCTCGGTTCGATCATTATTGCACTAAATGCCATCGAACCCTGGAGCCTAACCCCCTTACACAGTAACTCCTGGGGGACAAGCGCTCACATTCTGATCGCATCTGTGGCTTACAGCTTATTTACGACCGCTTGCGGTGTCGGCATTTTACTTGCCATGCAAGAATATCAATTGAAGCATCACAAATTAAAGCAACTACTCAGAGTACCACCACTGCAAGTACTAGAACGCTTAATGTTTGAATTCATTTGGGCTGCTTTCATTTTATTGACTATCACAATAGCAACCGGTTTTTATTTTATTGAAGACATGTTTGCCCAACACCTTGTTCACAAAACATTTTTTACTATCGCTTCTTGGTTTGTGTTTGCAGGGCTATTATTAGGAAGATACATCGCTGGCTGGCGCGGTCAATTAGCTGTCAAGCTAACGTTGAGTGGCTTTTTTCTATTGATGCTCGGCTATTTTGGCAGCCAAATAGTGCTGCAAATTTTATTGTCATGATAAACAAAGACACAAAGTCATTTGACACTAAGATCCTAAATACGAATAATCCTATTATCTACATAACTGAGGCGATCCCTTTTTGAACGATATCCCCTTAAGTGTTCTTGGTGGAATACTTTTTTGTCTAATCATACTGTCCGCTTTTTTTTCGAGTTCCGAAACTGGGATGTTGTCGTTAAACAAATATCGACTAAAACATCTAGTGAAGAGCAAGAACCGTTCCGCGATGAAAGTAAGCACTTTACTAGAGCGCCCCGACAGACTCATTGGTGTTATATTAATTGGTAACAATTTTGTAAACATCCTATCTTCTGCCATTGCCACAATTATCGCCGTTCGTCTTTGGGGTGATGCTGGTGTTGCCATAGCAACCGGAGCACTCACCATGGTGATTCTGAT
Organism: Marinomonas arctica; assembly: GCF_003259225.1. Classification (GTDB taxonomy): domain Bacteria; phylum Pseudomonadota; class Gammaproteobacteria; order Pseudomonadales; family Marinomonadaceae; genus Marinomonas; species Marinomonas arctica. The sequence goes on along the minus strand of NZ_QHJF01000025.1, from coordinate 73,989 downwards.
TTTTGCTGAGGTCACACCCAAAACACTGGCCGCCATACACCCAGAAAAAATCGCTTTCCCAGCATCATGGGTATTAGCCATCATTCTAAAAGTATTATATCCATTGGTATTGCTAGTAAACTTCCTATCAAATGGTTTACTACGTCTAATTGGTGTCCATGCTTCTCAGTCTAATCATGACACTTTAGATTCTGAGGAATTAAGGACAGTCGTGAACGAGGCAAGCGGCCTAATACCGGCCGCGCACCAAGAAATGCTGTTGTCTATTTTAGATTTGGAAAAAGTCTCTGTTGAAGACATCATGATTCCTAAAAACGAAGTTATCGGCATTGACCTTGAAGACTCGATAGAAGAAATCATTGAACAAATTTGTCAAAGCAGACACACGCGCATGCCTGTCTACAATGGCGAAATCAATAAAATAATCGGTATCCTGCACGCACGACATGCAGCCATGTTTTTACGCGACCCAACGCCGTCTAAAGCCGCTTTGTTGAAAGCAACGGTTGAACCTTATTTTATCCCAGAAAGCACATCATTAAACACGGTGCTACTTAACTTCCAAAAAGACCACCAGCAAATGGGCATCGTGGTAGATGAGTATGGAGACGTGCAAGGTATCGCTGCCTTAGAAGACGTGTTGGAGGAAATCGTTGGTGAATTCACCCCACCAATGCAAGACGAGGAAGAAGAAATACAAACTCTCGATGATGGGTCTTTTAGAATAGAAGGTTCAACCCATATTCGAGAAATCAATAAAACGCTTAATTGGCACTTACCAACTGATGGGCCAAAAACATTAAATGGCCTTATCATTGAGACGCTGGAATTTATCCCTGAGCACCCTATTAGCCTATGGGTCGGACATTACATGATTGAAATCCAGGAAATTGAAGACAAAGTCGTCAAATACGCAAAACTCCAATTAAAGCGTTAAGGAAAAACTCATGAGATACTGCCCGCAATGTGGTCATTCCGTTAACATGACCATTCCATCTGGTGATAATCGCATCAGAGCGGTGTGCCCAAATTGCGAGCATATCGATTATGACAATCCTAGGCTAATAACAGGAACAATACCCATCTTTGACGGCAAAGTCCTATTGTGTCGACGCAATATAGAACCGCGCCTTGGCTTCTGGACCTTACCTGCCGGATTTATGGAAAACCAAGAAACCACCCGCGAAGGTGCTCTGCGTGAAACACTAGAAGAAAGCGGTTCTTCGGCAATCTGCAAACAAGCCTTCAGCATGATCAGCATCCCAAGGATTAACCAAATTCATCTATTTTATCTGGCTGAATTGGAAAAAGATGATTTTCATGCCACCGAAGAAAGTTCAGAAGTCGCACTTTTTGACTTAACAGACATTCCATGGGATGAATTGGCCTTTAGTAGCGTCAGCAAAACGCTCGAATTTTTCATCGAAGACCACAAAAAAGGCCAATACGGCTTCCATGAAGACACTATTCACTTTAATACAGTATCGGAATAAGGTGATAAGCCACCTCTTCATAGGGGTGCGCTGACAACAAAGCCGATATGACTTCCGACTTCACTCCGTCTGCCAACACCATTTCAACCCGATACTCATCAACATACTCAAGCTCTCCGACCTTACCCAGAAAAGGAGACGCGCCATCTATCGGACGAAATTGCCCTTGCCCTTTGACTTGCCAACAACAAGAATCATAATCCCCCATTGCTCCAGCACCCGCCAAGAATACCGCCTGCTTAACTTGCTCTAGGTGGGTTTCTGGAACATAAAAAACCAATGAATACATTTGCTCTCCTTCAATGACACTAACAAGCTGACAGCTCGCAGCCTTGGATCACCAAAGACTGACCTGCTCCTGACTTTGCGGAAGCGGCAACGGCGACTGATAGTCTGGCATTAGAACTTGTATCTTTTCATCCAACCGAGCCGCCAACGTAGGCGCGGCAATGTTATCAGACGAATGAACAAAAACACTGGGCACTAACCCAGCGGACAACCACTGCGACAGCTTAGCCGCCCACTGATCCAACCAAACATCATTACGAGGCAACTCTGGATGACCAATGAAACGTACAACGGGATGATTGGCAGTAGCTACAGGATGGCAAGGCACCCTCGGCTTTTTCTTTTGCGCCTCGACTAGGCTTTCACAATAAGCCTCTGTGGAGAAAACCGGTCTTGAATCCATCACCACTCGATTCACATTACGTACCGACAACTCAGCCAAAAAACTCGATTCTGTCTGTGCCTTATCAAAATAGACAAGGTTTCGCACTTCGACAGACAAAGGTGTGGAGAGTGTCCACATATCACACAAAGCCAAAATAGTGTCTAAAGCCCGCTCATCACATAGTGCAGGAAACTGCAGCATCGTCGGCCCAAGCTTAGCTTGAAATGGCTGCAAAGAAAGCATAAAAGCCAACCAATCACGTTGAACATCAAGCCACGGACGCTCTAATAATCGATGCGTCACTGTTTGTGGTGCTTTAAAGCTAAATTTAAACCCCTCGCCAACAGAGTTATACCAGCGTAATAACTGAGCATCATCAACCTTAGTGTAAAAGGTGCTGCCTACTTCAACCGTTGAAAACACTTGAGAATATCGACTAATTCTCTCTCCTGCAGCTAAAGAAGCAGGATAAAGCCAATTCACCCAAGCAGGATGTTGCCATTGCGCCATGCCGTAATAAATAGTCATGTTGTTACTTGTCGATACTCAACCGAGTCAATAAGATAGGTTTTCTCTCCACCGGCAAGGCGAATAACCACTTCATCCCCTTCTTGCTTTTTGAGTAAAGCCCGGGCCACCGGAGAATCAATACTGATATAGTTTGGATTATGATCCAGCTCATCTGGCCCAACAATTCGGTACTCTTTCATGTTTCCCGCTTCATCTTCCAGTGTCACCCAAGCACCAAAAAACACTCGCTCTTGATCGCTAGGAAAGCGATCAACAACCGTACAAACGTCTAAACGCTTTTCTAAATAACGTACGCGACGGTCAATTTCACGAAGCTGTTTTTTACCATAAATATATTCGGCATTTTCTGAACGATCACCTTGTGCAGCAGCCTCCCGTACGGTTTCAGTCACAGCAGGACGCTTCTCTTTCCACAAATATTTTAGTTCTGCCAACAGAGCCTGAGCGCCTTCTTGAGTAATGTAAGCAGATTTTGGTGGTGAAGGGGGACGATATCGACTCATTAATAGCCACCTTTTCAAAGATTAAAAATAACAGTAAAAACAAAAATGCCGCCAGCGGTTACTTGGCGGCATTACGAGCGTTATAGCGCTAAGAAATTACACGATATAAGCTTAAGATTCTTGCTTGTGCACGTGAACATCCATTTGAGGGTATGGGATACCGACACCACGCTCATCAAAAGCGTATTTAATTTTCTCTAAGAGATCGGCGCGCACAGCCCAATAATCGCCAGAAGCCACCCAAGGTCGCAAGAAGAAGTTGACTGAACTGTCAGCCAATTCAGACACAGCAATTAAACAAGAAGGCTCTTTTAAGATACGCTCGTCAGCACTCACGATGTCTTCCATAATCTGTTTTGCCAAACGGATATCTGCGTCATAACTGATCCCAATTACAAGGTCGAGACGACGAGTGGCTTCACGTGAAAAGTTCACAATTGAACCGTCCATGATCGACGAATTTGGCATGATAATAACGCGATTATCTGGTGTTTTAAGATAGGTATGAAATAACTCTATACGATTCACTGTGCCCATTTGACCGCCAGCATCAATAAAGTCACCTGAGCGAAACGGACGTAATAAAATAATCAGCACACCCGACGCAAAGTTAGACAAGGAACCTTGCAACGCCAAACCCACAGCCAAACCGGCCGCACCAAGAATGGCAATAAAAGAGGTCGTTTCAACGCCAATTTGCCCCAGCGCCATTAACGCCACACCGGCAAACATCAAGGCATATAAAATACTCGATGCGAAGCCCGCCACCGCTTGATCAACAGACGCTTTGAGCAAGCGCTTTTCACACCAATGAGACACTTTGGCGGCAACCAATTTGCCCACAAAAAAAACAATGAGACCAATCGATAAATTAATCACTGTATCAACTAACCAAGGCATCCACTCAGATCCCTGTTCAAACAACGCCTCTAACTCATTCATAATGTTTAAACCCTATGCTCTTCCATTTTTAAAATTTAGACCTTTTTCACGACAACCGTGCCAATGGCCTCAGACTAAATAGTGTAATTTATGCTGCCACTCATCAAGTAACAATTCCAGCTGTGATAGCCCTTTTTTGTTAAAAGAAATACACAACTGACCATTTATTAATTGCGTCCCTTTTATTCCAAACTCACCAATCAGCAAGCACCGCTCTCTTAATTCATCCAGCGCATCATCGTCTCTCACTGTCATACCAAGAAAGGCATGCCATTCATATTCAGGCAAAACACCCTGTATCGCCCTTTTAAGCAAAGTAACGCACTGCTCTTGCGTTAACCTATAATAAGGTACTTTCGATTGATGACGAATAAAAAACAACACCAACAAAATCAGCAACAAAAATAAGAAAACAATAGAAACCAGCAGCTGAATGAGCATTATTTGAAATCATGAGCCATTAGCGATGTTTTCGCCCGCAGCAAATGCTCAGCGTATTCTGCCTCATATCCATCCATTTCTCGTCGAAATTTCATTTTCGCAGATTTTGGCAAACTCCCCCACTGCTCGTGGGTTGGAATGTGTTGTGTTTTTTCTGCCATAATATAAAAAGCGGAAATATCGTCATGTTCCGATAAATCTTCACTCAACTGATCCAATAAATTTTTGATTCGAATACTGGCTTCAATCCAATTAACCTCATCAGTCCCCGCCACACTCAACAACACTCTGATGCTATCAATCCTTTTCTGACGCTCTTCAAGAAAGCGGTCTTCTCCTGCTTGAACCTTCTCTTCTCGTATTTTATTTAATTTAAGCTGATGCCGAATAAACCAAAGCGAAGCCACGATAACAAGCAATGAGCACAGCAACATAATCAAAAAAGCAGTAAAAGACATAATCAATCCAATCAAAATAAATGGTAATCAAACAAACACTTAAGCATACCGAGTTGCGATTAATACAACTCATCATCCACGCTCTTCAGACATAGACTCGTATTGTAAACTTGTTTTTTTGCAGCATATTAATAAGCATAAAACCCTCAAAGCCCCAGTCTATTTCTCACAATGCATCAAGACCAGAAGCTCTTTAAACAAATCAGGCGTCGACACGATCAACCCTTCCCCATTAACCACTTCAGGCCAAGCCGAGGTTGCTGACAAATAATGCCCCACAGTGGCCCCAGCCTCTTCTGCTATCAAGACACCCGCTGCCATATCCCAAGGCTTCACACTTTCAAAATAAGCGTCTAAACGTCCGGCCGCTACCCAACACAAATCCAGAGCCGCTGAGCCATTGCGACGAATATCCTGACAATGATGCAGAATACGTGACACACGATCTATAATCGGCAGTAACGCTGTTTTTTGATAAGGAAATCCCGTTGCGACCAACGCATTCCTTAATTGTTTTGCACCTGAAACAGCCAAAGGCTTGCCATTGCAAAAGGCACCCGAACCTTTTAACGCCCAGAAGCATTCGCCTAAAAATGGCGCATTCACAACCCCTAAAATACGCTCCCTGCCGACATAAAGACCAATTGAAACCGCGACGTGGTGATGCCCATGAGCAAAATTCACCGTGCCATCAATGGGGTCAATCACCCACACAGGCACATCGTCAGCAATGGTGCTAAGATCCATATGAGGAGATGACTCTTCTGATAAAATAAAATGCTTAGGGTAATGTTCACGAATACGACCGCAAATAAACTGATCTACCGCAATGTCGGTCGAAGTCACTAACTCATGATCCATTTTATAATCACGCACGAAACTTGAGTTCGTACGCGCTTCCGTAATCATATCACCCGCTTTTATCGCAAGGTTTTTCGCAAACTCTAACCATTCAGTATCGTTGCTGGACACAAAGAACTCCTAACGTTTTTTACTTAGAACGCTAAGCCAATACAGTATTTAGCCAGTGCGAGATATCTTGCACCTGCTCAGGGCAAACTGAATGAGGCATATTATAAGTCTGATATGACACTGAATACCCCTTGGATAACAGGCAATCTTTTGCTTGCACCGCTAAAACAGGCGCAACCACGGGATCTTGCAAACCGTGATGAATGAGAATGGGGGTATGACCATTAGGACAAATATCCGCTTCAACTACCTCATTAGCATTCACCAAGTAAGTCGATAATGCTAAAACACCTGCCAATACATGCTTAGATTGAAGTGCCGTCTGATAAGCAATGACGCCTCCCTGAGAAAAGCCCGCCAACACAATACGATTTGGGGCGATACCTTGATCCATTTGATTCTGTATCAATTGCTCAATCTGGTAACTGGATTCTGCAATATTAGCCAGATCTACTTTTCGATCTAATGTCATTTCGTAAATGTCATACCAAGCTCGCATCATCATCCCTCCGTTGACCGTTACAGGACGACGCGGCGCATGAGGAAACACAAAACGAACCTTCAGCGTCGGCAACAAAGACAAGGCGGGAACCAAAGACTCAAAATCATGACCATCCGACCCAAGGCCATGTAACCAAATAACAGCGGCATCAGGTTTATCGCTCGTTTCAACAAGAACAGATGGCAATAATTCAGTCATTTTTAACACTCCAAAAAAATAGGCTATCGCAGTTTGCCATAGCCTATCATATTGCCATTTATCGCTCGACTGTCATCTGAACTTAATCATCGCCTTCAACCGCCAAACCTAATGCTCTACAGGAAAACGTATTTCCACAACACCTTGCTCTCTGTTTAATCGAAGCAACACATCAGCTCGCTCAGGCATGACCGCTAACATATGTCGAGTTAGCCTTTCGTAATACTGCATAAACTCCTTCAACTCATCCGATGACATCACTTTTAAATCAATGGTATCCAATAATACACCATGTATATCGTGGAGATGGCTTTCTAAAACTCGCTCTTGTTTGTTTCGCCAACCATAAACCACATCGTAACTCGGCGCTTGCATCCAAACCATCAGATCTATCTTCGCAAACAACTTTTTATAGTCGTCTTTTAAAAGCTGATTAACCTTATTGCGCCACAAGCAATCGGCATCCATATTCGCTTCAAGCGCATTGATTGGATGCTGTATATTTCCTCGCATTGGCGGCGCACCAACACACCACCCCTCAAACAACACAACATCCACTGGACCCTGAACTTCCTGCCATAAATGGACAGGCTTTCGGTCATCGACAGACTTATCAAAGCAAGGAAACTTCATTACTTCGCCATCTTTCAGATTTTTCAATCTTTCAAAAAGCAATAGTGCCAGACTCACATCGTGCGTACCTGGGACGCCTCGAACAGAAAACATAGGAGTCGTTTGACTGGCAAATTTAAGTCGTTCATGACGAGTGCTGTACAAGTCATCCAAACTGAGCACAATACAATTTAACTCAAAGCCTTTATTCAATATTCGACTTATCACATTGCAAAAAGTCGTTTTTCCACAGCCTTGAGCACCACCAAGCCCCACAACCAATGGTCCGCGCCCAACACGAGCCTTCTCACTTAGCCAACTCGCAAAAGGCAAATACAGACGATCTAATTGATCGACTAACGATGGATCAGCATACAAACGCCCCAAAGTTTGCTCCACCTCAAAGCGCAATCTCTGAGATAAAGGCCCCGGCACATTTAGGTTTACTTCGTTAAACTTACCCTCTTGTTTAAACATAACGCCCCCTCCGTACTGTTCTTAAATTCAGTATAGTAAAGCAGTAGACAATTGATCATAATTTACACAACCAATCAAACAAAAGGTAAAAGCAGTTGATGAGGCTCTGGGGGAGATAAACGATATCCCACTCCAATCAAGCGAACAGGGCGACGGAAGCGAGCATAAGCTTGCTCTAAAAGGGTCAAAAAGATCGCATTAGATAATTTATTTTTTATCGGCAGCTCTATCGTAGTTTGCTTAAAGTTATCAAACTTTATCTTTAAATAATATTTGCTTAACTGAGCTTCAAAGTGTCGTCCTGCCATACGCTTTTCTAGCGCCACCAAAAGCTCAGGCATAACGGCTTGGCATGCGGCGAGATCAAGCAAATCAGCCGAAAATGTATGCTCTACAGAGATACTTTTCCTTTCTCTTGATGTCATAACCGGTCGATTATCAATCCCTAAGGCGAATTGAGACAGTCGAAATGCCATGCTGCCAAAATGCTTTTGCAATACAACGAAATCCAGTTTCTGTAGATCAGCGCATGTAAACACATCTAACGACGCCAACTTATCTTGAGCAACACGACCTATTCCAGAAATAAACTTAACCGGAATCGAGGAAACAAATTCGAACTGTTTTTCTGGCGTCACAACGGTTAAGCCATCCGGTTTATCCCAATCACTGGCCACCTTTGCAATGAACTTATTTGTCGCCACTCCAGCAGACACGGTAATGCCTATCTCTTTTAATACTCTGCTGCGTATTTTCTCAGCTATTCGTGTTGCACTTCCTTGGAAACAGTCGGAATCAGTCACATCAAGATAGGCTTCATCTAACGATAACGGTTCAATAATAGAGGTAAACTCTCGAAAAATAGCCTGCATTTGAGAAGACGCTTCTCGATATTTATTCATATCACCAGGAAGAACAAGCAATGTAGGACATAATCGCATTGCCACCGATGTTGGCATAGCAGAACGCACCCCGTAACCACGGGCAATGTAATTCGCCGTTGACAATACACCGCGACCACTGGCTGCACCACCGATTGCAATAGGAATATCACGCAACTTAGGGTTGTCTCGCATCTCTATTGCGGCGTAAAAACAATCGGCATCAATATGAATAATCTTGCGATTCGATGACATAACACCAAATTTTACTGTACAAAAAAACAGTATATTCTATCTTGGCTTATCATTCATCCAGCAAATAAGCATGTAAAGATTCTTCTCGAAAAAACCTCCTCAACGTAAAATCCTCGATATAACCGAAATAGACACAACAAAAAAACAAATTCGCCATTTAAAACCAATAAAAAACACTTTTTAGGCAAGCAAACATGGACGCTAGAGCCTAAAATGGTTTACATTTTGTTGATTAAACGAACCATATTGAAAAGCCGAAAAACGTTCCAGTACATTGTTACTTGCGATAAGACGTTACCCAGTGAGAGCCGGGGAATAAAATATCGGCTTTTTCAACAAAAGATAAAAGTCTCGTAAGGCTTACACTCAAAGGCAAAGGGCACACCATGACACGACCATTTAACATTCTTTTAATCGCCATAGGTGCAATAACGCTTGCTGGTTGTCAAAACCTTAACCAACAAAGCGCCACCGGACAGCCTTGTACCACCGTTGCGCCTTGTAATGGAAATGTTGTTGGAAGCCCATCCTCCCCATACACCCAAACTGGTTCACCCAACACCAACAATACGGTTATCGTTGTTAAGCAAGAACCTATTATTGTCACAGCAACAGGCTATGCCGCCATGATGACAAGTAAGCGCCTAACACAATCTCAAGCTCGTATTATGACCATGCGTAGCTCAATGTTAGATGCCTACAGAAATTTATCGGAACGGGTTTATGGTCTAAAAATCGATGGTTCAAGCTCTTTGAGCAACATGGTCATGCAAAATGACGAGCTAAGAACCTATGTGGATGCTTATCTAGTGGGGGCAAAAGTCGTTTCCCAAAGAGAGCATGAAGATGGCACATTTGAAACGGTGGTAGAAATGGCACTGCAAGAAAACTTTCGTCAATGCGTAAGCTCAAACAATGTACAAGCAGACCCAAATTGTAAAGTTCAATCGGGGTCACGCGCTATCAATGTTCAAAACGCCACCCCAACTACTAATTTTTACAGTATTGAATAACCGATGTTTACTTTAAAACGCGCATTCATTACCGCCTTATTCCTCATCTTACCAGTTGCCACTTTTGCCAAAAGCATTGATGCTGTTGGTGAAGCCATTATTTATGATAATGATATCGCCGATGCTCGTTACAGAGCCACCCAACAAGCCATCAAACAAGCCGTTTTAGAGTCTGGCTCTAGAGTGAACGTGAAAGACGAACTCTACAACGGCGAAGTAGAATCGAACTTAGAAATACGCAGTTCTGGCTATGTTCAAAAAGCACGTATTCTCTCAGAAGAACAAAACGGTGACTTTCTTCGAGTGATTGCTCGTGTTGACGTGACCGCAGACTCTCAATGCAGTTCGGGGCCAACACGGTATTACAAAAAAACTGTGGGCGTCACTGGGTTTGAGCTGCAAGTTCCACAGCAGGCCGCATTAGGTGAGCTTAGTAATATCCCAAGAGAGCTGCCCAAGAAATTAGCCGATGAAATAAACAGACAAGGCTACTTAAAAGCCTTAACGGCCACTAACATTGCCATCTACCCGGATCTTATTAACGCGCCGTCTTCAACGAACAACGATGGCTCACTGACCAACCTCACTAGAATCAGTGAACAACTTGGTGTTCAATACATCATTAGTGGTGTCATTAGAGACATTAGTGAAGTCTATCTTAGACACCCTAATGATAAAAATGCAAAAGACGATTCTGAAGAAATCGATAAAGAAAGAAATTTCGTGGTCGATATCTACATTTATGATGGTTTTAGTGGCGCACTTTTGTTTGAACACAGATACAATGAAATCGGCAACTGGGACATATCTGACCACGCGAGAATTGGCTTTGGCAGCGCAAAATTTTGGTCAGTACATTATGGCAAAGTGGTTCAGCAAGCTCTAAAAGAAAGCGCCTTAGATGCAAGTGAACAACTGAGGTGCCAGCCTTTTATTGCCAATATTTTCCGCACAGAAGGCAATAGAATACACATATCAGCAGGGTCACTGGCGGGTATAAAACAAGGAGATAAGTTCAATATTTATCGCCGCTATGAGGTATCTAATCAGTTACAGTCTACCCAAACACAGCTGAATAATGCCAATATCAGTGTTACAATCAAACAGGTACAACCCAACTTCTCTGTTGGAGAGCTCGTTGTTGACTCTCATATACTTAACGTGCAACAACAAGACGTCGTGATTGCCTGGTAACTTTACACAACGATACGCCTACACACTAAATGGCGATTTTTTATTTTTAGGACAGATACAATGAATAACGAACTATTACACCACCTAGAACAACGTATTAACGAAGCCGTTGAAGAAATTGGTTCACTACGCAAACGTATTTCAGAATTAGAAATGCAGAACTACGAACTTAGCGAAGAAAAAAGTGAGATTCAAAACTCTCTAAACCAAACCAAAGAACAGCAATCGAATTGGGAATCTTCTCTTTCTCAAATGCTGAATCGCCTAAACCAAATGGATAACAAACAATGAGACCACTCTTACTTGCAGCTTTAGTTCTCGTCAGTGCAAACGCATCAGCAGAAGGTCAAATTGCGAGTTTAATAAATTTTGAATCTGCCGCTGCACGCCCAACCACACCGGATGGAGAAACAAACGTTACCTCCATCATCGGAGCCAATATGGAATACACTCTACCAGAAAATATTTCTTTTTATGGTGGTCTGTCTTTTGTCATTGGAGAGGAATTCGAAAACGCCATCACCTTAGGCTCTCGCTACTACAGCGCCACGCCTGCATTACAGATCCTACCTGGTATCCCTATGTGGTCGTTTATTGGTGGCGGCGTCTCATTCTTAGATGAAACGGTCTATTATCCAGAGGCAGGCTTTCGCATCGGCATATCAGACGCATCTCGACTGGATGTATTTGTAAAAGTACTCAACAGTAGCAGTGACACTTATGACAAGCATGTTATGGTTGGCGCGGGGTTAACCTTTTAATTAAATAAAGATAAGACCCCAAAAAGATGAAATTAACACCCATTTTCGTCGCAAGTTTTGTGATCGTAACAACTTATATTTGGTGGCAAAATGATAGAACTATTACCGTTACGCTACCAAGCGACGATCAGCGAAAAGAGATGATTGGCACAAGCAATACCCCCAGTATTCCGCTGACTCCAATACAAAATTGAGCCTTGTGTCTTTATGGAACAACTTATTGCCAAACTCGAAGCAAAAATTAACTGGCTGACAAAACAGCTAGAAAATGCAAACGAGGAAATACAAAAACTAAAGGAAAAGAACGACCTTCCCATTGAGTACAGCGCCTCAATGGATTTATTGCAACATATGGCCGATCGCTCACCTGAAGATCAACTACAGCTCTATATCGAAGACTCTCTTGATCTTTTAGGTGTCTTATCGACCCCTGAGCAAGCAATACAAACAAATACAGTTGAACAACAACTGAGTTTTGATTTATTGCACGAGCATGCTGATAACAGCACCACAACCACGACAATAGAACAGATTGATTACATGACCACACAACAAACAGAGCTTAACGGCTTGCAAGAAGACGACACACTAGTCGATAGCGACATTAGCGTACAACAAGCAAGTGACAGCACTACAGAGACTGCGGCTCTGACGCCAGAGCAAAAAAAGCGTCAAAAAAATCAAAAGAATAATCGCCGTCTAATAAAAATGCTTGAAGACCGTTATCCTAAAGCGTTCGACTGGAATCAACCTAAGCCACTAAAAGTTGGTATAGACAAAGACATGACATTGGACGACGACTTCAATGCCAGCAAACAAAAACGCGCCCTAGCCGCTTACACACGCTCTGATCGCTATAAGAAGTGTCTACTATCAGGACAGCCTCGTGTTGATCTTGAAGGCATCGCAGTAAATGATGAGCCCGCTCTTCCTGAGTCCATGATACCCAAGAAAGAGAAAAAGCCATTCAACCGCCCTAAGACAGCCGATCGCCCCAAAACAACCGATCGACCTAAAGCGGACCGCCCTGCCCACAATAAAAAACCTCAAAGCACCCCATCTCCAAAAGGCAAACCGTCGCAAAAATCACAGCCAATAAAAAGCCGTGAAGATGAAGCCTATGATAATTTATCGCCAGAAGAGCGCATGAAAGCAAAACTGGAAAAATTATTAAAAAAATAGAAAAAAGTGTTTACAGATAGAAGCGCGGCATATATTATTTGCCGCGCTGCTGTGGAGGGGTTCCCGAGTGGCCAAAGGGAGCAGATTGTAAATCTGCCACGAAAGTTTCGGTGGTTCGAATCCACCTCCCTCCACCATAAATTCTTTCCTTTATAGATCAATCTTTTATCTATAAAATCATACTGCAATAAAAATCCTCAAGACATCAGCCTTTAACCACATCCAGAAAAAACACAAACAACACAAAACCACCACATCAAAAATCAACACCCAAAAAATACACACAAGCAAAAGACAATAAACCACTCCCACAAAACAAGATATCTGCATACCATCCAAGCAAAACCACACCTGTAGACTCCCCAAGAAGAATCCCGCCAAAGACAGCAAGCTAACGATCTGACAAAGCACGATCAAACGCTGTAGCAGACCACCTGAACACCCTAGAGGCTACTAACAATGGCTTACCCACTCAACAATCAGGGCAACACAAGAAGCCAGAGGCGAGCCCGCACCCAACTCAAAACCACAAATACAAAGTTTGATTTTTTAACGAGGCACAACAAAGAACAGCAAGGCAAGGCAAGGCAAGGCAAGGCAAGGCAAGGCAAGGCAAGGCAAGGCAAGGCAAGGCAAGGCAAGGCAAGGCAAGGCAAGGCAAGGCAAGGCAAGGCAAGGCAAGGCAAGGCAAGGCAAGGCAAGGCAAGGCAAGGCAAGGCAAGGCAAGGCAAGGCAAGGCAAGGCAAGGCAAGGCAAGGCAAGGCAAGGCAAGGCAAGGCAAGGCAAGGCAAGGCAAGGCAAGGCAAGGCAAGGCAAGGCAAGGCAAGGCAAGGCAAGGCAAGGCAAGGCAAGGCAAGGCAAGGCAAGGCAAGGCAAGGCAAGGCAAGGCAAGGCAAGGCAAGGCAAGGCAAGGCAAGGCAAGGCAAGGCAAGGCAAGGCAAGGCAAGGCAAGGCAAGGCAAGGCAAGGCAAGGCAAGGCAAGGCAAGGCAAGGCAAGGCAAGGCAAGGCAAGGCAAGGCAAGGCAAGGCAAGGCAAGGCAAGGCAAGGCAAGGCAAGGCAAGTTTTAAAATACAGAGAAAACGAGAGGTGTAAAGACAAAACAAAGAGAATAGATAAAATAGAATGGTGGGTCGTACTGGATTCGAACCAGTGACCAATTGATTAAAAGTCAACTGCTCTACCAACTGAGCTAACGACCCGCTCTATGAAGAATTCTTTATTTACTGATGGTCGGAGTAGAGGGATTCGAACCCCCGACATCCTGCTCCCAAAGCAGGCGCGCTACCAGACTGCGCTATACTCCGATGGCTCCTCGAACTGGACTCGAACCAGTGACCCAATGATTAACAGTCATTTGCTCTACCAACTGAGCTATCGAGGAATTAATCAGGCTAGTACAGAATAAAAGCTTTGTGAGATAGTTGGTGGGTCGTACTGGATTCGAACCAGTGACCAATTGATTAAAAGTCAACTGCTCTACCAACTGAGCTAACGACCCAACTATCAAGTAATGGGGTGGACGATGGGGCTTGAACCCACGACCGCCGGAATCACAATCCGGAGCTCTACCAACTGAGCTACGCCCACCATTACTAATGGTGATGATAAAACTGATGGTCGGAGTAGAGGGATTCGAACCCCCGACATCCTGCTCCCAAAGCAGGCGCGCTACCAGACTGCGCTATACTCCGATGGCTCCTCGAACTGGACTCGAACCAGTGACCCAATGATTAACAGTCATTTGCTCTACCAACTGAGCTATCGAGGAATTAATCAGGCTAGTACAGAATAAAAGCTTTGTGAGATAGTTGGTGGGTCGTACTGGATTCGAACCAGTGACCAATTGATTAAAAGTCAACTGCTCTACCAACTGAGCTAACGACCCAACTATCAAGTAATGGGGTGGACGATGGGGCTTGAACCCACGACCGCCGGAATCACAATCCGGAGCTCTACCAACTGAGCTACGCCCACCATTACTAATGGTGATGATAAAATTGATGGTCGGAGTAGAGGGATTCGAACCCCCGACATCCTGCTCCCAAAGCAGGCGCGCTACCAGACTGCGCTATACTCCGATGGCTCCTCGAACTGGACTCGAACCAGTGACCCAATGATTAACAGTCATTTGCTCTACCAACTGAGCTATCGAGGAATTAATCAGGCTAGTACAGAATAAAAGCTTTGTGAGATAGTTGGTGGGTCGTACTGGATTCGAACCAGTGACCAATTGATTAAAAGTCAACTGCTCTACCAACTGAGCTAACGACCCAACTATCAAGTAATGGGGTGGACGATGGGGCTTGAACCCACGACCGCCGGAATCACAATCCGGAGCTCTACCAACTGAGCTACGCCCACCATTACTAATGGTGATGATAAAATTAATGGTCGGAGTAGAGGGATTCGAACCCCCGACATCCTGCTCCCAAAGCAGGCGCGCTACCAGACTGCGCTATACTCCGATGGCTCCTCGAACTGGACTCGAACCAGTGACCCAATGATTAACAGTCATTTGCTCTACCAACTGAGCTATCGAGGAACTAATTTTATCTTTGCTGCAACATACTTCCCGAAGGAAGATGGCGGAGGAGGAGAGATTCGAACTCTCGGTAGGCTACTAACCTACGCCGGTTTTCAAGACCGGTGCATTAAACCGCTCTGCCACCCCTCCGTTGCGAGCGAGGTGTATAATACTGATTTGAAATTTCAGTGCAACATTTTTTTTAAAAAAGTTTAACTTTTTTCACTTACGTAGCCTTGTTCAGGGGAAGAACGTATCCAAACATTAGAATACCAGTAGTAATGCTGTCCTGATTCATCCGGCATAGTGCAGTTAATACGGCCTCTGCCCACGCCAAACGGCTTATCAGCAGTGGCAACCACCTCAACATCTGAAACCCAATCTAATGTCGCCTTACCCTGTCCAGACACGTAACAGGTTAAATCCTTAAAACGATATTTCCCTTCCTTGAAAGTTAACTGAATAGAAACAGGCTGATCGGTTGCATAATCCCCTCCCGTCTTCTCTGACAGTAAAGGCATCGGCTTTGCGTCTAACTTAGTTTTTAATGTCGATAAATTAGCATAGGAGCCAGCAGCCGGAAAACGAGGCAAGTTTTCAAAATCAGAATCCGCGCTAACGACGCCAGATTGCTGCCCAAAAGCAATAATGTCTTTTTCCTTCATCATGGTGCGAATTTGACGATCTGATTCGCCATAAGGGTAAGCCAGCATTTTAGGAGAATGACCTAAATGCTTCACCAATAAAGCTTCCACTGTGTCGACTTCCTTTTCCATGCGCGCTAGCCAATCACCATCGCTTTCACCACTCTCCTTTCTCAACATATAAGGATGGTTAACAGTATGATTAGCAAACACGCCACCGTTGGCTTGCATCTCTTTCATTTGCGCCCAGGTCAAAAAGCTTGAACTGTTACGCTCTACTGGCTCTGTGTTGATAAAAACCGTAAAAGGGAAGTTTCTTTCTTTTAGTATTGGAAAACCCGCTTGATAAATACTTTGATAAGCATCATCAAAGGAAATAGCGACGGCTTTGTCCGGCAACGGCTTGTTCGCCTTTAAATCATCCAACGCAGAGCGCAGGTCAACAACCTGAAATCCTGAGCTTTTAAGATAATCCATATGTTCCATAAACTGCTCGGGCGTCACAGATGTTGACGCAGGCGAACTCGCGCTGACATGATGGTATTGCAGAATGGGCAAATAATCTTGCGCCTGAACCGTTATACTGGCGCTGAGCGCCGTCCCTAACACAAGACCACTAAAGCGAACCGTTGATAACATATCTTTTCCTTTTTGTTTAATCTTTGTCCTCATTCTACGGACGAAGCGGCGACATGACCAGCATGTCACAACCCACAACTGTTATGCCCATTTTTCTATGCCACTGCATCTACTCACTGTTAGGCTGCCCACCTACACTCAAGAAAGAAGGAATTCATAATAAAAAGGACACACATCTCCACAAGAGGACAAAATATGAGCAAATCAGCTTTTTATCAGCATTTGGAAAATCAACTCCAAACCCTTAAGCAAGAAGGCCTTTATAAAAAAGAGCGCCCGCTTATCACGCCACAAGCCAGTCAGATTAAAACCGCGGACAACACGCTTTTAATCAATTTATGCGCTAACAATTACCTAGGGCTCGCTAACGCCACTAATGTCACAGAAGCGGCTCATGACGCTCTGAATAAATATGGCTATGGCATGGCATCCGTGCGATTTATTTGCGGCACTCAAGACATACACACTGAGTTAGAAAAAAGCCTGAGTGACTTTTTGCATATGGAAGACACCATTTTATATTCGTCTTGCTTCGATGCAAACGGAGGCTTGTTTGAAACCTTATTAGGAGAAGAAGACGCCGTCATCAGTGATGCGCTCAATCATGCCAGCATCATTGATGGCATTCGCCTATGTAAAGCTAAGCGTTATCGCTATGCCAATAATGACATGAGCGAATTAGAAGCCAAGCTACAACAAGCCGATAAAGACGGCGCAAAAACCAAGCTCATCGTCACCGATGGGGTGTTTTCTATGGATGGCATCATCGCCGATTTAAAATCCATCTGTGACCTTGCCGATCAATATGATGCACTTGTTATGGTAGACGACTCTCATGCGGTAGGCTTTTTGGGCGAAAATGGCCGTGGCAGCCATGAATACTGCGATGTACTAGGGCGTATTGACATTATGACCGGTACCTTGGGTAAAGCGCTTGGCGGTGCCTCTGGCGGCTACACCAGCGCCTCCAAAAGTATCGTCGACTGGCTACGCCAACGATCTCGACCTTATCTATTTTCTAACTCGCTTGCACCTGTTATTACAGCCACCAGCTTACACATTCTTCAGTCACTTAAGACTGGCGCAGCAGCCAGAGAGCAGCTCAAGCAAAATAGCCAATACTTTCGCTCTCACATGAGCGCGTTAGGCTTTGATCTTGTCGCTGGCGATCACCCTATCATTCCTGTTATTTTAGGCGACGCCAATCTCGCACAAGAAATGGCAAATGCGCTATACGAAGAAGGGATTTTTGTGACGGGTTTTGCCTATCCGGTTGTCCCGATGGGAAAAGCAAGAATTCGTACACAAATGTCCGCATCACTGACCACGGAACAGCTTGATCGCGCCATTACCGCTTTTGCGAAAATTGGCCGCGAACTGGGTATTATTGAGGGAAAATCAGAATGAAAGCACTTGCAAAGTTACATGCCGAAAAAGGCATTTGGATGACAGACGTCGCCCACCCAGAATGTGGTCATAACGATGTGGTCATCAAGATACGTAAAACCGCTATTTGCGGAACCGACATGCACATTTATCACTGGGATGATTGGGCACAGAATAGCATTCCGGTGCCAATGACGGTGGGACATGAATTTGTTGGCGAAATCGTAGAAATTGGCCCAGAAGTAACAGGCTTTAAAATCGGTGATCGCGTTTCAGGTGAAGGCCACATCACCTGCGGACATTGTCGAAATTGTCGTGCAGGACGCCGCCATCTATGCCGTAAAACACTTGGTGTCGGTGTCAATCGCAATGGTGCATTTGCTCAATATTTAGTCATACCAGCGAGCAATGCTTTCAAAATCCCCAGCAGTATCAGCGACGACATGGCCGCTATCTTAGACCCTTTCGGCAATGCGACACACACAGCGTTATCGTTTGATTTGATTGGTGAAGATGTGCTTATCACCGGTGCTGGCCCTATTGGTGCCATGGCCGCGGCGATTGCAAAGCACGTTGGCGCACGCAATGTTGTCATCACGGATGTCAATGATTTCCGCTTGGACTTGGCGAAGAAAATGGGCGCCACACGAACGGTCAACGTCAGTCGAGAATCACTCAAAGACGTGATGGGCGAAATAGGCATGTCTGAAGGCTTTGATGTGGGGTTAGAAATGTCCGGCAATGACATGGCTTTTCGCTCCATGCTTGAATGCATGAACCATGGTGGAAAGATTGCCATGCTTGGCATTCCCAGTAAAGACACCTTGATTGACTGGAACCAAGTCATCTTTAAGGGCCTCATCATTAAAGGCATTTACGGACGAGAAATGTTCGAAACCTGGTACAAGATGATCGCTATGTTGCAATCCGGCTTAGACATCAGTCCAATCATTACCCACCGCTTTAAAGTGGACGAATTTCAACAAGGCTTTGACACCATGGGATCAGGACAGTCAGGCAAAGTGATACTAGATTGGAATTAAATCCATCTTAGTTATTGCGTCTAAAGAGTGATCGCGTTAGCGTCATTCTTTTAGACGCAACCTGAGCAATCATATGTTAGAAATAGGCACTCAAACACATCCGCTTCCCCATCAAAATGCGCTCTATATATTGCTACATCGCAACCAAGTATTGATTGAGTCTGATGATCAGTTTCTGATTCCATTTACCCATTTTCAGCCCAACTCAAACATGAACGCGGTTTATTGTGGCAAATGGCATGAACAAGACATTTTTGTCTGCCGCTTTGATGCCGTACCAAAAGGATTCAGTGAAATAGGTTTGCGAGAGTTGCTCTTCTTACAAGATCAACCGCACTATATTTTATTAAGTCGCGCACATCAGCTGTCTACATGGGATCGTGATCATCAGTTCTGTGGACGCTGCGGCACAGCCATGCAAGAAAAACACGCCAAAGAACACACTAAAATTTGCCCCTCTTGCAACCTACGCCATTATCCAAGAATTTCCCCCTGCGTTATTGTCTCCATCAGAAAAGCAGACCAAATCTTATTGGCTCGTGGCCCCCTTGCCCCAAAAGACAGATACAGTAATATCGCAGGCTTTGTTGAAGCAGGTGAAACCTTAGAGCAAGCCGTCGCTCGCGAAGTAAAAGAAGAGGTCGGCTTAGAAATAACCAATATACGTTATGTAGACAGCCAACCTTGGTCGTTTCCTCATCAGCTTATGGTCGGATTTTTTGCCGACTATAAAAGCGGCGACATCGTCCCCGCGCCAGGCGAAATAGAAGAGGCCCATTGGTATTCCATTGATGCCCTACCTAATATCCCGAACAATGCGACCATATCGGGACAATTGATTAATGCGCATGTCACACACATCAAAGCTCAGCGCTCTTAATACCAACTATGAAAGGGCAGTAAGTAAACACTTACTGCCCTTTGCCACTTTTTTGTCATATTTAAACGTTAGTGTAGATCCTCAAATTTTATCCCTTTGGAGAGATTACCATGCGTTTACCGATTGCCTTACCATTATGCGCCACCGTTGTCTTGCTTAGCGGCTGCACCACAACTCATTCAGACGCTCCGTCCGCAACGTCTTCTATCGAGCTGAGCTTTTTAGGTCGTTATGAATCTGGTGTTTTTGGTGCAAGTGCGGCTGAAATTGTGGCGTATGATGCAAACACACAAGAAACTTTTGTAGTGAACGCAAACTCGGGAAAAATAGACGTTTTATCGATGAAAAACCCAGCATCTCCCACCAAAATAACGACATTGGATGTTAGTAAGGATGTCACGAATTTAACTGGAATCGTGCTCGGCGCAGCCAATAGTGTCAGCGTTCATGATGGCATAATGGCCGTTGCTATTGAAGCCAAAGTAAAACAAGACATGGGATACATCGCTTTTTACAAAGTTGATGGCCATGAATTCATCACAGCCGTCAAGGTGGGCGCTTTACCGGATATGGTGACCTTTACTCACAATGGTAAGCAGGTTGTTGTTGCCAATGAAGGCGAGCCAAACGATGAATACACGATCGACCCTGAAGGCAGCGTAAGCATTATCTCGCTTCCAAGTGACATCAAAACATTAAGCCAAAAAGACGTCACTAACGTTTCATTCCGTGACTTCAATAATGGTGGCCCACGAGCTGCAGAACGCCCAGCAGGTTTGCGTATTTTTGGCCCAAATGCCAGTGTTGCTCAAGATTTAGAACCAGAGTACGTCACCGTATCCGAAGATAATCGCTATGCTTTTGTGTCCTTACAAGAAAATAACGGCATTGCGAAAATTGACCTCAAGCAAAAATCGGTAGAAACCATTTGGGCATTGGGTACAAAGGACTATAACCAACCTGGCAACGAGCTTGACATAAGCGATAAAGATAACACCATTCAGCTAAAAAACTGGCCAGTATTAGGCTTATACATGCCTGATAGCATCGCATCCTATAGCGTTTCAGGCAGCACCTATATCGTTTCCGCCAATGAAGGCGACTCAAGAGACTACAAAGGTTTCAGCGAGGAATACCGAGTCAAAGACCTTGCCGAACTAAACAGCCGTCTTGCACTCACCAGCTCTCTACAGCATAGCATTGAAGGCAAATTAGAGGACGACAACAACCTTGGCCGTATGAAAATGACCAGTACGTTAGGCGCGAAAGATTGTGAGCTAGTCAAAGGCGCACCAACCAACTGCACCTTTACTCAACTATACGGCTACGGCGCACGCTCATTCTCTATCTGGAACGGCGAAACAGGCGAGCAAGTGTTTGATAGTGGTAGCGATTTTGAACGTATTACCGCCGAGCAACTAGGTAAAAATGGCTTTAATGCTTCAAACGATTCAAATAAAGAAGACGGCCGCAGTGATGACAAAGGACCAGAACCAGAGGCGCTCACTCTCGGTCAAATCGATGGTCGTACCTATGCATTCATTGGTCTAGAACGTGTTGGCGGCATCATGGTTTACGACATCACCACACCGGCAAAAAGCCAGTTCGTACAATATTCAACCAGCCGTAACTTCAACGAAAAAGTAGAAACCTCAGCCGCTGGAGATCTTGGTCCAGAGGGCATGAGCTTTGTATCAAAAGACGACAGCCCAACAGGCCAAGCATTATTAATTGTTGGCAATGAAGTCAGTGGAACCACGTCTGTTTACGGTATTTCACCCAAAAAATAACCGTTTATTACGACACTGCCAGCCCCCTCTTTTGGGGGCTTTTTTATGATCGGCAGCAAACCAAATTCCACTGGGGTTTCCTAACGACTTTCTCTATACTAGGCGCCCCCTTTAACCCTGTTTAATGAGAGTGATGTGGAAGATTTACTGCATTCAATAGAACAAAAAGTAAAACCATTAATCGGTTTAGGCAAGGTCGCAAACTACATTCCCGCGTTAGCCAATGTCGATCCCAATCAATTTGGTATCGCCATCTACAGCAATAATGGTGAGCTTTACCATGCAGGCCAAGCCTATACTGACTTTTCTATCCAGAGTATCTCTAAAGTCTTTAGCTTGACCCTTGCCATCAAACATTATGGTGAAGACATGTGGAAGCGCGTTGGTCGTGAGCCATCGGGCAACCCTTTTAATTCCTTGGTGCAATTAGAATACGAAGCAGGCGTGCCCCGTAACCCCTTCATTAACGCAGGGGCACTTGTCATCTGTGACATGAATCAGTCACGTTTTGCCTCTCCCCATTATGCGATGCGAGAATTTATACGTCGCCTAGCCGATAACCCAGAATTACGCTCAGATAAAATAGTATCCGATTCAGAGTACGAATTTCGCGCCCGTAACGCCTCAATGGCGTATCTTATGAAGGCATTCGGCAACTTTCATAATGATGTCGAGGCCGTGTTACACAGCTACTTTGATAATTGTGCCATGCGCATGAATTGTGTCGACCTGGCGAAAGCCTTTAGTTTCTTAGCAAATAAAGGCTACTGTCGGCATTCTGGTGAGCAAATGCTTAGCCCTAGAGAGACCACGCAGGTAAATGGATTACTTGCCACGAGTGGACTATATGACGAAGCAGGAAACTTTGCTTATCGTGTCGGCCTACCCGGTAAAAGCGGTGTGGGTGGCGGTATCATTGCTATTGTCCCTAATCGCTTCTCCGTTTGCGTTTGGTCGCCTGAACTGAATAAATCTGGCAATTCGCTTGCTGGCATGGCCGCCCTCGAAGCCTTGTCCGAAAGTATTGGTTGGTCGGTTTTTGGGTAATATAGCCATATATTTTTAGACTTAAAAAAAGGGCCAATCAAGGCCCTTTTACCAATATCAGTTAAACCACTAATACCCAATTCATATCAATCTGTCACCACTTTATAACAGGGCACATACGCACTGCCGGGCAGCTTCATCCGTTGCTGACGAACAAAGGCTTGTAACAAGGCATCCAGTTTAGCCAACAAGGCTTTATCGCCATGAATCTCAAATGGCCCAAACTCTTTGATATACGCCACGCCTTGGGCTTTTACGTTACCTGCGACGATGGATGAGAAGGCACGACGCAAATCCGCCGCCAACAAATGCGTTTCTTGATTGAAGTGCAGGTTTAAACCACGCACATTGTCATGAGTTGGCTCAAATGGGTGTTGAAACTCCTCTGGAATATGCAATTTCCAGTTGTAGTAAAACGCGTCTTGATGGGCTTTACGATACTGACGCACATCTTCCATTCCTTGCTTAATAGTGCGCGCCACTTCCACTTCATCTTCAATGATAATGCGGTATTTATTTTGTGCTTCTGCGCCCAATACATCACCAATAAAAGCGTGAATTTGTTCAAAGTAATCCGCACTTTCTTTTGGACCGGTAAACACTAAAGGAAAAGGAACATCGGCATTTTTAGGGTGCAGCAGAATGCCTAAAATATACAGAATTTCTTCGGCCGTACCCGCACCGCCTGGAAACACCACAATACCATGGCCAGCACGAACAAAAGCCTCAAGCCGCTTCTCAATATCTGGCATAATGACCAGCTGATTGACAATCGGGTTCGGTGACTCTGCCGCAATAATGCCAGGCTCTGTTAAGCCCAAATACACCCCATTTTTAATACGCTGCTTAGCGTGAGCAATGGCCGCGCCTTTCATTGGCCCCTTCATGGCACCCGGTCCACAACCCGTACAAATATTGAGTTCACGCAAGCCTAATTCGTGACCTACACGCTTGGTATAATCGTATTCGTGACGCGCAATAGAGTGGCCGCCCCAGCACACGATCATGTCGGGGTTCTGAATTCGGCGGAAGACATTCGCATTGCGCAACAGTTCAAAGACGACATTGGTCAATTTCTCTGAGCTGGCATTCTCTAAACCACGGGCAAGCAAGTATTCATGCTGAGTAAAAATAATGTCACGTAATACGCTAAACAGCATTTCACGTACACTGCTGATCATCTTGCCATCGACAAACGCACTGCTTGGCGCATTCTTAAGCTGCAACTTCACGCCACGTTCTTGCTGTACTATGCGAATTTCAAAGTCTTTAAACTCTTCCATGGCCGCTTGCGGATCATCGGAATCGCTGCCACAGTTCAAAATTGCCAAAGCACAACGATGGAATAAATCATGAAGTGGGCCTGACTCTTCCGACAGACGAGTGATTTCATTTTGAGATAACATCTCTAACGCACCCTTTGGTGCGACTAACGCATCAACGCGATCTTCATACTGCATGATCGCCCTCCTTACTTCTGGGTTGTTGTCTTTAATATACATAAACTCTCATACAAACATAGTGGTCGCGCAATGGCTTTTTATCAAGCCTTAACAAACAAGTTACTAAAAATAGTCGGAACAAAATCAACTATTTAACACGTAGTTGTTGATAATAAAGAGACTTCATTTCAATTAAACGACTGTAAGTCCGACGAAACTCAAATAATAAAGAACCGTTTAAATACAAATTTTCAAGTGGCACATCGGCATTCAACAAAAGCACCACTTGATGATCGTAGCACTCGTCCACCAAACTGATAAAACGTCGTACAGCGTCGTCATTGATCCCCAAAGACACCGCGCGATCACCTGTTTTTCCTGAGCCAACGGCCCCATCTTCGGTGCCCCGTGCTTTGATATGCTCAAAAGGTTCACTACTTAATTCGGGAATCGCCGTCAGCATGATAAATGGATAGCTTTTCGCTAATTCAATGTAGTCCAACGACGATCTTGGGCTATTGCACAGTTCGTGAAAATCAAACCAGGCGATATTCTCTGCTGACTCAATCACAGCAATCGCACGACGACAGATGAGCAGCGGTTGCTGATTAACAGTGCCTTTTGCTAACTGCCTAAACAAAACGGCCATCTCTTGCTCATGTTTGACGAAAAAGATCGGCGAACAACCAGTATGACGTAATCGATGGTCTTCTTCGCCACCAAGATGAAGACTCTTCACATTTTGCTGTAACAAGGTAATGGCCGGCGCGAAGCGTTCTTTTTGTAACTGATTTTGAAAAAGGTTTTCCACGGCAATATTCGACGTTGCCACCAGCACAACCCCTTCGTCAAACAAGGCTTCGATTAATCCGCCTAGCAGCATAGCATCGCCAATATCTGAGACAAAAAATTCATCAAAACACAGCACTCGACACTCTGACGCTAACCGCTTGGCAATGCCTTTTAACGGATTTTTTTGACCAAAGACAAGATTCAATTCTCGATGCAAACGTGCCATAAAATGATGAAAGTGCAGCCTCAACCCCACATCGTCTGGCAAGCAATCATAAAATAAATCCATCAGAAACGTCTTACCACGCCCCACATCGCCCCAGAGATAAACCCCTTGGATTGACTCAACCCCGTCTGCGCTTGATGGATTCGACACTAGTAACTGATAAACACGTTCTAATTCATATAGCGCGGGCTGCTGATGAAGATCAAACAACACATGCTGTTGATCGAGCTTGTGTTGATAAGACGACAAAGGCGACATCAAAACAGTATCCCCTTGTCGCACGTAAACGCGCCGTTAAACTCTCGTCTATCAGGATATGAATCAATGCCGTGATCAACGCAATATTTTACTGTACGAGACATCCACTTTCCTTTTTTTACAAAGGCCAAACGATAAACAGGTCGATTCATCATATTCATGGCATCACCATAAGTCGAGCTTGAGTCTGCGCCAAGTTAATCTGTAGTGCACACGCAAAAAAAATGCCCAACAATATCATTGTTGGGCATTTACGTTTTGTAGGTTCGTTATCGAAATACCTAATCCAAAGGACGATAAAAACCCGTCACCCTGTCGCTGAATGTTAAAGTATCAACCAGTTTTTTTAGGTTTTCTAATGTTAAACCAGAGGTCAATTGATCCATTTCGTCAAGATAGCGCGCATCACCGTATAAGGTTTCACTCAACTCCAGTCGATGTGCCAAGGTGCCATCGAAATCTTTTTCTAAGCGGTTTTGCTCAACATCTACAAACGCGTCTTGTATCTCATCTACCCACGCTGCGGTAACCATCTCAGGTAATTCAGATAACGCTTTGTTGGTCATTGCCGCCAAATCGTTTAATCGCTCTGGCGCACTGGAATATTGAATGCTCAACTCCGCACGGTGGGAGTCTTTGTTCAGTTCCAAGCCGACTCTGACACTGTAAATCCCTTGAGCTTCACTGCGCAGCCGCTGTTTTAATTCTGCCTCTAAACGCTCACCCAAATAGGTCAATTGCAGGGCAGCAATCGGTGACCAAGGCATAGACTGGTAGGCATACATGCGATATTCCGCCTTTGGCTCAGTATTCAACGCCATGTCAACGACTGACTCGCCAGACAACTGCAACACCGGTAGCGTTTCGTAGTCAGAAGCACGATAAGCGGATATATCACGAGGAATCGTCGCAAGATACCTTGCTGCCAGTTCTGTCATATCCGCTTCGGGCATACGGGACACAATAAAATAATGTACGGGCAAAGCGACTTGCTTCTTTCGTGTCTGCTCTAACGTCTCTAACGATAACGACGTTAAATCCGTAAGACTGGGTGACACCTCTTTTTGCCCAAACCGGGCTTGTGCCATACGCTTAGTAAACACTTCAAGGGGACGAACAACCTCAATATTCAGGCTTCTTTTCAGACTGGCCATCACACTCTCATAGACCGTCGTATCAATTTTTGGCGTAACTTGATTGACACGATAAACCGCCAATAGTTTGTCAAAAGCTTCGTCGTCTGTGGTACCCCGGTACGTCAAACTTTGTGCTTTTTGCTTCGTCGACAGAAACGCTTGGTGACGACGACGCCACTGCGCATACTCTTCGTCGCTCCAACCATAGATCCCCGTTGCATCCGACAGTTGCACCGCAATTTGCTCTGCCCATGTCGAACCTTGCGTGACGTTATAGCCAGCGGCTGACAACGCTGTAAAATAACTTTTACTGTCCTCCTCTGACGCTTCAATTTGATAACGCCCCGCCAATACACTTGGGTCTAACAAAGTAAGTTGATCACCATTGGATAAAGACCAATTGGAAATCCCTAATTCCGTTTCTCTTGAGATCAAAGACAATGAGCCGGATTGAGTGACAACAGGCAGCATTTTTTCGGCCACCACTTTTTCTTCTTCCAACGGCGCAAGATCTTTTTTATTGATGGTGTCAAACATCGCCTCAACCGATTCCACAGAGCCTATATCAACACGTTTTCCACCGACGGCTTGCGTATACAGAATACGATCCGGAGCTGATAACCACTGACGCAAACGCGCATTGACATCGTCCAGTGAAATACTTCTCACCAAGCGCAAAACTCGATCATTGCTTAGCACTGGGTCCTGTAGTTTTTTGCCTGACGTCACCGCATCCACCATTTTGACAGCCCAAATAGTGCCGCGACTTTTGGCCGCGTCTTTATTCGCTTCTGCGGTATCAACGACTTTTTTATAAACCTTATCAAAGTCCTGAGGTAAAAAACCGTGTGTTTTTATACGTTCAACTTCTTTCATCAATGACGCTAAGCCCAATAAATGAAAGCCATCGTCAACATTGACCGAAAAACCCAGAATGGCCACATTGGGCGACACGGTTCCTTTGGTACTGGATAGAGCACGAACATGCTCCGGTAAGACATCTCTTTGGCGCCGTATTTGCTCAGTGAGCAAATTACGCGTCATATAATCAATCAATCCGTCACGTCGCCCCTCGTCCGTATCAAAAGACTCACTTCCAAATCGGTATAAAAAAGCAACCTGATTGGTTTTGCTGCCAGCGTCGCGCAACTGACCCATTTTAAGAAGATCATCTAATATAGGGTCTTTTGGGTGTCGTTTCGGCAGCGTCCGCCTAGGCTCAGCACTAAAAACGTTTTTAATTTGTGCCTCTAAAGCATGACTATCAACGGGGGCATAAATGACTAACGCCATATTATTTGGCGCGTACCAGTCTCGATAAAAAGCGCGCAGTTGCTCTGCGGGGGTGTGTTTAATCGTGTCCTGCGTGCCAATAACAGGGCGCTCTGGATACAATGAACCAACCCGTAACAAGGCTTTTTTCTCATCATTGACCCGTGCTCGGTGACTCAATTTCCCACGCCACTCTTCTTGAATAATCAAGCGCTCTTTGTCTAACGACGTCGCTCTAATATCGGCGTGGAAAGCCATTTGCTGATACACGTCCAACACCCTGTGGAGCCGCTCTGGTGTGGTGTTACGCAAATTCACCATATAACGCGTATTTTCACTGTTGGTCATGGCATTAAAATCACGCCCTTGCTTAAACCCCATATCTAACAAGGCTTGCCGAGTACCATTCGGTAATCCAGCGCTTTCATGGAACACCATATGCTCCACCATATGCGCCACACCGAGCTGATTTTCTTTTTCATCGATCGCACCAGAAAGTACCACTAAATTCGCCAAAGTCAGACCTTCTGGCGCGTCTTTTTCCTGTCTTGAATCAAATAAATAATACTGAAAACCATTGTCTAATGTGCCGTGAACAACACGCTTATCCCAAGGTAATCCTTCATCGTCATTCGCAAACGCCTGAAGCGTAAACATCACCGCACACGTTAATCCAACCACACGTAAAATATTCTGAAAAAAAAGCATAAAACCGCTCATAGAAATCATTTCATATAAAGAAGTAAACAAATGCTCAATAGAGCATTTGTTTATCAACAGGACAGGAGATAAGAGAAACATCGGCTTAGAAACGCATGCCGACTTCCATAGAGATTTTTCTACCGGAGGTAAAAGACTGAGTTGCTGTAGAAGACGTGGAAGTTGTTGTCGATACAACATCATCGAATAAGTTGGTAATTTTTGCTTCTATGTAACCTTCACTACTCGCAAATAATGGTGGAGAAAAACGAATTTTCGTATCTAACGTCACCAGATCATCAAAGTCCTTATCTTTGTATACTGTCAACTCTTTACCGTCGGCATCGGTGTAGCTGCTTGAGCTATCTGACTGAGCCACAACACCACCGCTTTTTACATTAACAAAGTTACTCCACTGAAGGTGCCAAGCAGGAATATTGGTTGTGGTACTCAACTTAACCGTAAATGGTATGTTGTAATCCCAAGAAGGCAAGTCTGCAAAGTCGATCTCCTCTCCGTTGTAGTAGACACGTTCCTCGTCTTCTAGATTCTCTTCATAGCCCTCGTCACTTTGAACATTGGACTTACTTTCTTTCCAACCAAGAGAGAAGCTTGCTTTAGTAAAAGTATTAAATACCTCAAGAGGAGTACGTTGCTGGAAAGCGAGCTCAACACTGTTATTAGAACTACGTCCTTCGTTAGTATAATAATAAGACCCTCTTGATCCCGCGAGCTTTACGCTATCCCTGCTTTCACGATTAACTAAGGTTAAAGACGCGTCCACAGGCCCCATAACTTGGTCTATACGGAACATGATTTCATCAGAATAAGGCGTTTTCAAATCGTAATCTGAAAAATTAGCATAATCACTAGAATTTGTGTCAGGACTGCTGCTAATACTGCCATCTCTATTATATCGAGTCGTTGTATACCAGGTTTTCATTTCATTTCTTAGGGCATATTTTAAGAAACTACGCCCATAATAACGGCTAGCACCTGTGGTTAATCGTGTACTATCATCACCAAAAACATCCCATTGCAAGTTGGCTCGCGGAGCAATATTGACATTATCAAGCAGAGTTTCATGATCGGCCCGAACACCAGCCGTCAATGTCCAGTCATGAATATCAATTCGATCCTCAAGATAAACCCCATAACTTTGATAATGCTTGGTTATTTTATTGCCTTCCAAAACTCCGTACCTTGTAAGGTATTCATCATTTTCATCATGAACACCGTCCCTGTTTGAATCCTTACACCCAGAGCCAGTACTTCCGGATAGACAGGCATACTGGTAATACTCACTACCATAAGCTTGATAAAACGCTTTTTTGAATGCTAAATCAGCGCCAAGGGTGAACGTGTGTTGCGTCTGACCAAGAGCAATCGCATCACGCACCCACTTTGTATTAATACTGAAGGTATCTTGTTGCTGCAAAATATCACCGTAACCGCCAGAATACGGAAGACCATTATAATAATTCGCAGAAGGATGAAACGAATATACATTAGACTGAGAATCAAGCTCGTCGAAGGAGCGATCGAATGCGGTATCAATGGTTAACACACTATTGTCAAAGCGATAGTCGAAGTTATTCCCTACTCCGTAAGCGGTATGCGACTTAACAAAAGTATCATTATAATCCGTTGATGTTAAGCCATCATGAAAACGGTCTGAATAGCGAAACGAAAAACCTAAATCGAGTCTATCATTCACTTTTGCATCAATTCGCCCCATCAGGTTATCAATGGTGTCATCATAATATATTGACCTGACTTCATCGGAACGATTTTCATATTGCTGCCTGAACTCAGAGGTTTTTCTAGACACCGTCAAGGTAGAACCGACTTTGTCGGAAAGACCCTTTAAAACGGTTACCGAGTAATTTTGTTTTTTATATTCCGGCGTATAAGCACCATCGATACTGTCAGCACCATAAAATTCTTCGGCTTTTCTCTCGTCAAAGTGAAATTTCTCCCATGCGTCTTTAGACAATCCATATTTGATAAAAACGGAATCTTCGCCATCATAACGCTTCAATCTAGCGTCAATCACGCCCCCCATAAAACCGCCGTATTCCACAGGGATATTACTGCTGTAAACCTTGACCTGTTCTAGAGCATCCACATCCATGTAATAACTCTGTGGCGAGCTTCCAGAAAGCGTTGACAGATTAGCATTTGAAATTGGGTTAGTATAACTATCACCTGCACTGCTTGAACCTGGATCAAAATCATTAGATGTATCGATACCATCGATCATGAAGGCGTTTTGATAATAATCCTGTCCATAAATAGACACTTCATCAGGACGCATACTGCCACTATTTGTCGAACTACTACTAGAACGGCTGAAGTTAACGGCTGTGTTGGTACGAAGCAAGTCGGTTAAATTTCCCCCTTCGGTTGGCATGGCTTCAATCTCTTCCGAGCCGATAGTCTGAACACCCACCTCTTTCTGGCTTTTCATTTCTCTCACCATCAAAGGCGACAAATTAACGCCGTCTTCCGTCTGTGTTACTGAGTTTTCATCAACTAACACTACGCTGTTTCCATCCCCTCTTTGATAAGATAACCCTGTTCCTACTAGCAATAGCTCTAACGCCTGTTCCGTCGAGTATTCGCCTTCAAAACCTACCGTTTGCTTACCACTCAGCAGTTGCCCGCTGCCGCCCAAAAACAGACCAGAGGTAGCAGCAAAAGCATTAACCGCTTTAGACAAAGATCCGGCACCAATCTTGTAATAACGCATATCTGCGGACACAGATTCGGCATACACAATAGACACAGGCAATATAGAAAAACCACTCACTAACGCAATCTGCAGCGCCAGTAGCCTTGGGGCTGCACGACGCTTAAAAGACGGTATTGCAGGACGAGATGACATAGAAACTCCGTAATAGTAATGCTTATTACTACTATTACCGAACAGGCAGAGTAAAAGGGGACATGAAAACGTCTACTTTTTAATAAATATTTAATGCAGTCGCTTTATGGTGAATTAAACAGGAGAAATACTGATCCACCAAGGCAGCGTTTCTTTAACGTGAAGAGGGAAACTGCTCTCTAGCATGCTAAATATCACGTCTGTATTTTGCACGGGATACGTTCCAACCACACGCCAGTCCGCAATGTTTGGGTCAACGTTAATAAAACCGTGGCGATAGCGGCTCAGCTCGTTGACAAAGTCAGACAAAGGCATGTCTTCTACGACCAACAAGCCTTTTACCCAAGATTCATATAAGGCCAACGCCGGCCTTACTTCAGCAAAGGATTGCGGAGTAAAAGTAACGGATTCTCCAGCGTGAATTTCTTTTGTGACAGTCGATTCATTCAAGGCAATAGACAAAGTACCACGATACACAGAGAGGATGGCTTGCTGGTCAGGTAAATGTCGCAGACAAAACCGCGCCTTATCGGTCATTGGACGCACGGTAGCCTGACCACAAGACAGGGCAAAAGGTCGACTATCTTGGTTTGCTAGCTCCACAAAAGCCTCACCCGACAGCAAGGATAGGTGTCGAATAGCGGCGGTATAATAAGGAGTCATTGCACTGTTGGTGTTTAACCACACATGGGAACCGTCTTCTAAAGAGAAGGAAGACTGCTCGCCCACCGAGGTATGAAAATCGGCGTGCCACGCCGCCACCATTGAAGGCAATGCGGTGTTTTGCCAACTCACCCACCCCAACGAGGCAATACCGGCCAAACCAAGCACCCCTTTCATAAACTGACGCCGACTAACAGTGTGCGTTTTGTCTAATACATAACTCGCTGATTGCTGAGACTCAGGGTTTTGAAAAGAAGAAAACATAACACTGACAGACTCCACCTGCTGCCACGCTTTACGGTGCACGTCGTCTTCATTCAGCCATCGCTGCCATGCCGCCTGATCGACCTCCGAGACAGGTGTATCAGATAAAACGGCAAACCACTCAGAAGCGGCCTCAAGATGGGCATAGGTGACAGATTGAGATGAAGTCATAATATCTACAAAGACAAGTCAGATTTAAGCAAAACACAGTGTAACATGGCCTGCGCCATATAGCGTTTTACCATTCTTTCAGAGACAGACAAGCGCTGAGCGATGTCTGAATACGTTAAACCATGTATTTGAGATAAAATAAAGGCATTGGCCACTTTTTTAGGCATTTTGGCAATCATCGCGTCCAACTCACAAAGCAACTCTATCATCGACGCAGAATGCTCTGCGGAAGGATAAAACGCTTCCTCGCTGTGCATTAACGACTCTAACCAAGCCTGCTCTATTTGCTTACGACGCCATTGATCAATATATAATCCCTTAGCGACTGTGCTTAAAAACGCTCTAACCTCACCCATATTGGCGAAATATTTTGGCTTTTTAAGTAATCGAACAAAAGTATCTTGGGCAATGTCAGCCGCCAATTCCTGACAGCCTAAACGTTTACGGATCCATCCTGTTAACCACGAACTGTGTTCCACATAAAGCTCACCAACGTTTTGGGGAACTTGGTGCTCAGGTGCCATTAATCCGTTAAACCTCTTTTAAATAGAAAAACTAAGAGGTGCAAAATACACTTAATGAGAACGAATATCAACAAATAGTGCAGAATTTAGACACCACACTAACACCCTTAATAAAGTAAACACTAGTGCGGTGCATAAACGTCCCACGAACACCTATAGTGTTGTAAACGCACCACCTTTTTCTATCGCTTTTTGATACGTTGGAATGGCTTCGACTTGCTTAATAAAACGAGCAATATTAGGAAATTTAGCCAAATCCATGCGCGTACTTGAAGCTTGCAATGGAAAACTCATCTGAATATCAGCGGCCGTTAACGTGTCACCAACCAACCAAGTATGCTCACCTAAGGTCTTTTCGATAAAAAGCAGTTGCGGCTGAATACGTGGCATAATGAATTTTTCTTGGATTTTCCCCGTTAATGCCTTTGCGATCGGTTTCACAAAAAAGGGCATTGGACTTTGTGGGACCTTCATCATCACTAACTTCATCACCAACAGCGGCATCAACGAACCTTCTGCGAAGTGCAACCAATAACGATAATCTAATAGCGCCTGACCTTCTGTTGGTCTTAAACGATTGTCAGCGTCATATTTGTCTAATAAATATTCTATTATTGCGCCCGATTCCGCTACCGTTAGCCCGCCATCCGTAATAACCGGTGACTTACCAAGAGGGTGTACTTTTTTTAACGATTCTGGCGCTGACGCTGTGTCTGGGTCGCGCTTATATTCCACAATGTCATACTCTAAACCAAGCTCTTCCAGCAACCATAAGATACGCTGAGATCGTGAGTTTTCTAAATGATGTACTGTAATCATATCGCCTCCTTTTGCTCTAAAAAAAATAAATGTAACTTATTCAAAAACCGCTTCAGACTTTCTTATACGCAGAAAAATGCTAATTAGATGACCTCCTCATGATGGCATTAGTGTTATAGAATGAACACTACGATAAAATCAAACATCGACCATACAGACAAAAGGACTGGCATGAGCCAAATAACATCACTAGAGCAACTAGAAGCCCTCTACGATCAGCCTCACCCACTGGCTGTAAGTAAAGAAATCACCGAGCTTGAACAGCACGCCGTTACCTTTATAAAAAACAGTCCTTTTGTTCTTATTTCTACCACCGATAAAAATGGCTTCGCAGACATCTCGCCTCGTGGCGGAGAAGCGGGATTCATCAGAGTCTTGGACTCAAAAACACTGGCTTTTGCAGACTCTGCGGGCAATAACCGCTTAGACAGCCTAAAAAACCTTGTTACTCAACCTGAAATGGGGTTGCTGTTTATGATTCCAGGTATTGGTGAAGTTGTCCGCGCAAAGGGCATTGCCAGTTTGCATCGTGATGAGGATCTTCTATCGCTCTTTAGTGACCCTAAACCACCAAAATTAGTCGTGAAAATTCATATTGAAAAAATACTGTTCCATTGCCCAAAAGCCATCGCTATCGCGAAGTTATGGAATGTAGAAAGCCACGTAGACCGTGCTCTCCTTCCCTCTTTATTGCGTATTATTCAAGATCAAACCAGCGAGTGATCTTTTAAATACTCAGCACAGATAACACTTTCTATCATTTTAAAAACGAAGTGTTATCTGCTGTGATGACAGAACGTTTTGGACAACTGTTGCATTCGGCTTGAAGTAGTTCTACCAGCAGCCGTGTCGCTGGACCAGTACGCTCACCTTTACCAAAAATGGCATAGAGATGGAAATTGCGCTCACTACCCGAAACAAGGTTAAGTTTCTGTAATTTTCCGCTGTCCAACTCATCGTGTATGTCTGCTTTTGGCAGCCAAGCGAACCCGATGCCACTAACTACAATTTCTAATGCTGATTGCACACTGGATACAGTCCAGCGGCGATCGGTGCCTAGCCAACCTGCATCCATAGACGTTTCTACAGCAGAGTCGCGAATAACCAACTGCAATTCTCGACTTAACCGTTCGTTATCGATTAAACCTTCCTCCTGAAACAAAAGATGCTGTGGAGAAGCAACTGCAAGCAACTCAACCTCAACGATAGGATCCGCAAGATACCCTTTTGGCACGATCGCACTTAACACAAGATCTGGCCGACCTTGCTTTAAGGCTTCTAAACCACCGCTTAACACCACTTCTTTGAGCTGAACTTGTGTTCCCTTACTTTGTGGTTCAAATAACTTTAATGCGCGTAATAAAGCCGGTGTAGGAAATGTCTGATCAACAACCAACTCTAATTCTGGCTCCCAGCCTTGCCCCAAGGTATGCGCAAGCTCTTCTAAATCAATCGCTTCTTTTAAAAGGTGCCGTGAACGGCGCAATAATACTTCACCGCGCTCGGTCAGCTTGGCTTTACGACCTTCTATAATCAATAAAGGATAACCTAACTGCTCTTGCAGTTTGGCTACGGTATAGCTAACAGAAGATTGGCTTTTATGCAGAGCCTCAGCGGCTTGAGCAAAACCACCTTTATCGACAACCGATTGCAGTACTCGCCACTGTTCTAAGGTTACTCTTGGGGCTTTCAAAGTGATTCTCTTTTAATAAGGTCAATTAGCTATAATAATTCAACAGCAAAAGTATCGCATTTTTCGATCAATATCTTCAATAAATGTCGCTTTTTAATCGAATAATTTGGTTATAGTATGGAGCAACTGTCA
Source organism: Marinomonas arctica (assembly GCF_003259225.1). Taxonomy (GTDB): domain Bacteria; phylum Pseudomonadota; class Gammaproteobacteria; order Pseudomonadales; family Marinomonadaceae; genus Marinomonas; species Marinomonas arctica. Next base: position 37,969 of record NZ_QHJF01000025.1, on the reverse strand, counting down.
AATACCAGAGCCAAATAGGCTCAATACTTTATTACGGAGAATGTATTTTTATGGCAACTTTATTACGTATCGATTCTAGTGCCTCTGGCGAAAACTCTAAATCTCGTCAATTGGCGAATGAATTTGTTGAAAAATGGCTCGCCAAAAATCCTGACGGCAAAGTGGTTGCCCGTGATGTAGCTGCGAACCCACTACCACATTTTACTAGCGAGACGCTCGGTGCACTATTCACATCTGAAGAAAGTCGCACTGCTGAGCAAAAAGCCATTGTAGCGATTGGCGACGAATTGATTACGGAACTAGAATCTGCAGATGTAGTTATCGTTTCTGCTCCAATGTACAACTTCGGCATTCCTTCTACCTTAAAGTCTTACTTTGACTATATTGCTCGTGCTGGTCGTACCTTTAAATATACAGAAACTGGCCCTGTTGGCTTGGTAAACAAAGATGCCTACATCTTTGCTGCAAGCGGCAGTTTCTCTGCAGGTGAAGCATTTAATCACCAAGTACCGCACATTCAAACATTCCTAGGCTTCATTGGCCTAAATGTGAAAGAGACTTTCATTGCTGGTGGTCAAGCAATGGGCGCACCTGGCGAAGAAGCGTTCAATGAAGCAAAAGCACAAATCGCAGTAGCGGTTTAAAATTCGTCACTATCCCTTTTACACTAACGTTATGCGTTATTCTAAAACCGATTAGAACCCTCTAATCGGTTTTTGTTTTTTTAAAGATAAATTGATCAAAGCCCATTTGCCTTTAATGCAATACGTTTACGCTGCACATCTACTTCAAGCACGGTCACATTGACAACCTGCCCTACTCGTACAAAATCCCTTGGATCTTTCACAAAACGATCTGCTAGCTGAGAGATATGAATCAAACCATCTTGATGCACACCCAAATCCACAAACGCGCCAAAGGCAGCCACATTGGTGACAACGCCCTCTAAAACCATGCCTTCTTGAAGGTCTTCTAACGTTTGCACACTTTGATCAAATGACGCATAACGAAACTCAGGCCGCGGATCTCGACCAGGTTTAGCAAGCTCATTGAGAATATCCGAATACGTAAAATCTCCCGCTTGCGCAAAACTGGGCGCTAATTGTCTCAGCTGCTGCAAAGCACCGCTGTTATTCAGCAAATCGTGCGCTTTTAACTTTAATTGCGCCGCCATTTTCTGCACTAAAGGATAGGACTCAGGATGAACACCTGACTGATCCAACGCCTCTTTACCATTTAGTATTCTTAAAAAACCCGCGCACTGTTCAAAACATTTATCGCCAATACCTTTGATTTTTAATAACTCGGCACGGGATTCTATTCGACCTTTTTGTTGACGATAATCGACAATATTCTGTGCTAAACGATGCGTTAAACCTGACACGTAAGACAGTAAAGAAACAGAAGCGAGGTTAATATCAACGCCCACTCGGTTCACACAATCTTCCACAACATTAGCAAGGGATTTTGTCAGTTGAGAAACTTTTACATCATGTTGATACTGTCCCACACCAATGGCTTGAGGATCGATTTTTACCAGCTCAGCAAGAGGGTCTTGAAAGCGTCGTGCAATCGATACCGCCCCTCGAATCGTGACATCTAAATCAGGAAATTCTTCTATTGCTATTGGCGAAGCAGAATACACAGACGCCCCCGCTTCACTAACGACAACAGCACGGCATTCTAGGTTGGATTCTTTTATCAGCGCCTTGATTAAGGCTTCAGTCTCTCTTGAAGCCGTACCGTTACCAATTGCCACCCAACCAATGCGGTGCTGATGAATGAGTGTAGACAGCATGGCATTCGCTTCTTGTATGCGATTTTGAGGCCCATGCGGGTAAATAACACCATGATCTAACAAAGAGCCTTGCTCATTAATGACCGCTAACTTAACGCCATTACGAAAACCTGGGTCCACACCTAATACTCGGTGAGCACCGGCAGGAGCGGCCATCAATAAATCCTGAAGATTGTTAGCAAATACCTGTATGGCGCCCTCCTCAGCTCGCTCTTTCAATTGCGCAAGCACATCGGACTCTAATTTCGGCAATAATTTATTTTCCCAAGCTAGGTTTAAATAACGATATTGCAATGCGGTCATCCTTTGAGACTCAGGTGCCTTATTATCAAGTAATTGATTAAGGTGAGGAAAAATTAGTCTACTGGGATAACCAACCGTATCTTTTAAGGACACACTGAGTTTAAGAATGGCTTCTTTTTTGGCTCGGAAAAGAGCTAATAATCGATGAGAAGGCACTTTATTGATCGCTTCTTGATAATCAAAGTAATCTCTAAACTTTTCACCTTGCTCTTTTTTTCCACGTAAAACACGGCTGGTTAAAATACCATCTTTCAAGAGCTCTTCACGCCCCTTTTTCAGAACGTCACTGTCATTTGCGATTGCTTCATTCAATATTTCCGTCACGCCTTCTAATGCAGACTCAGCAGACATACTAATGGCATTCTGCTGACACCAGGCGGAAACAGCAGGTAGAGTGTCTGCCTGACGACCTGTCCAAATCAGTGTAGCCAAAGGCAAAAGCCCCTGCTCTTTCGCTTCGTCTGCTTTCGTTTTACGCGTTTTCTTATAGGGTGAATAGAGATCTTCTAGTTCATTTTTAGACGTTGCCTGACGAAGCTTATTAAGTATCGTAACTGGCACCGCTGGATCCTGTGACAATGTCGCGAGAATGCTCTCTTGACGTTTTTTAAATTCTGCAAGATATTGCCATCTATCGTAAAAAGAACGTAAATCTATATCGCTCATACCGCCCGTACTTTCTTTTCGATACCGAGCGACGAAAGGGACCGTTGCCCCCTCTTCAAATAACTGAATAATATTGTCACTGTATTTTTTTAATATAGAAAACTCTGAACTTAAGTTATCTGATATAGAATTCATGTATTATCCTATTGTTTACACTTTTCTAACGATTCCAACGCATTATTTGATTAGCATGTTAGAGTATTTTTTATTAAAATCCACAACTCAAACTTGAAATAGTATAAAATCACACCACACTGTATTAGCAAGCCATTCAAGATTTTACAGGTTGACGTTAATATTGAGTTAGCATTACAAGATAAAGTTCATTTTCATCTCTGATTTAGATCCATGCTCAGACAGAAAATAAAGTTTCTCTATCTTAAAAGATTTATTGATTTAAACGCGCCACTGGATGTAAAAGACGGATCTCTTTTTCAGTGCAAGACCAACCAGTTATTAAGAGACAACCAGTTCTTAACAGATAAATAGGGGACACTAATGAGTTTATTACTAGAATTAGCAAGCAATAAAGCAAAAGCACGCGCGGCCGCCAAAGAACTAACCGTTGCGCAGCTAGAAAACCTAATTGCTGGCTTCAACAATGCACTTGAAAAAGTCAAAGAAGAAGAAGCAGCGCGCGAAGCTGAGCAAGCAATGAAATCTGCTCGTGCAGAAGAAATTGCCACTCTAATCGCAAAAAGCGGCCTAACTATGGAAGAGATTGCTTTATTGACGGCACCAAAAGCAGGCGCTGCAAAAGGCAAAACAGTAGAACCCAAATATCGCCTAACGGTTGATGGCGAGGTTCATGAATGGACTGGTCGTGGACGTACACCAAAAGTATTCCAAGAACATTTTGATGCTGGCAACAGCCGTGAGAGCGTTGAGATTAAATAATCTCAACATTTCACCAATAAAAAAGCGACTCAATGAAGTCGCTTTTTTATTGTCTGTTGTCCTAGCTAGACATACAGCTTAATTACTTTTTAGTGTAAATCAAATCCCAAACACCATGACCTAAGCGTTCACCGCGCTGTTCAAACTTAGTAAGCGGTCGCCATTCTGGGCGTGGGTGATATAAGCCCTTTCCAGCGGCATTTTCATACAACACCTGCTCCTCCATGACTTCCATCATATGTTCGGCATATGGCTGCCAATCCGTTGCCATATGAAAGTGTCCACCATCCCTCAACACATTAGCCACTTGCTCTGCAAATAAAGGCTGAACAATACGACGCTTGTTGTGTTTCTTTTTATGCCAAGGGTCTGGAAAAAACAATTGGAAAGCACTGGCTACGTTTTGTGGTAAGCAGTTCGCCATCACTTCTATGGCATCATCACAATATACGCGTAAATTAGTAATGCCTTGCTCTTTGGCTAGCATCATCAGTTTTGCCACCCCAGGTGGATGCACTTCAATACCAATAAAATCTTTTTCAGGAGCGTTTTTTGCCATTTCAGCAAGAGAAGATCCCATGCCAAAACCAACTTCAATAATAACATCGGATTCTCGACCAAATACGGTCGTGTAATCAATTCGACCATCAGCAAGATTCAAACCGTATATGGCCCAATTTGCTTCATAGTTCTTTTGTTGACCTTCCGTCATTCGACCACCGCGTACAACAAAACTGCGGATAGTGCGTTTGTGAAACGGTTCTTGAGCCTCTGTATCGTGTTCTTGCATGGTTTCGTATCGCTTAATTCTACTATGTGACAAGCCAAAATAGGCCATCGTCTCAGCCTAAATCGATCATTAATTCGGCACGCATACTACCGGAAAAACCATGCGATGTCCTGCTTTGTTATCCCTTTTCAAAAGCGTTTGCCCCACAGATCACGTTACTGACTTCTACCTAGACGCCATAAACGATAAATCAAAAAGCACCAAGCCAGCAAATAACATAGGCCACCCAAAGGTGTGACTGTGCCTAAAAATCGGTAGCCCGTTAAGGCCATCGCGTACAAGCTGCCAGCAAATAACATATTACCCAGAAAAAATAGGCATAAAATAAGTTTTCTAGAAGGTAAAGACAAAAGCACAGTGGAAACAATCAAGCCAGCCAATGCATGATACATAAGATACTGGCTACCTGTCTGCCACCACCCCAGCGCCTTCACGTCTAGCATACCTTCAAGAGCATGAGCACCGAACGCCCCTGCCGCAACCGCAATAGCCGCTTGCGCTGCAAATAACGCCGCCCACATTGACTGTTGTCTTTTACTAAACAATGAGAATGAATCAGAGGATTGAGGCATGCATTATTCCAATACGTTTAAGTAACCATTACTTCCAATTGCGTAATAACGATTACCCGGAGCAAAAGCCAAGGACAACACGCTCGCCCCTGCAGGACGACCTTTAGGCAAATAAATACGCCATTCTTTTTGTATTGCACCAGTACTGACTTGCACAAGAGAAACTTGACTATTCACACCACCAACAAGAATGAATCGATTATCTTGTGAAAATACGGCTTGGCTAAGCGTCACGTTGCGGTACTTTAAAGCACCAGTGTCAATATTCGTCAACTCTTTACCATCACGCGTGGACCAAATTTTTGCGTTACCAAGCTGGGCTGCACCAAAGGCATATTTCCCGTCACTTGATAATGCGACACTGGCAATGTCATTACTTAATGTCCACTGGTGTATTTTTTCACCGGTTTGCAAATTCCATAAAATGACATTGGACAAATCATCACCAGTGATTCCAATGCTGCCATCAGACATGACGTCCACAGCTCGAACCGTTGCCCCTGTTCTTAAGGTTTGCTTTATACCACCGTTTTTAATATCAAAAAAACGCGCGGTTTGATCATTCAAACCAATAAGAGCATTGTTGCCATTTTGAGTCAGTTTTAAGGACTGAATATCACCGGGCGTCGACCAAAAGCCTTCAGACATACCCGTTGTGGTATTCCAAAGCACTAATGTGCGAGCGCCACCTGTTGCCGCATAAAGACCGCTAGGATCAATATCAACGCCTACTATGGATGAAAATTCACCTGCAGCATGATTCCAGTTAAAACGTCGCTCATTAACAGCATTTACCCAATAACTGCCACCATGCTGCACGGAACCAATTAACGCAGAGGAACCGTCATCACTCAGCCCAGCAGAATACAGCCCCTGCTCAGCGTATTTTGCTGTACGAATAGGCGCTTCAGCAGAGCAAGACAGCAAGGCAACAGAGCTAAAAGCAATTAAACCAAGCTCAAGCGCTTTTTTCGCTATGTGCTTCATGTAATTCCTTAATCAACTGATCTTCATATTGGAATCGTTCGGCTATCACAAGAATCAAGGCTTTCAATGAAAACGGCAAGGCTTCAAGCTGAGAATTACAATGCTCTTTGGTGTCATACTTATCGTTAAATTCAATCGCGACCTCAGTTGAAGCATCGATTTTTGGCAACAACTTGCGCAACAAAACCAAGGCACTATCGTCGTGAAACTCTTTGGCTTCCAGCGCTAGCTGTTCATAAACCGTAAAATGTCCAACTGACACATAATCCACTAGCATCTCACAAAGAGATTGAATCTTAGGAGTGTCTGTCGGAGTGAACTCACCACGATCACGTAAATAAATACACAACTCGATAAGCTGACGACGCTGCTCAAGCCAACGATCGATAATATCGTGAACACCGCCCCATCGTTCTTGGGCTGTTTTACAACCTTCTAACATATACAGACTCCATCACGCGTTTATTATAATTCACCTTTGTTTCAAGCATATTCCGATCTGTTAACCCCTGCAAGACTATCACCTGAGGGGTTTTGTAACGGTTTACTAGAAAGATGTTTTTTTACCGACTCGCAACGCAATAACAATATTCACCAACGCCATCCCAATAAAGGCAAGCAATGTCCAACCTGGAATACTAATACCGAATAAAGTCCAATGAACTTCACCACATTCCCCTGTTCCCATCACCATTGCCTGCATAATTTCTTGCCATGGAAACACCTCAAACATATAGCTCAACCCTGGCAAACACGCTGGCAACTCATCGCTTGGCAGACTTTGCAAATACAAGTGTCGAATGGCTAAAGCCGCGCCGATCAAAGATAAAACCGTTACCACCCAAGCACACGCTTTGCGAACTTTTACACTCCCCGTCAAGGCGGATAACAAAGACATAACGCCTACACAGAAAAAGGCAATTCGTTGCAACATGCAAAGAGGACAAGGCTCTAATCCCATTTGATATTCCATATAAAAAGCCACCGCTAAAAGCGCGAAAGCGACAAATGCTACCAAACCATGAAAGCGACGAGCGGATAACAAGGCAACCATAGACAACAACCTCTCAGTAAACGAAATAAAATAAAACCAGCTTAAAAATAAACTTGCGCAAGAAAGTAGAAAAATAAGAAAGTACAAAATTACTACTGACAGCAAGCTTTAATGGCAGTTAGTATACTGCCAATTGGAACGAATACGAGAACCTAACATGTCATTGATGATATCCCTGCTTAACAAACATAGTCTTTTTACTTTTTTTTTACTTTACGGACTTACTAGCATGGTCAGCCATGCTGAAGAGGAAGTTGCATCGCCACCAGCCTACGTGGAATTAAAACCAGATTTTGTTGTTAACCATTTAGGTGATGACTCCCGACTAAAATATATCAAAACCAGCATTAGCATTCGAACTGACGTCAACTCAAAAGACTTAATAGAAGCCAATATGCCGCTAGTTAGAGATGCCTTGGTAATGTTCCTTAGCTCACGCACCACAGAACAAGTCACCGGTGCCATAGCACGAGAAAAAACGCGTGAAGAAGCGGCTATTGCGGTCAATGATGCTTTACAGAAAGAAACCAACTTAGCACCCGTGAAAGACATTTTATTTGCCAGCTTTGTCACCCAATAAAAGACACTGCGTCTAATAAACAATAACGTTTACCCACAAAAATGCCCCTTGTTAATCCAATTAACAAGGGGCATTTTTGTTAAAACTTACGACGATGGTTGAGAAAAATCCAACCCGATATCACCGATTAAAGCTCTTTAATATCATCAGGATCAACATAGCCTGACAATTTATCCGTTGCCTCATTGTTAAAGAACTTTTCCATTTGCTCCATCACGTATTTACGAGACTCTGGTTGCATCAAGTTTAATTGCTTCTCATTAATCATCATGGTTTGCAGTTGCTGCCATTCTTGCCAAGCCTGCTTGGAGACATTTTGTAGAATCTCTTGGCCTTTTGCCCCCGGCAATGGAGCACGATCTAAGGCTTCCATTTCTTTCTGAAATTTTTTACAAAAAACCGTGTTCGCCATAAAACTCTCTCGTCATCATAAAAATACAGTATAAATAATGGCGCCAACACAGCAAAATTCAAGGTGAGCATGACTCGTCACTCCTAGAATCAATAACGGCGCACCAGTCCGATTAGAACAAACACAATAATCAACATAAAAATCGAAGGTCGTTTGTATTTCAACCAAATAAATCCTAGGGCAACACAAACAATATCCCACACACTAACAAGGCTTGACGTTCCAATAGGATGGTATAGAGCCGCGATTAATATACCGACTACGGCAGCGTTTAGGCTCGCCACAATACCACGGCATCGCGTATTGCTTGATAAATGGTGCCAGATGTTTTGCGCACCGAGCATCAAGAGCAAACCTGATAAAAACACACCTAATGTTGCGATACCCGCCCACAACCAAACATTGGCTCCTTGCGGTGCCGCAGACGCACCAAGAAAGCTTGCCATGGTAAACATTGGACCAGGAACCGCTTGTGCCGCGGCATATCCAATCAGCAAATTCGCCTCAGAGACACGATCGGAAACAAATGCCGACAGCATAGGTAAAACCACATGACCACCACCGAATACCAGAGCACCAGCTCGATAGAAATCAGCAAACACACCACCTAACCCACTGTCAAAAGCAAAGCTAATTAAAAACAGGCCGACCGATAAAAACAACAAAAACCAAGCACAACGCACCTTAGGTAACGGGTCATGAGCATTTAAAGACGAAAAAGGCAGGAAAAAGCCAATACAAGCGGCGATAACTAACACCACAAGACTGCTAAAACTAAATGGCATCCATATCAGCGTCGCAGCACTCAAAAGAGCCACACACGCCATTGCCTTGCGCTGACAGAAAGATCGCCACATACTCACACAGGCATCAGCCACCACCACCACGGCCAATAATTTCAATGCATGAACAACACCATCGAAAAACACATTCCCCTGCCAGTGGTAACCAAATTGAGCCAAAAGCACCATAACAACAAAAGACGGTAACGTAAAAGCCACAAAGGCAGCTATCGCGCCAAGTAAACCCGCGCGATGATAGCCCAAAGCAAAGCCAACCTGACTCGATCCTGGCCCGGGGACTATCTGACTCAGCGCGACCCATTGGACATATTGAGCCTCACTTGCCCATTGCTTACGCTTAATGAAGGTCTGGTTGAAATAACCAAGGTGCGCAGCAGGCCCACCAAAACTGGTAAAACCTAACCATAAAAACGAGACAAATACCTCGCTAACACGCTTAATATAGGAGCGTTTTTTGTCTGTCATCATGCAAAAAATCCAAATCAGTTAATCTGTTCTAAAATGTTTCTGACTGGCGCAGGCAATCCTTGGGCCAAAGCATCTTGTAGACTAAACCATTGATATTTATTCTCTTCCATCACCAACGTCATAGCGGACAGCTGAATTTGGCTTGGTGCAATATCCAAATGATAATGACTAAAAGTATGTCTAAAAGGTGACAATGGCATGACAGTGTGCACTTGCGTCGCAAAACGCTGTTCAACATGCAAAACAATCGACTCTTCCGACGCCAATTCAGGCAAGCTCCACAATCCTCCCCAGATACCTGTTGATGGACGCTTTTCCAACAAAAGCTGTCCTTGTGGATTATTCAACACCAATAGCTGAATACTCCTCTCAGGTTTTACGGCTTTTTTGGGTTTACGAATCGGAAATTGCGTTGGATCTTGGCTAAGACGCCCTTGGCAGTCACGCTCCAAGGGGCAAAGCAAACACTGAGGTTTGGATCGCGTACAGAGCGTTGCACCTAAATCCATCATGGCTTGCGTGTAATCACCACAACGCGCATTAGGCATATAGTGTTCCGCCAAATCCCACATGGCACTTTCGGTTTTTTTATCACCAGGCCACGTGGGTATGGCATGAAAACGCGCCAACACACGCTTGACATTGCCATCCAGAATCGCCGCTTGAACACCACGAGAAATAGAAAGAATCGCCGCTGCGGTTGAACGCCCAATCCCTGGCAACTCGCAAACACCTTCCACCGTTTGCGGAAATTCACTGTCAAATTCGTCCACCAGCATTTTAGCGGCTTTGTGCATATTACGTGCTCGGGCATAATAACCTAAACCACTCCAATGAGCGAGTACGTCGTCTTGCTCAGCATCAGCCAAAGCCTCCACCGTTGGAAACGACGTCATGAATTTCTGGTAATACGGAATCACTGTCGTCACTTGCGTTTGCTGCAGCATGATCTCAGAAATCCATACACGATATGGGGTTTTATTCTCTTGCCAAGGCAAACTTTTACGCCCGTATTCATCAAACCACGCTAAAACACGGGGCGCAAAATTCTCAACTGCTTGCATCTACTTCTCACGTTCACAACATGTTCAACAGAAACTAAAACAAACTCTTTAGCTTCTCTTTTAATTTTTCTTTTGCTCTTTCTTCCTCTGCTTGACGTTTTTCGTCAAACTCGGCTTTTAATCGCGCTTTTTCTTCTTCAACTTTGCTTTTTAAACGCGCTTTTTCAGCGTCGACTTTTTCTTGCAGACGGGCTTTTTCCTCAGCTGCTTTTTCGGCCAATTCTGCTTTTGCCAAATCCGCAAAGAGCTGACCAAAGCCTTTTATATCCGGACGACATAAACCTGCTGGATCATCGCTAAACTCCCCCTTACACACGATTGGAAACGCTAATTGAGTAACCTTCTCATTCACTTGGCAAGCTTGATCTAAGGTACTACCCGCAATAGCAACGTTCGCCTGATAATCCAATGAGGAGTCGGGTAATGACACAATACCGTTACCCGTCACTTGCACACCTGCCGAACTGATTTTCAAGCCTGGCGTCGACACCTGTCCATTCATAATACGCGCCGGAAAACGCATGGTTTCAAACGGTGTATCAGGACCAAACTTTTGCTCATCAATTTTATCCTTACGGATGGTAGCAATACCCTCACACACTGTCTTTGTTAGGTTTGTGCCTACTAAGGCGCCATTTTTAATGTCGATGAGTAAATCCCCTTGTAGAGACGACATTAAACTGTCTATACGATTGCCCTTGGCGCTTAGTTCACCAGTCAAATAGGTTGCACCCGCTATTTTATCCATGTCCATGAAATCAACCAATAATGGCTGAATCTGCACACCGTCGATGGAAGGAACAATATCAATGGATGGCACACGTCCTCGCACATCTACATTCATCGTTGATGAGACGTTTCCCTTATATAAGGAAGCGTGCAATGGTGACACTTTTATAAAGCCATTGGCTTGCGTGGAGTCAAGTTCGATCTTGTCTATTTTCAGGTTTTTAACCGTTATGTTTTCAAACACTAAGCCGACATGACCATTTAAACTACGCAGCAACTCAACGGGAAGGAGGTCACTGTCGTCTTTCGAGCTAACATCCGCAGCCACTTCTGGTGGCTTTTCTTGCCCCTGATCATCGGCTGGCTCGACTGGCTCGACTGGCTCGACTGGCTCAACTGGCACAGGAAGATAACGGTCTAAATTTAAATTAGCACCCGCAACACTCACATCCCAACGCAAAGGAGACAAAGCCACCACAGCATTGGCCTCTATTTTGGTGTCGTCTAACATAATAGAAATCGGTTGAGCTGTAATAGAATCTAAACTGCCTTCAAATATAATATCGGCACGCGCTTTAGTCAGCGCGGAATCATCGGACATCTCTGGCAACGGTAAGTTTAAGCGCGTCATTAGATAACGAGGATTAAACTCGCCGACTGATAGTACGGCAGAAAATTGAGGATCACTCAATACTTGGTAGGCTTGAACTTTAGCGTCAACATTTACCCCTAAGACACTTAATGCCACGCCCTCAGCCAACACATTCTCTTGCGGCAAATCAATATCCAAATTCACCGCGCTCAGCTTCGCACTCATTGGACTCGCCGGTAAGTTGTCACCCTCTACCTCAGCCGACAAAACTAAAGAATCCAATGTTAGGGATTCACGCTCAGGGAACACGGTAAGATTGGCGTTTAAGGTTGCCTTTGCTTTAATAGGCGACTGACCTTGCAAGTCACTTTGTGTCACCGCAATGTCCATGACCATAGGCCACGCTTTATCCCACTGCACATCGTTTAGCTGAACATTCAAAACGGCATTGATAAGCTGTTTCGTTTGTTCATCACGGTACAACACCTGTGCATTTTCAATGCGTAACTCATCCAATTGAACATCGGGAATCTTGAAAGGTGTGCTATTGCCATCCGTCTGTGTGACGGCATTTGTCGATGCCTGTGTCGCAGAGCGGCTTGATGAATCACTATTCGCCGCACCAGCAGCGGCCGACTCTAATTGCCAGTTGCCTTGGCCATTGACATCCTTATTTAAACTGGCCTTTAGATTGACTAAGTTAACTTTATTCACCTGAATTTTTCGCTCAAGCAAAGGCAAAATTGCCACACCGAATTCAGCACGATCGAATTGCACTATCTCTGGATCATCACCCAAAGCAACGCCGATATTCTCTAACTCAAGCCCAAGCCAAGGGAAAAAAGACCAACTTATATCACCATCCAGACGCAAACTGACATTGGCTTTTTCTAAGGCAACACTTTTAAGTTCGTCTTTAAAATCATTCGGATTGACGAACAACATAACGTACGCCAGTAAAAGAGCAATAATGGCTAACAAGCCCACCACTAATAATGAAAGTCGCTTTATCCAAACCATGACAGACTCCTTTAAGATGTATAACCACAAATGCGTTTGATCTAATTAGCCGCTTACCTTAATTCATACTCAGCGGCGGATTAATTCGCCTATCATAGCATTCGAAGTTGATGTTTATCGACGCAATAGCGACAACTCATCAAAAAACACTCAGACAAAGCATAGAAGCTAAGGAGCCCACGTTCTATAATGGGTACCTTATGTCATGCTCTTATTACACAAAAAGTGGCGACTCTTCGTCACAATCACGGTGGAGAAACCAATCAATGTCCGATCGCATTGCCAGTGTCGAGCGTAATACGCTTGAAACTCAGATTAAGGTGTCGATTAACTTAGACGGTACCGGTAAATTCAGCTGCGTCACAGGCGTTCCTTTCCTTGACCACATGCTTGAACAAGTAGCACGTCATGGCCTGATTGACTTAGACATTCATGCCGTTGGTGACCTTCACATTGACGCTCACCACACAGTGGAAGATTTAGGTATCACGTTAGGACAAGCATTTGACATCGCGGTAGGCGACAAAAAAGGCATCAAACGCTACGGCCATGCTTACGTTCCATTAGACGAAGCACTATCACGGGTGGTGATCGATTTTTCAGGTCGCCCCGGCCTAGAAATGCATGTGCCTTTTACTCGTGGTTCCGTTGGTGGTTTTGATGTGGATTTGTTCTCTGAGTTCTTCCACGGTTTTATTAACCATGCCAAAGTCACGCTACACCTAGACAATCTTCGTGGTAAAAACACCCACCATCAAGCCGAAACCATTTTTAAAGCCTTTGGTCGTGCGTTGCGCATGGCACTAGAAGTGGATGAACGCATGGCTGGTCAAATGCCATCTACCAAAGGTTGTTTGTAGGACACTGTCAGCATGAACGAAATGAAAAAATCCACTGTTGCGGTCATCGACTATGGCATGGGTAACCTTCACTCGGTTGCCAAAGCCCTTGAACACGTAGCAGACGACAATACCACGGTGATCGTCACCAGTGATCCTGCGGTGATTGATGCGGCAGATCGTGTGTTATTACCGGGTGTTGGTGCCATTCGTGATTGCATCGGCGAAATGCACAACGCAGGCCTGGTTCCCAGCATTCGCAAAGCCATGGCGGAAAAACCCTTTCTCGCTATTTGTGTCGGCATTCAGTCGTTGATGACTCACAGTGAAGAGAACGGCGGCGTCGATTGCTTAAACCATTTTAAAGGCAACGCACTGTTCTTTGGTGAAAACCATAAAGATCATGATGGTAGCAAATTAAAAGTGCCACACATGGGCTGGAATCAGGTCAAACACACGATTAATCATCCTCTTTGGGCTGACATTCCGGACAACGCGCGCTTTTACTTTGTACACAGCTTTTATGTGGTCCCAGAGAACAAAAACGAAGTGGCAGGTACCTGCGACTACGGTTTGACGTTCTGTGTCGCCCTTGCCCGTGACAATGTGTTCGCAGTCCAGTTTCACCCTGAAAAAAGCCATAAAGACGGTCTTCAACTTTATAAAAACTTCCTTCACTGGGATGGCAAGCCGTAATAGCAAGCCCTTCAGTTTGTTTGGATAGAAGCATATTAGATTCTAGGAGCGCCATTTATGGGCTTAGCAAAACGTATTATTCCTTGCCTCGATGTGGACAATGGTCGCGTTGTAAAAGGCGTTCAGTTCGTCGATATTCGCGACGCGGGTGACCCTGTTGAAGTGGCGAAACGCTACAATGAGCAAGGCGCCGATGAGATTACCTTTCTAGACATCACCGCCAGTTCGGACGACCGCGCAACCACAGTTCACATGGTGGAAGCCATTGCCAGCCAAGTGTTTATCCCTCTAACGGTAGGCGGTGGCATTCGTACCTGTGAAGACATTCGCCGTATGCTAAATGCTGGCGCTGACAAAGTCGGTATTAATACCGCCGCGGTGTTTAACCCAGAGTTTGTCCGCGAAGCAGCCCAACGTTTTGGCTCCCAGTGTATCGTGGTCGCCATTGACGCCAAAAAAGTCAGTGCCGAAGGCGAGCCTGATAAGTGGGAAATTTTTACCCATGGCGGTCGAAAACCCACTGGCTTAGATGCGGTTGAATGGGCGAAAAAGATGGTGGCATACGGTGCGGGAGAAATTCTGCTGACGAGCATGGATCGTGACGGCACGAAAAATGGTTTTGATCTTGGCATCACCCGAGCAATAAGCGAAGCGGTTCATGTACCAGTCATCGCTTCTGGCGGTGTTGGCAACCTTGATCATCTTGTGGATGGTGTTATCAAAGGCAAAGCCGATGCTGTATTAGCAGCCAGTATTTTCCACTTTGGCGAATACAGCATTCAACAAGCCAAGCAGCGCATGACAGACGCTGGCATAGAAATGCGTTTGTAACCAGTAAGCAAACCTAGAAGCACGACCGATTGCAACGGACGTGCTTCTTTCAATAGGCGAACGCACTGTTTAAAAGTGCTCACCGTTTTCGTAGTAATCCTTACCTTGCAGATCGTGAAAAAGCACGGTGATGTCTTGCCCACTGTCCACCAATGGTCTGACTAATTCTTCAATAATGAGTGCAACCTTGCGTTTCACCTCGTCGCCTCGATCAAACCAAAACACATCAAAAAACGGATACGCAGGAGAGGCTCCGCCAACCGCTAAAAAAGTCGTCGCTTGATACTCAAGAGTAAAGTGTGAATTAGGCGTGTCCGTAATTTCTGCTAAGTTCTCAACTAAAATGTCGGCAATGGATTCTAATTCATCAAACGCCAAGCCGCGTACACGTAAATGGGGCATAACCATCCTTACTTCTAAGAAAATAATTTAATGGAAAGGGAAGCGAGTTGTTACTCGCTATCCACATAGTCAAAAGAGTGAGTCTCTATCACAGCACCATCTTTCACGACATCCACACTCCACTTGCCATCAAAACCTGGCATTAAGCGCTTACTTGACCATACTCGCCAACGATCACCACCAATATCAAACGCGACATCAGCCTGCTCTTCATCATCCAGCTTCCAACGATGAATCACTTGGCTACCTTGCATGTCACGTAAATCCGTGAAGAAATACACTCGCTGTATCTCACCGTATTCTACTTTTACCACGGGACCAATGTCATCGATTGGTTCACGATCCACCACATCCGTCGAAAACTGCGCACGGGCAACCGTGCCTTCCGCCCACGCAGGTAATATCGTTGCAAACGATAAAATACCTATCAAAACAACTCGAGTTAGCGTTTGCCACATATTGAAATCCTATAGTCTTGTTATTTAAATCACTTTTAAGCCATCTATTTTATGAAAACCCAGTGATAAAGTTAGCTCAAAAATACGTAAAAGAAACGAGAGCTTTGTGTCATTTTGCCACACTCTCGTTTCTTTTTTAAATGACAGCCCATTGATGTCGAAGAGCGGCTTATTTTCCTTGGCGATCGGCCAACGGTGTCGAAAAGGTATATTCCATATCCCAAGGAAAGCGAATCCAAGTATCTTGACTGACTTCCGTAATAAAAGTGTCCACCAAAGGCTTGCCAGCCGGTTTGGCATAAATAGTCGCGAAATGGGCTTTTGGCAGCATTTCACGTACTTTCGCAGCCGTTCGACCCGTATCAACAAGATCGTCGACCAGAATAAAACCTTCGCCGTCGCCTTCCACACCTTTTAATACATTCAGCTCACCTTGTTTCATGGCCGCATCGCCCTTTTCATCGGCGCCATAGCTGACAATACAAATGGTATCGATTAAACGAATGTCCATTTCACGGCACAAAATGGCCGCTGGCACCAAACCACCACGGGTAATCGCAATAATACCCTTCCAAGGACCTTGCTCTAGCAACCGCCAAGATAACGCACGAGCATTTCTATGTAACTCTTCCCAAGACACTGGAAAATCTTTTGAATAAGGGGTCATCTTCAAAGCTCCTACACTTTTATCGTTCGTTTTATCTACTAGTTTTATCTACTCTATAAGGTGACGAACAAGTCACCAAACACGCAGACATTAGGTGGAATAGGCCAGATTAGGATTTTAGCGGTAGAGGCAGCCCTGCCGCAACAAAAGTTACCCGATCGGTCAGTTTAGCCAGTGCTTGGTTCATAGCACCTGCCTCATCGCCAAAACGCCTAGCTAGGGCATTCATCGGCATAATCCCCAAACCCACTTCACTGGAAACCAACACTAAATCGCCCTCAAAGCGTTCAACTGCTTGTAACAGCGCACACTTTTCGCTTTCCAATCGAGCGTCGTCTTCCAAACATAATAAATTCGTCAACCACAAGGTAAAACATTCGACAATGACCGCCTGTTCAGGCGTATTAAGAGAATCCAACACACTGGCAAGCGCCAACGGTTCTTCTATTAACTGCCATTCTTTGGGACGATTGTCTTTATGTTGGCGAACCCGGCTCGCCATCTCATCATCCCATACCTGCGACGTCGCCACATAACACACAGGCTTCGCGCAAGCCGCTATCTGCTCTTGCGCAAACGCACTTTTACCACTTCTCACCCCACCGAGAACAAGATGTTTCATGCAAGTTCCCCCCTTGAATGGCCCTGCGTTTGATCTCCTGCGGTTTTTAATAGGCGTATCAAGGCACGGTTTAACGCGTCCATTTCATCCAACGCAGGCAATGCCACACGAATCCAACCGTCCCCTAAACGCGTATGAACGCCCACCTGATGCAACATGGTAAAAACGTGCTCCGCATACGCCTGACTATCAAGAAACCAAGTCGTAAATAAGGCATTCCGTACACTGTCTTGTGAGTCAAAGATGGTATTCAGTTTTGGCATCACTCGCTCAACAAACGCCGCTTGTCGTACGGTCAAATTCTGCAACGCGTGAGATTGCCAAGCGGTATCCGCCAACGCCAAGCTCACCAAATGCAAACTGGGTGTCGCGACAGGCCAAGGTCCCAGTAAATTGTTCAATGCGACTTGCCATTTTGACGCGCAAAAAACAAACCCCACTCTTGCACCCGCCAAACCAAAAAATTTTCCTACAGAACGCATAACAAACAAAGATTCACTCAAGTCCCTTGTCTGTTGATGGTTCAGCACACTCCATTCAGGGGTCGCATCAATAAAAGCTTCGTCCACCACCAAACTGGCGCCTTGTTGCTCTGCATGAGCAACCAACTGAGACAAGATGCTGGCTGACGCGAGCTCACCTGTCGGATTGTTCGGCTGAATCACCACAGCCACCGCCCAATGCTGCGTCAATAATTCCTCTAACGCGTCGTAATAAACAATGTCATAGCCCCATTTCTGCCAAGCAAAAGCATGCTCTTGATAACCAATACGCGGCACAAACACCGTTTGATTAGTTAGACATCCGGACTCCCGCAATAACGGAGGCAAAGATTCAATAATGTGCTGAGATCCAGCCCCTATGGCATTAGGACGACGAGCAAAGTAGCGCTCTGCTTGCTCTAATAGCTCAGTTTGATCTGGCAAGGCCATCCACAACGCAGTAGACACCTCAGGAACCGGCCAAGGTTCTCGGTTACAGGCAGAAGACAAATCCAACCAATTTAACGCGTCGTTGCCCACTTTGCGTTGCCAATAGGCCAAATCACCACCATGTTTGGGGGCGGCAAGCTCAAGATTCACAGGCTTTTTATTCAGATCAAAAGGCATATCACCAATCCCCATAAATACACACTTTTATCCACTAACCAAATGGCTTCTTTTAAATGTTTAGGCCTAGGCATTTCACCCTCTCCTAAAATCGGCCTCGTCTCTATTTTGCCAAAATACGGTGCCTCACCACCCAGTTGAACCCCTAACGCACCAGCACCAGCGGCCATAACAGGACCCGCATTGGGACTTTTCCAACGAGCCGAAGGACGACGAGCACTGCGAATAGCCGCCCGCCAATGACCACAAGCGGCGTAAGTGTAAACCACCAATCGCGCGGGCAGATAATTCAGCACATCGTCAAATCGTGCGGCAAACCAGCCAAAATACAACAAAGACTCGGTTTTATAGCCCCACATAGCGTCTAGCGTATTGGCCAAACGATATAACAACGCTCCTGGTGCTCCCAAGAGTACAAACCAAAAAATCGGCGCAAAAACCGCATCACTGCCGTTTTCCAATACCGACTCAATACCGGCCTTCGCGACGGCAGACTCATCCAAATTTTGCGTATCCCGGCTGACGATATAACTGACAGCAAGACGTGCTTCATTGAGCTTTTCAGCCGCCTCTTCAGTCGTCATTTCAGACGACGGCGACACAGCCGACAAAGGCA
This sequence comes from Marinomonas arctica, assembly GCF_003259225.1. Taxonomy (GTDB): domain Bacteria; phylum Pseudomonadota; class Gammaproteobacteria; order Pseudomonadales; family Marinomonadaceae; genus Marinomonas; species Marinomonas arctica. Next base: position 18,994 of record NZ_QHJF01000025.1, on the reverse strand, counting down.
GGTAAATAGCCAACGCGTGCTCCCGCAAACTCTGCCAACCAATCGCAAAATACAATATAAGAATAGACAGAATCACATCCAGCAGATTAGGCAGTAGCCAAAACAATACCCATAAGATCAATAACCAAGGCAACACGGCGATCAGCCAAGCCAGTACACCCACCATACGTTGACGAGCCGAGGAGGCATCTAAAGGCAGCTGAGTATGCTTGCGACACAAATCCACCCAACGGCCAAACCAGATCAGCGGATGCCAACTTTTCGGTTCACCTAGCCAGCGATCTAACACCAATGCCGCCAACACCATAAAGCTGTTCGTCGCTAAAAAGTCAAAAATTGAAGTCATCATGAATATAGGTCGTTTTTCACATAATGGGACAATGAGGTAGAATTCTATCACCTTATTGATTTAAAGCGTGATGACTCTGAATGCCAGCCTTTAGTTTAATGGTCCAAGGGACCACATCCGATGCCGGAAAAAGCACCCTAGTAACGGCTTTATGCCGCTTATTTGCACGTCGAGGCATTCAAGTCGCCCCCTTTAAACCGCAAAACATGGCATTGAACAGCGCCGTGACCCAAGATGGCAATGAAATAGGTCGTGCCCAAGCCGTACAGGCTTATGCCGCGGGGCTCGAACCCCACGTCGACATGAACCCCATCTTGCTCAAACCCAATACCGATGTCGGTGCTCAAGTCATCATCCAAGGCAAAGCCGTGGGCAACATGGATGCCGTTGGCTACCATGAATACAAAAGCATCGCTAAAGTGGCTGCGCTGGATTCTTATTACCGCCTTGCCGATCAATATCAGGCGGTGCTTATTGAAGGGGCCGGCAGTCCTGCTGAGATCAACCTACGTGCTCGTGACATTGCCAACATGGGCTTTGCTGAAAGCATCGATTGTCCGGTTATTATTATTGCCGACATAGATAAAGGTGGCGTCTTTGCGCATCTGGTTGGCACCTTGGAACTGCTCAGCCCTAGCGAACAAGATCGCGTTATTGGCTTTGTCATCAACCGCTTCCGGGGCGATATCAGTTTATTGCAGTCTGGATTAGATTGGCTTGAACAACGTACAGGCAAGCCCGTCCTTGGTGTCTTGCCTTATTTAAAAGGCTTCCATCTAGAATCCGAAGACGCGGTCGCCCACAGTCCCGTCAAAACGGACGCCAATACCAAACTGAATGTGGTTATTCCCGTCATGCCTCGCACCAGTAACCACACAGACTGGGATGCGCTGCGCCTCCATCCTAATGTGCAAGTCACCCTTGTCAAAGCAAACCAAGCCATACCGCCGGCCGACCTTGTTATCTTGCCGGGCAGCAAAAGTGTACAGAGTGATTTAGCGTTTTTACGTCAGGAAGGTTGGGAAAGGTATTTAGATACACACCTAAGATACGGTGGCAAAGTCATGGGCATTTGTGGGGGATTTCAGATGCTAGGGGACACCTTACTCGACCCCTATGGCTTAGAAAACCAACACGCCAACACCCAAGCCAAAGGCTTTGGTTATATCCCCATGACCACGGTGTTAGAAAAAGAAAAACAACTCAAGCAACGCCAAGGCTATCTGCAAATCGAGACACAACAAGCCCAACTCACGGGCTACGAAATTCACTCCGGCGTATCAAGCTTTTCAACTAACACAAGCATCCGCCACTTCGCTAACTTAGAGAATGGAGAAAATAACGAAAATGGCGAAAAAGAGGGCTATATATCAGAAGATGGTAAGATTATAGGCACCTATTTACACGGTATATTCGACCATCCAGACGCCCTACAAGCTCTACTTCACTGGGCTGGCGTCGACCAAGCCGCCGCATTCGACTACGACCAGTACCGCGATGCCGAAATCAACCGCCTCGCCGACAGCGCCGAACAACACATCAACATCGACGCGCTTATCGAACAATGCAAAGCGTTTCGAAAGTAAGTGTCCACTCAATAACTAAGCCAACTATGGCATTTTTTGTTTTTAACCAGCTAAAAAAGGCAACTCTGCGTGAGTTGCCTTTAAAACATAATGTTAATTATCAATCATTAGCTATTCAGTGTAAGAACATTGGTTTTACTAATGCGATGACGATAAATTTCACGCAGATATTTAATCGCATTTTTCACGTTATCAATGTCCAAACGAATATCATTGATCGAGACAAAACGCTGATTATTGTCGATTAGCTCACGGTATTTTTTCTCATACATTGGCTTAATCGCATACCAGTTTGTATCCAAGATTTTCGCAGGGTTCTCATACGTAGTAAAAAACTTGTCTACTAACGCTTCATCAAAATCCGTATCTTGGATCATTTTAATAATCGCTTTGTCTATTTCATCCGTGTAACGGTAATCGTCACGGGCAAAACAACGCTTCATGTAAGCGACCATTAAGGTTAAAAAATCATCACTCAAACAAGGGCTTTTTGCGATAAGCGTGGTTAATGACAAGTTAGCCGATGCACCAATAACCAATGCATAACGTTTTAATGTTGTATTAGGGCATAAGCGGTTCAAGTGCATTTTGAGACGATTTAATGCCGTAAAAGATAGTTTGTAATCTCGCGGCAAAGAAATAATCGATACGATAGACGAACAATTTTTAAAGAAATGCAGGTGATTCAACGTGGTCGCGTCGTAACCGCTTTTTCGATAGTTCTTAATCGCTTCACGGTATCGCTCGGATTCAACTGGCAATACACTCACCCCTTCAATCGCTGACGTGTCACTATTGAAGTGTGGCAATTCAATTGAGCGACAGAATAGGTCATCAATATCGACGCTGTCTTGACGCGTACTTTCATTAACAACACTTTCTGCGTAAGCAACAGCAACAGGGCCTGCCAAACTCATGAACAAATCGTTTGCATCCAGACGAATAGTCTCAGCAATATCAATACCCGCGCGACGGAAGTAATCTTCATCGTAATCCGTTGTGACGGCTTGAGCGGTTAAGATATTGAAGATTTGTTGAGAGATATACTGGTTAGCGTATTTTTCCATGGTGTTAACATCAATACTGTCTGCATCGCCACCATCTTCCTCTTCTGCATAACGCATGATGTCATTAGAGATTAACATCATGGAGTTCCATGGGCGGATGCGCTCCATGACGTCTGCAGGCACTTCATCTTCTTCACGTTCTTCGTTGTACGAAAAATTCCATTCTTCTGATATGTATTTCGTTAGCAAACGCCCAGCGTTAATATGTAGCGCCTCAGAGATTTCAACATTTTTTCCAGATATATTCGGTAAAATACAAATACCCGATGTGAAAATTGGCTCAAACACAAAGCTATGGCGTTTATCCGCCATTTTGCTCTGATCGGATCGGTAGTCGAAAGTCTTGCTGAGATAGGAAAACTGTTGTGCTAGGCCAAACTCAGAGGCCATGCCTGAACCCGTTCCACCACCCGCACTGAAAATATAAAAATATAAACGTGATTGGTTGGCTTTGATACCGCACGAATCCACCAAATAGGAATGCATCTGTTTCCAATTTTCGTTGCGGAAGGTGGTGGCATCTTTATTCAAGATAATTTTGGCAAGATATTGTCCTAAAATTGGCGCATTACCCGCACCACCAGCATGCACTTCAGACAAATCCATTATCTGTAGCTTGGTGTACTCTTCTAAGAACTTGGCTCTGCCTTCTTGGTTAGAAAAACGAATTCGCCCTTCGATATCCTTATCCAAGTCACCCAATAACACGATAGGCTCAATTAAGAATACAGGCTTAAAACCGTCTTTCCCTTCGAGTGGTAAATGCTTACGAATCCAACGCATAGGTCGAAATTCGCTTTCATTTTCGAGGATTTCTTGGCTTTCCACTTCTCGCATATAATTGGTTCTCGCATCGTATACCAACGAGGCGACATCCAGAGCGATATTGGAACCACATCGCCCCAGACCAATAAGGCAAACAGATGGAAACACCTGTTCATTTACGCCTTCGTCATCCGTTGCCTGTGGGTGTATTCGATTACGAACAACGTCTAAATTTGCTAAGATTTGTTCTAAATTTGTCTCAGTAAAATAAAGATGTTCTATTGGAAGATTTTCTTGGCTCATGCGGCATCCTTTTTGAAGCAAACGACTGACAACAGATAATCATTCGCGCGATTAACGCGATAAGGCAGACCTTACATCTGTTACATGCATTGTTCTTTAGTCATGAAATTGATAACAATGTGCAAACAATATCATCCTTGTATGGCAATGACACTAATATGGTGAATGAGACGATAAAATAAATTTAAAATAACGCAGTTCTATTAAGACATATAAATAGAACTGTCGATAAAAACACCTTACCTAGCCATGTCTAACTTACAGATTAAAGATTGTAGCAAGAAACATACACATTGATTGTTTTTTATACTATTCTTAAAATAGATCATTCATTATTAGGTGGCTGTTTTGTCAATCTCTCCCATCTCAAACAATCGTTTGTATTTGCCTGTGCCGCCCGCACAGACAGACAGTAACGTGCGCTCAGATGTTCAAAGACAGCAGGACAGCATTCAATTATCGGGGAAGGCAAAACAACAGTTAATATCAACATTGCAGCAAGCCGATAATAAGGAAGAAAAAGAGCAACAAGGAAAAGAGTCAGTGCAAGTGTCTTCGAGCATTGGACGACTTTCTCGTATTACGGGATTACAACGAGAGGAAGTCGCCGCTTTGTATCGCTCAATTGATAAACTAACCTGATCCTCAACTGACGCTGATTTATATTAACTAAAGGTCAAAGTGTATCCATCAGCCACTAAAGACTCAGCTTCGCGTTGTAAGTTGGCTAGTGTCAAAGGACGGTTATTCAACCATTCTGGTAAAAACTCAGCATGCAAACTTTTATCACTCGCTTTCAGAGTAAAGATAGGCATGTCGCCCTCTTTTCTATCATGATGCAGCAATATTGAAAGCCTTAATAATATAGACAATCGGTCTAAATCTTGCTGATCACTTTTGGTAAAGCGGTAATCTAAAGATTGAGTGAACTTGCGACGGTGCCGTAGAATTAAATTAGCCAATGCCTGTTGCTCTTGTTGAGAGAAACCTGGCATATCAGACTCACTAATAATGTAAGCGCCATGTTTGTGGTAGCGGCTGTGGGAAATGCCCGCCCCTACTTCATGAAGTAATCCAGACCAGCGTAGTAAGTCTTCACTGGAAATACTATTCAGGTTCCAATCGTCTTTCACTTGAGCTAATGCCGATAACGCAGTGTGCGTGACCAGTTTTGCTTGCTCCGTATCAATGTGATACTGATTCAGCATGTAGTTAACGGTACGTTCACGAATATCCGTTTCCGCGTAACGACCCATAATATCGTAAAGCACGCCTTCTCTTAACGCCGCGTTAGAGAAATCCATCTGCTTGATATCAAAACATTCAAACACCGCCGTTAAAATCGCAATACCAGCCGCAAACGTCACTTTGCGCTCAGGCTTAAGGCCCGGCAGGTCGAGATTATCAATATGCCCTGCAGAAAATAACACTTTTTGAATTTGTTTTAGATTTTTTAACGTGATGCCTTTCTTGCTCCAATTGTTTTCCTTAACAATATTAAAAGCCGCTTTCACTGTCCCTGAAGAGCCAATAGCCACATCCCATGTCTCATCAAGGTAATCATCTTGGATACTTAAAAGCTCTAAGCGAGCCGCCGTAACAGCCTTCTGAAAATTGGATTTATTAATGCTGCCGTCATCAAAGAAGCGCTGCTTAAAACTTACACAGCCCATATGAAGGCTTTCCGTTAATATTGGCTCAAGCTGTTTACCAATAATAAATTCCGTACTACCACCACCAATATCCACTACCAGCCGTTTTGCATCACCATGATCCATGGTTCTTGATACACCAACATAAATCAGACGAGCCTCTTCACGACCCGCGATGATTTCTACCGGATGGCTCATGATATCCATGGCCTTACCAATAAAATCATATCGATTTTTGGCCACCCTTAGCGCGTTCGTACCAACCACACGAACAGAGCCGGGAGGCAGGTCTTCGATCACTTGTGCAAATTGAGCTAAACAATCTAAGCCTCGTTGCTGTGACTCGTCATCTAAGCGCCCATTCACTAGGCCCGCCGCCAACTGAACTTTTTCACCAAACTCACCGGTGATTCGTAACTGCCCATGAGTCACTTGAGCGATCACCATGTGGAAGCTGTTTGAGCCCAAGTCTATAGCCGCAATTTTTTCAAAAGGAAAATCATGAGATTGTTGCAAAAAAAGTGATTGCATTCAGAAAGCCTTATCTTGCAGAAGTCTTAATTAAGGCAAGAGTATATCAGTTCCTTGCCTATGTCATTGGCAACATGGCAGCAAAAAGCCTAGAGTTTTTTATGAATTTTTTACGAAAACAGCCCACTTTTTCCGAAAAGCAAGGGGCATTAAGCACTTAACGTGAAAAATAGACTCTTCTGAAAGCACAAAAACCCTGAGTTTGATCAAAAAATTACCAGAAATTGTTTTTTTCCTGAGTTTCACTATAGACCTCGCCTTTAAGTCGAACTATAGTATGGATGGTCTCGATAGTGACAAAGCAACAAGCAAGTCACCTCTAGATCCCAATCAAATTGTTTCGCGCTGTATTGGCTTTGCCCTATCCGGGCTGATCTAAACCAAAACAAAAGTTTTATAACCACGTTGTTTTGTGTTTTTTTATGCCGAATAGCTGATACATTGTAAGATACTTCCAGACACACATTATTGTTACTTATTGATTAACTCTAATTCCGTCAATATTCCTCAAATGAGCTAATACAAAACCCGTTTATGAACCTTACCGACTTAAAACAGAAATCAGTACACGAACTTTTAGACATCGCATCAGAGATGGGCCTAGAAAATATGGCTCGCTCCCGTAAACAAGATGTTATTTTCTCAATCCTAAAGCGTCATGCAAAAGGTGGGGAAGACATATACGGCGACGGTATCTTAGAGATTCTTCAAGATGGCTTTGGCTTTTTACGTTCACCTGATAGTTCCTACTTAGCAGGTCCGGACGATATTTACGTATCACCAAGCCAAATTAGACGTTTTAACCTGCGAACTGGGGATACTATCTCCGGGAAAATACGCCCTCCAAAGGATGGTGAACGTTACTTTGCGCTACTAAAAGTCAACGAAATCAACTTTGATAAACCTGAAAGCGTTCGCAATAAAATCCTTTTTGAAAACCTTACCCCTCTTTTCCCAGATGAACGCCTATTGATGGAAGCCGGTAATGGCTCCACAGAAGACGTTACCTCGCGCATCATTGATCTTGTTGCGCCAATGGGTAAAGGTCAGCGTGCTTTGGTTGTTTCTCCGCCAAAAGCGGGTAAAACCTTTATGCTGCAGAATATTGCCAACGCCATTACCCGTAATAACCCTGAATGTCACCTCATCGTGTTACTGATTGATGAACGTCCTGAAGAAGTAACCGAGATGTCTCGTACTGTTCGCGGTGAAGTGGTTGCTTCTACGTTTGATGAGCCACCAGCACGCCATGTTCAAGTGGCTGAAATGGTACTCGAAAAAGCAAAACGCCTCGTTGAACACAAACGCGATGTGGTAATCCTACTAGACTCCATTACTCGTTTGGCACGTGCCTACAACACCGTCATCCCTTCATCAGGCAAAGTATTAACGGGTGGTGTGGACGCAAACGCATTAGAGCGTCCAAAGCGTTTCTTTGGGGCGGCACGTAACATCGAAGAAGGCGGTAGTTTGACGATTATCGCAACGGCGCTTGTTGATACAGGCTCCAAAATGGACGAAGTTATCTTTGAAGAGTTCAAAGGTACTGGTAACTCTGAATTGCATCTAGACCGTAAAATTGCAGAAAAACGAACGTTCCCTGCCATCAATATTCGCCGTTCAGGTACTCGTCGTGAAGACTTGTTGACCTCAGAAGATGAACTGCAGCGTATGTGGATTCTTCGTAAGCTACTGAATCCTATGGAAGATGTAGCGGCAACTGAGTTCTTGATTGATCGCCTCAAAGTCACTCAAACAAACGATGAGTTCTTTGAGTCAATGAAAGGCAAAAATAAATAGGCAGATCACTCTGCCTCATAAAACCACTTCATGAAGTGGTTTTTTTTTACTTACATGATCAATATAGTGCATCATCAATGTCCGCGGACTTTTTTGATAAGTCAGTGCGACACAGATTGGAGTAATTTGAATGAAAGAGATGAGCGCATCGGTAAAGGCTGTTGAATTAATTAATCAGAATGTATACCGAGTTAGCCTAGAAGCCGATGATCTGACCTTTAAAGCAGGTCAGTATTTAATGGTCGTATTGCCAACAGGTGAAAAAGTTCCTTATTCTATTGGCAGTGCACCGCACGAACTTCCGAATTTGACATTGTACATTTTGGTATCAGATCCGACGTCACTTGCCAGCAAGGTCGTAGACTATATTCAATCCAACACCAGCATTGCAATCAAAGCACCTGGCGGTGACTGTCACCTACAAAATGGCGTATTAGACACTCATCCTGAGCATATTTTACTCATCGCTGGTGGCACAGGCTTTGCTCAAATCAAAAGCCTATACAGCGAATTAGTAGAGCAAAACTTTACCGGAAAAGTATCCTTTTATTGGGGATTAAGAACCGCTGAAGATGTATTCGCCCAAGAATGGTTAGAAGAAGCTCACAAATACACGCCCTTCACGCTAGATGTCATCGTTAACGAGGCAAGTGATCAGTGGCACGGAAGACGTGGTTGGTTATACGAAGCTATATTAGCAGATCACCCCGATTTAAGCCAAAGTGTGGCGTTTATCAGCGGATCAGTTGGCATGGTATACGGGACATTTGACCAGCTAGAGCTCAAAGGACTAAGCACAGAGCGTTGTTTCTCTGACGTATTTGCTTACGCTCCACACCCAAATAAACCCGCACTTTAAGTGCTGTAGTATTCTCCCATTTTACCTACCTAGGTGAATTTGAGTATTGAGCTAAAAAAAGAGAGGTCTAATAATGACCCCTCTTTTTTTATACTCACATGCTTCATTCGATACGACTAAGACGCTTTTGAGCAAACCGTTTGCCATAATGACGTTATGTTTGCTTGATCGTTCGTGGTAACACCTTCAGCCTCAAGCGTTTCTTGTAGAATCGCTGTAAAGTCTCGGTCAAACGCCTCTTTACCCTCACCTTCAGCGCTACTATGCAGCCCCAAAAGCCCAAGAAGATAGGCGCAATAAAAAAGCTGATCTCCTTCTTCTGCGTGATGCTCCATGTCTCGTAATCTGTCACACAGTTGGTCTGCGCGCTCAGCAAAAGTCATTGTCATATTCAATCTCTGTATTGATGTATTTTTCAAGATGTAAGCCAAGAAAGCGAAGTCTCACGCCCGCTTTCTAGAGGCCATTATTGACTTACATTAAGGCTTTAAATTGAGCGTTTCTAACGTCCGTGCACGAATAGAAAGTAGCAAATCCGTATTATCTATGAGTGACTCACCATAAGATGGCACCATAACTTTTAGTTTTGCTTGCCAATCTGTAGAGTCAACTTGCTCTGGGAAGCAGCGCTCTATAATACCAATCATAGTATTCACTGTCGTTGAAGCGCCAGGAGAGGCACCTAACAAAGCAGCAAGAGAACCGTCTTCGGTCGTAATGGCTTCGGTACCAAACTCTAATTTGCCACCCGTTTTTGCGTCTTTTTTGATAATTTGAACACGTTGTCCAGCGTAAGCCAGTTCCCAGTCTTCATCTTTCGCATCTGGAAAAAACTGACGCAACGAGTTACAACGGTCTTTATGAGACTGCATCACTTCGCTGATTAAATAACGAGTCAAGTCCATATTGTTTTTACCCACACTGAGCATTGGCTTGATATTGTCAAAGCGAACACTTTTAGGAAGGTCGAAAAACGAACCTGTTTTCAAAAACTTGGTTGTAAAGCCTGCAAATGGACCAAATAAAATGGCTTTTTTACCGTCAATAATACGTGTATCCAAATGTGGCACAGACATTGGCGGTGCACCAATTGGCGCGGCACCATAGACCTTGGCAAAGTGCTGATCGACAATTTCAGGCTTTTCACAAACCAACCATTGACCACTGACAGGAAAACCACCAAAACCTTTACCTTCTTTCACATCGGCCATTTGTAAGAGAGGCAAAGCGCCACCACCGGCACCTAAAAAGACAAACTTAGCATCCACGGTTTTACGAGCGCCATTTTGTTCTATCTCAACGTCCCATCTTCCGTCTGGTCTTTTGCTTAAATCTTTCACTTCACAATTTAAGCTCAGTTCAAAATTATCCAGCCCTTGTAGATGCTTACTCATATTCCGAGCAATCGCACCAAAATTCACATCCGCGCCATGATCAACGCGGGTTGCCGCAAGAGGTTCGTTACCCTCACGATTATTCATTATGAGAGGCATCCACTCTCTCATTTTTTCACGGTCTTCCGTGTATTGCATTTCTCTGAAAGCAGGATGTGCACTCATGGCCGCATGACGTGCTTTAAGCATTTTTACATTACGCTCTCCCCATACAAAGCTCTGGTGAGGCACGCGATGGATAAACTCTTGAGGAGCAGGCATAAGCCCCTGTTCGACTAAATAAGACCAGAATTGAAGACTGATTTCAAAAGCCGCATTGATGGTTACGGCTTTGTCGATATTGACAGAACCGTCTTTATTTTCAGAGGTATAGTTAAGTTCGCAGTATGCCGCATGGCCTGTCCCAGCGTTATTCCAGCCATCCGTACTTTCTTTTGCGACACTGTCCAACCGTTCCACCATCAACATGGTCATGCTGGGATCTAATTGCTTGAGTAACACTCCTAAGGTGGTGCTCATAGCACCGCCTCCGACTAGTAAAACGTCTACAGAATTTGAGGTCATATGATTTCGCCGTGTCATAGCCAATTGTGAATTTGAGAGTGATGTAGAAAAAGGGCTTTTGGCCAGTAACGACAAAAGCTCGCTACTTTACTTTCTTCACCCTCTCCTCAGAACGCCTTTGCTCGTATGCCGAAAGTACATAGAAAATCAGCTTAATAGGGATTCTGAGCAGGTGTGATTCAATTATACGGATTTTAAAAGTAATGTCTTGAGACCTTAGTATAAGATTGTAGATATATTCACATTTCAATGAGCAAGATAACGCTCATTTGATTGACTTTAGCAGCAAGAAAAGCGATGTTAGCAACATTAATAAAAAACATGCTTCGATTTTGCTACTATATTTAAATAATAATATTCAGTATAAATATACTAAATTCTCTTATCGAGATGCTGGGGAGTATGACAATGAAAGCACAAGATATCATGGTAAAAAATGTCATCTGTGTCGAAATGGATGAACGCTTACCCAACATCAGAAAAATCATGGAAACACATGGTTTTCACCATCTTCCTGTGACAGAGAAAGGCAAATTAGTCGGTATTATTTCTGACCGAGACCTGTTGCGTCTGATTAGCCCTTTTATTAACAAAGTATCCGAACAACCAAGAGATTTAGACACCTTAAACCGTGCGGCTCATCAGGCAATGACTCGTCAGCCGATAACGGTTAAAGCTGACACCTCCATAGAGGACATCATCGCTTGGTTTAAACGCGTGGATATTTCTTGCCTACCTGTCGTTGACGATGAACATAATGTGATTGGCATTATATCGTGGCGCGATCTGATCAATCACGCCACGTTTAAGTCTTAATGTGCTTCAGACTAATGGGTTTTGGCTTGGTCGCCGAGAAAGTCGGCCAAGTCATTTTCTGAAAACTCGTACTTTTCAGCGCAAAATTGACAGTCGGCTTTCACACTGCCTTGCTCTATTAGCAACTCACGTATTTCTGCTGACCCTAACGACATCACGGCTTCTAAAGTACGCTGACGAGAACATGAACAACCAAACTGCATTGTCTTAACGTCGTATAAACGCACTTCTTCTTCGTGGTATAGGCGGTGCAATAGTTCACTGGTTTCAAGCCCAAGCAATTCCTCTTCTTTCACCGTTGAAGCCAAATGTGTTAAACGCTCCCAAGCATCTTCATCGCCTTCTTTTGCTTGCTCTTCTGGCAAGCGTTGTAAGAACAAGCCACCACACTGTGCACCATTCGCTGCTAACCACACTCGGCTTGGCAACTGCTCAGACTGAGAAAAGTACTGTTCAAGGCATTCAGACAAGGTGTCCCCAATGATCTCAACGATGCCCTGATAACGCTGTCCATTACGAGGCTGGATGGTAATGGCTAAATACCCTCCTTCAAGTACCTCTTTTAGGGAAATGCTCTCTGGCACCTCTTGGCTTTCATCCCACTGAGCAATACCACGAAGATTTTGATGTTCGTCACACTCCGTCATCAGGGTAGATAAGAAACCATTACCTTTGGCTTGAATCGATAACACGCCATCTATTTTGACAATATCCCTCAAAAGCGCGATAGCAGCGACAAACTCTCCGAGAAGCTTTTCTAGCGATAACGGATATGCCTTACGTTTTATAATTTCTTGATAGGCGTCGTTAAGCAACACTCGTTCACCACGAACGTTACTGTTATCGAAGGAAAAACGCTGGATTTCATTGATGGTTACATTGTTCACAAAGCACACCTTTCCCAAGCCATAAGCCTGAGTAAAAAATTCAAATGAGTATTATCGCCATTTTACCCTTGAGACGCCCAATCATCCACTTTAAAACCGTCATTAACTGGGGATATGTACGGGGAATATTCACACTTGCTATTTCGTTTCATCTAGCAGCACTCTAAAATGTTGTGCATTGCACTTTCTACTGGAAAGACGATTGAAACGATCAACATCACTTCTCATTAAGAGAGATAAGAGATAATCAGTTTTTATGATCCAATTTACGCAAGTTAGTTTACAGCGCGGTACTCAGTTTTTACTTGAAGAAGCCGATCTCACCATCTTTGAAGGTCAAAAAGTCGGCCTCATCGGTGCCAATGGCGCAGGCAAATCCTCTTTATTTGCTATGATCAAAGGCGAACTGCATGCTGATACCGGTGAAGTTATTCTACCCGGGCAGCGCCGTATTGCCTTCATGGCTCAGGAGGTAGAAGAAACACAACGCAGTGCCTTGGATTATTGTCTCGATGGTGATGACAAACTCAGAGAGATCGAAAAAAATATAGCTGAGGCGCAAGCCAATGGTGACGATCATGCTCACGCTGTCTGGCTGGGTGAATATGAAAACGCTCATGGTTATACCGCACAATCACGGGGCGAAACACTTCTTCAAGGCTTAGGCTTTAAAATGACGGACATGCAAAGACCCGTGTCTGATTTTTCTGGTGGCTGGAGAATTCGCCTTAACCTCGCCAAAGCCCTGATGTGTCCTTCTGATGTATTACTACTGGATGAGCCAACTAACCACTTGGATTTAGACGCGGTAATGTGGCTGGAAAACTGGCTGCGCCAGTACTCAGGCACCTTACTACTCATCTCTCATGATCGTGATTTCCTAGATGGCATCTGTAGCCATATCGTTCACCTCTATCAAAAGCAACTGGTGTTGTACAAAGGCAACTACTCGGATTATGAGCGCCAACGTGCTGAGCACTTAGCGCAACAACAAGCTAACTATGAGAAACAACAAGAAAAGCGTGCCCACCTACAACAATACGTGGACCGCTTCCGCTACAAGGCTGACAAAGCAAAGCAAGCACAAAGTCGCTTAAAAATGCTCGAAAAAATGGAAATTATCGGCCCTGCTCATATCGATTCGCAATTTGAGTTCACGATTCCCGTGGCCGAAAAAACGTCACAATTATTGGTCAATTTATCTCAAGCAGACTTGGGCTACACCTCTAAATCTGGCGTCAAAACAGTACAACTGGGTAACACCAATTTCGCGCTTAGAGATGGTCAACGTATTGGTCTGCTTGGCCCTAATGGTGCGGGTAAATCAACGCTCATCAAATCCATCGTTGGCGAAATTAGCATTCTGGCAGGGGATCGCATCTTAGGGGAAAACCTAAAGATTGGTTATTTCTCACAACATCAATTAAGTGCACTTGATCTAGAAGCTTCGCCACTACTGCATATCCAACGACTCACTCCGAAAGTACTTGAGAGTGATATTCGACGCTATCTAGGTGGCTTTGGCTTTATTGGCGACGACGCCCTTCGTGCGGTAAAAGGCTTTTCAGGTGGAGAAAAAGCGCGTTTAGCTTTGTCTTTAATTTCTTGGACAAAACCCAATTTATTAGTACTCGATGAGCCAACCAACCATTTGGATATCGAAATGCGCCAAGCACTAACGGAAGCATTGCAAGAATTTCCAGGCTCCATTTTACTGGTATCTCACGATAGACATTTGCTTAACAGTACCGTCGACGAATTTTACCTTGTTGCCGACCATCAAATACAAGCTTTCGATGGTGACTTACCGGCTTATCACACATGGTTACAGGCAAGACAAGCCAACGCTGCGCAGCTTGAAAAAAGCGAATTGGCGGGCGATAAAACAGACCGAGTTGATCGCAAAGAAGAGCGTCGTAAAGCCGCAGAAATGCGTGAAAAGTTACGCCCTCTTCGCAAACAAATTGAGAAGTACGAAAAAGCGATTCAAACAGCTCAAGAGCATCTTGATCGTATTGCAGTAGCGATGGCTGATTCAAGCCTTTACGAAGCCGATCAAAGAAATAAGCTACAGAGCTTATTAAGCGATGAGGCAAAATGGAAAAAAGCCCAAGCCGAAAGTGAAGAAGCGTGGTTTGAGGCACAAGAAGAGCTTGAAGAGGCCGAAGCACAATTGGCTTAGCAGCACAAAACGAGCACAAACAAAGACTAAGTGCTAAAAATCCGTAAAGTTTTGTCTCAACACAAAGCTTTTCATCTGTCACTGTCTTAATATTGTAACAATGCTAAAGTACATTTACAGACAGCTAAAAGGAGACATATTGGATGACATTTCCATATACTCGCATGCGACGCATGCGTAAAAATGATTTTTCTCGTCGCCTAATGCGCGAACATCACCTTACAGCAGATGATTTAATCTATCCAATGTTCATTCTTGAAGGAAGTAATGTGCGCCAAGCCATTCCTTCTATGCCAAACATTGAACGTCTTTCGATCGACTTACTGTTAGAAGAAGCCAAAGAACTTGTCGAGCTAGGCATTCCTACCATTGCACTCTTTCCCGTCATTGACAGTGATAAAAAATCATTGCTTGCCGAAGAATCATACAATCCAAATGGCTTAGTACAACGAGCGGTTCGCGCTTTGAAAGAAGCCTTTCCCGAACTAGGTGTGCTTACTGATGTCGCGCTAGATCCTTACACCACTCACGGCCAAGACGGCATCATTGATGACTCAGGTTATGTGCTGAATGACATCACTGTCGATACGCTAGTAAAGCAAGCGCTTTCACATGCCCAAGCGGGTGCCGACATAGTCGCACCATCCGACATGATGGATGGACGAATTGGTGAGATTCGCGATGAACTAGAAGCGGAAGGCTTTGTTAATACCCTGATCATGGCGTACGCAGCCAAATACGCTTCGGCTTATTACGGTCCATTCCGTGACGCGATTGGTTCCAGCGGCAACCTTGGCAAAGGCAATAAATTTACTTACCAAATAGACCCTGCTAACTCGAACGAAGCGATCCGAGAAGTGATGCTCGATATAGAAGAAGGCGCAGATATGGTCATGGTCAAACCCGGCATGCCTTATTTAGATATCGTACGCCGAGTAAAAACAGAACTTGAAGTGCCCACCTTTGCTTATCAAGTAAGCGGAGAGTACGCCATGCACATGGCCGCCTTTCAAAATGGTTGGTTAGATAAAGATACGGTAATGATGGAATCACTCCTAGCATTCAAACGCGCTGGTGCAGATGGCATCCTGACTTACTTTGCAAAAGATGCAGCACGCCTACTGAAAACCAAAAGCTAATAACTTTTAACACAAATAGATACATAGAATCCGGTGACCAGCAGGCTGCGTTGGTGTAATTTGTTATCATATGCCTACATACTGTAGGCAAAGGAACATTGATACCAACAACACAATAAAACGGTATTTAGAGAGAATTAGAACGCATGTCTGAGCAGTCGGTGAACGAAATAGATAAAAAAGAACCCATTCCGAGTCCATCTTTAGAGTTGGACGCAGAACTTGTTTTAGAACCCATACCAGAACAACCACAAGATCCTACTAAAGCATCTATCGAAGAACGCTTGCCAGAACAAATCGATCTTGCGGATCCGGAGCTCTACTTCAATAGAGAGTTAAGTCACTTACAGTTTAACGCCCGCGTTCTTGAGCAAGCTATGGACGAAAATCATCCAATCTTAAATAGATTGATGTTTCTGTGCATCTTTAGTTCGAACATGGACGAATTTTTTGAAATTCGTGTCGCAGGTCTTAAAAGCCAATTAGAATATAGCCGTGAAAAAAACGGTCCTGACGGCATGCACCCGAAAAAAGTACTGTCGTTGATTAGTGAACACGCCCACAAACTAGTACGCCGTCAGTACCGTATTCTCAACGATATCATTTTGCCTAAACTGGCTAATGAAAACGTTAAGTTTATTCGCCGTACCGTCTGGAATGAAAAACAAGCGGCTTGGGTAAAACGTTATTTCCGTGACAATGTGTTGCCTATCATCAGCCCAATTGGCCTTGATCCAGCACACCCTTTCCCAAGACTCGCAAACAAAACCTTTAACTTCGTGGTGGAGCTTGAAGGCCGTGATGCTTTTGGCCGTGAAAATGGGCTTGCCATTGTTCCTGCACCAAGTTCGCTGCCTCGTTTAGTGAAACTGCCGGATGACGTTTGTGAGGGCGGTGATAACCTTGTCTTTCTTTCTTCCATTATTCACGCCCATGCTGATCAGCTATTCCCCGGCATGACGGTAAAAGGCTGCTTCCAATTCCGCCTTACCCGTAACGCCGATCTAGAAGTAGACTCCGATGACATTGGTGTCGATCTAGCTGGTGCCTTACGAACAGAGTTACAAAGTCGTCATTACGGTAGTTCAGTTCGATTAGAAATCGCTGAAAACTGCCCTCTGCACATTGTCGACTCATTGCTTAAGCAGTTTGAGCTAGAGCAACAAGATTTATATCGAATAGATGGGCCGGTAAACCTTAGCCGACTCATGGCCGTTCTGGAACTGGTTGATAGACCAGATCTAATGTACCCTCCTTTTTCACCAGGCTTGCCTAGAAAATTGGCCAGCTCAGGGGGATTATTCGAGGCCATTCGTCAACGCGACTATCTATTGATGCACCCGTTTGAAAGTTTTTCGCCCGTTATCGACTTATTAAGCGAAGCCGCGAAAGACCCAAGTGTCGTGGCTATCCGTCAAACGTTATATAGAACCGGCTCTCGTTCACCTATTGCCAACGCACTGGTTGAAGCCGCTCGTAACGGTAAAGAAGTAACGGTTGTCATTGAGTTAAGGGCTCGTTTCGATGAGGCTGAGAACTTAGCCTTAGCAAGTCGTCTACAAGACGCTGGTGCCATTGTTGTGTACGGCGTTGTTCGACATAAAACCCATGCCAAAATGATTCTGATCGTTCGTAGAGAGGGTGCAGAACTCACCCGCTATGTTCATCTAGGCACGGGGAACTATCACGCAGGAAATGCAAGACTCTATACTGACTACAGCTTCATGACGTCGGATAAAGAAATAGGCGATGACGTGCATCGTGTTTTCCAGCAACTCACCGGAATGAGTAAAGAGCTAAAAGTGAAGAAGCTGCTACACGCACCTTTTACTTTGCGAGATCGTTTACTTGATATGATCAATCGCGAGGCTGAAAACGCTCTGAAAGGCGAGCCATCTCGAATCATCATCAAGGTGAACTCTTTGACCGAACAGAAACTTATTCAGTCATTGTACAAAGCATCTCAAGCTGGTGTAAAAATTGACCTAATAGTACGAGGCATTTGCACCTTGCGACCAGGTATAAAAGGCATATCTTCTAATATTCGAGTACGAAGTATTATAGGACGATTCCTCGAGCATACGCGGGTCTATTACTTCTTCAACGATCGTAATCCACAAGTGTATCTGTCCAGCGCAGACGGCATGGACAGAAACTTAAATAACCGTATCGAGGTTGCCTTCCCGTTACAGGATTACAAGCAGACTCGTCGTGTTAAGAAAGAATTAGAATACTATCTAGCAGACAATACACAAAGCTGGATTCTGCAAAGTGATGGCTCTTACCAGCTATCTAAACCAAGAAAAGGCGAATACCGTAGTGCTCAGCGAGCCTTGCTAAGTGAATTAGCGGACAACACACGATAAAAAAACCTGAACTATACACAAAGCCCAGCAACAAGCTGGGCTTTTTTGTGCATAAAAATAACGTTTATCCCCAGAATAGAGCCAAACTGTAGGTCGGCGGCTTTCAGGCCGCCAAAAGAGCTTTCCTTGAGATAAAAAATCCTGACAGAGTTAGCTATCAGGGCTTCTTAATATAAAGCTTGACGATATTTATGCTCTTGCGGGACTCTCACTGTACACCGATACATGCCATCTTAGCATTGAAGTCGCGCTGACGCGTTGAGCTTACGAAACTGGCGCAAGCGAATGCAATGACAAGATGGCATTTCCTTGAGGCAAAAAAAAGCCCCAACAGCGTTAGCTATCAGGGCTTCTTAAATATAAAGCTTGACGACGACCTACTCTCACATGGGATCTCCCACACTACCATCGGCGATGGCGCTTTTCACTTCTGAGTTCGGGATGGGATCAGGTGGTTCAACGCCTCTATGATCGTCAAGCAATTCTGTTGCGTTTGTTTTGAGTGGCACTGTGTTGTGCTGCTTGCCTTTGACGGCTAGCTTGTCTCAAAACACGCGAAGACGTGCTTGGATCTTTAACAATTCTTTTTTGAAATAGCGATAACCAAGTATCAAACCGATGCGCATCATTGCTGATGCTTTATCGTAATCTGTGTCTGTGATTTTAAAAAACCACTTTGGTGTTATATGGTCAAGCCTCACGAGCAATTAGTATTGGTTAGCTCAATGCCTCAC
>NZ_QHJF01000024.1 GCF_003259225.1 Marinomonas arctica | reverse complement strand
GCCGAAAGCAAGCTAGATTAGCAGAACTGACAGTATCGTTTTAGAGGGCTAATATAAGATCGCTTACAGTGCGCTTTTGCATGAACCTGTGCAACCAGATAATAAAAAAATCCCTATCAAATACATAAAAAAAGAAGCGGAAGACATGGGGGAGTTCTTTGAAGGGGCGTCAGCAGGAGGGCATGAAGGATATTTGGATATGCGTGTCAACTCAGTTATTAACCGAGATGGTTTTTTTTATATGGGGCTGGTCTGTCTCTTTATTTGGTGGGCGTTTGATTCTTTTGCTCTGTCGCATATGCAAAACGAGCTCTTTCGCCAGATATTGACCTACGGTGGCTATGGTCTATTTTTTGCCCTGTCTTTTGGAACCTTGTTTCGTCCTTTAGCTACGCCTGTACGCTTTCATAAAAAAAACCAAGAAGTCTATGTGTGGCACAAAAAGGTCCTTTACCGAATTCCTTGGGACGAATGTGAAATGTCTATTTGTGTGGCGAAGCAAAACGAAGGGTACCGAGGTTTACAGGATGGTTATCAGTTCAATCTCTGGCTTAACCCGAAACACGCGGTAAATAAAGATCTAACAGGACAATCCCATGAGCCACTTAATATGATGCACAACATGAATCACCATACTGTTGTTTATGGCTATTGGGAATACGTGCGTCGTTATATGACAGGCGAGGAACCTCTTTATATAGAAATGAGTGAAAAATCACGAACTCCGAGGTTTAGTAAGAAAGTAGCGACTGAAAAAGGCTACATTAAGGCTATCCTTATTTTCGTTCCGGCTATTCCTATTATGCTCTTAGTTAAACCCAATTCCATGGCACTACTAACCCCCTTCAAAGCAAAATGGCCAAAAGAAGTCCACGAATGGACGGGCGAGCGGTGCGACTGGCATTAGTTTAATGAAAAAATTGATAAATCTAAGTCAGCTAGTTTTTCGCTAGCTGGTTTATTTGTGTCGTTTATCTGGGAATAGTTAAGACAATAACCCCCTCTGTCATATTAAATCACCATAGACGATAATAAGTTTGCCTTATCCTTTTGGCGTAACCAAACAGAAATAGAAGAATTTTATTTGGAGCAAACCGCCCTATGAGCAAGATAAAGCAAGTCAGTAGTAATCTCTGGGTTGGGCCTAGCATGATGGGGGTTACTCCTCATTTTAAAAGAACTGAACATGCCATTAAATACTATCCGAAAGGTGAGTCATTAATTCATGATCCGTTGCAACCGGGTAATAAAAAACCTTCTTTGATATACAAAAATAAAGAGACAGAAGATTTGGGAGAAGTTTTTGAAGGGGCTTCCGCTGGCGGGCATGAGGGATATTTGGACATGCGTGTCGACTCAGTTGTGAACCGAGGTGAAGGCTTTTACATCATGGGTATTATCGGCATCTTGTTTTGGTGGTCGTTTGAGTATTTTGTGTTGTCGGCTATACAAGACGAGCTAATTCGCGATATCAGCATTTACAGCGGCTACGCTTTTTTTGGTATCGGAGCGCTCATCTGTTTGTTTCGTACCCTGCATACACCGGTACGCTTTCATAAAGCGAATCAAGAAGTGTATGTGTGGCACAAAAAAGTGTTATATCGCATCCCATGGGATGAATGCGAGCTGTCCATTCGTGTCGATAACCGTAATATAGGGCTTAAGGGTCAGCAAGATGGTTATCAGCTTACACTTTGGCTTAATCCGAAACATGCGATAAACAAAGATCTTACCGGACAAAAACATGTACCGCTGAACATGTTTCATAATATGGATCATCATATTCCTCTATACGCCTACTGGGAGTATGTACGCCGTTATATGACAGGGGACACATCTCTTTATATAGAAATGAGTAAAGAACCGAGAGTGCCTGGATTTAATACTGAAATGGCCAAGAGGGTGGGTTATATCAAAGCTATTTTTCTTTTTGTAATAATGACTCCTTTTGCTTTTTTGTTTAAGCCAGCAAAAATGGCTCTTTTAAGTCCTTTTAAAGAAAAGTGGCCAGCAGAAGTTCATGAGTGGACCGGCGAACGGTGCGACTGGCATTAGTTTCGTGAGCAGAATGATAGATTTAAGTCAGCGAGTGTTTTCTCCATCTGGCTTTTTTGTGCCAGTTTGACCATCGAGGTGGATGAGAGCACGTTAGCTCCGCAGCTCAAACGCGACCCAACCACTATAGCCTATGACAAAGAGCATAATCGCAATCCGAGATACTGGCGTGACATGACAGACGACGAGTTTAAGCAAAAGATGGACGAGATCGAAAAGGCTCAGAAAAACATCCCAGCGATAGGTAAGCCAATCGATATCTTCAAAGGCCCTGACTCCACAACAAGCAAAAAACACAATCGGAATAAGAAGAAGTAGCCAATGGAACTTATGGATAGGGATGTTTCTGAAACGCCTAAAAATGGGCAAAACGACTCGCAGGCAGCACAAGATCATCGTTCCGTAAGTGAATACCAAGACTCAGCTTATAACTCAGAGGATTTCCCGCCTCAGAAGCCACCCCAAGAGCAGGGCTTTTTACGCCGCATGATGACCAGTGGCAAACCTTTTTCGTTTAGTCAAACAACGGACAGCATCACCGTCTATGGTCTGGATCAGATTACACCTTCCGAAATGGCCCAGATAGCCGCCACGAAGCAACAGAAGGTGTATTGGGATGAGCAGAGTCTCAACGGAGAGGGCTTAACAGGCTGGTCTCAAGTGTATGCCATCGTTGTTAGTATTACTAATGGCGTCCTATTCATGCTATTGCCTTTGGCATATATACTTTTTTTATCAGGACTCGTTTTTGGTGAGGGAGGAATCGTTTTTGGTTGGAATGATGGAATGTCTGATATTTTCTGGGGACTTACTTTGTACGTGACCTTACCTTGTTTTCTTATTTACCTTCACTACAAACTATTGCACGCGGGTTATATGTTTTTAGCGCCGTTTTTACGTCCAAGCCGGATATTTGAGTTAAACCGCACTACGGGTATGGTGACCTTATTTAAAAAGAATCAGCCTTTTTTTACTCATCCCTTTATCGAGTTCGATTGTGTATTGATGTCGTCACCGACTCAGCAAGGCTTTTTAAATTACTCGTTAACTTTAATTCATCGTTACCGTGATTATTCTGTAGGCGTGCCGATTAGCGGCTCCATGGGGCCCAATCATAAAGTGATTGAATACCTTCGTTTTTGGAACATGGTGCAGCGCTACATGGACATCAGTCAGCCTCTGCCAGATATTTTGGTATTAGAGCCAGCTCGTCAACGTGACCCAACCACTATAGCCTATGACAAAGAGCATAATCGCAATCCAAGGTATTGGCGCGACATGACGGATGAAGAGTTTAAGCAAAAGATGGACGAGATCGAAAAGGCTCAGAAAAACACCCCAGCGACAGGTAAGCTAATCGATATTTTCAAAGGGCCCGATTCCACAGCAAGCAAGAAACATAATCGGAATAAGAAAAAGTAGAGGCATAACGGACTTGCTGGAGGGCTTTAATGTTGCCATGCAGAAAAAAGTTGAAACCCGCTCTCGAGTCGGTATTTCCCATGACTAGGAAGTTAAACCGTTAGGCGACCGACAAGTCCCAATCCTCGCGCAATCGGATGGCCCAGACAGCACCGTTTATTTTGTACAACACGAGTTTCCTTATCCAGCGCTCAGAATAGTCTTATCTTTCGTTTACAATCTACCTAGCACGAGGCAATAAGATTAAACGGAGTGTCTGTGTGAAAGTTGTGCATTAAATACTGAAAGGAGGCGGGTTATTGCGAAATTTGGTTGCGTGCTTGTTTTTTTTAATGATAGTTGGTGATCATCGTGGTGGTTAAACAGGGTCATTGAGTCAATAAGCTATTATTTAAACTTATTAAGAATCGTCGTTTCAGCCTGAGCTATTAATTTTAATACTCGGTTTATTTTATACCTGTTCATCAAATCGTCACGGCTGACTTTTATGCTTTGGAAACCATTCCAATAACCCATATGTGCGAGCATATTAAAAAGGCAAACAATGATGGATAAAATCTGGTTAGCAAGTTTGATTTCTGTGTGTGTTTTATCTGGTTGTACGAGCAATGGTTCGACAATAGAAAATTCTAACTTTGTGGCGAACTTTCCGAAGCAAGGGAGCCCATTACCCTATTCGGTATTGCGTAACGATCTTGTGGATGCAAAAACCAATCAGCCATTTGAAATTCGCAATGGTGGTTTTGGATCGGCAATGGTAGGGAATCCAAATCAAGCGAATCAGTTTTATGCGTTAACCGATCGCGGTCCAAATGCAGATTACAGTGGTGATTATGGTAAAGGAAAGAGTTTTCCTGTGGCCGATTACACGCCTCGTATTGGTTTATTTGAAGTGTCGCCAAACGGTGCTATTACCATGGTCAAGAGTATTCTATTAAAACGACCTGATGGTAGTTTGATTTCTGGCCTTCCCAATACATCGGCGTTGGGTGGCACAGGTGAAACACCTTATCACGCTGACGGTAGATTGGTGTTAGAAGACGACAGCAAGCCGTATGATAAAACGACCAACCCTATTAAGCTGGACGATTATGGCCTAGATGGCGAAGGCTTGGTTGCGCTTAAAGACGGTACGTTTTGGGTGAGTGATGAATATGGCCCTCATATCGTACATTTTGATGCTAACGGCGTCGAAATTGACCGTATTAATGCTTTTAAAGACGATAGTCGGGTGAAGTTTCATTTGCCTGCGGAATTTCAACATCGCCGTGCTAATCGTGGCATGGAAGGTTTAGCGATTACACCAGATGAAACCACCTTGGTGGGCATTATGCAATCGACATTGACGAACCCCGATAAAGCAGCGCATAAAGGCGATTTGACTCGTATTATCATGGTGAATTTGAATAATGGCCATACTGAGCAGTATCTGTATCGCCAAGAGAAAACGGAGAATTCCAATTCTGAAATTTCCGCGTTAACGGCTAACCAGTTTTTGGTGTTAGAACGTGATGGAAGTTTTTTACTTGGAGGTCCTGATGGTACATCAAAGGCTAAGCCGAATGCTCAAAAACAGGTTTATCGTGTTGATCTAAGCACGGGAACACCGCTTTCGACAGTGCCTCTATCCTCTTCTATTAAGCAAGATGAAAGCCATGGGTTGATGATTGATGGGCTGACCCTTGAGCAATATGTACAGAATAACGGTTGGGATGCGTTAGCGGCAAAAGGGATTAAACCTGTCAGCAAAACCTTGGTGGTTGATATGGTGAAGGAAGTGGCTTATCCACACGATAAGATGGAAGGTTTATGGGTGATTGATAACAATCATCTTGGGGTACTAAACGATGACGATTTTGCGACTTGGTCAACCAAAGACAAGTTAGAGCAAAAGTACATCGATGTTAATACCATTGACTCCAATCAGCTTTATATTATCAAGGCTGACCTTATGGGGACTTCTCATTAACTAAGATGAGATGCGCTTAACATAAAAAAAGGGCGCATTTACTCTAGGCGTCCCTTTTTTGTTTTTTCAGATCTTCTGTGTAAAGCAAGATTATTGGTATAACTTGCTTATATAAGACGAAATTGTATTGCGATATTTTGTTTTTTTTCATCCAGCTATCTTATTGCTTTGTTGGCAAATATCTTGCTATGTAGTGGAACCTTTAACCCTATAGAGTAAAAATCGTGGATATTTTTCTATCTGCACATCAAGAGACCATGAAGCGTGTTATGAAAGGAGTCAGACGCTATGATCATGGTTTAAAGTCATTGAGTATTTGGTGGGAAAAAATCGCCCTAATTGGCAAAATAAATAGCTTCGAAGTAGCCTCAACTATTTTAAAAGACATGGATGATACATTGGCTCAGTTTAATCATTTACAGAGCCGGCTGGTTGAAAGTCTCATTAACGAGCATACGCGTAAAGTGCTGTTACAAAATATCTCCTGTTGTCAGATGGCGATTGATGTTCTGATTCGTAATCTTTTCGAACGAACAGCGGACATAGGTTTTTTATCGACGGACTACGATGTGGTTCGTTTTTTAAAAAAAGCACATATAAATGAAGAGGATAGGCTTTCCATTGCTAAACATTTACATGCCTATGTCAGTATTTACTCGGTTTATCAAGATGTGATTTTGTTAAAGCCTGATGGGGAGTTAGTGTTTCAGTTGAACCAGCCTACACGGAGTGGACAAATCAGGGACTCTTTTATCCAGCAAGCTGTTCGATTACCTAATCAGTATGTGGAATATTTTGGCGCCACTCAGTTGATGGAAAAGTCGCAGGTTAATCTTTTGTATGCCAATGCTGTGGTTGAAAATGATGCTGTGATTGGCGTGCTGGTGCTTTGCTTTCGTTTCCGGAATGAGTTGGAAGGCATTATGGGACGCCTTTCGTCAGCTCGACAAGAAAATCCTCTTTTGCTTATAAATGGTGCTGGAGAGGTGTTGTTTGCACCAAAAATGTACCATCAGCAGTATTCATCAACTTTGTCATTAAAAACAGCATTACAAATGATCACAGTGAATGGAAAAAGTGTGGTGGCAGTGTGTGCTAAAGGACAGGCTTATCAAGGTTACGCAGGCCCGGAAAATTGGCGCGTGACGGCTTTGCTAGCGGTTGAAAATCTGGACAGTGAACCCTCTCATTTTGTTAGTAATAAGAGTGAAGGTGCATCTCTCTTTTCTGATTTTACTGGGCTGATTTCTGCCGATTTATACGATATTCGTCAGTGTTCAATATCTATTAATGATGATTTACAATTAATTGTTTTAAATGGAATTATCACCGCTGCTCGAGAGAAAGCGATAGAGTTTATGCCCGTTTTAGAGGCCATTAAAAAGATTGGGCGTGATATTGATAAAATCTTTGCCGATTCTATAGATTCTCTATTTTCCACCATCATTTCTGGTCAGTTAGATGCCATTAAGTTGCAGGCGAGTTTGGCAGTTGACATTATGGACCGTAATTTATATGAGCGAGCTAATGACTGTCGTTGGTGGGGATTAAGTAGTTTGCTGCGCTCTGCGTTGTCGGCTTCACCTATTGATAAAGTTGGTCTTCAGCAGACACTGGCAAAAATACATCGACTTTATACTGTTTATCATACTTTATATGTTTATGATAAGCAGGCTTGTTATGTGGCGTTTTCCGACGCTAGATACCAGGAAAAAGTAGGTCATCGAGTGGAGCAAGGTTCTGGTGCTCAAGCGGTTTTTGGATTGAAAAACTCATATCAGTATTGTGTCTCATCCTTTAGTGTTTTTGATTGTTATAATGGAGAGTCAACCTATATTTATAATGCTGCACTGCGTGATCTGAAAGAAGAGGAAGTGATTGGTGGGATTGGTATTGTTTTTGATTCTACGACGGAATTTAAGGCAATCTTGAATGATATTTTGCCCAGAGAACAAGGCGAGGTGAAAGAGGGGGTAAAAGCCTTATTTACCTCAGACAAAGGGGTGGTGATTGCCTGCTCTTCACCAGACCATGTTGTTGGGGAGGTTTTTTGGCCAGACATTGATTCGACTCAGCTAAATAAAGAAGGTACTACGGCAACGGTATTGCGGCTTGGTGGAGTGATGTATCTTATTGGTGCAGCAAGATCGAATGGTTACCGAGAATACAAGTGTCAAGATGGCTATAAAAACCCAATTATTGCTTGGGTTCTTGTCCCTTGTTAATTTTGCCATGTGACACGGAACAAGAATCTCAGTACATTATGATGAGATCGTTATTTTTTTCTTTTTCGTTATAAGAAATATACTATGAATATGGAATCTTTATTGTCTATTGCTCCCTATCATTGGGGCTCAATTGCAACGGCAATTTTTTGCGGCGTCGTTGTCGGCTTGGAAAGGCAGCTACGTGGCAAGCCTGTCGGTATTAGAACGTCGGCGTTAATTGTTTTAGGCACTTATGTGTTTATTTCTTCCTCTATGCTTGTGGCGGTTGAGATAACAGATCCATCGCGGATTATAGGTCAGGTAATTACCGGAATTGGTTTCCTTGGGGCAGGTGTTATGTTGTCAAAAGACGGTTCTGTGATTGGTGTTACTTCTGCAGCAACTATTTGGGCTTTAGCCGCCATTGGTGTATGTATTGCTATTATTGATTCTTACGTGGCGATTAAACTATCTTTTATTGTAGTGGCTATCCTATATGGTGTGGATATTCTTGAGGGGTACTCATCGGCATTTACACGTGGGGTGCATTCCAAATATAGCCGGTGGCGTAACAAGGAATAGACACCCTTAAACATCACTGGAGGACGAAAGTAGGTTGTCGAATTAGCAATGATCTTGAAGATATGGATTGTGATGTTCTTCATCATGAGATAGCGAGACAGAAATTTATAACGACTAGTTCAGGTTGACTATTCTGAGAGTTCTACTCTGTTTCGTCCATTTTCTTTGCCTTTGTATAAGGCTTTGTCTGCTCTTTTTATAATGCTTAAGGTGTTGTCGTTATGGTCGTTGTATTCTGCAATACCAAGTGTAATAGTAAGTGGTAATTTGAAATCACTGAAGGCTTCTTTTGATACTAGGTTCCTTAACTTTTCGGCAATTAACGCAGCGTCACCTTGAGAGGTATTGGGTAGAATGATGATAAATTCTTCGCCACCAAATCGGGCAATAAAATCTTTGTTTTTTAGATTGCTTTTAAGTAAATTGCCTATGTCGATTAAACATATATCACCAATATCATGTCCAAACATGTCATTCACTTTTTTAAAATAATCGACATCAATTAAAATAACACTTAAGGGAGATGTTGTTACTCGAGCTTTATCCAATTCTATACTAAAGTAGAGGTTTAATCCTCTTCTGTTCAAAAGACTGGTTAATGGATCTTGAGTGTTTTCTTCATTTAATTTTTTTGTCAGTTCCGCGTATTTTCGTAAGAAGAAATGAGCAAAAAAAGCACTAAAAATAATCGCTGTGGTTAACCAAAAACCACGATCAAGGGATTTTTCTACGGAATATACCTCTTCTGTCAGATCGGTAATAAGGTGTCCAAACACTGTCGCAAACAGAGTACAAATTACAAGAATGACAGTGATCGCAATAGACTCTCTGGCGCCACCTATTAACGCTGCAAAAATAGGATAAAGAGGCAAAAAATAGGCGACTTGGCTATTTACTCCACCGGATATGGCGAGTGTTGGCATGATAATGATAAGAGCGACAATAAGTGAAAGGGTTATCTCCCATTTTGGGACAAGATGAGCTCTGACGACAGCATAGAAACTAATGGTCAGGATGAGATTTACCACAGCTGACCATAGAAAAATGTCAGATAAATGAACAAATAGTGGCCTGATAACCAAAGAAAAAGCCAAGGTTAATATGGACAGTTCTATGATACGTAAAGTCAGCGTATGGTTAAGCTGGGTCTGTGCACTGTTTGGCATAATTTTCTGTGGGATCCTGTTCTTTGCCGTTAATTCGTCTTTGGTAACACATTGTAACAACCCGTAGCCTACCCAATTTACTGTTCATTTTGCTTTTTTAGGGTATGAAAAAAGACAAAATCTAGCAAGTTTCTTATCCACCTATTTTACCAAACAAATAACCTAGAACTATATGCTAAATTGTTTTCTTTTTTGTTCTATGTTGTAAGAGGTGTTCTATGTGCTTAAAGAGTCGTATCTTCGTATTTTTTACCGTTTTGTGTGGATCAATGACATCGCCCTTAATGGCGGCAACATTTGAGGTTCCTCGGTCGTTTGAGATCATGTATGTTGACCTTGAAAGTGCGGGCCGATTTGGCAATGACTTTAAAGTAGACCTTGTTGAAGGTCAGCACCAGATTGTGGTACGTTTTAATAAATTATTACGCAGTGGTGGCGACACTCAGGTCTTTCAGTCCGAGCCGATTGTGCTGGATTTGCAGTTTGAAAAAGACACCTATCTTACGTTAAAAGCGCCATATATATCGACTCGTAAGCAAGCCGAAGCGAATGCCAAAAATCCACAGTTTACCATTCATGATGAGCTAAGTGGCAAGGAAATTGATTATCAACACCAAATTCTAGCAACGAAATCCGGTTTTCAAAACACACGTGATTATGTGGCAGAGATTGAGCGTTTAACAGCGAGCAATGCTTCATATAACACAATACCTTCTACTGGCCCTGCCTCTGCACCAGCCACCATGTCTCAAGACGTTGCGTTAGATATGATGAAATTCTGGTACAACCAATCCAATGATGCGACTCGCAAGGATATGCGTATTTGGATTGCGGATGATTCATACGAACCTGCAGCATCCAGTATTCAACTCGACATGTCACAGTTTTGGTTTAAAAAAGCCAATCAAGAAGATCAAAAAGCCTTTCAAAAATGGTTGATAGAGTAATGCATGGCTAAGTAGTGCCTCTGCGGATAAAAAAATGCCCAATGTTTATTGGGCATTTTTATTGGATGGTTATTTGGCTGTTTCTGCTTTTGCATTAGTAAATTTTTGGTTGAATTTGTCATTCACCCAAAGCGCCATCAAGATAATGCCACCGCCGATGGCTAATCGAAAAATATCGGCATCGCGATTCCAGAAAACCACATTGACAATTATGCCGGCTGGGATGAGCAAGTTATTTGCCACAGCCAAGGTGCCTATGTTCACCATAGTCGCGCCTTTGTTCCAAGCAAAATAACCTAAACCAGATGCAACAATCCCAAGGTAAATCAGAATACTCCATTGTAGCGTCGTTGTGGGCAGTTGTTCTGTGTTACCCATAGCGATATAACATGGAATGACCACCGCCAAGGCACCAATAAAAAACCAACCAAATACCGTGCGTTGTGGCAGGTCTGGGCGCTCTTTTGCGATTATTCGTTTATAGCCTACTTGGCCTGCGGCAAAACACACGTTGGCACACTGCACTATAATTAAGCCTTTGATGAAGCCTTCATCCACACCTTGGTAACGGATGGCGACAGCGCCAAGAATGGCCAATAATGCACTGATGGCAAAGCCAATGTTGAGACGTTTATCCAGCATGTCGTTGATGAGTGTGACATACAAGGGGGTCATTACCGTAAACAATAGTACTTCTGGAACAGAGAGATATAAGAAAGATTGATAGTAAAAGCCGTACATAATGCCAAGCTGTAGTGCACCACATACCATCAGTTTTAGGGCGATTTTTGCTTCTATTTGGCGCAGCTTCAAAAAAGGTAAAAAGACCAATGTTGCAAGGGAAACTCGCATCAGAACAGAGAACCAAGCGTCGACTTGGCCAGCAAGATAAACCCCAATTAAACTGAATGAAAACGCCCAAAGTAGGGTAACGGCTATAAGAATTGGCATGTGCATTTCTTCCATAAGAAAATTTTTGCAAAGTTTACCGATAAATTGAGCCACGGTAAATTAGTTTACTTTTATATTTATATTGGTTTACTAGTGTGCTTTTTGTATTCTATCTTCAGTCTGATCGTTTTATCTGCACAATTCAGTGGAAAGTGATTTGATTGGGGTAATTCATCTTTTCTTGACCTAATCGATGTGCTGCGTTTATCGCGGCCAACGGGAGAGTAAAACCTTGATCTAGATTAATAATTTAAATATTTATCCTGTTACCTTTTAGTCACAGACATGTTGTTTGACTAATAAGGAATCGATTATGAAAGCTATACTTCCCATTGCCCTTGTTTCTGCGTTTTGTTCCTCTGTTGCTTTAGCCCATGATGCTGGTGACATTTTTGTTCGTGGTGGTTTTGCTACCGTGATGCCAAACGAGAGCAGCGATAATGTGTTGAATACAGGTGAATTAAAGATTGATAACGATACCCAAGTTGGAGTGACTTTAACCTATATGTTAACGGAGCAATTTGGTGTTGAGCTATTAGCAGCCACTCCTTTTACTCATAAAGTATCAACAAAAGGTTTGGGCGAGGTGGCCGAAGTCTCGCATTTACCGCCTTCTGTCATGGCGCAATATTACTTCGGTCAAGCGAACAGTCAAATTCGTCCTTATGTTGGTGCTGGCGTGAATTATACGGTTTTCTTTGATGAAAAAGGCAAAGGGGCGCTAGCTGGTACGGATGTGAATCTTGATAACTCTTTTGGTTTGGCTGCCCAGATTGGCGTCGATGTCAACTTTGCGCAGAACTGGTTTGCGAACGCATCTCTTTGGTACATGGATATTAATACTGACGTGCATACTAGCGTTGGCACCATTGATACTGATATTGATCCAGTCACCTTTATGGGCAGTGTTGGTTACACCTTTTAATCTTCTTCTGTTATTAATGACAATGAAGGCTTTGATTTTCGGATCAAAGTCTTTTTTATTGGTACTTGTGAGTTTTTATATGTGAAACCTTTTATAATGTTTTATCATTTTTGAAGTAGGAAAGCCTGAATCGTGTCTGAGTGGTTAGCCAAATATGAAACGCAATTCTATGCCTTTTTAGATACTCAAAAGCACGCTGATGTCGCTCATGATCTCGCTCATATTCAGCGAGTGGTTAAGGTTGCTAGGCAATTGGCCTGTGAGGAACAAGCCGATTTAGCGGTAGTGATACCCGCGGCGTATTTGCATGATTGTGTGTCTTTACCCAAAGATCATGCGCAGCGGCATTTAGCTTCAACGTTGGCAGGAGACAAAGCCGTTGCTTTTTTATCTTCAATTGCCTACCCAGAAAAGTATTACGACGCCATTCATCATGCGATTCGTGCTCACAGTTTTAGTGCCATGATCGATCCACAAAGCCTTGAGGCTAAAATTGTGCAAGATGCGGATCGTTTGGATGCATTAGGTGCGATAGGTATCGCCCGTTGTATGCAGGTGAGTGGTGCATTAAATAGAACCTTATATGCCTCGGATGATCCCTTCTGCGAGGAGCGTAAGCCTGATGATGCTCGTTATTCAATCGATCATTTTTACAATAAGCTGTTTCAGATTGCGGACAGTTTAAATACGCCTTCGGCCAGGTTGGAAGGCAGGAGGCGTGAAAAAATAATGCGCACTTTCTTAGAGCAATTAGCGTTAGAAATCTAATGACATATTGCTTGTGTAAAACGCATTATGCTTTGTGATTGATCGTATTTAGGTTAGAAAGCATTTTTTCACCGATGGTCAAAAAATGCTTCAGCTCTTCATCACTAATATTTGCCCTCATATCTTTAAGAACCGCTTGATCGGCACTGGCTAACTCTTGATAACACTGCCTTCCATGTGGCGTTAATTTGAGAAACTGACTGCGTTTATCCATCGGGTTTGGCATTTTGGTCACGAGCGACTGATTTATCAACTCCTGAACCAATCGAGTGATTTGACCCTTGTCTTTCTCTGTTACGTCGGCAAGATAATTTGCCGTACAGTCTTGTGTATCGTGAATATTCTTTAAAATCATGAAATACATTGGAGATAGGGAAAGCTGCTTTTCCTTCATGATGTTTTTCATAGAGGTTTTTAATCCGCTAATTGTGTTCATGAAGAGTGTCT
Source organism: Marinomonas arctica (assembly GCF_003259225.1). Classification (GTDB taxonomy): domain Bacteria; phylum Pseudomonadota; class Gammaproteobacteria; order Pseudomonadales; family Marinomonadaceae; genus Marinomonas; species Marinomonas arctica. The sequence continues at coordinate 100,250 of NZ_QHJF01000024.1, read as the reverse complement.
GTAGCGCTGATTCAGTACTATGCATAGTGATTTCCATGTTGTTGACAAAGTCAACTTAATTCAATATAGTTGACTAAGTCAATTAGTTTTCGATTCTTATCTTATCATTCCTTGGATGTGCATCTATGTCAAAAAAAGTGCAAAAAATAGCAATCATTATTAGCTTTGTTGTTGTCGTTGGTGGATTTTTAACCTTCTTAATGACTTGGCGAAATATAGGTTTTTCGAATCATTTCCTTGGTGCTTGGCTGTCGTCATTCGCTTTGTGTGTTTTGTGTATTGCACCAATTGGTGGTGTGATTGCTCTTGCGACGAATAGTCTTGTTAATAAAGTGTTTTACACTTTGTCTATGATGCAAAAAAATATTGTTTTCGGGCTTATCATGGCAGTAATCATGGAGTCCATTATGGCTATTGTAACGACAATAAACTTGCATGGTTTTCTTGTTCTAAATGAGTTTGTTGCTTTGTGGGGGGCGACTTTTATTTCTGCGTTACCGGCAGGGTTGGTTATTTCTATTCTTATGTCGCTTGTGATTAAGCCAAAGCTGGCTGTGTTTTGGGCTAAAGCTTGATTGGCTTCCTAGTATGAAAGCCAGTAGAAACAGACGATTCGCTAAGAGGTCATCTCATCATATCCATCGTCTGTTATGGTTGTCATGGTGTCAATGACGGTTAAGCAAAAAGCAGATAGCAGTTGCCTTGTTCCATTCCGACAGTGGCTTTCTTTAATTGACTGCCTTGGCAAGGACCTGTAATGCATACACCATCTGAAGGTGAAAAAAGAGCACCGTGGTGGTGACACTGAAGATAATCGCCCTCGTCGTCAAGTATAGACTCAGAAGACCAGTTAAGGGGTTTGTTTTGGTGGGGGCACAGGTTTTCGAAAGCTATAATCTGTCCCTGTTGTTTCGTGACTAAGAAAGTAGACTGTTCGACAGTGATATTGAGCGCTTTGCCTTCTGGAAGGTCGTGCGCGTTCGGTATTAGATATTTATTAAACACGTGATTACCGCACTTTTTTATGATGAATGTTGTTTATTCCAACAGAATTGCTGCTTTCCATAATCATGCGAACTAAGAGAGATTACGATTATAGCGATACTCTTAGTGGTGTTTCGTCCAATTCTGTTGCCGACTGAGCTGGTGAAATTCAGGAAAATGTCAGTTAAATAAACTTTCCGTGATCAAAGACTCTAAAGTGCTATCACTCACGAGTCAATATGCAAGAATTAAGTTAGTTGTTTTTCGAGCGTTGCTTGCTGACATCAAGCTCCTTATAATTGTTAGTTATGACTAAAAAAACGCCTGTAAAGCCTTCGTCTAAGTCCTCGACACAAAAGAAAAAAAAACCTAAATCTTCTTTATTGAAGAGAATGTTTAGCATCCTTTTTAAATGGGGGCTCATTGCTACTTTAGTTGGCAGCATTCCCTTCTCAGCTTGGGTGTGGTGGTTGAATGGACAAGTGGTGAGTCGTTTTGAAGGGCAGAAATGGCAAGTGCCTTCCGAAGTCTACAGTGCCCCTATTGTTTTGCGTAATGGCGCACCTTGGAATAAGCAAGATCTTGAAGATTTATTGGAAGAGACAGGGTACCGATTTGGGCGTAACAGTCAGAATGTTGGTTGGGCTGCCCGTAGCCAGACAAAAGTAAGCGCCCATTTGCGCGCCTATGTTGACCACTTAGGTTTTCATCAAAGTGAAAGGCGCATTTTCTCGTTTCAAAATGGACGTTTGGTCATACAGGCTCTGAATGGTGACGAAATTGCGGAAGCGAGAATTGAACCTCAGCGTATTGGCTTTTTGTATGGTGGTAATACAGAGAGTCGCCAAATTTTGGCCTATGATGACATTCCCAAGCCTTTAATGGATATTTTGATTGCCGTTGAGGATCAGGATTTTTATGAGCATTGGGGAATTTCGTTGACTGGTATGGCTCGCGCCATGGTGGTGAATTTTACTCATGGTTCACGACGTCAAGGAGGCTCAACCTTGACTCAGCAGTTAGTGAAAAACATGTATTTGACTTCTGAACGGACATACACACGTAAGTTGACAGAAGTGGTAATGAGTATCCTGCTTGAATACCATTATTCAAAAGAAGCCATTATTACTGCCTATATGAATGAAGTGTATTTGGCTCAGCTGGGCAACAGTGCCTTACATGGCTTTGCCGCTGCGAGTCAGCATTTCTTTGGTCGCCCTCTAAATGAATTAAACATTGACGAGTTTGCCTTGCTAGTGGGCATGGTGAAAGGTCCTTCTTTATACAATCCCGAACGCTCTCCGAAACGCGCGAAAGATAGACGTAATATGGTATTGGCGGTATTGAAAAGCCAAGGGCGTTTATCCGATGCAGATTACAATCGTTTAATAAAACAGCCTCTTCGCCTTGCTAGCAAGAAAAAAGAGCGTTCGGTATTTGGCGATTATTTAGATTTGGTGGCTATGCAGCTGTCCAGAGATTTTGATGAAACCACCTTGGCAACCAAGAATTTACGAATTTACACTGGTGTTGATATTCGAGCCCAGCGTGCAGCAAGTTTAGCCATGCAGCGCCAAGTAGGGATGTTAGAAAAGCGAGACCCTAAACTAAGGGGGTTGCAAGGTGCTATGGTGGTAACAGACAGGCTGTCAGGTCAAGTTCGCGCTGTTGTGGGATCAAGTGGTCAAGTTTACACGGGATTTAATCGAGCATTAGGGGCAGTTAGACCGATCGGTTCATTAGTGAAACCACCGCTGTATTTATCAGCATTAGCCACAGGTCGTTTTACTTGGTGGTCCAAGATCGAAGATAAAAAACTGCGTTTTAATGTAGGTGGGAAAACGTGGGAGCCTGAAAATTACGACAGACAGACCCATGGGGAAGTGCATCTTTATGAAGCCATGGCAAAGTCCTACAACTTGGCGACGGTATCCTTGGCGCAACAAATAGGCTTTGATCGAGTTGGTGATACTTTAAGGCAGCTGGGTGTGAAACGACCATTTACCATGCATCCTGCTGTGGCTTTGGGATCGTTGGAGTTATCGCCGTTTGAAGTGTCACGCTTGTACCAGCCAATAGCATCGCAGGGAAAGAGCAGTGAGCTTGGTGTTGTACTTGCTGTGATGGATCAGAATGATCAGCTCATGAAGCGGTTTGATCAGCACAATGATGTGCCTTTCACTGATGCTGTGTTGGCTGTTACCTTGGATGGAATGACAAAAACGCCAAAAATTGGCACAGCACGGGCGGCTCAAGCGGCTTTTCCAAATTTAAACTTTGCTGCCAAAACGGGAACCACCAATCAACAAAAAGACAGCTGGTTTGTTGGTATTACAGGCGATTATTCTTCTACGGTGTGGTTGGGCGATGACGACAACGTGCCATTAAGTATCACTGGCAGCAGTGGGGCGCAAAATGTTTGGATAGACTTTACTCGTCATGTTAATCCAATATCTTTACCTGAAAACTTGCCTGATGGTGCTGCACATTTCAATGTATTAGACAGTCAGTTTGAAATTGCCGCTGATCGTTGCAAAGAGAAGACGAGGTTAGCCTTTATTCTTGGTACTGAGCCAAGAGACAGTAGCTCATGTTTTTGGCCTTTTTAGCTGGCCGTTTATGAAAGGTAAAAAGAAGATTGATAATTCTTTTATTCTTATATAGCCTTTTAGGTTGTTGAAAATAAAAAGGTTACTGTTTAGGTCGATCTTTACTGAGCATTTTAGGTGCCTTTACGGAAGTAGGATATTAGACAATATAGGAGATTAGTTGTCGTACTGAGAAGACGTATTAGGCTCTTCTTAGAAATAACACCACCTTGATACTTAAAAGAAAAATGCTTTTGGTTGTTTTAATTTTATAGGTAATGGAGTGGCGCGGCTATGCGGCTTTACACATATACAGTTAGCTGTTTTTTGGCAGCAACTTTTTTTAATGCTGGCATGGCTTTGGGCGCAACAAATTTGCCTTTGACTTCTTCCTGCCACGCGCTTAAAGCTTCAGGCAACTCTGAGTATCCGCCTTTCTTATGGCGAGAGAATGAGACATCAACAGAACTTCGCGGTGTAAATCGCCTTGTTATAGATGAGCTTAGCCGACGTATTAATATTCCTATCACATTGGTTCACGCTGGACCTTGGTCTCGAGCCCAGACAGAAGTGAAAAATGGTCGTATCGATTTAATGGCTGGGGCGTTCTATACGAATGAGCGTGCTGATTATATGGATTACTTCACCCCTGTGATACTGCATACGACAAGTGTTGTCTGGCAGCGCAAAGATAAAACCTTCCCCTTTAGTAAAAAAGAAGATTTAAAAGGTAAGTGGGGAGTGACGGTCATTAACAACAGTTTTGGTCAAGAGTTTGATCAATATGCTCAGCGTAACTTGAATATTTTGGCCGTGTCCAGTCTAACCCAAGCGTTGCGTATGCTTGAGGCTGATAGGGTAGATTACGTTTTGTATGAAAAAAGCCCGGCCCATGCTTATGCCACCATATTGGGATTGTCTGATTCTATCGTGGCGGCAGTGCCGTATATTAGCAGTGAAGGTTTGTATCTGACGATGTCCAAAAAATCACCTTGTAATGAGAGCGGTATCAAGCTGCGTATTGCGACAGCTCTGCAAGAAATGAAGCAAGATGGTTTTACTGAGCAAGCATTGATTAGTGGTGTTCAGGAATGGGAGGCTCATAGTCGCATTAGTGTGGTCATGCCTTAGTTATGCCGAGAACAAAGAAGGGAGAAGCAGGGTTACCTCGCTTCTCCCTTCTTTTTGTTAGCGATTTAACAAGGACTGGTAGAGATCAACCCACTGATCTGTAACGGCTTCCCAGCTGTAGTCGTAACACATGGCATTTTGCTGTTTCTGTTGCCAACGATTGCCATCATAGAAGCACGCCATACAGCGCTCCATGGCCAATTTTAGGGATTCTTCATCGGCTTCTTTAAAGACAAAGCCATTGTCTTTGTCGCCCTCTTCAAACACGGTATCCGCTAATCCTCCCGTTTGTCTTACAACGGGTAATGTGGCGTATTTTAAGGCGTAAAGTTGTGTTAGCCCACAAGGCTCAAAACGTGAGGGTATGAGCAGGGCATCGATACCCGCTTGTATTCGGTGAGAGTAATCTTCGAAATACCCAATGCGAACGGCGACTTGTTGCGGGTATTTCTTTTGTAATTCTAAATAGCCTGATTCTAAATACTTGTCGCCTGAACCCAGTACAATAAGTCGAGCGCCTTTTTCCAACAAAGCAGGCATGACTTGCAAGACAAGGTCTAATCCTTTCTGTTCTGTCAGTCGACTAACTACGCCAAATACGGGGTAGTTAAGGTCTTCTGACAAGGAATTTTCCCGCAATAAAGCAAGCTTGTTTGTCTGCTTTAAATGAAGTGTGTCTATGCCGTAATTTTGCGGGATGAGGGTGTCTTTTTCTGGCGACCATTGGTTGTAATCGACGCCGTTGAGGATGCCACTTAATTTGTCTTGCATCGCTCTTAGGGTACCGTCTAGACCGTCTCCATATTCAGGCGTGAGAATTTCTTGTGCATAGGTTGGACTGACCGTGGTAATCGCATCGGCATACACTAAACCTGCTTTAAGTCCTGAGAATCGACCATAAAACTCCATGCCATGCATGCTTAGGAGTTCTGCTGATAAGTGTGTGTCTGAAAATTGATTCATATCAAAACTACCGTTATAACGTAAATTATGTACGGTGGTTACAATAGGAATGTGGTTTACTTTCCAACTTTTAAGATAGGCCGCTGCAAACCCTGTTTGCCAGTCGTTTAGATGAAGGATATCGGCTTGCCAATCTATTAGGTTTCCATGCAAAGCCAATGTTGCAATAGCCCATGAAAGGGCGGCAAAACGTAAGTGATTGTCTTGAAAGTCGACACCGTTTTTGTCAACGTAGGGTCCATCTTCGCGTTCGTAAAGTGCTTGGCATTGTAATAGCCAGATTGGTGTGTCATTGTCAGGAATGTGGGTTTCAAGTAACAGTAAATCTCCAACGCCAAATGGATTTCCTAAGTTGATACTCTTTTGAATAGGCGCTACTTTATTTAGTATGCCTTGATACGCTGGCATGATAAGTTTGATATCGTGGCCTTTGTTTCTTAACGCGACAGGTAGTGCGCCAGCCACATCGGCTAATCCACCTGTTTTGATTAGGGGGTAAATTTCGGAAGCAGCAAAGAGTATTTTCATTATTAGTCATCTTATTGATTTGGAATAATGATCAGAGTATACCTAAATAGGACTTCAAATAGGTGTGTTGATAAAAATTTTAAGGGCATCACATGGATTTAAATACGGCGCGTATGAAAACTTTGTCCATTATCCTAGCCGGTGGACGTGGTTCAAGATTAAGACAACTAACGGATAATCGTTCTAAGCCCGCAGTGCCTATTGCGGGTAAATATAAAATTATTGATTTTCCTCTCTCCAATTGTATTAACTCAGGTATGCGTCGTATTGCCGTCCTAACTCAGTATCGCTCTCATACATTGAATCAGCATGTACAAAGAGGTTGGAATTTTCTGCGATCAGATTTTAATGAATTCATTGAGCTATGGCCTGCTCAGCAGCAGACAGGTAGTGACTGGTATCGTGGGACAGCCGATGCTGTTTATCAAAATTTAAGTATGATAGACGGTTTAGACAGCGAGTATATTTTGATTCTTGCTGGTGATCATGTGTATAAACAAGACTACAGTTTGATGCTGCAGGATCATATCGAAAGTGGTGCAGATGTGACCGTTGCGTGTATCGAAGTCCCTCTAAAAGAGGCTGATCAGTTTGGTGTTATGCACGTAGATGAAAACGACAATATTATTGCGTTTGAAGAGAAGCCTGCCAATCCGCCGACCATGCCAGGTAAGCCAGATGTCTCACTTGCAAGTATGGGAATCTATATTTTTAATACTAAGTTTTTATCAGAGAATTTGCGCTCAGATGCAAGCGATGACGACTCAAGTCATGATTTTGGTAAAGACCTAATTCCTTTGTTTGTTGGACGTTGTAAAATTAAGGCGCACCATTTTGCTAACAGCGTGATCAATAACAGTAGTTATCCAGATAAACCCTATTGGCGTGATGTAGGGACTTTAACTGCCTATTGGGAAGCCAATATGGATCTTACTCGATTGGTTCCAGAATTGGATTTATACGATGAAGAGTGGCCCATACGTACTGCGCAGTATCAACGACCTGCAGCGAAGTTCAATTATAATTATGAAGAACGCATTGGTACGGCATTAAATTCGGTTGTGTCGGCTGGTTGTATTGTGTCTGGCTCAACGGTCGAGCAATCCATTTTATTTAATAATGTTCGAGTGAACTCGTATTCTCATGTGAATAAGTCGGTTATATTGCCTCGCTGCGACATTGGTCGGCATTGTCGTCTCAGCAAGGTGGTAGTGGATTCTGATTGCCACATTCCAGAAGGTACGATAATTGGTGAAGACCCTGTTGCAGATGCGGCGCGCTTTTACCGAAATTCTGATGGTATTACTTTAGTGACGCAAGAGATGATAGAGGCGTTGTCTAAGTAGTACTTTCTAAAGGCATGACTGTTGATTTAGTAAAAAGCCGCTCATGTCAGCGGCTTTTTTGTGCGTTTGAAAAAGTGTTGTCTTATTATCTTGTGTGCCAATGCCTTGTAAAATGCTGAATTGGACGCATTAGTAGGGTTTCGCTTTTAGATTATTGAATAGAAAATTGGTTATCCCCGTAACCTGTGGATAACCCTATTGGTGAATCTTTGATAACTTACGCAAAACCAGTCGGTATGCAGCTTTGGACATTGGTGTTCATTTCTTCTTCAGTCTTTCATTTGGCGTAGCGCACTGGGTAAATATGTTTATATTTTCACCTACTAGTAAGGAGGTTTTATGTTTACGGGTATCGTTCAGGGAACCGCGGCGGTAAAAACGGCCGATCAAGTTGGTCGTAACAAGCGATTAGAAGTGGTTTTTCCAGCTGGCGTTATGTTGGGGCAGCAGCTTGGGGCAAGTGTGGCTATTAACGGCGTTTGTCTTACTGTTGCCGAAATTGGTCATGATGTTTTGACGTTTGATGTCATTGATACCACGTTAGCATTAACCAATATTGGTCTTCTACAGGTCGGCGATACAGTCAATTTTGAACGCGCCGCTAGGATGGGGGATGAAATTGGTGGGCATGTTATGTCTGGTCATATTATGACGTCTGTTGCTGTATCGCGAATTGAAAAAATTGAAGAAAGTGTCCATATCCGCTTCACGACAGATCGTCAGCATGAGGTGGATGCAAGACGTTATTTATTCGATAAAGGTTATGTGGGTCTAAACGGTGCGAGTTTGACGATCAGCGCTATTGGTAATGATTGGATTGAAGTGTCTTTGATTCCAGAAACCTTGAGATTAACGACCTTTGGTATGTTGTCGTTAGGAGATCGGGTGAATCTCGAAATCGATGCGCACACTCAGGCAACCGTCGATACCGTTGAGCGTATCTTGAAGCAAAGAGGGATTGTTTTGCCTTAAATCACTTTCGAACGGATTTTGGAGGTTAATTCTTCTTGGTTTTGAAATAAATGGAGTCCTTGCCCAATTTTCGGTAGAATGCTCGCCAATTTCTATCCTGAAAACGTGTTGATGTGTATTTCTTATGGTTGTCATGACGATGGTGTTTAATTCGAGTGTCACTCAGAATGAAATAGGTGTCTAACGAGCGTTTTTCAACAGGTAATCATTCAAGTATCGCTTTTTAAGTGTGAGTAAATAGTGTCTTCTAATAATCTTAAGCACATACGCAATTTTTCGATAATTGCCCATATAGACCACGGAAAATCGACGTTAGCCGACCGCTTCATTCAGACTTGTGAAGGTCTGAGTGAGCGCGAAATGTCTGCTCAGGTTCTTGACTCGATGGATATTGAGCGTGAACGTGGTATTACCATCAAGGCGCAAAGTGTCACGCTCGATTATCGTGCGAAAGATGGGCAAGTGTATCAGTTGAACTTTATCGACACCCCGGGACACGTTGACTTTTCTTATGAAGTGTCTCGCTCCCTTGCAGCCTGTGAAGGGGCGTTGTTGGTGGTTGATGCCGCTCAAGGTGTAGAAGCACAGTCTGTTGCAAACTGTTATACCGCTATCGAGCAAGGCCTCGAAGTGATGCCTGTGTTGAATAAAATCGACTTGCCACAAGCAGAGCCTGAGCGTGTAAGCGCTGAGATTGAAGAGATCATCGGTATAGATGCGATGAATGCTGTAACCTGCTCTGCAAAAACAGGCATGGGCGTGGATGATGTTCTAGAGCGTCTGATTGCGACGATTCCACCGCCAGTAGGTGATGTTGATGCGCCGCTGCAAGCGCTTATTATTGATTCTTGGTTTGATAACTACTTAGGTGTTGTGTCCCTTGTTCGTATCAAACAAGGTACTCTGCGTAAGAAAGACAAGATTTATATTAAATCTACCAAGCAGTCTCATCCAGTTGATATGGCCGGTATCTTTACGCCAAAACGCAAAGAGACTGGCGTGCTAAAAGCGGGTGAAGTAGGTTTTGTTGTGGCGGGTATTAAAGACATTCATGGGGCACCAGTGGGTGACACTATTACCCATGCTTCGACACCAGATGTTGCTCAGTTAGCGGGGTTCAAAAAAGTCAAACCTCAGGTTTACGCCGGAGTGTTCCCTGTTAGCTCTGATGATTATGAGGATTTCCGTGTCGCCCTCGATAAGCTGACATTGAATGATGCTTCTTTGTTTTTTGAACCAGAAAGTTCGGATGCATTGGGTTTTGGTTTCCGCTGTGGCTTTTTGGGTATGCTGCACATGGAAATCATTCAAGAGCGTTTAGAGCGTGAATACGATCTGGACTTAATCACGACGGCACCAACGGTTGTGTATGAAATCGAATTAAATAATGGTGAGGTGATCAGCGTCGACAGTCCGTCAAAAATGCCTGATCCCGGTACGATTAGAGAAATGCGCGAGCCAATTGTGGAAGCCAACATTTTAGTGCCACAGGAATATTTGGGTAACGTTATTACTTTGTGCGTGGAAAAGCGCGGTATCCAAAAAGACATGCTCTATGTTGGTCGCCAAGTGCAGTTGCGTTATGAACTGCCAATGAACGAAGTAGTAATGGATTTCTTTGATAAGCTCAAATCTTGTAGCCGCGGTTTTGCGTCGTTAGATTACAGTTTCTCTCACTTTAGCGCGGCCCCTTTATGCCGATTAGATATCTTGATCAACGGCGAGCGTGTCGATGCTTTGGCGCTGATCATGCACAAGGATAACGTACAGTATAAAGGTCGTGCTTTGTGTGAAAAAATGAAAGATTTGATTCCGCGTCAGATGTTTGACGTGGCGATTCAAGGCGCGGTGGGTGCAAAAATCATTTCACGTACGACAGTGAAAGCGTTACGTAAAAACGTAATTGCCAAATGTTATGGTGGTGATGTGAGCCGTAAGAAGAAATTGTTGCAGAAGCAAAAAGAAGGTAAGAAGCGTATGAAGCAGGTAGGTAACGTTGAGGTGCCACAATCTGCTTTCCTTGCGGTTTTGCAGCTAGACAGCTAGAGCCAGAAAAACAACAGGCGTGCTCAGCACGCCCTGATGGAGAAATGAAGTATGGGTTTTGATTTCGAATTGATACTGGCCATTGCGTTTTTAGTGACGGGTGTCTTCTGGGTGTATGATCGTATTGTGTATTTTCCCAAGCGCAAAGCTGTGTTGGTAAATATGCCAACAGAGACACGCAAGGCTCTTAGTAAAGATGCCCAGCAGCGATTGGCGCAAACACCTAAGTTTGTGGTGGAGGTGAAGTCTTATTTCGTTATCATTGCGGTGATCTTTGGTCTGCGATCTTTTGTTGTTGAGCCCTTTCAGATTCCGTCTGGATCTATGTTGCCAACATTAAAGATAGGCGATTTTATTCTGGTGAATAAGTTCGACTATGGCCTTCGTTTGCCTGTTTTGAATACGACCATTATTCCGACTACAGAACCAAAACGTGGTGATGTGGTTGTATTTAAATACCCACTTGATCCAAGTCTAAACTATATTAAACGTTTGGTCGGTTTACCCGGTGATCAAATCAGCTATCATAATAAGACATTGATGGTTAATGGTGAGCCCGTTAGCAAAGAATTTTTGGCCAAGTTGCCTGTGTCATTGAACCCAAATCAAGAGCCAGTAGATGTATTTTCTGAGCACTTGGGTGAGGCGCAACACGAGATTTATAATAGTTACCGATTTACCCCACATGAAGGCGAATGGACTGTACCAGCAGGGCATTATTTTGTGATGGGTGACAACAGAGACAATAGTGCTGACAGTCGATTTTGGGGATTTGTCCCAGATGAAAATATGAAAGGTCGTGCTTTTTATGTATGGCTGCATTGGGACGAATTTTTTAGTATCCCAAGTTTTAAAAATAACGGTTTGATTGAATAAGTATTTTTTGGAGAAATTTTGAGTTCATCGTATCAGAAGCTGAGTCAGCGCATAGGGTATTTTTTTGCTGACCTTGGACTGCTTGAACTGGCGCTAACGCACCGTAGTTTTGGTGGGAAAAATAATGAGCGCCTTGAGTTCTTGGGTGACTCTATCCTTAATTATGTGATTGCGGAAGATCTTTTTCACCGTTTCCCAAAGGCGAAAGAAGGCGAATTGAGTCGTCTGCGGGCGTCGCTAGTAAAGGGTGATACTCTAGCGGAACTGGCAAGAGAGTTTGAGCTGGGGGATTATCTGAAACTGGGGGCTGGAGAGTTAAAAAGCGGCGGTTTTAGGCGAGATTCTATTTTAGCCGATACGGTTGAGGGTATCATTGGCGGTATGTACTTGGATGCGGGAATGGAAGTTTGTCGCCAGCATATTTTAGCCTGGTACAAAGAGCGCTTAGATGCGACATCCTTAAAAGTGGTCACTAAGGATGCAAAGACGCGACTTCAAGAGTATCTTCAAGCCAGAAAACATGCGTTACCTCAGTACGATGTTGTGAATATTGTAGGCGAGCCTCATGATCAAACTTTTTATGTGCATTGTCACATTGAGCTTTGTGAAAGTGCCATAGAAGGCAAGGGAAATAGTCGTCGAATTGCAGAGCAAAATGCAGCTGCAAAAGCCTTAAAAAAATTGGAAAAGAAAGATGTCTGACGTTGAAGTGACACACTGTGGTTATATTGCCATTGTTGGCCGCCCAAATGTGGGTAAGTCGACGTTGCTTAATCATATATTAGGCCAAAAATTATCCATAACGTCGCGTAAGCCGCAAACCACCCGAGATCAAATTCTTGGTGTAAAAACAGAAGGCCATGTTCAGGCTATTTATGTGGATACACCCGGTTTGCATCTGGGAGAGGCCAAAGCCATTAACCGTATCATGAATAAAACCGCAGCGGCGGCATTAAAAGATGTCGACGTGGTGCTGTTTGTTATCGATGCGGATCGTTGGACAGAAGAAGATGAGGCGGTGTTACAAAAAGTGAAACACGCTCGCTGTCCCGTTATTTTGGTGGTGAATAAGGTGGATCAACTTGATCAAAAAGAAGATCTTTTGCCGCGTTTAGCAAACCTAGCAGACCGGATGGATTTTGCGCAAATTGTTCCGATATCCGCCTTGCGTAATAACAATTTAGACCGTTTAGAGCGCTTGGTTGAAAGCTATATGCCTGAGGGGACGCAGTTTTACCCTGAGGATCAAATAACCAATCGCAGTTCACGCTTTTTGGCTGCTGAAATTGTTCGTGAGAAGATCACGCGCCAGCTTGGTCAAGAAGTGCCTTATGAAGTGGCCGTGCAAATTGAAGAATTTGTTTATGAAGAGTCGGCTATTCATATTAGTGCGCTGATTTTGGTGGAGCGAAATGGGCAAAAGCGCATCATTATCGGCGAGCGTGGTGATAAAATTAAGCTAATAGGCAAAGAAGCGCGTATTGATATGGAGAACTTATTTCAACATAAAGTCATGTTGAATCTTTGGATTAAAGTGCGTTCAGGTTGGTCAGATGATGAGCGTGCCTTGGCCAGTTTAGGTTACCAGGAAGAATAATCTCAATGCGCGTTTCTGCGTATGTCATTCATACTCGGCCTTTTCAAGATGGCAAAATTCTGCTTGATGCATTAACGCTTGAGCAAGGTTTGATTCGAGGTGTTTGGCGACTACCAAAAAAAGAGGCTCGGATCATTCCCGGGCCTTTTTTATGCTATGAAATGGAGCTTTCTGGCCGCGGTGACTTAAAAACCGTGAAAAGTTTGGAATCGGTAAAAGCGGCGGCGGTGCTTGAAGGGTTGTCTTTGTACGCGGCTTTTTATGTGCATGAGTTACTTGAAAAGCTTTTGCCTGCCAATTTGCCATTGCCTGAGGTATTTGCATTATATCAATGGCTGATTGATAGCCTGCATTCTGGGGTGGTTATTGCGCCTTTGTTACGGCGCTTTGAGGTGGGGTTATTTTCCGAGCTTGGTGTTGGCGTTAACATGATATCTACAGGTCGTGGTGAGCCGCTTGAAGCGCGTCAGCTTTACCAATTTCACTATAAATTTGGTCTGCGGCCTTATCATGGTGAAATACCAAAACAAACACCTATGTTGTTTGTTGAAGGGCAAGTAGCCCTTGATTATCACGCGGGTAAATGGACGGATAAACAAGTGTTAAGTCTCGCCAAAGAGTTACATCGTAACTGGCTGGATAGTTTATTAAATGGCAAGCCAATCGTCTCGAGGCGCTTATTACCAAAGCAGCCTTTTCAAGGTGATCGGCATCTCGGGGTGCCTATTTTTCGTGCCGTGTGATGGTTTACGTTATTAAAGAGGTGTGAGTTTGATTATCGGAGTTGGAACGGATTTGGTTGAGATAGCGCGAATCGCTCAGTCAATTGAGCGTTTGGGGGAGCGTTTTATTGATCGCATATTAACGGCCGCCGAAAAACAACGCTGGTTAGAAATCCGCAATGTAGACAAAGCCAATGCTTATGTTGCAAAACGCTTTGCAGCGAAAGAAGCGGCCGTTAAGGCGTTGGGAACAGGGATTGGTTCGGGGGTAAGTTTTCAGCACTTTAGTGTTAGTAATTTGCCTTCTGGGCAGCCGATTCTCATGGTTGATGAAAGTATTACGGCGCGCTATGACTTCCCTGTAGCATGGCATTTAAGTCTAACGGATGAGAAAGTGTATGCTCAGGCTTTTGTTGTTCTTGAATCTAACGTGTCGGGTTCACCGATTGAGGCCAAGGAATAAGCTGTCTGTGATTCAGAAGCTCTTCAATGGCTTCAATAAAGTCTTCTGCGACACCGTCAGCGTCTTCTAAACCTAACTCTTTTAAATGGGTTTCTAGAAAGCCAGCATGGCGCGCGATATTAATGGTGCCAGTATATTTAGAGGCGCCATGTATTCTATGTACTACTTCTATGAGTTTTTCAGTATCTTGCTTTTCTAAGTGATGTTGAATCAGCTTTTTTTCCGCGTCTAGCGAGTCCGCTAACATGTCAAACATCTCTTTTGCTATGTCAGCTTTGCCATCAACGACAGCGAGCGCTTTGTCTAAATCAAAAATATTGATGAGTTTGTCATCTACCTGATCTTGAAAGGTTTTTGTATTGTTACGCCACGTTTCAATGGTGGTAAAGAGTAGCTCTTCATCGATAGGCTTGGTTAAATAAGCATTCATACCGCTTGCAAGTATTTGCTGTTGTTCTGATCCTAAGGCGTGTGCTGTCAGTGCAATAATAGGGGTGTTCTTGTAATGCTTTAGTTGACGTAATTGTTGAGTCGTTTCCATGCCATCCATTTCAGGCATTTGAATGTCCATAAATATCAAGTCGAATTTTTCATGTATTGCCATATCTACCGCTTGGCGCCCACTGTAGGCTGTCGATACTTTAACGCCAGCTGGCGTGAGCCAATGATTCAGTAGCTGCAGATTGACTGGAGAATCGTCCACAGCCAATATTTTCAAGTTTTTTAAGTGCTCATGATTGGCTGACGGGAGTGCCTTTTGAGACAATAGCTCGATCGGTGCTTTGTTGATGTGTAGCAGTGCTTGGTATAGCCTGTCTTGGCTAATTGGTTTAAGTAGTATGTCACTGCATAGGCTCTTTAGATCAGGATAGTGCGCTATTTGACCGGGTGGTTGTACCATCATAATACTGGGGATGGCATATTGTTGCGCGCAATAAGCAATCAGCTCCCGCGCTTCTGTCGTGTTTTGGTCATCAGGGGTAACGCTTAATAAGACGGCATCAATGGCATCGTGTTGTTTGTTTAAAGTGGAGATGATCTGCTCTATGTCTGAACAGGCAACATAGTGAACACCAATACTATCTAGGTAGGCCGTTAGGTAGTTTTTATAGGTGGTGCTAGGTTCGAGCAACAGGACGCGTCGATCCAGTTTCTGCTTGTATTGGCTGGTTTTGTTTGATTTTTTGAGTGTTATAGTAAAGCGAAAGGTTGAGCCGATACTTGGGTCACTACTGACTTCAATTTTCCCTTTCATCTGTTCGACCAGTTTTTTAGTGATGACCAGTCCTAAGCCGGTTCCGCCAAATTGTCGTGTTGTGCTGGTGTCTACTTGAGAAAAGGGCTTGAATAGGCGATGTATCTTGTGTTCCGGTATACCTATGCCAGTGTCAATGATTTGGAAGGATAGGGTGATTTCCTGGGATGTTTGCGAAGCGATGGATACTTTTGTGCGTACTGACCCTTGATGGGTGAATTTTATGGCATTGCCGATTAGGTTCGTTAAAATTTGACGAATTCGAGTGCTGTCACCAACAAACCATTCCGGAATATCCGCGCAAAATTCTGGTACTAAATCAATTTGTTTCTCTTTCGTCAGTAAGTTGACACTCAGAATTTGATAAACATCATCGACTAGTGCTTTTAAGTTGAAGTGGTTGTTTTCTAGGTTTAATTTTCCAGCTTCAATTTTCGAGAAGTCCAAAATATCGCCAATAATCGCCAGTAGGCTGTTTGTCGATTGCTCGATAGTGTCGACATAGAGTCGTTGTTGAGGATCGACAATGTCTTTTTGCAGTGTTTTTGTATAACCTAAAATGGCATTTAAAGGCGTGCGAACTTCATGGCTGATGTTGGCAAGAAATTGCGATTTTAAGCGATTTGACTCCATTGCTTCTCGATTGGCGATGTGCAATTGCGCGCTTTTTTCCTCCATACTGTCCATGCTGCGTCGGATGTCTTCGGTCGATTGTTCTATGCCGATAATGAGCTCTTCATGGTGGTGTTCTAACCTTTCAGTCAGATCGAGCAGGTCTTTTTGCAGTTCCGCGTATTCTGGTGGCAGTTTTGTCAATTTTGCGGCTGAGAATTGGCCTTTGACCAGCTTATTTAAGGCCATAGCAAGCTTGTTGATGGGCTGTGTTAAATGCGACGAAAAATGATATGCGCCTAAAATTGTCAGTATGTTTAGTAAGACCAAACTAAAGATGATTAAGCTAGCGTATTGATATTTTGCTATTTTGATCGCCGATTTGTTGGCCTCAATTTTGACCCAGCCAATTAAATTGCGTTGGTTGGTCGGGTTAAAGAGGTCCGTTTGGGCGTTGAATATGCCGTCTAGTGAATTATTGGCATAGTAGATAGCGCTCATGGATTCTAGGTGGTCGTCATATTCGATAATGTGACTTTCTTCTGTGAAAGTCATGTTGTTTTGGGTCGGCGCACTGCCCAGTTCGGCAATGATTTTTTGCTCGCTGTTGAATAACTGTACGCTGTTGATGTCGTGATTGCTGAGGGCATTTTGCAGTATTCGATACATCATATTTTGATCGGAAAAGACAATCGCGTATTCGCTAGTCGTAGCGACTTGTTCTGTAATTTGTTTGGTGCGCTCAAACAACTGGCGATTCAAATCATCAAAACGGGTCGACAGTAAAAAAAGGCTGGTGAGCATTGAGATGACAAATACAGGTGTGAAGAGCGCCCAAAAGAGTTTACGGCCTACGCTAAGTGGTGCCAGATTGGTGAGAAAATGCAATCTCATCGTATTGCTAATCTGCTGAATGAATCAATAGCAGGCCAAATTGCCTTTGTTCTGTCGATCTTTGCATTCTTTTTCATAGTTATCGCATGTCTGTTTTTCACGGCTGGATGGGGCGTGAATGTAGGCACATTCACGCCATTTCTTTCTTAACTCAATGGTATCTAGCCCAGTGAGGTCTTCAGTGGGTTTTTCACAGCTACTGAGTAAAAGTAATAAAAAAAGTAGTGCGAAAACGCGTGTTACGAGCATACTCTTGCCCTAGAATGTCAAATCGAAACTAAGTTTATAACGCTTTCTTATTGTACTGTTTGTCATTAGTGTTCTTAAATAGTTAAGTTTCATTCCCTAAGTCATCAATGTCAATGAAGTTTTTATATGATCCAATATCCTAGTATTGAGTCCTTGATTGGGCAAACACCTTTGGTTCGCTTGCAGCGCATCAATCCAAATCCAAGCAACACGGTGTTGCTAAAATTAGAAGGTCAAAACCCTGCCGGATCAGTAAAAGATCGTCCTGCGTTGAACATGATACTTCAAGCTGAGTTACGTGGAGATATAAAGCCAGGCGATAGTTTAATTGAAGCAACCAGTGGTAACACCGGCATTGCTTTGGCGATGGCGGCTGCGATTAAGGGCTACAAGATGCATTTAATCATGCCAGATAACATGAGCCAGGAGCGTAAATCAGCGATGTCGGCTTATGGGGCAATTTTGCACTTGGTGACAAAAGAGGAAGGTATGGAAAGAGCGCGTGATCTTGCTCAAGAGATGCAGGATCAAGGTGTTGGTATCGTGCTTAATCAGTTTGCTAACCAAGATAACCCTAATGCTCATTATCTGACCACAGGCCCAGAAATTTGGCAGCAGACTCAGGGAACCGTAACGCACTTTGTTAGTTCTATGGGGACAACTGGAACCATTATGGGGGTGTCCCAATATTTAAAAGAGCAAAATAAAGCGATTCAAATTATTGGCCTGCAGCCGCAAGATGGTTCGAGTATCCCTGGTATTCGTCGTTGGCCAAAGGCGTATCTGCCTTCGATTTTTGACGAGACTAGAGTGGATAAAGTGATGGATGTTTCGCAAACTACAGCAGAAGTGACCATGCGACGGTTAGCAAAAGAAGAAGGGATTTTTTGTGGTGTTTCTTCAGGTGGATCGGTGGCGACAGCCTTGGCTTTGTCCGAGCAACTCAATAATGCCGTCATTGTTGCGATTGTTTGTGATCGTGGAGATCGTTATTTGTCGACAGGGGTGTTCGATGGCTAAAAGCCCTTTTATTAATTAAGGGCTTGTTTTCGCGTACAGTTCTAGGGATAGATGCGATAGAATACTTGTGCATTTATCCTATTTGACCAGAAAAAAGTCAGGAACAAGAGAGCTCCCTTTGAGAAAAAGAACCCCCCAGCGTCGCGCCCCTAAACCTCAGTCTATCGGCCCTATACAGACTTTCAACGTTGAGGGCCTAACTCATGAAGCAAAAGGCGTTGCGCGTTTACAAGGAAAAGTCACCTTTATAGAAGGCGCTTTACCTGGAGAGACGGTGACAGCGCAGGTGACCAAAATTGGGCGTCGTTTTGATGAGGCGGTTTTAACTCACATCATCGAGCCGAGTGGCCATCGGGTAGAGCCTGATTGTCAGCATTTTCATGCCTGTGGCGGTTGCAGTTTTCAGCATTTAGCAAGAGAAAAGCAACTTTCAGCAAAAGCTGATTGGTTGCAAGGCCAATTGCGCCATCTTATTACGACTCAGCCTCTTGAATTACTGTCGGATGCTTCTATTGGCTATCGTCGTCGAGCACGTATCGCTATTGACCATAAAAATGGTCAAATGGTGTTGGGGTTTCGTGGTAAAGCGTCAAATGACATAGTCGCCATTGATCGTTGTGTTGTGTTAACGGATAAGCTTCAAGTCATATTTCACTCCTTGAAACAAGCATTGTCAGTCAATACCTTGTCTACGCAACTTGGGCACGTGGAATTGTTGGAAGACACTCAAGGGGTTTCCGTTTTATTTCGCCTAATTTCTCCAGTGTCTACAGAGCTTGAAGCTGTCTGGGAAGACTGGGCAAAAAAAGAAAATACAGCACTGTATTGGCAAGCACCGAAAGCGAGCAGAGCGGACGTTACCACTGATAAAATGCGCTATTATGACCTTAGTAGTGTAAGACTGAAGTATCATCCGCAAGATTTTATTCAAGTCAACGCCAGCATGAATCAAAAAATGGTGTCGCAGGCGTTGGACTGGTTAAAGCCAAGTAAACAGGATGTCATAATGGATTTGTTTTGTGGCGTAGGAAATTTTTCTTTACCTTTGGCTCAGCAGGCACAATCGGTTATTGGGGTCGAGGTTCAGGAGAATATGGTTGAGGCTGCCAAGGAAAACGCACGCCTGAATGGCCTTGATAATGTGTCTTTTTTGGCAGCAGATTTAACTAAGCCCGTAAAAAATGAACTTTTAACGCAACAGATTACCAAAGTATTGTTGGACCCACCTCGTGCGGGTGCGTTTGAGTTTTTAGACAGTTTAATAAAAATCGGACCCATGCAAATATTGTATGTTTCTTGCAATGCTTCTACTTTAGCGAGGGATGCCGAGTATTTAGTTGCAAAAGGATATCGTGTTTTACGTGTTAGTTTGATGGATATGTTTCCGCAAACATCGCATGTAGAAACCATGATGTTATTGCAAAAAAAGAAGTAAATTGAAGGGCGGATAAATGGTAACGGTAAGAAAAGATCATCCTGTATTAGACGATGGCAGTGTTGATATTGATGCCTGGATGGCACAGTTTTCTCATTTGGTTGATGACAGTGCTCGCGTTCCTTTGCGTATGGCCTGTGAATTGGCCCGCCAATCAGAATTAAAAAGTGCCAGACCTTCTTATTGGGGAGCGCAAGCCAGTACTTTTCGTGCTGGATTAGAAATGGTCGAAATTTTGTCTGGTTTTCGGGCGGATCAAGACTCATTGGTTGCTGCTGCTTTGTATCGAGTGGTACGAGAAGATCAATTGCCTATCTCTCGTGTGACCGAGATGTTTGGTCGCAAAGTGTCTTCGATTATTGAAGGTGTAATGCGCATGGGTGAGGTCTCTAAAAATCTCACCGCTGACTCTGCGGCTGAAGTGCTTGGTAGTAGCGAAAACCAGTTGGAATCTTTGCGTAAAATGCTGGTTTCGATTATTGATGATGTGCGTGTTGTGCTGATTAAACTCGCTGAGCGTGCCTGTGCTATTAAAGAAGCCAAACATCAGAATGAAGAGCGTCGTGTCGCT
This sequence comes from Marinomonas arctica, assembly GCF_003259225.1. Lineage (GTDB taxonomy): Bacteria > Pseudomonadota > Gammaproteobacteria > Pseudomonadales > Marinomonadaceae > Marinomonas > Marinomonas arctica. The sequence continues at coordinate 79,998 of NZ_QHJF01000024.1, read as the reverse complement.
GTGGCGCTTGAAGTACAGAGTGTTTATGCCCCTTTAGCCCATCGTTTAGGAATTGGCCATATCAAATGGGAATTAGAGGATCTCTCTTTCCGCTATCTGTATCCTTCTGATTATAAACGAATCGCGACCTGGCTAGATGAAAAGCGTCTTGATCGTCAGCAGTATATTGATGATGTCATTGCCTTATTGGATGAGCGTTTGAAGGGCATTAATATACACGCCGATTTAATGGGGCGAGCCAAGCATATCTACAGCATTTGGCGCAAAATGAAGAATAAAAACATCGGTTTTGATGAAGTGTATGACGTCAGAGCGGTGCGTATCTTAGTGGATGAACCGATGGAATGTTACGGCGTTCTTGGTATCGTACATAATTTGTGGCGGCCTATTCCCCACGAATTCGATGACTATATTAGTAACCCCAAATCAAACGGTTATCAGTCACTGCATACGGCGGTGATCGGGCCTCAAGGTCGAGCGCTTGAAATCCAGATTCGTACTCACAAAATGCATGAAGATGCCGAGTTGGGTGTGTGTGCGCACTGGAAATATAAGGGAACGGATTTAAGCTCCAATAGCTCCAGTTATGAAGAAAAGCTGCAATGGCTAAGAACCATTCTGGATTTTCATGAAGTACAAGGGGATTTGGAGTCTTTATCTGAACAAGTTCGCAGTGATATTGAGCAAGACCGTATCTACGTTTTTACGCCTGACGGCCATGTCGTTGACTTGCCTATTAATGCTACCCCCGTTGATTTTGCCTATCGAGTACACACAGAAATTGGTCACCGCTGTCGTGGTGCCAAAGTAAATGGCAAAATCATTTCACTGGTGACGCATTTAAAAACGGGTGATAAGGTTGAAATCCTTACAACGAAAGAAGGCGGTCCTAGTCGTGACTGGTTGCACCCGACTTTAGGGTATGTGCAAACCAACCGAGCCAGAGCCAAAATTCAGAACTGGTTTAGAAAAGAAGACAGAGAGAAAAATCTAGACGCGGGTAAGCACCTTCTGGATAAGCAATTAAAGCGTCTTGGTTTTGATGATAACCGCATTGATTTACAGGCGATTTCCTCTCGTTTTAATTTTTCTTACGCAGAGGAAGTGTATGTGGCGCTTGGCGCTGGAGACATCCAATTAGCGCGGGTGTTGCGTGTTATTGATGATTTTTACAGCCTCAATGGTGAAAGTGCACCGGCGCGCCCTATTCGCTTGAAAAAGAGTCGTCACAAATCGTCTGATAACGATATTCATATTTTGGGTGTCGGCAAGCTGCTTACCCAGATGGCGAAATGTTGTACGCCTATTCCAGGTGATGACATTGTTGGTTATATCACCCAAGGCCGAGGCGTATCAGTACATAGACAAGATTGCATTAATATTGTTCAGCTTGGGCTAGATGAGCCGGAAAGGATCATTGATGTGAGTTGGGGGGAAGAGCTAGACAACCAATATCCAGTGAACATTCAAGTTGAGGCTTATGACAGAACAGGATTGTTAAATGACATTACAAGCTTGTTGGCCAATGAAAAAGTCAATTTGTTGTCGATGAATACGTTATCCGCAAAGGAGAATCATACGGCAAACATTCGCTTTACCATTGAGGTGGGCGAGTTAAGTGTATTAAGTAAGTTATTACACCGTATTAATCAGTTACCCAATGTGCTTAATGTGTTCAGAGAGAGAGACTTTTGAGTAAATCAATGCAGCAGTTGCAATATCTAATGCGCTGCCTTCGGGATAAGGCGTTTGGTTGCGCTTGGGATAAAAAGCAAAACTTCAAAAGTGTTGCGCCTTATACCTTAGAGGAAGCCTATGAAGTGCTAGATGCGATTGAGCGTGAGGACTTTGAGGATTTGCAGGAAGAGCTAGGCGACTTACTGTTTCAAATAGTGTTTTATGCGCAAATGGCTGAGGAAGAGCAGCGTTTTTCGTTTGATGATGTGGTGAATGGGATAGTCGAAAAGATGCTGCGCCGTCACCCTCATGTCTTTCCTGATGGTGATATAACACGCTTTGGTGAGCCAACATTGCTGACCGATCAGCAAATTGCTGACCAGTGGCAGCAGATTAAAGCGCAGGAGAAAGGGGGACGTGAAAAAAGTCTCTTGGCGGATGTTCCTACTTCCATGCCCGCGTTAATGCAAGCGGTGAAAATACAACAAAAAGCCGCTAAGGTGGGATTTGACTGGCCAAACGTCGCTCCTGTATTCGATAAGATTCGGGAGGAGCTAGACGAGCTTGAAGAAGCAATGAAACAGCAAAGCCCGTTGCACATAGAAGAAGAAATGGGAGATGTTTTGTTTGCAGTTAGTAATCTGGCTCGCCATTTTAAGGTATCACCCGATGTGGCATTGAATAAGACAAATATAAAATTTCGTCGCCGCTTTGGTCGCATAGAGGCTCTTGTGTCGATGCAAAATAGAAAATTAACAGAGTGTTCTCTCGAGGAATTAGACCGTTATTGGGAGCAGGCCAAACGAGAAGGTTTGTAGCCTGCGAATCTATTTAATGGATAAAAAGAGCGCCTTTAAATTAGCGCTATTGGCAATTTTAGGAGGGTGAAGTGAGTGATCGTCAGGCGTCATTACGTGAAAATGTTAGGTTGCTGGGAGATTGTCTTGGCGAAAGTATGAGCAATCATTTGGGCGAAGGCTTTCTTGAGAAAGTAGAAAACATACGCCAGCTTTCGAAAGATGGCCGTCAATCTGGAGATTCTGCAGCGCTTATTCAGGCCCTCGAAGCTCTAGAGGACAAAGAGATTGTGCCTGTTGCTCGGGCATTTAATCAGTTTTTGAACTTATCCAATATTGCGGAGCAATACCACCGAGTTCACCGTCGTCGTACGAATGAAAGTTTAGGTGTTTATCATAACCCCATAGGTGATTTACTGACCCGCCTTTCCAAGCAAAATTTTACCGCTGAACAAATGATTGCCTCATTGCAATCACAATCTATTGAACTTGTGCTGACCGCTCATCCAACAGAAGTGGTCCGTCGCTCTTTGATTCGAAAATATGACAATATTTCTAGCGAATTGGAAGCCTTAGACAAAGACAATATTTTACCACTCGAAGAAACCAAACACATACGACGCTTGAAGGAAATCATTACACAGGCTTGGCACACGGATGAAATTCGTGAAGAAAGGCCGACACCCGTTGATGAGGCTAAATGGGGCTTCGCTGTGATTGAGCAGTCCTTGTGGCAAGCCGTACCACGCTTCTTTCGTCAACTGGATGAGCAGTTTAGCCAATTTTCCAAAGACGATCGCTTACCGCTGGATTTAGCGCCAATTCGTTTTGCGACTTGGATGGGCGGTGACCGTGATGGCAACCCAAATGTTACCCACAAAGTGACGAAAGAAGTGACGTTGTTGGCCCGTTGGATGGCGGCTGATCTCTACATAAAAGATCTCAACGTGTTGCGTTCTGAGTTTTCTATGACGCAATGTAACGCCGCATTGCGAGAGCGTGTTGGTGACAGTGCGCAACCTTATCGCGAGGTGTTGCGACATTTAGAGAATAAAATGCTGGCGACCAAAAACTGGGCGAAAGCAAGTTTGGATGGAAAGCCGACATCATCTGAAGACATTTTTTTTGATATTCAAGAGCTCATCGATGATTTGGTGTTATGTTACCAATCCTTATTAGATTGCGGTATGAAGGTTATTGCCAATGGCTCTTTGCTGGACCTGATTCGCTGTGCTGCTACATTCGGTGCCACCCTTGTGCGATTAGATGTTCGTCAAGATGCTTCTCGTCATATTGACGCCTTGTCTGCGATCACACGCTTTTATGGGCTAGGTGATTACGCTGAATGGGATGAGGCGTCTCGACAAGCCTTTTTGTTAACCGAGTTAAACTCTAAACGACCTCTCTTACCAATGGAATGGACGCCTACGGCAGAAGTAAAAGAGGTGCTGGATACCTTTAAGATGATTTCGAAAGGGCAGCAAAACTCTTTTGGCTCTTATGTTATTTCCATGGCCAGTGCACCATCAGATGTGTTGGCGGTTGCTCTGATGCTGAAAGAGTCTGGTGTGAGCTTTCCTATGCGCATAGTGCCTTTGTTTGAGACGCTGGCGGATTTGGATAATGCTGAACCGATTATTGAGCAACTGTTTTCGATTCCTTGGTATAAGTCTTATATCAATGGTCATCAAGAAGTGATGATAGGTTACTCAGATTCAGCGAAAGACGCAGGACAGATTGCAGCGACTTGGGGGCAATATCGTGCCCAAGAAGCCTTGACACGTCTTTGCAAGAAACATGGCATTCATCTGACGCTGTTCCATGGTCGCGGCGGCACCGTTGGTCGTGGCGGCGGTCCTGCTCATGTGGCGATTCTTTCTCAGCCACCGGGCTCGGTCAATGGGGCGATTCGCGTTACCGAACAAGGGGAAATGATCCGTTTCAAGTTTGGCATCCCTGATATTGCCGTGCGATCTCTTGAACTGTATTGCTCCGCTGTGATGGAAGCCTCTTTGATACCAGCTTCTCCTCCGAAGGAAGAGTGGCGTGCCATTATGGATGAAATGGCGGAAGTGGGGATGAATCAATATCGTTCAATAATACGTGGGCATGAAGATTTCGTGCCGTATTTTAGGGCCACAACGCCAGAGCAAGAGTTAGCAAAACTGCCATTAGGCTCACGTCCTGCCCGTCGACGTTCTGATGGGGGAGTGGAGAGTCTACGAGCCATTCCTTGGATTTTTGCTTGGATGCAGATTCGTCTAATGTTGCCGGCTTGGTTGGGGGCTGAGAGCGCATTACAACAAGGTGTTGATTCAGGTAATTTGGAAAAATTACGTGAGATGCATAAAAAATGGCCATTCTTTGGTGCGTATTTAGACATGCTGGATATGGTGTTAGCAAAAGCCGAGCCCGAAATAGCGGAATATTATGAAAAGCGACTTGTTAGTGAAGAGCTGCAAGGTTTAGGGCGTTTGTTGCGTGGTAAATTGAAACAAGTGAGCGATCTTGTGAAGTTACTGAAAAAACAAGAGCGCCTTATTGAAGACAATAAAACCATTCGTCAATCTATCGATGTTCGAAATCCTTATATCGACCCATTGCACTATTTACAAGCTGAGCTTTTGTATCGCAGTCGTAAAGACGAAGGTAATGCGGAAGTGAATAAAGCGTTGATGATTACGATGGCGGGTATTGCCAGCGGAATGCAAAACACAGGCTAATCGGATTATACGGTTAGAAAATGCTCACTATGAGTAAGAAAATGATAAAAAAAGACGCGTAAATTTGCATAGTGAAGGTCTGCTTGGGTATGCTTGGCGACCATTCAATTTTTTAGTATGCAAATGGTTTGCCTGAACACTTTGTCGCCGTGCAGATTGTACGTTGATGGTTTGCTGTGTCAGTCACCTTTGCTATTCAGTTTACGCAGTTTTTTGGAGACTTTTTATGCGAGTAATATTATTAGGCGCACCAGGCGCTGGTAAGGGCACTCAAGCTCAATTTATTACGGAAGAATTTGGTATTCCTCAGATCTCTACTGGAGACATGTTACGTGCTGCGGTCAAAGCAGGAAGCGAGATGGGGCTAAAAGCCAAAGCGGTAATGGACGCCGGTCAGCTTGTGTCTGATGACATTATCATTGGTTTAGTCAAAGAACGTCTTACTCAAGACGATTGTGCTAATGGCGCCCTTTTTGATGGCTTTCCGCGTACTATCCCTCAGGCGGATGCGTTGAAAGATGCGGGTGTTAAGATCGACTACGTGGTCGAAATTGATGTGGCTGATGAAGAGATTGTAAAACGCATGAGTGGGCGTCGCGTTCATGAGGCGTCCGGTCGTACTTACCATCTTGTTTACAATCCACCTAAGGTGGAAGGTAAGGATGATGTTACGGGTGAAGACCTTGTTCAGCGTGCTGATGATGTAGAAGAGACGGTTCGTCTGCGTTTAGGTGTGTATCACGAACAGACAGCACCACTCATTGGTTATTATCAAGACTGGCTAAAAGCAGACAGTGCGACGGCACCTAAATTCGTTAAAGTGAACGGTGTTGGTGATTTGAATGAGATCAAACAAAGTCTATTAGCATCGTTAAAGGCTTAAACACGCAATGACGGTTATTTTAGCATTAGATACTTCAACGCCAGCTTGTTCAGTGGCGTTGTACATAAATGGTGTTGTGTTGGAAGATTTCCGCATGGCGCCCCGCCTTCACAATGATCTGATTCTCCCAATGGTGGATCAAATATTAAGCCAAGCAGGGCTGACGCTCGCGAATCTTGATGCCATCGCTTTTGGTCGAGGTCCTGGGTCTTTTACGGGGCTTAGGATCAGTGCAGGCGTCGTACAAGGACTGGCTTTTGGCGCTGATCTGCCCGTTATTCCTGTGTCAACGCTCGCGGCGTTGTCGTTGGAGGGTTTTCAAACCACAGGTCAAAATAATTGGTTGGCAGCGCTTGATGCCCGTATGGGGGAAATCTATATGGGCGGCTACTGTGTTAATAAAGTAGCAGGGCATTACCAAGTTGATGCATTAATTGAAGAATGTGTAGTGAAACCGGCGGCTTTGTCTGCGTTTTCTACCCATTTTGAGGGCGTCGGTTCTGGTTGGTGTTATAACGATATTCTCACATCATTGCTTCCTGCTCCTCCTGAGCATGTTTTGGTCGATCTTGCACCCCGTGCTGCATGTATTGCTGAATTGGCTCTTCTGGCCTTTCAAAGAGGTGATATGGTCAGTGCGTATGATGCGATTCCAACCTATCTAAGAGATGAAATCACATGGGAAAAGCAAGCCCCACGAATAGGAAAACGTTAACTGTATGTTGTGGTATCAAATTGTTTTCTTAGCCGTTATTCAAGGACTGACTGAATTTCTGCCAATATCAAGTTCTGCTCATTTAATATTGCCAGCACAGCTGCTTGGTTGGCAAGATCAGGGGTTGGCGTTTGATGTTGCTGTGCATGTGGGCACATTACTTGCGATCGTTGGTTATTTTAGAAAAGACATTATGCAGATTATTGTGGCTTGGTGTGTTTCTATTAGAGACAAACAATCGACGCCTAATAGTCGGTTAGGCTGGTGGATTTGTCTGGCGACATTGCCAGCTTGTGTTGCCGGTTTGGTGTTTGATGGTTTTATTGAAACACATTTGCGCTCACTGGAGGTAATTGCCTACACCACAATTGGTTTTGGGGTGCTGCTTTGGTTGTCAGACCGTTATGGAGCAACGACCAAATCAGAACAAGATCTTGGTTTCAAAAGTGTGCTTTACATCGGATTTGCTCAAGCATTAGCTTTAATTCCTGGTACCTCGCGCTCCGGTATTACTATGACGGCGGCACGTTTTCTTGGTTTTAGTCGAGAAAGTGCGGCACGTTTTTCGTTTCTTTTGTCCATTCCTCTTATTTTGGCGGCAGGTGGTCTAAAATCCATTGAGCTTGTATCGTCTAATTTAGCCGTAGATTGGGGTGGGATCTTTATGGGTGTTATTTTATCTGCCATCAGCGCTTATATTTGTATTTATTTATTTTTGAAATGGCTCAACACAATAGGTTTCTTTCCTTTTTTTGTCTATCGATTGATTTTAGGTCTCGTACTTTTAGTGATTGTTTATCTTTAATACCTTGGTTTTTTGGGCACGGCTCAGCGTATAAAGTGTTTTATACTATTTTTAGGAGAGGTTTCTTTGCTTCATTCTATCGCGGTTGCAGCAACAGATAGGTTTTTGGAACCTGATGCTCGACTGTCTGCTCAATCGTTAGATCTGCCTTTCTTATCGCTCACTGGGCCGATAAAGTTTGTTTCTAATTACGATTATCTTTTACTGTACACGCCAGATGGTATCGCAGTGGCAAAGACGGGCAAAGCCGCACCTAAGCCTGTTTATGTGGATTTCACCTCTGGAGCGGTAGATCATAGAAGACGCTTTGGTGGCGGCAAAGGCCAAGATATTGCGAAAGCGGTAGGTTTAAATAAAGGTGCTAACTTATCCGTGTTAGATGCGACAGCGGGACTTGGGCGAGATGCTTTTGTTTTGGCTTGTCTTGGGTGTTCAGTGTCACTTTGTGAGCGTGTGGGCTTTGTTAGAGCGATGCTGCAAGATGGTTTGTATCGGGCTACACTTCACCATGAAGTGGCGGATATTGTGGCGAAAATGTCGTTACTGACTACGGACATAAGTGGCATCTCTCATGATGCGGTGTTTGATGTGGTGTATTTGGATCCTATGTACCCACATACTGATAAATCGTCAGCAGCGGCCAAAAAAGAAATGGCTTTTTTTAGAGATCTGGTTGGTAAGGACGATGATGCCGATGCATTATTGCCCCTAGCCATGGAATTGGCAGAGTATCGTGTTGTAGTAAAGCGTCCCAAAGGTGCAACGTTTTTAAATAATGCACAACCGACGTACCAATTAGAGGGAAAATCTGGGCGATTTGATGTGTATGTGCGCAAATCGCTCGATTCTCTTTCTGCCTAGTAATGTGGTGGTCTTTCTGCTTCAAAATTAGGTTGCTGCTGGCGGTAGGATTCAAGCTGCTTTCCTAATATAGCGAGCTTTTCCTGCATTAGTAGCATATCTTTTTGTTGACGGATTAGGGCTTGATTTAAACTATCAATCGTATCTTCTTGAAATTGTAGTTTGAATTCCAGTTCGTCGATACGTTGGTTGATTTGTGAGGTGTTCATAGATACCTTCTGTGTGTTAACCTTAACAAGCTAAACTCATATTTTAAGAGCTCTTCTATAAAAATATATGGCGCAAGTATCGGTCATTTAAAATGTAAGAGTGGCGTGAAAATTGCTCTCAAAAGAAGTTGTGTATTTTACTACTATCTTCTTTTGCTTCGCACGGTGATTTTAGAAAGAGTTTAGTAAAATATTCATTTATTCACTTTTGCACTAATACGGAGTCTGTTTTCTTTGAAATTGGCTTCGCTTCACAATAATATTTAATTTGATAAGAGATATACTGTTATGAATGATCATCAGGATAATGTTTCGCGTAATAAAGAATCTTCTGTTGGTTCTGCTTTTTTCTCGTTACGTACATTTATAGTTAGCCTTGTTATTGCTTTGATTGTACCTTTGCTTATTGCAGGCGTATTGCAAGAAGAGATCGGCCAACATTTTCTCGTGTATTTTGGTTTTATACTGGTCTCTGTTTACGTGGGTGCGATGGTGAGTCAAGTTGGCTCTGTAGGTTATGATTCAGAGTCTGAAGAAGACGAAGACGATGATCGTGAGCAGGGCACCGTTAAGTGGTTTAACTCGTCGAAAGGCTTTGGCTTTCTAACGATGGAAAACGGTGATGACGTATTTGTTCATTATCGCGCTATTCGTGGTCGTGGTCGTCGCTTTTTGGTTGAAGGGCAGCTGGTTCGTTTTTATGTCACCGAAGGTGAAAAAGGCAAGCAAGCTGAGAATGTCTCTATTATTCGCGGTTAATTTTTCTTATTTTTAAAGAGGTATTTATGGCAACGGTAACACTAAAAGGTAATCCTTTTGAAACAGCTGGTTCTCTTCCTGCAGTGGGTTCTGCTGCGCCAGCTTTTGAGCTTGTGAAAACGGACTTATCCGTCGCTACGTTGGCTGATTACAAAGGCGCTAAACTGGTATTGAATATTTTTCCTTCCGTTGATACACCTACTTGTGCGATGTCTGTACGTAAGTTCAACGAGTCAGCAGCAGCGTTAAAAGGCGTTAATGTGCTTTGTGTATCAGCTGATTTGCCTTTTGCTGCGGCGCGTTTTTGTGGTGCAGAAGGAATCGATAACGTTGATACTGGATCGACTTTCCGTTCTACGTTTGGCGAGGACTACGGTCTTGTTTTCACCACTGGCCCATTGACTGGCCTATTGTCACGTGCGGTTGTTGTACTGGACGAGAGTGGCTCAGTGATCTACACAGAGCAAGTGGCTGAAACGGCTGATGAGCCGAATTACGAAGCCGCATTGGCTGTGTTAGCGTAATTTACTCATATAAAAAAGGCCGCTTCTGAGTTGATTAGAAGCGGCCTTTTTTTTAATTGAAGCGATTATTTTTTAACAAAGCGTTTTTGTTAGTCTTTTTGAATTGGAATCGTGTTCGTTGTACGCTCAACACTGTTGTCTTTATTTAAGTAGACTAATTTGGGTTTGAATTCGTCAGCTTGGGCTTCGTTCATTTGTCCGTAGGCCGCAATGATAACTCGATCACCAACTTGTACTTTTCTTGCGGCTGCGCCATTCATTGATATAGTGCCAGAGCCAGATTCAGCCAGAATGACGTAGGTGTGAAAGCGCTCGCCGTTGTCGACGTTGTAAATGTCTATTTGTTCGAATTCCCTGAACCCCGCTAACTCTACAAGGTCTTTATCTATGGCGCAGGATCCATCGTACCAAAGCTCTGCTTGGGTAACGCTGGCCATGTGAAGTTTGCCTTTAAGAAGTGTAATTTGCATGTGTAAAATCTCTATTAAGGTGTCTGTGGAGCGTGTGTTGTCAAAGGGGGTTAATTCCAAATAAATGGACCTTCACCGTGGTGGTTAATTCGCCACCATAGGTCTGGATCCTGATTGCCTTCTTCTTCCCATCCTTGGAAATTGCAGCGTACTTCGCAGTCTAGTGCTTTAAATACTTGTTTTGCGCAGGTTATATCATCTTCCCAAGGGGTTTTATCCGAGTCGAACCAGATCGAGGTGAAGCGTTTCCCTGCTGCCTGTTCAAGGATGGTAACTTCTACTTCATTGCCTTGCCACAGAAGAGTCAGCTTTGAGCAAAGTGGTCCACTGGTGCTTTTTTTGACAAGGGTGAATGATGCTTCCAGCCAAGTGATGATGTTTTCTGTTGGGCAAGACAATACATATACTTCAATGTCTGTTTGCATTACCTTAATCCTTATTTTTGATCATGTGATAAATTCTAAGAACGCTCATAGATAAGTAGCCAACAAGCGTCCATAGCACACCGCATCCCGCCAGTATTAATCCAAATAATGCAATAATCTCTTGGGAAAGAGACTCGGCAAGGACGCGATCTGCCACCATGAGCATCAGAATGCCAAAAACGAAAATTAATCCGCCTTGAATCATTTTGATCAGTGCTGACCTTGGGTTATTGCCTAGCTTCATGGCTAATTTATGTATGGCGTTTTTCATTTATGTAGGAATCTAAGCGTTATTAGCAAATAGGTTTTTCAGAATGCGTGCGTATATTTCAGAAAGACGATTAAGGCTTTCGGCTTCAACACATTCATTAATCTGATGGATAGTGGCATTGATAGGACCAAGCTCCACAACTTGCGTGCCCATTTTGGCAATAAATCGACCATCAGAAGTGCCGCCAGAAGTAGAGAGTTCTGGTGTAATATTGACCGTTGCCTGCACCGCTTCAACAATGGCATCCACCAATTCTCCTGGTCGCGTCAAAAACGGCAAGCCGTTATACGTCCACTCAATATCGTAGCGTAAGTTGTGTTTATCTAAAATGTCAATGACACGGAGCTTAAGAGCATCAAAGCTTAACTCTGAAGAAAAGCGAAAATTAAACTGGGCGTTTAATTTACCAGGCACAACGTTGGTCGCACCGGTTCCTGAATGGATGTTGGATACTTGGAAGCTAGTAGGGGGGAAGAAGTCATTTCCATCATCCCAATGAGCACTGGCCATTTCAGCCAGCGCTGGCGCTGCTAGATGGATAGGGTTTTCGGCGAGATGTGGGTAAGCAACATGCCCTTGTTTGCCATAAACCGTTAAGTCGCCACTAAATGAGCCTCGACGCCCATTTTTAATGATATCACCTAGTGTTTTGGTGCTGGAAGGCTCACCAACGATACACCAATCGACCTTTTCATTGCGTGCTATCAGTGCATCAACGACGCGGGTTGTGCCGTCCACAAAAGGACCTTCTTCGTCGCTGGTAATCAAAAAGGAAATTTGTCCATGATGATCTGGATATTTGCCAACAAAATCTTCCACTGCGGTCACCATGGCCGCAAGACTGCCTTTCATGTCGGCAGCGCCACGGCCGAATAACATGCCATCAACAATCTTTGGTGAAAACGGTGGCACTTTCCATTCTGCTTCAGGACCGGTAGGGACTACGTCTGTGTGCCCTGCAAAACAAAGATTGGGGCCCGATGTACCTCGTTTAGCATAGAAGTTTTTTACATCGCCAAAAGGCATGTATTCGATCTCAAAATCTAATTTTTTCAATCGGTCTATCATCAGATCTTGGCAGCCAGCATCTTCTGGAGTAACAGATGGGCGAGAAATAAGATCCATGGCAAGTTTTAGTGTGGGTGACAAGTCAGACATTCTTTACCTTTGCGTTGGTTTTCGCTACCTTAGATAAAGATTCTGTTACTATAGCAGTAGATTCTTATAAAGGTGGCGTTATGAAATTGGGTGTCGTTGTTTTTTTGGGTTTACTTAGTTCTGGTTGTAGCCTTTTCCAGCAGCCTGTCGTTCAAGAGTCGTATTTTGTTCCTGTCATTCGCTCGGATGTTTCTACTTCGGGATATGTGCCAAGTGTTACCCCTGTGGTGCCACCTAAGTCTAACAAAGAAAGACCTCGACTTTACACGCCTATTTTACGCTAAAAAAAGGCTAGCATACTCTTCTGGGCTGAAGCCCAAATGAATAGATCCTTTGGTGATGACTAAAGGCCGCTTGATGATGGAGGGTTGGGTCACCATTAAATGCATGGCATTGTCGTTATTCATGCTGCTTTTTATTTCTTCATCCAGCTTGCGCCAAGTGGTGCCACGCTTATTAATGATGTTTTCCCAGCCCATTGTATCTATCCAAGCTTTTGCTGTTTCTTCATCTAGGCCTGCTTTTTTATAGTCATGAAAAGCGTATTCAATATTGTTTTCATCTAGCCAACGAAAGGCTTTTTTCATTGTATCGCAGTTTTTGATGCCAAATATTTGAATCATAGTGTCATCCACAAAGCGCCATATTGAATTGAGTGTTCAATATGGCGCTTGGTTGTTGATTGGTTAAGGTGTTGAGTATTAGTTGTGAGCGTGTAGCATTTCGTTTAATGCGATGGCAGCTTTGTTGGTTTTACACTCAATTGTGCCTGTCTCGGAGTTGCGACGGAATAACAGGTCAGATTGACCTGACAGCTCGCGTGCTTTCACCGTAGAGACGACTTGGTTGTTTTCATCTAGTACGGCGACTTTAGAGCCCGCTGTGATGTAAAGTCCAGATTCAACGATACAGCGATCACCAAGACCAATACCAATACCTGCATTGGCGCCAATCAAGCATTTTTCACCAACAGCAATGACAATGTTTCCGCCACCGGATAGCGTTCCCATCGTGGAGCAGCCACCACCAAGATCGGAGCCATTACCAACCACAACACCGGCAGAAATACGACCTTCAACCATGCTGTTACCAAGTGTGCCGGCATTAAAGTTTACAAAACCTTCGTGCATGACGGTTGTGCCTTCCGCTAGATGTGCACCCAGACGGACGCGTGCTGCATCGCCAACGCGGATGCCCGTAGGAACGACAAAGTTTAGCATTTTAGGGAATTTATCGACGCTGAATACTTCGATTGTGCGGCCTTCCATGCGAGCGCTTAATTGACGATCGGCGAGTTCGCGAACATCAATCGGGCCTTCGCTTGTCCAAGCCGTATTGATCAATAAGCCAAACATGCCATCCAATACGGTATTGTGTGGCTTAACGAAACGATGAGAAATAAGCTGAAGTTTTAAATACACTTCTGCTGGGTTGGTTGGGGCCTCATCTGTTGCTAATACACATAAGATGACAGGTTTGGTCGAGGCTTTTAGGCGAGATGCTAATTCGGCTTGCTCTATGTTACCTGCTTTTAAAAGATTCATGTGCAGACGGTTGAGGTCGCTTTCATCTAATACTAGTGTGCTGTTGCCACCTTCATAATTGGTGCTTTCTAGGAGCGCATCTACGGTGTTTTTTTCAGGGTTTAGGCTTGGGGTAGCATAAAAAACTTCTAGCCAATTGCCTTCTTTGTTTTGTGTGCCGATGCCAAGACCGAACGCGAAAATGGTATTGCTCATATAATTTCTCCAACTGAGAGCTAAGGGGGTTATCTGCGACTGAGGAAGTCTCTGATTCTTTTTGCTGCCTCAACGCATTCAGATTCTTCTGCGACCAGTGCCATACGAACGTGATGGCTTCCAGGATTTATGCCTTCTACTTCTCGACCTAAATAGCTGCCAGGTAAAACCAGAACAGATTCTTCTTGGTACAGAGCGGTACAAAAATCTTCGTCTGTCATAGTGAGTTTAGGCCAAAGATAAAAACCGGCCTCTGGTTTGTTAATCGGCATAACAGGCGATAGTATTTCTAGTACGGCATCAAATTTCCGGGTGTAAATTTCACGATTTTTGACAACGTGATCTTCATCATTCCAAGCCGCAACGGAGGCGTCTTGGTGGTGGATGGGCATAGCACAGCCTTGATAGGTGCGGTATAACAAGAAGTGCTTCATAATTGACGCGTCGCCCGCAACAAACCCTGAACGTAGTCCAGGCATGTTTGAGCGCTTTGATAGCGATTGGAAAATTAGGCAGTGCTGGTAATCTTTGTTGCCTAATATCTGGCACGCTTCTAGTAACCCTAAAGGGGCTTGATCGCCAAAATAGATCTCAGAGTAGCATTCGTCTGCCACGATAGTGAAATTGAAGGCTTTGGCTTTTTCAATCAAAAAAGCGTATTCCTCTAGGGTTGTGATCGTGCCACTTGGGTTGTTGGGTGAGCACACAAACAAGACTTCACAGCGTTTCCAAACATCGTCACTGACATTGTGGTAGTTCACTTTGTAATCTGTTTCGGCGCTGCAGGGTAGAAGGTGCATCTCGGCTCCCGCAAGGATGCCTGCGCCTTCATATATCTGGTAAAAAGGGTTGGGGCTGACAACAAGTGAGTTTTGTTTTTCACCAACTAGGGTTTGAGTGATGGCGAATAAGGCCTCACGCGTTCCTGTTACAGGTAAAATTTGTGTGTCAGGGTTGAGGCTTTCTAGCTTAAAGCGACGCTTTGCCCATTGGCTGATCGCGTCTCTTAATGGTAATTCGCCTTTTGTGCTCGGGTACTTACTGATACCACTGAGGCTTTTGGCGAGTGTTTCAAGAACAATCGCGGGGGCTTCGTGTTGAGGCTCCCCGATAGTGAGCTTGATAAGCGGTTTTGCAGGGTTCGGTGTTATCCCTTCGATAAGCTCAGCGAGCTTTTGAAAAGGATATGGGTGTAAAGAATGTATAAGAGGGTTCATTGTCTTTAGTCCATCGCTTGAGAAAAACGGTCTATTTTCTCTTTTAAAAGGGTGCAAATCTTATTCATACTCACTTCGTCCGTAATAAGGTCGCCATTTTCTTCCGTAATGTAAAAGGTATCTTCTACCCTCTCGCCTAGCGTGGCGATTTTGGCTTTATGTAGCATGATGTTGTTGTTCATAAAAAATTGGCCAATCAAAGCCAGCAAGCCTGGTCTGTCAGGGGCGGTTATTTCAAGCGCTGACCAAACTTCTTCTGGCTGGCTAACAAAATGTGCCGTGGCAGGAGAGTTAAATATTTTTAGAATGCGTGGTGTGTGACGTTGCACTACACTTTCGTACAGTGACGGGGTTTCAAGTTGTTCCATCAATGTTTTTCGTATCAAAGTGATACGCTCTTTGTCGAGATGTAAATTGGTGTCACTGTCATTGCTATCCATGACCACAAAGCTGTCTAAACTGTAATTGTCGGTTGTATGGCTAATTTTAGCGTCTAGTATGGTTAGCCCTAGTTGCTCAAATGTTGCCGCGGTCACAGCAAATAGATGTTTGCTTATCAAGGTATAAATAAAAATCTTACTGGCACCAGAAAAATTACGTCCGCCAAGCGGTGTAATGGCAATCAGCGGTTTATCGCTTGGGCGATGACGCAGTATGGCTTCTGTGTTCCAGGCAATCTCATCACCATTTGAGCGAATGAAATACTCTTCTTCAATGGTTTCCCAAATAGCTTCCGCTTCCATAATGTCAACGTTGCGTTCAATGATGATCTCTAAGGCACGCTGTTTATGCTCATCACTAATCATGTCTGCATCAATCGGGAAATCCAGTCCACGACGAAGAGCGCGTTTGGTTTCTAAATAAAGTTGGCGCATCAAGGAGGCTCGCCAGCTGTTCCACATGGTCGGGTTTGTTGCGTTAATATCGGCAACTGTCAAGATAAATAGATAATCTAGGTGCTCTTGATCCTTTACGTAGCTGGCAAATTCCCAGATCACTTCAGGGTCCGAAATGTCTTTGCGTTGTGCGGTAACCGACATGAACAGATGGTTTCTGACTAACCAAACAACAAGTTCAGTGTCTCGTTTGGAGAGTCCATGGCGTTCACAAAACGCTTGGGCATCGACACAGCCGAGTTCTGAATGATCACCACCGCGACCTTTTGCTATGTCATGATATAGACCTGCGATATAAAGCAGCTCGACTTTTGCAACGTGGCGAATGGCTTGCGCTGAAATTGGGAATTTTTGTTTAAATTCCGGCAACCAGAGGCGGCGTAGGTTTTCAACCAGTTGGAGTGTGTGGGCATCGACCGTGTAGATATGAAAAAGATCGTGCTGCATTTGACCGATTATCGCGCCAAACTCGGGTAAATAACGTCCAAGCAATCCTAGGTGTTTCATGGATCTCAAAATACTGGTGAGTCTATATCGACTGGATATGATGTCCAGAAATAGAGCGGTATTTTTTTTGTTGTTTCTAAATTCGTCGTCAACTAAATCAAGGTTATCCCGCAGCTGTCTCATTGTATTGGCGCGAATACCCTTGATGTCTTCATGGGAGCCCAATAGAACATATATTTCCAGCATGCTCGAAGGGTTATCTTGAAACAGCGTAGTAGAACGAGCCTCTAGCTGACCGTTAACGGTTTGGAAGTGGTCGTTGATCACTTCGATGCTATTGATGGCGTCCTTGGTTAAAAAGGACTCTTCAAAGTGCTGCAATAGCAGATCGTTAAGTTGTTGAATGGCGGCCACGCTTTGATAATAGCCTTGCATGAAGCGTTCTACGTTGCGCTTTAGGTCGTCGTCGTCAAAGCCAAATAGTTTGGCTAGCGTTCTCTGATGGTCAAAGAGTAAGCGGTCTTCTTTACGCCCTGCAACCATATGTAAGGCCCAGCGAATCCGCCATAAATGACTGACGGCGCCTTTTAGTTGGATGTATTCGTCTTCAGATAAGAAATGCTTTTCAATTAAAGCGCTCAGTCGATGCGTGTGTAAGTGGCGCTTTGCTACCCAGTCAATGACTTGCATGTCCCTGAGCCCACCTGGGCATTCCTTTAAATTGGGTTCTAGGTTGTAGGCCGTGTTTTGATACTTAGCATGACGTTGTTTTTGCTCTGCAAGCTTGGCTTGATAAAACGAGTGGCCATCCCACATTTGCGAGATATCAACATGCAGTTTCAGGGTGGCTAATAGATCGACTGGGCCAGTGAGTGTGCGTGACTCAATTAGATTGGTGATAATGGTGATGTCTTTTGCCGCCATCTCGGTGCATTCGTCGATGGTTCGAACGCTGTGACCGACGTCTAAATTGATATCCCATAGGAAGGTGATAAAGGCTTCTATTTTGTCTTTAGGCGCCAGCGCTTCGTTATCGATTAAGATAAGTAAATCGATATCGGATTTGGGGTGAAGCTCACTCCGCCCATATCCTCCGACAGCAACAAGACTGACATTGTTTTCTATAGATAAGCCTTTGGCGGTCCATGCAGCTAACATAATTTCATCGTAAAAAGATGATAACCCCTTTACGAGTTTTTCTATCGGATGGAGAGAATGAAAAAAATCGTTATAAAGGTGAGTTTTTTCTTCAATAATGGCTCGGTAGCGTGAAACTGAGCAGCTTGGTTGGGCTAGCTCTTGTTTTTCTTCCTGAGTAAGAAGTGGCGGAGCGTCTGGAAAAGCAGGGAAGTCCATACAAAAGCCTCGAAGAATAAATAATTATGTTAGTACTGTTTGATTTGTTGGGATGCTACATAGCGGTAAACCCAAAAGGTATCGCGCTTCATTTAAGCGAAGCGCGTTTCTTCAGGTCGACGAGTAAGTACTTCAACACCATTTGCGGTAACCAGTAAGGTGTGCTCGTATTGTGCAGACAATCGGCCGTCTTTGGTTTTAGCGATCCAGTTATCCGGGCCAGTATGTTTCACCTGTTTTTTACCTGCATTAATCATGGGTTCTATGGTCAATGTCATGCCTTCTTCTAACATCACCCCAGTTCCTGCTTTACCATAATGTGCTACTTGCGGTTCGCCATGAAACGTTGTGCCAACGCCATGCCCACAGTATTCCTCGACCACGGAATAATGGTGTTTGTGTGCGTGGGCGGAAATCGCAGCGCCGATATCACCAAGGCGTACACCGGGTTTTACCATATCAATGGCAAGGTAAAGACATTCTTGAGTGACTTGGGCAAGACGCTCTGCATGGGAGAGGGCCGGGCCGGCAAAAAACATTTTACTGGTATCGCCGTAATAACCATCTTTGATAATGGTGATGTCGACGTTAACGACATCGCCTTTTTTGAGTGGCTTGTCGTTTGGGATGCCGTGACAAATAACGTCGTTGACTGAAGTGCAGCATGATTTTGGAAAACCATGATAGTTGAGGGGAGCTGGAATAGCGCCTTGTACTTCAACGATGTAGTTGTGGGCAATGATATCAATTTGTTCGGTCGTCACGCCAGGCACAATAAATTCTTCGAGCATGACTAAAACATCTGCAGCCAGTTTGCCAGCGGTACGCATGCCTTCAATATCGCTGATGTCGGTGAAGCGCGTTGCAGCAGGACGAGGCGTCCAGCTTGGCACTTCAATGCGGCCATTTTGGGTTAATGCTTCAACTTTCTGTAGTATTTCATTGCTCATAATGTAGGTGTCTTAGATAGGTTTATGTCTATATTGAGACCTTTGCACGACTACTGTGCTCGTCAATACTTTGTTAAAAACAGACTCAAAATGCTCATTTATAACCCATAAGCTCGGCTTTGGCTTCCTGCGTCGCCCTAATAACTACATCCATGTAGTTATCCGCCTTTCGTCTGTTCTTGCCTCGTCTTGACTTTGCTCGCGACGCCGTGCGAAGGTCTCATTGAGAGTAAGTTGCGAGACATTCTACATGACTTGAGCGCCAGAATCGCCTCTCTCATGGAAAAAAACGCGCTTCAAATGATGTGTAAAAACACGTTCAAGTCTTTTGGTTTGTCGTTGAATGTGGTATAAAACGCCCGCTTGTTAGGATTGTACCTAAAACAAGCGTTTTTTTAAAATCAACGATCTTGCCGCAATTAAATAAAAGTGTCTTGGGTGTCTTAGGTTGCTTTAAACCTTGTTCGATTGACGCTTTTAGCTGGTAAGCACATATAACCCAAATTTAAAGGATAGTAAAATGCCTACAGTTTCTATGCGCGACCTATTATTGGTTGGTTCACACTTCGGTCACCAAACTCGTTACTGGAACCCAAAAATGAAGCCTTTCATTTTCGGTGCTCGTAACAAGATTCACATCATTAACCTTGAGCACACAGTTCCAGCTCTTAACAACGCTCTTGAGCTTGTTAAAAAAATGGCTGAGAACAAAAACAAGGTATTGTTTGTTGGTACTAAGCGTGCCGCATCTAAAACGATCAAAGAGCAAGCTGCTCGCTCTGGTATGCCATACGTTAACCACCGTTGGTTAGGTGGTATGTTGACTAACTACAAAACCATTCGTGCGTCTATCAAGCGTCTACGTGAGCTTGAAACACAAATGTCTGATGGTACATTCGATAAGCTGACTAAAAAAGAAGCTTTGATGCGTACTCGCGAGCTTGAAAAACTTGAGCTTTCTATGGGTGGTATCAAGGATATGGGCGGTCTTCCAGATGTATTGTTTGTCGTTGACGTTGATCATGAGCGTATTGCGATCAAAGAAGCAAACAAATTAGGTATTCCTGTTATCGGTATCGTTGATACAAACAGTAATCCAGATGGTGTTGATTACATTATCCCTGCTAACGATGACGCTATTCGTGCTGTTCAGTTGTACGTTGGTGCTTTTGCTGATGCGGTTCTAGAAGGTCGTAATGCGACAGCTGGTACTGCTGATGAATTCGTTGAAGTAAGCGAAGCGACTGAAGCGTAAGCAAACTATTTAGTTTGTTCTGGTTTCTAAAGGGAGGTTTCTTACCTCCTTTTTTAAATTTGAATTGTTATAAAGAGGATTTAACATGGCCGCAGTATCTGCAGCATTGGTAAAAGAGCTACGTGAACGTACTGGTCTTGGCATGATGGAGTGTAAAAAAGCACTTGTCGCTGCTGACGCTGACATTGAAGTGGCAATTGAAGAGCTACGTAAATCAAGTGGCATGAAGGCAGCTAAGAAAGCAGGCCGTACAGCAGCTGAAGGTACCATCATCATGCGCGTTGCTGATGATGCATCTTACGGTATCTTGGTTGAAGTAAACTCTGAAACAGACTTTGCTTCTCGTGACGAAGGCTTTATTGCTTTTGCCAACAAGGTAGCTGACGTTGTTTTCACAACAAAACAAACCGATATGGAAGTGTTGTTGGCGGGTGAAATCGGCCAAGCACGTGAAGCATTGGTTCAGAAAATCGGTGAAAACATCTCTCCACGTCGCGCAGTCGTTGTTGAAGGTGGTTTAGTAGGCGGTTATCTGCACGGTAACGGCCAGATTGCTGTATTGACTCAATTGGAAGGTGGTTCTGACGAGCTAGCTAAAGATGTTTCTATGCACATTGCTGCCGTTTCTCCTCGCGTCGTTCGCGGTGAAGATATGCCTGCTGAAGTTCTTGCAAAAGAAGAAGAAATTGTTCGTGCGCAGCCAGACATGGCTGGTAAGCCAGCTGAGATCGTTGATAAAATGATCGTTGGCCGTATGAAGAAATTCTTGGCTGAAAACAGCTTAACTGAACAACCTTTCGTTAAGAACCCAGACGTAAAAGTTGGTCAACTAGTGAAAGACGCTGGCGCAACAGTGACTTCTTTTATTCGCCTAGAAGTGGGTGAAGGTATTGAAGTGGCTGAAGTGGATTTTGCCGCAGAAGTAGCAGCACAGCTTAGAGGTTAATTCCGAGTTGTAATGTCTTGCAAAAAAAAGGGGCAGCTTGACTGCCCCTTTTTATGAGAGATAGGTTCGATGAGTGTCGGTGATAGGATTGACCTCAGTGAGTGAAGAAAGAAAACCATTGCCGGAGGTTGATATGTCAAAAGAGAAGAGTCCAAAATACAAACGAATTTTGCTTAAGCTAAGCGGCGAAGCCTTGATGGGCGATGAGTCCTTCGGTATTGACCCTAAAGTATTAAATCGCATTGCGCTTGAAATTGGTCAGTTACGCGGTATTGGTGTTGAGGTTGGTATCGTTATTGGTGGTGGTAACTTGTTTCGTGGTCAAGCTCTGAGCCAAGCGGGCATGGACCGTGTGACAGGCGATCATATGGGTATGTTGGCAACGGTAATGAATGCATTGGCGATGCGTGATGCACTGGAACGTGCCAATATCGCCACTCGTGTTATGTCGGCCATCACTATGACGGGTATTGTCGAGCCTTATGATAGACGTCGTGCTATGCGTCTAATGAAAGAAGGTGATGTGCTTATTTTCTCGGCTGGGACAGGTAATCCTTTCTTTACGACAGACTCTGCTGCTTGTTTACGCGGCATTGAGATTGATGCTGATGTCGTACTGAAGGCAACAAAAGTGGATGGTGTTTATTCTGCGGATCCGATGAAAGACCCTACCGCGGTGAAATATGATACATTAGGTTACGATGAAGTGCTTGAAAAACAGTTGGGTGTCATGGACTTAACCGCCATCTGTTTGACTCGTGATCACGCTATGCCGATACGTGTGTTTAATATGAATAAGCCGGGAGCCTTGATAAATATCATGGTTGGTGGCAATGAAGGTACACTGATTAAGTGAGGAAGTTATGATTAACGAAATTCTTAAAGATGCAGAAGATCGAATGAATAAAGCGGTTTCTTCTGTTGAATCTGCGTTTAAAAAAATCCGTACAGGTCGTGCGCACCCAAGTATATTAGATCCAGTTAAAGTGAACTACTATGGTACAGAAACGCCTCTTAACCAAGTGGCTAACATTACGGTTGAAGACGCGCGTACTCTGGGTATTTCTCCTTGGGAAAGCAATCTTGTGCCAGAGATAGAAAAAGCGATTTTCAAATCCGACTTGGGATTAAATCCTTCCACTAGCGGTGGTCTTATCCGCATTCCTATGCCAGCCTTGACGGAAGAGACGCGTAAAAATTATTTCAAACAGGCCAAGAACGAAGCGGAAAATGGTCGTATTGCGATTCGTAATATTCGTCGTGATGCAAACGGAAGTTTGAAAGACCTAGTGAAAGAGAAAGAAATCTCCGAAGATGAAGAGCGTCGTGCTCAAGATCAAGTTCAAAAAATAACAGATAAGTATGTAGCTTTAGTGGAAGAGCGTCTTGCTGCAAAAGAAAAAGACTTGATGGAAATATAATAAAGGAGGCGGGCTTCGGCTCGCTTTTTTTATCGACTAGGGTGACGCTATGTCTGAATTAGATGGCGCTGATGTTGATTCAGTTGTCGGGCCTATGCATATTGCTATTATCATGGATGGCAATAACCGCTGGGCCAAAAAAAAACACCTGCCGAGTATCGCGGGTCATACAGCAGGTGCTTCCGCTGTCAGGAGAGTGGTTGAGGCGGCTGTTAGAGACGGCGTTAAAGTGTTAACGTTGTTTGCTTTTTCCAGTGAAAATTGGAAGCGTCCAAAGCTAGAGGTGGATGGGTTGATGGCGCTTTTTATGCGGTCTTTGAAAAAAGAGCTAAAGCGTTTAAACGAGCACAAAATAAGGCTGAGAGTGATTGGTGATCTTTCTGGCTTTAGTCACGGTTTGCAGAATCAAATTAAGAGTGTTGAAGAGGCAACAGCAAGCAACACTCAAATGACGCTGGTTATTGCTGCTAACTACGGTGGTCGTTGGGATATTGCTCAGGCTGCAAAGTCGATAGCTGAGCGTATTGCGTTAGGTGAGCTTGCTCCAGAAGATATTAATGAGACGGTGTTGGGTGAGCATATGCAGTTGGCCGATTTGCCACCGCCAGATTTGTTGATTCGAACCTCAGGGGAAGAGCGTATTAGTAATTTTCTACTTTGGCAGACCGCCTACTCTGAATTTGTCTTTCTTCCGGTATTATGGCCGGATTTTGAACAGCAACATTTTGATGAAGCTATTCAAATTTATCAAAATCGTCAACGTCGTTATGGTGGTCGATAACCATGTTACTCCCTCGAATTTTAAGTGCCATCGTGATGGCGGTGTTGTTTGTTTGTGCCGTTTTTGTTCTCAACGCTGTGCATTTTATTTTTGCTATGGCTGGAGTGGTTGTTTTAGCAGGCTGGGAATGGGCGCGTCTATCTGGTGTTTGTAATCAGCTGGGCCGTATTGTGTTTGCAACCTTTATTGGTGTTCTTTGCTTGTCTATTTTGAACTTAAATATTCATGAAATGTCACTGTATGTGAGCCCGATTTTATGGGGTTTGGCCTTATATTGGGTCATGAAATATCCAGCGCTTCTTTTCTGGCAGCATACCTTTAGTCGCTTATTGTTTGGTGTGTTGGTGTTAGTAACGACTTGGTCGGCATTGGTTGTGTTAAGGCAGTCTGACAATTTTTTAGTGTGGGTGCTGCTGTTGATGGGGTTAATATGGGGAGCCGATTCAGGTGCCTATTTCGTCGGGCGAGCTTTTGGTAAAAGAAAGCTGGCTCGCTTCGTGAGCCCTGGTAAGTCATGGGAAGGTGTAGCAGGCGGTTTGGTGCTGACGCAAATCGGTGTGGCTGTGTTTGCCTTATTGAGTGATTTTACGTTTGTACAGTGGTGTGTATTGTCGTTTATTGCTTTATTGACTTCTTCCGTCTCTGTCTTAGGCGATTTAACAGAGAGTCTATTCAAGCGACACGAGCAATTAAAAGATTCAAGTCACCTTATTCCTGGACACGGTGGTGTTATGGATCGTGTCGATAGTTTGACGGCGGCAGCCCCTATTTATGTATTGTTATTAAGTTTGACTGGATGGCTTTGATGCAAGGTATTTGCTTATTAGGCGCGACAGGTTCCATTGGTCAAAGCACGTTAGATATCATAGCGCTGCACCCAGATAAATTTTCCTTGATTAGCGCTTCGGCCAATGAAAGCGTTGATAAAATGGCGGAAATATGTCGCCGCTTTAAGCCCCAGCGTGTGGTAATGGGGTCTAAGCAGGCTCGTGATCAGCTGGCTCTAAAGTGTCAAGGTTTGACCACGTCATTTGAGTGGGGAGAAGAGGCATTGGACTCTATTGCCGCTGATCCCGACGTTGATCAAGTGATGGCGGCTATCATGGGCTTTGCTGGGCTAAAGCCAACATTGGCCGGCATACGTGCGGGCAAGCGCATACTTCTGGCAAACAAGGAATCTCTGGTGACAGCGGGCAAATTGTTTATGGATGAAGTCGCAAGGCATAATGTAGTATTGCTGCCAATTGATAGTGAGCATAATGCTATTTTTCAAAGCTTGCCCCAGAGTTCTGTTGGTGCCCATAAAAAAGATGTTGCTAAAATTATCCTAACTGCTTCAGGTGGTCCTTTTAGGGCTTGGTCTTTAGAAGACATGGCTTCAGTGACCCCCGAGCAAGCTTGCAAACACCCTAATTGGTCTATGGGGCAAAAAATATCGATTGATTCAGCGACTTTGATGAATAAAGGGCTGGAGTTAATCGAAGCGTGTTGGTTATTTGATGTGACGCCAAATGAGATAGAGGTCGTTGTTCATCCGGAAAGCATTATTCACTCAATGGTTTCTTATGTTGATGGCTCTGTGCTAGCGCAGATGGGCAACCCTGATATGAAGATACCTATTGCTTATGGTATGAGTTGGCCTGATCGGATTGATACCAGCGTGGCACCATTAAATCTTGTGGAAATATCTCGCTTGAACTTTGATGCACCTGATTTAATGCGTTTTCCGAACCTGCAATTAGCAGCTGATGCTTGGTTTGCAGGTGGTACGGCTATGGCTGTGTTGAATGCGGCGAATGAGGTTGCTGTAGCGGCTTTCTTAAATCGTCAGATTCGCTTTTTAGATATTGCTCGCATTAATGAGCAGGTACTGGCTGGTGCTAATATCGTAACGGTTAATACCCTTGATGATGTTTTCGAGGCGGATCTTTATTCACGTCGCCTGGCTCTTGATGTGATCACTCGTGGGCGTTTTTTATGATACTAAATATCCTTTCTATTATTGTTGCTTTAGGCCTTTTAATTACTTTTCATGAGTTTGGCCACTTTTTTGTTGCGCGTCGTTGCGGTGTGAAAGTATTGCGTTTTTCGGTTGGTTTTGGAAAACCCATTTACCGTTATGTGGGGAAGACGGGGACTGAATACACGCTAGCGATGATTCCATTGGGTGGTTATGTTCGTATGCTGGATGAGCGTGAGGGTAATGTGCCTGAAGCCTTACGCAGCCAGGCGTTTAACACCAAAACAGTTTGGCAGCGTATTGCTATTGTCGCAGCAGGGCCTATTGCCAATTTCATTTTGGCGATCATTATTTATGCGTTAGTGGCTTTGCTTGGTATTCAGTCACTTGCACCGAAAGTCGGTGATGTTGCGGCTAATACGCCATTGGCACAGACCCAGATTCAAGCAGGGGATGAGCTTATTTCTATTGCGGATCAAGCTGTTGTCTCTTGGGAAGATGTAAATTTAGTGCTAGCGGGCTTGATCGGAAAAACAGGAACCATTATCGTTCGTTACCAGGTTGATGGTCGAGATTATCAGCAAGAGGAGGCGGTTCGATTAGATCGCTGGTTGGTTGGAGAGGAGCCTAACAACCTAATCCAAGCGTTTGGGGTCGTGCCATGGCGACCTGACGTGTTGCCTATCATTGCACAGGTTGTAGAGGATGGGGCTGCAGCGAGTGCAGGTTTTCAGGCGAATGACAGAATTTTGAGCGTGAACGAGCAATCTATATCAAATTGGCAGCAGGTCGTTGCATTGGTGCAAGCCAGTCCAAATAAGGCGCTTGATGTTGAGGTTCAGAGAGGGCAAGACGTTGTTAAATTATTATTATTGCCCAAATCCACGGAGCAAAATGGTAAGCTGATAGGGTATGCTGGACTAGCGGTTGTTCCACCTCAATTAGATGAGAGTGCTGTTAGAGAGCGCCATTATGGTCCATTTGAGGCAATTTCTTATGGTGTTGAACAAACGTTTAAGATGGTATCTTTGACAGTTTCTTCCGTCGGTAAGATGCTACAAGGCTTGATATCGGTTGATAATTTATCTGGGCCGATAACGATCGCCAAGGTGGCGAGCGCATCTGCAGACTCTGGTTTGCAGTCTTTTTTGAAATTCATGGCTTACCTCAGTGTCAGTTTGGGTGTGCTTAATTTGTTGCCTATTCCCATGTTGGATGGTGGGCATTTAGTATTTTTCGGCATTGAAGCTATACGCCGCAAGCCAGTTTCTGAAAAAATTCAGGCTATGGCTTATCGGGTTGGTGCTTCTCTTTTATTTGCTCTAATGGCTGTTGCCATTTTTAATGATATTGCCCGCTTGTAGAGAGGTATATGTGAAAGTCGTTTCAGTAGTATTTTTGGCTTTAATAAGCGTGCAGAGTGTTGCAAAAACCGTAGAGGATGTGCGAATTGATGGCCTAGTTCAAATGCCATCGGCTAGAGCATTTGATGTAATCGGCTTTGATAAAAGCGAGTCTTATGATTCCAGCAAGGTCTATCAAGCGATTAGCTCACTTTTTAACACAGGTTACTTTAGTGACATCGATGTGTATGAAGACAACAATGTATTAGTGTTTGATGTTGAGGAGCGTCCCTCCATTGGCAACCTGACGATTGAAGGAAATGAGCTAATCAAAACGGAAGACTTGGAGCGAGGCTTGAAGTTATCTGGCTTGGAAATTGGTGAAATATACAAACCAGAAACCTTGAACCAGATTGTTCAAGAGCTCCAGCGCCAGTATTATGCACTTGGTCGCTATAGCGCTAAGGTGGATATTTCTGTTGAGGAAATGCCTCGTAATCGTACCGGTATTGTTATTAACATTGATGAAGGCGATACGGCAAAAATCGTACATATCAACATCGTTGGCAACAAGGACTTTGATGAAGAAACCTTAACCAAAGACTTTGAATCAAGAGAAACCGGTTCTTGGAATCCTTTTAGCTCGGCAGATGAATACGCTAAAGCCAAAATAGAAGGAGATATCAATACTCTAAAGAGCTTTTATTTAGACAAAGGCTATTTAGATTTTAATGTGGTATCTAGTCAGGTGAGTTTGTCAGCGGATAAACGTGATGTTTATATCGTGATTAATGTCGAGGAAGGCAAACCTTATAACATTAATAATGTCTCTTTGAGCGGTAGTTTACCGATTGCAGAAGATCGTATCTGGAAACAAATTACGCAGAAAAGCGGCGACGTTTTTTCTCGTAGTGAAGTGACAAAGATTATTGAAGGGATTTCGACGGAGTTAGGTGACGATGGCTATTTGTTTACGAACGTCAATGTTATTCCAGAGAAACTTGACAATCATACTGTGAATCTCAGTTATCAAATCGCGCCAGGTCCAAAGGTTTACGTGCGTCGCATTACTTTTAGTGGTAATAGCGAGACTCAAGATGAGGTATTGCGTCGTGAGATGACTCAGTTTGAAGGGGCTTTGGCAACGCATTCTAAAATTCAATCCTCTAAGCGCCGTATTGAACGATTGGGCTTCTTTGGCAGTGTCGATTTAAGAACTCGACCTGTGGCGGGCACGTCAGATCAGGTAGATCTTGATGTTGTGGTTCAAGAGCAAGCATCTGGCAGTATTCAAGCAAGCATTGGTTATTCTCAAGAAGATGGTACTGTGTTGGGTTTTGGTGTTTCTAAGCGCAACTTCTTAGGGACAGGTAATAAATTATCGTTTAATGCGTCGCGAACAAATCAGACGCAAGATTATTCGATTAGTTACGATAACCCCTATTTTACCGTGGATGGTGTGAGCCGCGGTTTCCAAATATTTTATAAAACCAGTGATCATGCCGATGATGATGTTGAAGACTATGATCTTGATTCGATCGGAGCTGGTGTCAGTTATGGGTACCCCATTTCTGATACTCAGCGCTTGGCTTTTGGCATGACAGTAAAAGAAAGTACAGTGAAGTTGGGTTATGACCCTTCTAATGAAACAAAAGACTATGTTGAAACCCATGGTGATAACTATGACGATGTCATTGCCAGTTTGACTTGGAGTGATAGCGATTTAGTGGGTGGTGTGTTGCCAACAGATGGTTATTCAACCAGAGCAACCTTAGAGGTAGCTCTGCCAGTGGGTGATCAAGAATACACTAAGCTTGGTCTGACCTCTCAGCGTTATTGGAGTATGACAGATTCGAATTTATGGCTATTCCGCCTAAAAGGTCGTTTGGGTTATGGCTCTGGGTATGGTGATACGGATACTTTACCGTTTTTTGAAAACTACTTCGCTGGTGGCTCTTATTCGGTACGTGGTTATGGTGCGTCCTCATTAGGGCCAAAGAACTCATATGATGCCAGTTCAACAAACAGCAGTTCTGCACTGGGCGGTAATATACTGATGACGGGAACGGCAGAATTGATCTTTCCTCTACCGATGGTGGAAGATCATAAATCGGTCAGAACGGCTCTATTCCTAGATGGTGGTAACGTATTCACAGATACCTGTTTGGCTAGTAATGCCGCGTGTAATGAAGGTGTTGATTTGGCAGAAATTCGCTACAGTGTGGGTTTAAGCTGGACTTGGATTACACCGATTGCGCCATTGTCATTTAACTTTTCAAAACCTTTAAACTCAAAAGATGGTGACAAAACAGACTTTTTTCAGTTTCAGCTAGGTACCACTTTTTAATCTAGATAGCTTTTTTAGTAGGATATAAAATGAAAAATATATTAATGGTCATTTTTGCTCTGTGTTTGATAGGTAGTGTTCAGGCAACAGAGGTCGCTGTGGTGGACTTTAGAGCGGCTCTTTTGCAAAGTAATATTGGTCAGGAAGCGGCTAAAGAACCTAAGCAAAAAGTCGCGGCTATGGATGCTCGTTTGAAAAAAGAGCAAGAAGATCTTGAAGCGTCTGCCCAAAACTTAAAGCGTGATGAATTGACCTTGTCTGAAGAAGAGTTCAAAAAACGCCGTCAGCAGCTTGGAGAACGTCAAAATCAGATACGAGCGTTGGCGGCTAATATGCAGCGTCAGGCCAAAGAGCTTGAGCAACAGTTGATACAGTCGTTGACGCCAAAGGGCGAAGCGGCTTTAAAATCATTGATTGAAGAACGAAAATTGGACTTAGTGTTAAACAGACAATTAAGTTTATATGCCAATGCGGGTGCCGATATTACTGACGAGCTAGTAAAACGTATTAATAAGGACAACTAATCTATGAGTTATACGCTAGGGCAGTTGGCAGCCAATGTTCACGGTGTGGTAAAGGGAGACGAGGGTCTCATTATAGAAAAGCTAGGTACGCTTGAAAAAGCCACTGAACAAGAGTTGAGTTTTTTAGCGAACCCTAAATACCAAAATCATCTAGCGACGACTTCGGCAGGGGCTGTACTTGTTAAGACAGAAGAGCTTGCTCAATTAGTGGATAACGCTATTATTGTCTCAAACCCTTATTTAGCGTTTGCACAGTTGTCGCATTTATTTGTGCCCGCCACACAGTGTTGGTCTGGGGTTCACTCAAGTGCTGTAGTGTCATCTAATGCGTTATTAGGTCAGGATGTAACAATAGGCCCCAATGCCGTCATTGATGATGGCGCTGTCATTGCTGATGGTTGCATTATTGGTGCAGGCTGTGTCATTGGGCGAGGTGTTAGAATAGGTCAAAACACTCGACTGTATCCAAATGTTACGCTTTATCATGATGTCATGATTGGTGAGTCTTGCATTATTCACAGTGGCACTGTGATTGGTGCAGATGGTTTTGGTTTCGCGCCGGATCAGGGGCGTTGGGAAAAAATTGACCAACTGGGATCTGTTGTTATTGGCAATCATGTTGAGATAGGTGCCAACACCACAATCGATCGTGGTGCTATTGAAAACACGTTAATTGGCGATGGGGTTATCATAGATAATCAAGTTCAAATTGCTCATAACGTTATAATTGGTGATAATACAGCGGTTGCGGGATGTGTTGGTATTGCAGGCAGTACAAAAATAGGGGCCTTTTGTACCTTATCCGGAGGTGTGGGTCTTGCTGGTCATATCACGATAGTGGATCACGTACATATTACCGCGATGACAATGGTAACTAAGTCTATTTTAGAGGCAGGTTCTTACTCTTCTGGTATGGGCATGGAGCCAACCGCTAAATGGCGTCGCTCTGCCGCAAGGTTTAGAAGAATTGATAGTATGGCGAAGCAAATTTCAAAATTGGAACAAAAAATTAAAAAGCTTTCAGACAAAGGTTGATGTTTAATGATGGACGTAAATGAAATTCGTCAGTATTTACCTCATAGGTACCCATTTTTACTAGTAGATCGTGTTGTTGAGATAAATCTGAACGATTCCATTATTGCCTATAAAAATGTAACGATAAATGAGCCTTTTTTTAACGGTCATTTTCCTAATCATCCGGTCATGCCTGGTGTACTGATTATCGAAGCCATGGCTCAGGCTGCTGGCATATTAGGGTTCAAAACAATGGATAAGAAGCCAGAAGATGGCTCTATTTATTATTTTGTCGGCGCCGATAATACGCGCTTTAAACGCCCTGTTGTGCCTGGGGATCGTTTACAATTAGAAGCAAAGATTGTTGCTGAAAAGCGTGGTATTTGGAAGTTTGAATGTAGAGCAACGGTTGAGGGACAGCTGGCTTGCTCTGCGACTATTTTGTGTGCAGACAGGAAAATATAGTGGCGATACATCCAACTACTTTAATCGATTCGAAAGCAGAGATTGATCCCAGTGTGGAGATTGGTCCCTTTTGCGTGATCGGGCCGAATGTGAAAATTGGGGCTGGTAGTGTTATTAAATCTCATGTTGTTATCAATGGTCACACAACAATTGGGTGTAATAATGAAATTTACCAGTTTGCCTCTGTTGGAGAAGCGAACCAAGACAAAAAGTATAAGGGTGAACCAACACAACTTGTGATTGGTGACAATAATGTTATCCGTGAAAATGCCACGATTCATCGGGGTACTGTTCAGGATAATGGTGTCACCGTAATTGGTAGTCATAATTTGTTTATGGCGAGTACGCACGTTGGACATGACTGTATTGTGGGAGACCATAATATAATGGCTAATTTTGCGGCATTAGCGGGCCATGTTCGAGTCGGTGACCATGTCATTCTTGGCGGTTATACGGGAGTTCACCAGTTTTGTCAGGTTAACTCTTTCAGTATGTGTGGCATGGGGTCTATGGTGTCTAAAGATGTGCCTCGGTATGTCATGGTTTCCGGTAGCCCCGCGAAAGCACATGGTATGAACTTTGAGGGCATGCGCCGTCGAGGCGTGCCTGCTGAGATCATCCGAGCATTACGAACGGCTTATAAGACAGTGTACCTTAAAGGTTTAACGTTAGAGGCAGCCTTACAAGAGTTGGAAAAAGAAGGCGTGTTTGGCATTCCTGAAGTAGCTGACTTCACCTTGTCAATCCGGCACTCAAAACGTGGGATCGTCCGATAGACGTCATATTTTAAAAAGAAAACCCCGGACTGTTTCGGGGTTTTTTATTATAGAGGTTAGATAGATGCAAATGACGTCTGTGACACGTTATGTATTGGTTGCTGGTGAAGCGTCAGGTGATATTTTAGGGGCTAATCTCATTGCCCATTTGAAAGCTTTGCAACCCGATGCCGTATTTGAAGGCATTGGTGGACCGCTAATGGAAGCGCAGGGTTTGAAAAGCTTGGTGCCGATGGATCGCCTTTCTGTGATGGGGTTAGTGGAGGTTTTGGGGCGTTTACGAGAATTGCTTGGTATCCGAAAGCGCTTGTACACTGCTTGCTTACAGAACCCACCAACGGCTTTTATAGGCATAGATTCTCCCGACTTTAATATGCCTTTAGCTCGTAAGCTTAAACAGGCAGGCATACCAACAGTTCATTATGTTAGCCCTTCAGTATGGGCATGGCGTCAGAAGCGTATTTTTAATATTAAAAAATCCGTTGATCTTATGTTGGCCTTATTTCCTTTTGAACTGCCGATTTATCATCAGCATGATATTCCAGTGGTTTGTGTTGGTCATACGTTGGCCGACGATATTCCTTTTGAAAGCGACGCTGTTGCTGCGCGAAAGACATTAGGGTTAGTGGGCATTCGAGGTCCGGTGTTTGCTATTTTACCGGGTTCTAGAGAAGGGGAAGTGGCTCGTTTGGCTCCCCTTTTTATAGAGGCGATGAAGTTAATTAAGCAAAAAGAGACGAGCGCCACTTTTTTAATACCGGCTGCAAACGCTGAAAGGCGATTACAGATTGAGGCGATGTTGCAAGAAGCGAATGCAGAAGCCATTCTGATTGATGGTCAGTCACGCACCGTGATGATGGCCGCCGATGCGATTTTGTTGGCTTCGGGTACGGCAGCATTGGAAGCAATGCTCGTAAAACGGCCTATGGTTGTTTCATACCGAGTTAATGCCCTGACCTACGCTATTATGAAAAGGATGGTGAAAGTACCTTATGTGTCTTTGCCAAATTTATTGGCGAACGAAACGTTAGTGCCTGAGCTGTTACAGGATGCGGCGACACCTGGCAATTTAGCTGCGCGTTTGTTGCAGACTTGGCGGTCTTTTACAGGGGACAAAGCGATCCAAGCTAAGTATTTGGATTTGCATAAAATGTTACGTAAAAATGCGGGTGCCCAAGCGGCTCAGGCGATTGTTTCTATGCTTAATAAAGAGACAAAATAATGGAGCCATTTGTTAGTCAGGTATATTTTGGTGATTTGTTGGCGGGGGCGGATGAAGCTGGACGAGGGCCGTTAGCTGGCGAGGTCGTTGCGGCCGCCGTGATTCTTGATCCATTACGTCCTATTAAGGGGTTAGCTGACTCTAAAAAGCTCAGTGAAAAAAAACGTGACGCCTTATTTATCGAAATCCAAGAAAAAGCGTTGGCTTACGGTATTGCCAGTGCTTCGATAGAGGAAATTGATACTATCAATATTCTTCACGCCAGTATGCTAGCTATGTCTCGTGCGGTTGCTTTACTCTCCGTTGTGCCGGAACATGTTCTTATCGACGGTAATCGTATTCCTCTCCATTTACCGTGTTCAGCAGAAGCCGTTGTTAAGGGGGATGCACGGCAGGCTGCGATTTCGGCGGCGTCTATTTTAGCCAAAGTCACTCGAGATAGAGACATTACTAAAGCCGCAGAAATTTACCCGCAGTATGGCTTTGACAAACACAAGGGCTACCCAACCGCACAGCATCTTGAAGCGATTCGTCGATATGGTATTACACCCATTCATAGACGTAGCTTTGGCCCAGTTAAAAAGATTTTAGAGGGATAATATTTTGTCCACATCATTTATACATTTACGAGTCCATACGGAGTTTTCTTTAGTTGACGGCTTAGTAAAAATCAAAGGCTTGCTTGGCACGACTGAATTTATGTCCATGCCAGCGGTTGCCATTACGGATGAAAATAATCTTTGTGGTTTTGTGCGTTTTTACAAAGGTGCGATGGAAAAAGGTATTAAGCCCATCTGTGGTGCTGATGTCATGGTTGCGGAAGACGATGAGGTAGAGTCGAGATATCGTTTTACTTTATTGGCGACGTCTAATAAAGGCTATAAAAATATTATTGCCATTATTTCGAAAGGCTATCAACTAGGGCAAGTAGAGGGACGTCCTATTGTTCAGCGGGAATGGATAGAGGCCCATAGTGAAGATGTGATTGCTCTGTCTGGTGCAGGGTTTGGCGATATCGGCTATTTATTACAGAAAGGCCGTAATGAGCAGGCCAGAAGCCGAATGGCTCATTGGATGTCGGTGTTTCCTGATCGCTTTTATATTGAGCTGCAACGAACCAGTCGCCCAGGTGAGGAGAGCTATATACACGCTGTTGTCCCTTTAGCGAGCGAGCTTGACTGTCCCGTCGTGGCAACGAATGATGTACGCTTTTTAAAGCGAGAAAACTTTGAAGCACATGAAGCGCGAGTATGTATTCACGATGGTGTGACCTTAGACGACCCTCGACGCAAGCGTCGTTACTCCGAAGAGCAATATTTTAAAACGCCAGACGAAATGGCAGAGCTTTTTCAAGATATTCCTGAAGCGCTAGAAAATACCGTAGAAATTGCGAAGCGTTGCAGTGTTGATGTTTTGTTGGGTGAGTATTTTTTGCCAGATTATCCCGTGCCAGAAGGCATGACGATGGAAGCGTTCTTTAGCAAGCTATCCTACGACGGTCTGATAGAACGTTTCGATTTTCTAACCAAAAAATATGGCGAACGCATTGAAAAAAGGCGTCAGGAATATTGGGATCGTTTGGAGTTTGAATTAACCATTATCAATCAAATGGGATTTCCTGGTTATTTCTTGATTGTAATGGACTTTATCCAATGGGCGAAAGACAACGGTATACCCGTTGGCCCCGGTCGTGGTTCTGGTGCCGGTTCTTTGGTGGCTTATGCGCTTAAAATTACCGATCTTGATCCACTGGAATACGATTTATTATTCGAACGATTCTTAAACCCAGAGCGGGTATCTATGCCTGACTTTGATATTGACTTCTGCATGGATAATCGGGATCGAGTGATCGATTATGTTTCTCGTACTTATGGTCGAGATGCGGTGTCTCAGATCATTACTTTTGGTGCCATGGCGGCAAAAGCGGTGGTTCGAGATGTCGCTAGGGTACAGGGTAAGCCATATAGTTTGGGGGATAAGTTATCGAAGCTTATTCCGTTTGAAATTGGTATGACGCTTAAAAAAGCCTTGGAAGAAGAACCTGCGTTACCTGAGTTTTTGGCCAGTGATGAAGACGCCGCCGAAGTGATGGAAATGGCGATTTCTTTGGAAGGCGTGGTGCGTAACTTTGGTAAGCATGCGGGGGGGGTGGTAATTGCACCAACCAAGCTGATTGACTTTGCTCCCCTCTATTGTGAAGAAGACGGTTCGGGTCTGGTTACCCAATACGACAAAAACGATGTTGAGGAAGCTGGTTTAGTCAAATTTGACTTCTTGGGGTTAAAAACATTGACCGTTGTGGATTGGGCGGTGAAAAACATTGATGCGATCAATGCCCTAGAAGGAAAACCACCGTTAGATATTGCGCTGATTGATTTGGAAGATCAGTCAACGTACGAGCTGCTAAAACGGGCTGAGACGACCGCGGTATTCCAGCTGGAATCTCGTGGTATGAAAGAGTTAATCAAGAAGCTTCTACCCTCGCGCTTTGAAGATATTATCGCCTTGGTGGCTTTATATCGTCCAGGGCCATTGGGCTCAGGCATGGTGGATGACTTTATCAACCGTAAGCATGGTCGTGCAGAGCTTGCCTTTCCCCATCCTGATTATCAGCATCAAGACTTGATTCCGGTGTTGGAACCGACTTACGGCATTATTTTGTATCAAGAGCAAGTAATGCAGATTGCCCAGGTGCTGGCCAAGTTCTCCCTAGGTGGTGCTGACTTACTGCGTCGTGCTATGGGTAAGAAAAAAGCCGAGGTTATGGCGGAGCAGCGCTTAATCTTTATGGAAGGCGCACTCAAAAACAATGTCGATAGAGATTTATCAGGCAACATTTTTGACTTGATGGAGAAATTTGCTGGTTATGGTTTTAACAAATCGCATTCGGCAGCGTATGCACTGGTTTCCTATCAAACCGCGTGGTTAAAAAATCATTATCCCGCGCCTTTTATGGCGGCGGTTTTGTCTGCCGATATGCAGAATACGGATAAAATCGTTATTTTTATTGAAGAATGTCGTTCAATGAAATTGGCGCTAGAGCTGCCGAATGTGAATGAGTCCGTGTTCAAATTTACCGTAAATCCAAAAGGATCAATCGTCTATGGTCTAGGGGCCATTAAAGGCGTGGGCGAAGGTCCTATTGAAGCGATTGTAGAAGCACGGAAAGAGGGGCCATTTGAACATATTTTTGATTTTTGCCAGCGTGTTGGTCGTAAAATAAATAAGCGTGTTATGGAGGCCTTAGTGCGTTCGGGTGCCTTTGATACCATAGGGCCCAATCGCGCCACTTTATTTGCTTGCATCGATGAAGCCTTGAAAAGGGCCGTGCAGGATGCAAAAAACCAAGACGCAGGTATGATGGATTTATTTGGTGTCGCGGTAGAAGAAAACGCACAAGATGCCTATAAAGAAATAGGTATCCAACATGAATGGACGCCACGTCAGCGCCTTGATGGTGAGAAAGATACGCTTGGTTTGTATGTGACAGGCCACCCGATAGATGAGTACGAAAAAGAGATTCGTCGCTTTGTTCGTTCAAAAATTGTGGATTTACAGCCTAAGCGTGGCGATACGCAGATCATGGCGGGTTTGATCGTAGACTTGCGCATTACCAAGAGTAAAAAAGGTGGTAACATCGCCTTTGTTACATTAGATGACCGTTCTGCTCGGATTGAAGTAACGGTGTTTCCTGATAATTACGACACTTTTAAAAACGTTATCGTTAAAGATGAGGTGGTGGTTGTTGAAGGGGAAATTACCGTAGATGAATTTCGTGGCGGTCAGAAAGTGATTGCTCGTAATATTCTTGATATTGCTCAGGCACGTGTGCGTTATGTGGAAGCGTTGCGGATTACGTGGACATCAGACACTGTCACGCCAAACGAAATACAAGCCTTGGCAAACGCCATGGCGTCTTATCGTGGTGATGGTTGTGATGTGGTGATTGGCTTTGATACGCCCCAAGCATGCGGCGATATTCGTTTAGGAAGTGGTTGGAAAGTTCGGCCGGATGACGAATTAATTCATCAACTTCAGAAACAATACGGTAAACAAAATGTTCAGTTAGTGTATACTTAGTCTCATTTAATAGTTTTTGCAATGGAATGCGGCGTCGAGACGCGCCTAGTAGAGCTGTGGGACAAGAGGCTATCGCCTTTTGTCTTTGAATTTGATGGCAACCAAACAGTAGTGTAATTAAACATGAATTTAAATTATCTCCCTTTTGAGCAGCCGATTGCTGAGCTCGAACAAAAAATTGAAGAGTTGCGTTTAGTCGGTAATGACAATGAACTCAACATAAGCGATGAAATTAGTCGTCTTGAAGATAAGAAAATAGCATTAACCAAGAGCCTATTTAGTAATTTAGGGGCATGGGAAGTTTCTCAATTAGCGCGTCACCCAAAGCGCCCATACACTCTTGATTATATAAAACATGCTTTTACCGATTTTGAAGAAATGCACGGTGACCGTCATTACGCCGATGATCGTGCGATCGTTGGCGGTATCGCGCGTTTAGATGGCCGCCCAGTGATGGTGATTGGTCATCAGAAAGGTCGTGAAGTAAAAGAAAAAGTATTGCGTAATTTTGGTATGCCTCGCCCAGAAGGTTACCGTAAGGCACTGCGTCTTATGGAAACGGCAGAGCGCTTTAATATGCCTATTGTGACGTTAATCGACACACCTGGGGCGTATCCTGGTATCGGTGCTGAAGAGCGCGGTCAAAGTGAAGCCATTGCCTTTAACTTGGCGGTAATGTCTCGCCTTAAAACACCGATCATTTCGACCGTAATCGGTGAAGGTGGTTCTGGTGGTGCCTTGGCGATAGGCGTTTGTGATGAGCTAATGATGTTGCAATACGGCACGTATTCCGTTATTTCACCTGAAGGCTGTGCGTCTATTTTATGGAAAAGTGCAGATCGTGCGTCTGATGCAGCAAAAGC
The DNA here is from genome assembly GCF_003259225.1 of Marinomonas arctica. GTDB lineage: Bacteria > Pseudomonadota > Gammaproteobacteria > Pseudomonadales > Marinomonadaceae > Marinomonas > Marinomonas arctica. Next base: position 42,119 of record NZ_QHJF01000024.1, on the reverse strand, counting down.
CATGGGGATCACCGCCCAGCGTCTTCAAGAGCTAGGTTTTGTTGATACAATCATTCGAGAGCCTCTTGGTGGTGCGCATATTTCTCATGAAGAAATGGCACAAAGCTTAAAGAAAAATGTTTTAGCGGCGCTTGATCGTATGGAAGCGTTGACGACTGAAGAGCTACTGGCTCGTCGTTATAATCGTTTGATGTCCTACGGCTTGTAAGACGTTTCTATAATGAAAAGCCTCCTATAGTTAGGGGGCTTTTTTGTCTCTCATCCTATGTTTTGGATGCTTTGTCTATTGAGCTTGTGATGGCGTATTCTACATTGAAACCATTATCTTCCTTGTCTCCTCTTCTATTTAATATGAATTGGATTGACGCTGTATTTTCCGAAGAGGGAAGAGTGTGGGTTGGTTTTAGTGGCGGTGTTGATTCGCATGTTTTATTACACGCTTTGGTTAACCAAGTATCTGTTGAGCAGAAACAAAAAATCGCGGTTATTCACGTTCATCACGGTTTAAGTGCTAATGCAGATGCTTGGCTTAAACATTGCGAGTGTATTTGTGAACGCCTTAGCGTGCCTTATGTCGTTGAACGGGTACGATTAAAGGCGCAAGCTTCAGTCGAGGATGCCGCGCGTAATGCTCGTTATGAAGCATTCCAAAAGCACATGAGAGGACGCGATGTTATATTGCTTGCTCATCATGCGGGGGATCAAGTTGAAACCGTGTTATTTCGTTTGCTGCGAGGCACGGGAGGAAAGGGCTTAGCAGGCATTCCGCAAGAAAGGTTGCTTGGTAGTGGAACGGCGCGTTTGATTCGTCCTTTTTTAACCGCATCAAAAAATGATATTGAGGATTACGCACGGCAACATGGACTTGTTTGGATTCATGATGAGTCGAATCTTGACGGGCGTTTTACGCGTAATTTTCTTCGCCAAAGTGTTGTGCCCATTCTGACAGAGCGTTTTCCTAGCATGGAGCAAAATATAGTGTCTAGCACCCAGCGGATTACAACCGATTATGCGATGCTTGCTCAATTTGCTCAGCAACAGTTAGCCATGTGGTGTAATGAATTTGGTGGTTTGGATTTGTCGTATTTTGTCGAAAAATCGACAGACGAACGACTTTTTTGGTGGCGATATTTTCTACAGGGAAACGGCGTTTCATTGTCGCAATCTCAGTTAGAGAGCGTCGAAGCCATGTTTTCTAGTGCGCAAGATAAGCAGCCTGAATTTAGGTTCTCTCATGGCAGAGTGATGCGTCACCAAAATGCGGTCTATGTGCTTCCTATGGACGAAGATGTGACGCTGGCGCCATTGGTGTCCGGTGAAATGCTGTCACGTGCGTTTGATCAAATTTGCGTCCGTGGAAGCGATGGTTGTGTCTTAAAAGCTCGCCCCCAGGGGGAAAACCTTATGATGCCCAATGGTCAAACCCGAAAATTTAAAAAATGGCTTAATGACCAGGCGATTCCAAGCTGGTGGCGAGATCATTTGCCTTACTTGTATCATGGGGATACTTTGGTGGCGATTGGCGACCTTTGGCGGCATCCACATTATTCGCATCTCAACATCACATGGCAATTAAACAGGATTTTGCCGTTTCCAAAATAGAATTTTCATCTCGTTTTTTCGTATTATTGTGTTTTTATTTAGCTGTTAGCTGCACATTTTTTTGGTGTTATCTCGATATAATCCTATCCTTAATTTAGCACTATACTGTTTATCTTGTTTACACGGCCTGCCTTCTTTCTATGACAGGGTATTGATTATGCTTCAGACTGTTGTTTTTGGTGGGCTAGAGTTTAGTCCACTGGTCATTTATTTTCCGATTGCCTTTTTATTGGCGGCGCTGACACGTTTTATTCTCCATCGTTTGAACTGGTATGATCGCATTTGGCGGGTAGCTTGGTTTGAAGTGTCCTTGTTTGTTTGTTACTTGGCGTTCACTGTGTATGTATTAAATGGAAGGTAAATCAATGACGAAATATCTGCGTATTCTTTTGACTGTGTCGATAGTATTGCTGGCTGTTTTTGCTGGGCGTTGGGTGTGGAATGAATACATGCATTCACCGTGGACACGCGATGGCCGCGTGCGAGCGGATATCGTGACAGTGGCACCTGATGTTTCTGGATGGGTGACAAATCTGAATGTCATTAATGATCAAGCGGTTAAAAAAGGCGACCTGCTCTTTAGTGTGGATCAGCAGCGTTATCAAGCGGCACTCAATCAAAGCAAAGCCAACACAGAAAATGCTTTATATTCTTGGCAGCTAGCAAAGCATAAATATGAGCGACGTACTGCTTTGCGAAGCCAACACGCTATTAGTGATGAAGATTTGGAATCAGCACGAATCAACACTGATATTGCGAAAGCGAATTATGATTTGGCTGTGGCTCAAGAAATGACGGCACAGCTTAATTTAGATCGAACCCAGATACGTGCACCTGTGTCAGGGCAGATTATTAATTTGAACTTACATCAAGGTAATTATGTCGCTCAAGGTGTTGCGGTTTTTGCCATCGTACAATCTGATTCATTTTATGTGACCGGTTATTTTGAGGAAACTAAGATTCCACTTGTGCAGTTAAATCAACAAGCCAAGATCACTTTATTAAGCGGTGGTGAGCCTTTGATAGGCCATGTGGTTAGTATTGGTAAAGCCATTGCGAATATAAATACTCAGAGCAATGGGCAGCTTCTCCCGCAAATACAACAAACATTTAATTGGGTGCGTTTGTCTCAGCGAATCCCTGTCGACATAAAACTGGATTCTCTGCCTGATGGTATCCAGCTGAGTGCTGGTATGACCGCTACGATTCACCTTACTGAGTAGTAAGGAGAATCGTTTTGGGAATCGTCCTTCGTAATCTGTTTTTACCTGAAAAACAGGCGGTTATTTTTGCCCTTAAAGGTGTCATTGCCATGGCATTGGCACTAACAATAGCCCTTTCTTTAAATCTCGATCGACCGTATTGGGCGCTAGTGTCCGCTGTTTTTTTACAAATGCGCCCTGAAAGTGGTCTGGTGATTGAAAAGGCCATTTGCCAAATTGTCGGTACTGTCATTGGTGGCTTGTTTGGTATTTTTTTGTTGACGCAATTTATGTCTTATCCCTATGTGGCGCTGGGGGTACTGGCCTTATGGTTAGGATTGAATGCCGCTTTATCTGCTATGGTTCGTCAGGCTAATTTTGTGTATGCCTTTGCTATGGCTGCGGTGACCGCTGAAATCATCGTATTAATGGTCATGGTGAGCCCATCTACGGCCGATAGTCAGGCGGTGTTTGCGGTTGCACAGGCTCGAGTCAGTGAAATTGTTATTGGTTCTATTTGTGCCGGTGTGGTCAGTCATCTGTTTTGGCCCGTCAAAGTCAAAGACAGTCTGCAGCGACAAGCTAGGTCGGTGATTAATCAGACACTGCAATATTTGGTGACGGAGTTGGATAAATCCGGTACTCATGAGAACCGTCATACGCAAATAGATAGCATCATGGCGACCTTGGGTATGGTCAGTGAAGATTCCAGTGCGGTCAGTTACGAGGGACCAAAGGGGCCTGGGCGGACACGAGCCGCTAATCAATTGGCTCAGAAAGTCTTATCTTTGTTGGCATTAGTGCAAATTTTTGGTCGTTTGCAGCGGCGTCATGCTGAACTGATGACGCCAGTGTTAACTCAACTTCTTGATCGATTGAGAGACGCATTTGGGCGCATTGCGGAGTCAGATGATTTTGATTACTGCTTAGAGCAAGTGAAACTCTTGCGAAGTGACCTTAGCAATTATCGCTCGAATAATGACTCAGATGTGCCTTTTGAATCTCATATGTTGAATGTTGGGGCGGAGATTACTTCTGAGCTAACAGTATTGTTACGCGCTTTTCGCGCGTTAGAGGAGCGAGACAGTACGTTATTGAATGCGCCAAGTATGCAGACGTATCAAGATCCATTGGCTGGATTAATTATTGGTATTCGAACCACGATGGTGTTTTTGATTGGTGCCGCTATCTGGGTGGGCACTGGTTCTTCGGCTGCGTTGATGATCATGATTTTACCTGTTATTTTTTCCATCATGCTAGCAAGGTTGCCCCTGATGATTCTAAAAGTGGTTTTAAAAAGGCTGCTGGTTGGTGTTGTTGTGGCGTCGTTTGTGGCGATTTTCTTTGCACTTAACATATTGTCGCAAAGCTCTGGTCAATTGGAGATTTTATTACTGGTTTTGGCTGGGCCGTTTTTTATTGGTCTATTGCTTTTGGCCGATAGGCAAACGTTGCCCTACGGATTAGGGTTTTGTATCCCTTTTTCTATCCTTGTGAGTCCTAGTCGTGATATGAGTCGGCCCTTTTCTATCGACTATACACTGAGCTCAGCGATGGCAATTTTCGCTGGCGTGTGTATTTTATTTTGGGTGTTTCATCTCATTACCGGACCAAGTGTGCAGTTGTTAGTCCATCGTATTTTTAAAACAACCTATCAAGATTTATTAGCAATCAATCAGCAAGCTAGCCCAATAGCTTGGTATAACCGACGCATGGCGGATAGATTGTTGCGCTTAACCAATTATGATCAAGGCTCGAAATCGAGAGCGGTCACAGACTTGGCACTAACCGCTTTGAATCTTGGTCATGTTTCTATGCGTTTGCGCTCTATCTGTGAGGGTTTGGCAGGAAAGCCATTGTCGTCATTGCAACATTGGCAAGTGTCGTTGGCAAACGCTTTTTTGCTGGCAAGCAAAGGCCGCTGTGATGACCGCTTTGAAAAAGCTTGCCATTCTTTGTACGAGGAACTCATTGCTTTGGTGGAAGACACCACGCAGGTTGAGGCCATTCAAGGTATGTTCTTGCGGATCAACCTGACGTTTGAAAGAAGTGCTGACGCCATTGCCGCTCAAAAAGCATAGTGAACAATATGGCGCGAGAGAGTCTAGACGGCGCTAGACTCTTAACAGCCAATCCGCCTGATCTTTGTACGTTGCGACTAATTTTGCGTTTAGTCCATCGCTTTGATTTATTCTGTCCATAGCTTGTTCATGGCTGAAGTTCCAAGCTTTCATATGGCGTTTTGCTAAGCGCTCGATAGCGACTTCAACGGGGATGTCTAAAAACCAATGTTCGTCGAATAGGGTTTGAGACGCTTGCCAACCATCGTTTTGATGCAGCAAGTAGAGCCCTTCAATTAATATGACCTTTGTTTCTTTTTTGATGGTGAGATCGTCTTCAATCGGGTCACCTATGGCATGATCAAAACTTGGCCACAAAATATCGTCTTGCTGATAGCCTTGTTTAATAAGCGTAACGCGCTCGATAAAAGCGGTGCTATCGAATGTCCACGGAGCGCCTCGTCTTGCAAATGCCTCGTCTGCATTGGGTAGGGCGTTAAGTTGAGCTTTCGATAGGTGAAAGCCATCCATTGAAAGGCAAATGACTTGCGCATTTTGTTGCTGGATGAAATGGTTCAGCAAATAGTCTGATAGGGTGCTTTTGCCTGAGCCCGGGATGCCCGTTAAACCGATTAAAGTACGGTTTGGCTTGCTGGCGTAAGCTTGGATTTTAGCTAGGGCAATGTGTACATCGGCTGAATTTGCGTAGCTATCATTCATATCAAGGGCCATAAATTTTCCTGTTGTTGTTTTTTATCGCAGTACTTTAGCATGAAGTTATTATGTTGATTCGGCATTTTATGTGAACTGATTGATGGTTACCTCCGTACCTAAAGAAAACCACTAGAGTGTATTATCATGCAATTAAAAGAGCTTAAAAAAATTCCCCATATCGATAAAGTGAAGCTGCATTCTTTGGAGTCAAATTTGTATCAGCTGTCCGTCATCATAGGGGATAAAGAAGAGTATATAACAACCAATGAAGGGCGTTTTTTAACCAGCCATAACAAGTTAGACCTACAGGCTTTGTTTAAGGGCAAAAGTGTTGGCTCCATGGTGTTATGTCACCAGAGTGCTTATGATGAAATGGTTGGTCAGCCAATTGGTGTTGGTAACGCGTTAGAAGTGCCGCTTGGAAATACCGACTTAGCTTAAATGATTGAGTTTATGTTGTTTAAAACGTGCATCTTTTCGCCATTTTTTTCCATTTGAGAGAAAATTTTCGCGTAACCATGGGTGGCGTTGGCATGCTCTCGCATAATCGCTTCGGCACGGCTTCCTTGTCCGTTGTGGATGGCGTCAAACACGGCGTGATGTTGCATGTGGGCGAAATTAAAGCGGCGATACTCTTGAACCAAGTTGTTGCGATCGAAAGCCAAGGCACTAACCGATGCAAAAGGTAGGTGTTCATTACGGCTTAATGCTTCAGCGATGGCAGGGTTTAAACTGGCTTCGATAATTATTTGGTGAAAGCGCTGATTCATGTCGTGGTATATGGCGAGGTCTTGTTCATTGATGCTGCCTTTCGCAAACAAGTCATCGCCTTGTTTTAATAATTCTCGTAATTCATTGGTCTGTGCTTTCGATAGTGTATTTTCTGCTGCTTGCCTAGCGGCCAACCCTTCTAGTACGCCTCGCACTTCGATAGAGCCGCTAATTTCTGCCTGTGTTACTTGGCGTACCATGTAGCCTCGACCTGATAATTTGGTTAATAGGCCTTCTTGTTCTAGAGTGCGAAAAGCAATGCGAACAGGTGTCCGAGAAACCCCCAATTGCTCCGCTGTGGGAATTTCCGCAAGGCGTTGTCCTGACTCAAGCTCTCCGGACAAAATCATTTGTCGTAAACGGCTGATAACATGTTGGCCCGGTTTGCTCATTGAGTCTGCCTTTGTTTTATTAATAAAAAAATAATCATAACGTAAATACCGGAAAAAAAGTAATCATTGGATCCAATTGATAATCTTCTATTTTTCAACTGTTTAGCTTGTGAACTATTATTCATAATATAAATATTGGATCCAATTTATGCATAACCATCTTGTCTTATCAATTATTTTGACTATATTGGATCCAATAAATAAAAATAAAAGCAGGAGAATTCCAAATGAGTCAGCAAACTTATCCTAAAAATGCATGGTATGTGGCTGCCATGTCTGAAGAGGTGGCGGGCAGCCAGCCTCTTGGTCGTAAAATCTGTGGCGAAAGCATTGCTTTTTATCGTTCTCATGACAATGAGATTGCTGCGGTATTGGATTTTTGTCCACACCGCGGTGCGGCGTTGTCGCTAGGGTATGTCGAAGAAGGTCTTTTGGTTTGTGGGTATCATGGTTTAAAAATGGGCGCCGATGGCAAAACCAAAGAGATGCCGTTGCAGCGTGTAAAAGGCTTTCCTTGCATGAAGTCTTATGCGGTAGAAGAGCGTTACGGTTTCATTTGGGTGTGGCCGGGTGATCAATCACAAGCGGATAAAAGCTTGATTCCTCATTTAGAATGGGCGGTTAGTCCGGAATGGGCTTACGGTGGCGGTCTATACCATATCAACTGCGATTATCGTCTGATGATCGATAACCTTATGGACTTAACCCACGAAACGTATGTGCATGCGAGCAGCATTGGTCAAAAAGAAATTGATGAATCCCCCGTTTCTACCGAAGTAGAAGGCGACAAAGTGATTACCAGCCGTTTTATGGAAAATATTATGGCACCACCATTCTGGCAAGCCGCACTTCGTGGCAACGGACTGGCCGATAATGTCCCCGTTGATCGTTGGCAAATTTGTCGATTCAGTCCACCTTCCCATGTGATGATCGATGTGGGGGTTGCTCATGCTGGCAACGGTGGATTTGATGCGCCAGCAAATAAAAAAGCCAGTAGTACCGTCGTGGACTTTATCACGCCAGAAACCGAGACCTCAATTTGGTATTTTTGGGGAATGGCGCGTAACTTCAAGCCAGAAGACCAAGCGTTAACCGATACGATTCGAGAAGGGCAAGGTAAGATCTTTGCTGAAGATTTAGAGGTGCTTGAACGTCAGCAACAAAACCTTTTGGCGTTTCCTGATTATGATTTATTGAAGTTAGACATTGATGCGGGTGGTGTGCAATCAAGACGTATCATTGATCGACTGATTGCTAAAGAACAGTCCGCCAAGGCGTCCATTGCGGTGTCGCCTTCTCAGTCGTCTGCACCACTTCAAACAGTGTCATTTTAATATGATCAGTGCCAGCCAGAGAGTGGTTTTTATTTACTCTCAGGCTGGCGCCTAAAAAAAATAACAGGTCAGGAGAGGCAAATGATTCCGGTCATTGTAAGAAATGTTGTTATCGAAGCACAAGGTGTGGTTCGGCTTGTGCTAGGTTCTTTGGATGGCTCAGGGTTGCCCGCTTTTGAAGCTGGTGCGCATATTGACATTAAGTTGCCAAGTGGTTTGCTTCGTCAATATTCATTATGTCGTTTGCAAGTGGAAGCGCAGTATTATGAAATTGCGGTTTTGAAAGACCCGCAATCAAGGGGGGGATCGACCGAGGTGCATCGCTTGAAAATGGGCGATACCTTGTCGATAAGTGCCCCTAAAAATCACTTTCCATTAATAGATACAACGCGTCATAGCGTGTTAGTGGCTGGTGGTATCGGTGTCACACCTTTGTTGCCAATGGCGCAGCAGTTGCAAAAAATGGATTTGCCTTTCGAGTTTCATTACTGTGCGAAGTCACCAGACACGGCGGCATTTTCATCTGCGTTAAAAAGGGCTTCTTTTGCCGATAAAATGCATTTTCATTTTAGCCAAGTGGCGAGTTCTGGTCGAATGGATATGGTCGATGTTTTATCACGTCATTCGAATCACTCGGAATTGTATGTTTGTGGCCCCGCAGATTTTATTAATGACGTGTTGTTGCAGGCAAAAATGTTAGGTTGGCCTGAAGAGCGTATGCACAGAGAATTTTTTGCTGCGCCTGCTGTTGATGAGAATGTCGGTGAAAATACCGCGTTTAAAGTGAAAATTCATAGTACGGGTGAGGTCTTTGATGTCGAGGCTGATCAAAGCATTTTTGAAGTATTAGATAACAATGGTGTTTTTTTGGCGGTATCCTGTGAATCGGGTGTGTGCGGCACGTGCCAGACTGGTGTGATCGACGGTATTCCAGACCATCGAGATGTGTTTTTAACGGACCAAGAGCACGCCTCAGGAAAGCTAGTCATGCCGTGTTGTTCTCGTTCTAAAACGCCCATTTTAGAGCTAGACTTATAATGCTCGTCCATGAGTTTTGCTTTTCATATCGTATTGCCTCTTATTGCTGAGTCAGCGATTCTTCACTCAATGTAAAACAACTGTGTTTTACATTGAGTGAAGGGGCTGACAATGTTATTATTTTCACCCGTCCTGAAGGTGCATTGATCTGTGCCATCAAATCTCATTTTTTCATATTTTAAGGCGGGTTAAACACTCATGGCGACACGATATATTTTCGTTACAGGCGGTGTAGTTTCATCTCTTGGTAAAGGTTTGGCAGCAGCATCTTTGGCCGCTATCCTTGAATCTCGTGGTCTAAAAGTCACCATGCTAAAGCTAGATCCCTATATCAACGTGGATCCTGGCACCATGAGCCCTTTCCAGCACGGCGAAGTCTATGTTACAGAAGACGGCGCTGAAACTGACCTAGACCTTGGCCATTATGAGCGTTTTATCTCCACTAAAATGGGCAAACGCAATAACTTTACCAGTGGTCGTGTTTACCAACATGTTTTAAAGAAAGAACGTCGTGGTGAATACTTGGGCGGAACAGTTCAAGTTATTCCTCATATCACCGACGAAATCAAACGTCGTGTTCTTTCTGGTGCCGAAGGCGCAGACGTGGCGTTGGTCGAAATTGGTGGCACGGTAGGGGATATTGAATCACAACCTTTCTTAGAAGCGGTTCGTCAGTTAAAAGTAGAATTGGGTCCACGTCGCGCATTGTTTATGCATTTGACTCTGGTTCCTTACATCCGCACTGCTGGCGAAACAAAAACCAAACCTACTCAGCACTCTGTAAAAGAGCTTCGTTCTATTGGTATTCAACCTGACATTCTTATCTGTCGTTCAGAAGTGTCTATTGAAGCGCCAGAGCGTAAGAAAATTGCTTTGTTTACTAGCGTTGAAGAACGTGCGGTTATCTCGCTTCCTGATGCAGACACCATTTACCGTATTCCACAGATGCTAAACGATCAAGGTCTGGACAGTCTGATTGTTGAATACTTTAATCTAGACTGTAATATGCCAGATCTTGAGATTTGGAATAAGGTCACTCAGGCGAAACTGAATCCAGAAAAACAAATCAATATTGCCATGGTCGGTAAGTACATGGAGTTGTTGGATGCCTATAAATCGTTGATTGAAGCAATGGATCACGCTGGTATTCATGCTCGTACAAAAGTGAAATTGCACTATATTGATTCTGAAAGCATTGAAGAAAAAGGCACAGAAGCCCTAAAAGGAATGGATGCGATTCTCGTTCCTGGTGGTTTCGGTGAGCGCGGTGTTGAAGGTAAGATATTGACGGCTCAGTATGCTCGTGAAAACAAAGTGCCTTACTTAGGTATTTGTTTGGGTATGCAAGTAGCCGTAATCGAATTTGCTCGTAATGTGGCAAATTTAGCCGGTGCGCACAGTACCGAGTTTAATTTAAAAGCAGAGAACCCAGTTGTTGGTCTGATTACAGAATGGACTAATGCAGAGGGTTCCAAAGAAATCCGGTCAGAGGAATCCGATCTAGGCGGCACTATGCGCCTTGGCGCGCAGAACTGTAATCTTACTGAAGGCACAAAAGCCTTTGACGCTTACGGTAAAGCAGTTATTAAAGAGCGTCATCGTCACCGTTATGAAGTGAACAACTTTTATGTTGAAGCGTTGGAAAAAGCAGGTCTGACGATTTCAGGTCGTTCAGAAGACAACTCCTTGGTAGAGATGATTGAAATTGCTGATCACCCTTGGTTTGTTGCTTGTCAGTTCCATCCAGAATTCACTTCGACGCCTAGATATGGACACGGCCTGTTCAGCGCCTTTGTACATGCGGCATTGAAATATGCAGGTAAAGAAAAATAAGTAGAGCAAACAGGCAGTTTGTGATTTTTCATTTATTTTAAGAGGTTTGTTATGAGTCAAATCGTTGATATTAAAGCCAGAGAAGTGTTAGATTCTCGTGGTAACCCTACCGTTGAAGCTGATGTTACTTTGGCAGACGGCTCCGTAGGTTCAGCGTGTGCACCGTCTGGTGCCTCTACCGGTTCTCGTGAAGCTTTAGAGTTGCGTGATGGCGACAAAAGTCGTTATCTAGGCAAAGGCGTTTTAAAAGCGGTTGCAGCGGTTAACGGTCCAATCCGTGACGCTTTGATCGGTAAAGATGCCCTTGCTCAAGCGGAACTTGATCACATTATGATTGATCTTGATGGCACAGAAAACAAATCTACTTTTGGTGCTAACGCCATCTTAGCGGTTTCTTTGGCGGCAGCGAAAGCGGCAGCGATTTCTAAGAAAGTGCCATTATACGCTCATATTGCAGACATTAATGGTACGCCAGGTGTTTACTCAATGCCTGTGCCTATGATGAACATCATTAATGGTGGCGAGCACGCAGACAACAACGTTGATATTCAAGAGTTCATGATTCAACCAGTTGGTGCGCCAAACTTCCGTGAAGCGTTGCGTTACGGTGCTGAAATTTTCCATGCTCTGAAAAAAGTACTGAGCGATCGTGGTTTAAGCACGGCGGTTGGTGATGAGGGTGGTTTTGCTCCGGATTTGTCATCTAATGCTGAAGCCTTGGCTGTGATCAAAGAAGCGGTCGCTGCGGCAGGCTACGAGCTAGGTAAAGACATCACGTTGGCGATGGACTGTGCTGCCTCTGAGTTTTACGACAAAGAAGCCAATATCTACAATCTTAAAGGTGAAGGTAAAAAATTCACCTCAGAAGAGTTTAACTTCTTCCTGCAAGACCTTACGAAGCAGTATCCAATTGTTTCTATCGAAGATGGTCTTGACGAGTCTGACTGGGATGGCTTTGCACATCAAACCAAACTAATGGGCGATAAAATCCAATTAGTGGGCGATGATCTGTTTGTTACTAACACTAAGATTTTGAAACGTGGTATCGATAACGGCATTGCGAACTCTATCTTAATCAAGTTCAACCAAATCGGTTCTTTAACTGAGACGTTAGCGGCCATTAAAATGGCAAAAGACGCTGGCTTTACGGTTGTTATTTCTCACCGTTCTGGTGAAACAGAAGACGCGACGATTGCCGATCTTGCTGTGGGTACGGCGGCTGGCCAAATTAAAACGGGTTCTCTATGCCGTTCAGACCGCGTTGCTAAGTACAACCAATTGCTACGTATTGAAGAGCAATTAGGTGGTAAAGCCCCTTACAAAGGTCGTTCTGAGATCAAAGGTCAGGCTTAATTTCGTCTGATTTCATAAAGGGAGAACTTGGTTCTCCCTTTTTTTATTTTTTTTTGCTTCAATTCCTTCGATAATAAGGAATGTATTTTTAAGATGTTGAGGGTGTTGTATGGCACGGTTGTTAATTGTCTTTTTTGTTTGTGCCGTGGGCTATCAATCCTATCATTTATATTTTGGTGAGCAGGGAATGAAGCGTCAGGAAGAGCTAGCAAAACAGATTGCCTATCAAGAGCGTATCAACCTACGCCTGAAACATCGAAATCAAGCATTAAGAGCACAAGTGAACGATCTTCGCCTTGGTGAAGAGGCGGTAGAAGAGCATGTGCGTAGTGAGCTGCAATATATAAAAGATGGCGAAGTATTTTATCGTATGGTGAATAAAAAATGACAAAGCCTCTGTGGGTTCTTATTCCTGCTGCTGGTGTTGGTCAACGTATGCAAGCGAACAGTCCTAAGCAATATTTATCGCTTGCAGGAAAGACAATTTTAGACCGTTCTATTGAGATTTTTATATCTCATCCACGTATTGCCGGCGTGCTCGTGGGGATTGGTGAAAACGATCCTTATTGGTCAGATTCTGTGTGGTATCAGCATGACTGTGTTCACAGCTTTATTGGTGGTAAAGAGCGCAGCGATACCGTACAAAAAGGTCTGCGTTATTTATTGAATACCTTGGATGGTATTCAGCAAGAGGTTTTGGTTCACGATGCAGCACGCCCTTTGTTGAGTCAAGCAGCATTGAATCGGATCATCAATCATCACTCTGAACAAGGCGCATTATTAGCCATGCCAGCTAAAGATACTGTTAAGCGACAGATGTCAGATAAGCCCTTGGTTGATGCAACCCTAGACCGTAATGCTATCTGGTTGGCGCAGACGCCGCAGAAGTTTCCTGCACACGCCTTGTTAGAGGCATTAGAGAAAGCGCAAGCGCAAGGAATCTCAGTCACAGACGAATGCTCAGCGATGGAGAGTGTTGGTTGGCATCCCGATCTTATTATCGGAGAGAGCAGTAACATAAAAATAACGCTGCCTGAAGATTTGCTGATTGCTGAAGCGCTTTTTTCTTTTCTTATGAATTCAAACAATAGGTGCCATTCATAGCACAGGAGTAACTATCATGATGCCGTTTCGTGTAGGCCATGGTTTTGATGTACATAGATTTGGCGAGGGCGACCACATTGTCATCGGTGGTGTTTCTATCCCTTACACTCAGGGGCTGGTTGCTCATTCCGATGGTGATGTCGCATTGCATGCGTTGACCGATGCGTTGTTAGGGGCGGCGGCTCTTGGGGATATTGGAAAACATTTTCCAGATACTGATGTTGCTTTTGCGGGCGCAGATAGCCGTGTTTTATTAAAACGTGCTTATCAAGAGATACAGGCTCTTGGTTTTTGTGTGGCCAATGTGGATGTCACTATTATTGCTGAGGCGCCTAAAATGCGTCCTTACATCGATGCGATGCGAGCCAATATTGCCGAAGACTTAGCGGTCGATGTCAGTGTCGTCAATGTGAAAGCAACGACCACGGAAAAGCTTGGTTTTACTGGCCGCAAAGAGGGGATTGCTGTTGAAGCCGTTGCGCTTATTTTTAAACAGGCTCATTTTAATCAAGCTCTTTTTAATCAGGCTCTTTTTAATCAAGGTAATGTATGAATACCGAATGGCGATATGCTTGGTCTAAGCCGACTGTGACTGGGGATTTGAAAACCCACGTACAAGACTTCTATGTCGAAGAGCAGTTGGGTTTTGAGCCTGATGGTAAAGGAGAGTTTTGTTTTGTCTTTATCGAGAAGGAAGGGGTGAATACCGATTTTCTTGCCAAACGTTTGGCTCAGATGGCAGGCATTGCTCCCGATAAAGTGACTTACAGTGGCGTGAAGGACCGTCATGCTTGTACACGCCAATGGTTTTGCTTGCATGTTTTGAACCGTGAACCAGATTTTTCGACCATTCAGGAAGCCTTTAGAGAGCCTGAAAATGTTCGCGTGATTGCACAGCTACGCCATTCAAAAAAATTGCGTACTGGTACACATTTAGCGAATCGTTTTGTGATTCGACTTCGTGAAATCAATGGCGACTTGGATGAGTTAGAAGGGCGTTTAAATCTGATCAAGCAGGCGGGTGTGCCTAATTATTATGGACCTCAACGTTTTGGCATAAACGGTAATAATTTGCACAACGGCAAAGACTTTGTCTTAAAGGGGCGGCAAAGTCGCCGTAAATTATCGAAAACAGAATCCTTCTGGTTATCGGCAATTCGTTCTTGGTGTTTCAATGAGGCATTAAGTGATCAGGTGGAAAACGGTATGTGGATGCGGTTATGTGATGGTGATATTGCACAGTTTCAGCATAAAGATGAGCAATTTCGCGTAAAAGAAGTAGGCGCACTCATGCATCTAAATGTGATGCGAGGTCACATCAGTCCTGTGTTGCCTATGATTAGTGAGGGTTGGGAGGCCGGTACAGGCTCTCAACGTGAGCAAGTCATGAAACACTCCTTGTCAGACAGTGCTGAGCTGGTAGACGCTTTGATTGCCTTTGATCTTTCCCGAGACAGCCGACTGGCGCGTCTTGTGCCCATGAACATGGCGTGGGAATTGCTTAGGGAGGGGGAAAGGAGCGCGCAATTGATTGTTGAGTTTTCTTTAACCAAGGGCTGTTTCGCCACGAGTATTTTGCGTGAGATGATAGATTTTACGGATAAGTCAGCTGAGAAATACCATGAGAATTTTGATCGCCAATGATGATGGCTTAGACGCGGTTGGCATACAAACGCTGGCACAATATTTACAGCAAGAGTATTCCATTCTAATCGTCGCCCCAGATCGTAACCGCAGTGGGGCGAGTAATTCTCTGACCTTAACGCGTCCAGTACAGCCCGTTAAAGTTGCAGACCATCAATACCGTGTTGATGGCACGCCTACGGACTGTGTTAATCTCGCTTTATCTGGTGTGATTGATGGTGACGTTGATTTGGTGGTGTCAGGGATTAATCATGGTGCCAATTTGGGCGATGATGTTATTTATTCGGGTACCGTTGCTGCGGCGATGGAGGCTCGACATTTGGGGCGTCCTGCGTTAGCGGTTTCTTTGGTGGGGAGTCAATATTTTGATACGGCGGCAAAGGTAGTTATGCAACTCTTGAAAGATGCTCATACGTTGACTTTGCCGGCGGGAATTCTATTGAATGTAAACGTTCCAGATATGCCCTATGAGGAGCTGAAGGGGATACAAGTAACACGCCTTGGTTATCGCCATAAGGCGCAAGCGCCAATCTCAGCTCAACACCCTAGGGGGATGCCAAGCTTTTGGATTGGCGCTTTGTCAGGTCCCCATGATGAGTCTGAGGGAACCGATTTTTGTGCGATTGAAAATGGCTATGTCTCAATCACACCAATCCATACAGACATGACTTGTTATGGGGCTCAACCCCTTCTAAAAGGATGGACTGACACTGTCACGCTATGAGCTTGCATGATCTCAATTGGCTAATCTCACACTCTGAACCCAAAGCAACTAAAATGGTCAAGTACCTTAGGGAGCAGGGTATTTCCCATGACGAATTATTGGCGTTAATGGGAAGTCTTCCGCGCCACGAGTTTGTCGAGCCGGCATTTTCCCATTTAGCGTATTCAGCGACCTCTCTTCCGATTGGGCGTAATCAAACCATCAGTCAGCCGTTGACCGTGGCGAGAATGACGCAATGGCTTTTGACCCATGCCCGTCTTGGTCGTGTGTTAGAAATTGGTACAGGATCAGGCTATCAAACTCGAATTTTAGCGCACTTTTTTAATAAAGTTCATACCGTCGAGCGTCAGCAGTGGCTTTACTTACAGGCAAAACAGCGCTTGTTGTCCATGGGGGTTAAAAATGTTGAGTATTTGTTTGCCGATGGTCAAACTGGGTGGCCTCACAAAGTCGAAATGGACGCTGTGATTATTACCGCGATGGCAAGCAAAATTCCGTTAGCCTTGACGGGTTGCCTAAAACAACAAGGTATTTTAATTATGCCGATTGATCACCCCAGTCCGCAAATAGGTTGTTGGCGTAAAGAGGGTGAGCGTTGGAAATGTCTGGGAACTGAACCAGCGTTTTTTGTCCCGTTATTAGAAGGATTGGAACATGCCTAAATGGCTAAAAGTGTATTTGAGTGGTTTATTGATGGGCGCTGCGGACGTTGTTCCTGGTGTTTCTGGTGGCACCATTGCTTTTATTTTGGGGGTTTATGATCGCCTAATTGGCGCATTAAGTGGCGTTAATAGACACAGTGCTAGTATGCTGCTTAAAGGTGATTTAAAAGCATTATGGCGTCATTTTGACGGTGCTTTCTTATTGACGTTGGGTTCCGGTATTGTCACCAGTATTTTTTTACTGGCGGGCCTTATAACGCATTTGTTGGCAGAATATCCCAGTTATTTATGGAGTTTCTTTTTTGGTCTTATTTTGGCTTCGGCGTATTTTTTGATTCATCAAATTATTGGCTTTTCTTGGCGTCATTTTGTTGGGCTTGTGTTAGGTGTCGTCATTGGCGCAAGTTTATCTTTGCTTGTTCCTACGCAGTTAAATACTTCGTTAGTGATGGTTTTTTTCTCCGGTATGATCGCTATTTGCGCAATGATTTTGCCTGGTATTTCAGGTAGCTTTTTGCTGCTTATGATGGGCATGTACGGTTTTATTTTGTCAGCGGTAAAAAACTTGGATTTCTCGGTGATTTTTATTTTTGCCGTTGGTGCATTGATCGGATTGTTGAGTTTTTCTAAAGTTCTACATTATTTGCTTAATCATGCCAGATCGATGACCTTGTCTTTTCTCACGGGTGTTATGCTTGGGGCGCTAGTAAAGGTTTGGCCTTGGAAGGTGACGGACACTTGGACTTTGGTCGGAGATAAAAAATTGCCTTTAGAAGAGCATCTTGTTTTACCTTGGAACTTACCAAATTTTTATTGGCCAAGTGATTTATTGCTTCCTTTAGTGTTTGTTTTGATTGGGTTCTTGAGTGTGATTCTTATTTCTTACATATTATTACCAAAATCAGACAAATAGTAATAATTCAATTTAAGCGAATATTGGGGTAAAGCATTATCCGTTGTCTCATCTTTAAAAGTCATGATTTTTTCTTGCCTACTTACTTGCTAAGTAAGCTTGTATTGTTATGTCTTTTGCTGACTGGGTGCTCCTATGAAGTGCTGCATTACCCAACACAAAACAACTCAACTTATACTGCTAATAGCGCAGGAGTCTCTTCTATACCGACATCTGGTGTGTATACGGTACAACGCGGCGACACCTTGTTTTCTATTGCTTTTCGGTATGGTTTGGACTATCGAGAGTTGGCAAAATTTAATCGTATTGCTGCACCTTATACCATTTACCCAAAACAAAAAATTCGTCTAGGCGGTCTCTCAAAGCCATCATCGGTTATCGTAAATAATGAGGAACCCAAAGCCGAAAGTATTGTCAAAAAAGTAGAGCCAATTGCTGAAACGGGGAAAACTTCGCCCCCTGTAGCCGTTTCTGCTGATGCCATTATAGTGTCTGAAAAGTTGCCTAAAAGCGTCGCTAAAGACAAAAAAGACGAGAAAATATCGGGTAATTGGGCATGGCCAGTGGATGGTAAAGTTACTAGGGGCTTTTCAAATGCTGGCGTTAGTAGTAAAGGTATAGACATCAGAGCGGAGCAGGGAGCATTAGTAAAAGCCGCTGCCGATGGGACCGTTGTTTATGCGGGCAGTGGTCTTATCGGTTATGGTAACCTTGTTATTGTGAAGCATAATGATGTATACCTTAGTGCCTATGCTTATAACGAAAGGATTTTAGTAAAGGAACAGCAAAGTGTTCGGGCTGGAGATTCCCTCGCTGTGATTGGTGGCAAAGGAAGTGACAGGCCATTATTGCATTTTGAAGTTCGACGCGATGGTAGGCCGATCGATCCGCTAGATGTTTTACCTAAAATAAATTAAGCGAGATGAGCGTTTAAGGAGGGGGCATGAAGTTAGCCAATATGGATAAAGAAGCAGCTAAGATTTCGGACACTGGTGATTTTGATCTTGATACGCTTGAGGATTTTGTCGAAGATGATGAGCTGATTGACGAAGAGTTTGAGTCGGCAGTGAGTGCTCGTTATGCGGAGGCCGATTCGAGTCGTCATCTTGATGTGACTCAACTCTATTTAAGTGAGATTGGTTTTTCGCCCTTACTGACAGCAGAAGAAGAGGTGTATTTTGCTCGCCTTGCTCTAAAAGGTGACGCTAAAGCGCGGAAGCGCATGATAGAAAGTAATTTGCGGCTGGTCGTAAAAATATCACGTCGCTATTTGAACCGAGGGCTTTCTCTTCTTGATTTAATTGAAGAGGGGAACTTGGGGTTAATTAGAGCTGTTGAAAAATTTGATCCTGAGCGAGGTTTTCGCTTTTCTACTTACGCCACATGGTGGATACGCCAAACCATTGAGCGTGCCATTATGAATCAAACTCGAACCATTCGCCTGCCAATTCATGTCGTGAAAGAGCTCAATATCTATTTACGAGCAGCTCGAGAGTTGACGCAAAAGTTAGATCATGAACCAAGCGCAGAAGAAATTGCCGAAATGCTAGATTGCCCCGTTGAAGATGTACAAAAGATGCTTGGTCTTAACGAAAAGATCAGCTCTATTGATGCGACCTTTGGTGGAGATGACAACGACAAAAGCCTGGTGGAAATTTTAGCGGATACTATCCATCAAGGCCCTGAAGCAGATCGACAAGATGGTGATGTTTTACACAGTATTGAGCTGTGGCTGGATGAGTTGAGTGAAAAACAGTGTGAAGTAATAACGCGTCGTTTTGGTCTGCGTGGTCACGAAGCCAGCACGTTAGAACACGTGGGAGCTGAAATTGGTTTAACACGTGAGAGAGTGCGCCAAATTCAAGTGGAGGCGCTGCGCAAACTGCGTCTGATCATGGACAAAGAAGGATTGTCACTTGACGATGTGATTCGTTTTGAAGACTAAACAACTTGACTACGATTCTTGAATGTCGATCAATGTCCTTTGTCAAAGTGGCATAGAAAAACCTCAATAATCAATTTATAAAAAAGACCCAAGTGGGTCTTTTTTATAAAGGTTTATCAGCATTATTGCTCTTAGGATTCAGGATCAGTAATGTCGATAACATGTTGATGAATTTGGCGTTTATATTTGTCCGACATGCCTTTTACTTCATAAGCTAAAATTTCTTTGCCATCGTCTTCTATTATTTCTGGTAGCCCAGTAAACACTCTGTTCTGTATGTGAGGCAGAGTGAAAATGTCATCGCTAATGATAAGCTTGTTGACGCTTGCTGATCGGCTGAGCTGGTGGATGCTTTCCAGTAAGGGCGCTATTTTTTCTGGTTCGAAGTGGTTTTCTTTCACCATATTGGTTATTTGTTGGTTGCCTTGGTGTAATCCTAGGTGGAAAGTCAGTTGCGGCGTGTCGGCGTATAGCTCGTTTTCTAAAAGCTTATTGATCAACCCCAAGAAAAGCTGCGCGGTGCTGACTGCATTGATGTAGAGATTATCTTCACAGTGATGGGCGCTGAAGAGAATCACAGCAGAGTCGCTTTTGTATTGATGCACTTGACCTAAGTACACTTCGCTGGCTTGAAACATAGCGCGATATACGGGCGTCAGTAAATTCGCTACTTGGAGTGGTGTCATGTCTTTATGCCAAGTTTCTAAATTTAATATATCAAAGTAGAGGATGCAGCTCCGTTGTCTGGATTCTTCGAAAATGGCGTCAAAATTGATCTCGAACTGCACTTTGGCCGCTTTTGTCAGATCTTCTTCTTGGGGAGCTTTTTCGACTACTTCTTTAGGCGGGGTGAGTGTTTGTATGGTTTTAACAGCATCGTAGAGTTGTCTTGCTTCTTTATAAATAGGTGAAGGTAGCGCTTTTGGCTTACGACCTTTGCTATGGGATAGCAATGCGGTCGTGGCGTCATTGATAGGAGAGAAAAGCCATTTCGTTATCAGTATGATCAGCAATAAGGCAATCGTGCAGGTAAAGATGGCCACCCCAATCAAGAGATTATTGAGGTGTTGTAAGGTCGCTTGTGCTGGCGTCTTATCCAAAGTGATGAGGACATGCCCGACTATTTCATCTCTAAACTTGATGCTTGAACTGTACACACGACGTTGCTCATTAGGGCGTAAGTCCTGTTCTGTTGAAATTCGACTAGTACTGCCACTATTGGCTTCTGCGAGTAATTCGTCTTTTTTATTATAAACTCGAGCGCTTAAAATATTGTCATCAACAACGAGACGATTGAGTAGTACGTTTAGGCTCAACAAGTCGTTATTTAAAATGGATTGTGTGGCATTAAAAGCGGCTTGGGTGGCTAAGCTACTGCCTAATACTTCCGTCTGTTGAGACAAATAATTGCCAAGTGCGTGCGTCATTGTGTACCAAAAGATACAGACGGTCAGAATCATAAGTGAAATAAAAGTAGCAACAGTGATGGTATAGGCACTGAGCTTTTTACGAATAAAAGCCGTAATAGCTTTTGTTTTTGGTTGGGTGTCCATTCACTTCCTTTAGGGGTAACTCGTAAAACAACGACTCAAGTATACACGAGACTTTTGTTCAACTATCGTAACGACCGTGACTTTGTGACGATTCAAGCGAAATAACTAATTCATGGGGTTGAGCATCGCTTTTATTGCACATTAAAGTGTCTCTATACATCATAACGGCCATTTTCTAAATTCTTTAAATTAGAACAGGTGCTTAGCGAAAAGAAAACGATTTGCTATAGTAGCGACCTTATCGAATGAGGAGCCTTTATGTCAGCCAGTATTACTCTTATCGGGTCTTTGACCCCTGAATATCTTAATCAATTTAATGTTTGGTTAGATAAACGAGGCTTGTATGGAGTGAGCCATGTGTTAACGCAAGAGAGTGATAATGTGTCTGTGGTGCAGATACGCCTTACTTCTGAGATAACCGATAGCACCGACGTTCGAGCGGCGCTTTTGATTTTATCTAATGAAACCGGTATTGATCATATCTACCAGGCGACTATGTTGGACATACAGGCTGGCGGTTTGGCCGTTTTTGATATGGACTCTACGTTGATTAAAGCGGAAGTCATGGATGAGTTGGCCGTTGAAGCTGGCATTGGCAAACAAATTTCTGCGATTACGGCAAGTGCAATGCGCGGCGAAATTGATTTTGTCGAAAGCTTCGTTCAGCGTTTGGCGCTGTTAAAAGGTTTGAGTAGCGATGTTATGGATGGCGTTTACAATCGCATCGAACATATGGATGGTATTTCTACGCTAATGACAGTGCTGCATCATTTTGGCTGGCACACAGCAATTTTGTCGGGTGGTTTTACCTATTTTGCAGATCGAGTTCAAGCCGAATATGGCATGGCAGAAGTGCACGCTAATGTATTAGAAATCCAGAGTCATGCGTTAACTGGCAAGCATTTAGGTTCTATTGTTGATGGCGAGCGTAAAAAGTTTTTGTTGACGAGCATTGCCGAAAAACAAAAGATCGACATGAAGCAGACGATTGCTTGTGGTGACGGTGCGAACGACTTGTTAATGTTGAATCATGCTGCGTTGGGCGTGGCTTTGCATGCGAAGCCTTTAGTGCGAGAGCAGGCGCCTTGCCCAATGAATAACCTTGGACTGGATGGTATTTTATATTTGTTGGGTATGACCTCCAAGGACATTCGGGCATTGCTGTCTTATAAGTAATGTAAAAGACCGCTATTGTCCCTAGGAAAAGCTTGTTATGATTCAGAGTTATAATGATAACAAGCTTGGCTGAGGTGTTATTTTGTCAGAGATAAAATTGTCTGATATCGATTTAAATTTGTTGTATGTTTTTCAGGTTTTAATCGAAGAGCTCAATGTCACCAAAGCGGCGACACGGCTTAATGTTTCTCAGCCGGCAGTCAGTCGTTCCTTGTCACGCTTACGTGATGTGTTTGCCGATCCTTTGTTCATTCGCACTTCGCATGGTTTGTCTGCTACTGCAAAAACTCAAAGTTTAGCGCCGCTCTTGGCAGACACCTTAAAAGGTTTAGAGAGCCTTATTCAACCTAGCTTGTTCACACCTGAAACCAGTCAACGTCGTTTTATATTATCAACGACGGATTTTGGTACTTTAACTGTGTTGCCAAAGATTCTAGATCAATTTCGTCAAAAAGCACCGGGTGCTATTTTAGATGTTAAATCTTGGAATGAAGACATGGTGGCTGAGCTTGATCAAACGAATATCGATGTCGCGGTGGCGGTGTTGTCGAAAGAGCCCCCTGCGGGTATTCGAGCCATGCGTTTAAAAAGTGATCGTATGGTGTGTTTGGCTCGTAAGGATCATCCTAGTATTCAAGGTACGCTCACTTTAGAAGACTATGTACAAGCCAGCCATGTTCAAGTGGTATTAGGGCGTCGAGAGTATTTTGCGGTAGATCGTGAATTGGACAAAATAGGCCACAAGCGTCATGTCGCTGTGCATTTGCCTAATTTTGTACCTGCTGCAAGAGTGGTGATGGACAGTAATTTGTTACTGACAGTGCCGAGACTTTTTGCCGAAGATATGGTGGGAACCGTCTCTGAAATAGCTCTGTACGAGTTGCCTTTTGCAACGCGCGAGTTTGATTATTCGATGATTTGGCACGAGCGTTTTCAACACGATGCCGCTCATGTTTGGTTTAGGGGCTTGTTAAGAAAGGCATTTCTTGATGCCTCGACCAAAAATTAGCCCGTTAATGTAGACGCTTATACTTCTTGGTTTGACAAGCGTGCAACCCATTCTTTTGTTAATACTTCCACTAGGCTATAGCGTCTAAGCTTCATCGCCTCGTCTAAATCCGCGAAATGTTCTTCGAGATAATCGTTTAAGATTTTGTCTCTGAGTAGAATGAGTGATCGCATTTGCTCCGCTTGTTCATAGGTGACGTCTTTGTTTGTGATAAGAGCGTGAAGTACTTCTTTACGAGAAGAAATTTCAGTTTTGTAGTGATGTTGTAAAACGTATCGAGCAAGATCTAACATTGAAGCCACAAGCAACTGAAAAGAGTGCTCGATTATCATAATGTCATCTTTAGAGTAAGTGACTTTTTTTGCCGCTTTTCTAAAAGCATCGAGCCGCTTGATCATTGCATGTTGATGTTCATAGAGAGATTGTTCCCACTCAATGTTACGCATGTTAATTCGCCTTATAACGAGAAGAAGTAGTGCTCAAATCTTGTCGAGCACTACTTCTAGTTTAGGTGAGTTCTATGAAAACAGGAAAGTTAGAAACCAGAGAAAGGATAAAAAGAATAAGAGTGGCCGTATTCGATTTGCGTATTTGCTTTGATGTGCAGATAACCTTGGCTTTGGCAAGCTGCTAATAAGGCGCCGGAGCTTTGTTGAGGGTGGGCATAGGCAAGGCCATCCTGGCCAATAGATACTCGTAGGAATTCGTCACGTGTGATCGTTTTTGACCGGTTGAAGCCCGCATCAATTAGGTAAGATTGTGGGGATTGTGCTTTCTGACCAGAACAAATAGACAATAGAAGACGTGCGAACCAATGATAGGTGACTAGGGTAGAACTTGGGTTACCGGGTAAGCCAAGGAAGGGGGTGCCTTTAAGAGTGGCATGCACAAGGGGTTTTCCCGGTTTTATGGCGATTTTCCATAAATGTACCGTCCCCAGTTTTTCTAAGACACTTTTCACATGATCTTCTTCACCAACAGAAACTCCTCCAGAAGATAAAATGATATCGCAAGACTCAAGGAGTATCTGCAATGCGTCTTCTGTGTCTTTGGGGGTGTCAGCCGCATGAATACAGTGGCTTACTAGGTGACCTGCTTGGGTGACAAGGGCGCTCAGCATGGGGCCATTTGAGTTATAGATTTGCCCTGCTTGTAATGTCTCCCCTGGTGCGATCAATTCATCACCAGTGGTGAGTATGCCCACGCGCAATGGCTTGTAAACAGTGACGTCAGTAATGCCCAGACTGGATAAAAGACCAATGTGCATAGGCGAAAGCGTTTCACCAGCTTGTGCAACGGTTTGGCCTGTCTGCATGTCCTGCCCTTTCGGTCGAATGTTGTCACCTTGCCTAGGCGGCTCATTAAAAGCCACTTTTTCGCCCACGATTTGGGCGTTTTCCTGCATAATCACAGTGTCTGCGCCGGCTGGGATATTTGCCCCTGTAAAAATACGCGCGCAGGTACCAGGCATAAGAGGCTGAGGGGCGTGCCCTGCAGCTATGCGCTGACTGATGCTGAATTGCTTTCCGGCTTGCCAATCGTTTGTGGCGAGCGCGTAGCCATCCATGGCACTGTTGGCGTTAGGTGGCACGCAAATGCTTGCCACAACATCGGTTGCAAGAATGCGACCTACCGAGCTTGTTAGGGGAATTATCTGTTGTTCTACACGGACACTAGCGCTTTGCTTGATTGCCTCTAAAGCCTCTTCAAAAGCGAGTAAAGTAGACATAAATATTAGGCCTCGTGTTGATGAGTGGTATCTGGGCCAATCAACATACTGACAAAGTTGCAAGGACGATGTGAGGCGTTGAGTTGCTCAGCTAAAATGCCATCCCATGCGGTTTTACAAGCACCGGTTGAGCCGGGTAAGCAAAAAATAAGCGTTTGGTTGGCTAACCCTGCAATCGCGCGAGATTGAATCGTCGATGTGCCAATTTCTGTGTAAGAAATCTGTCTAAACAGTTCACCAAAGCCCTCGATGGTTTTATCAAACAACGGCATCATAGCTTCTGGCGTGCTGTCCCGAGAATAAAAACCGGTTCCGCCAGTGATGAGTACCACATGAGTTTCCTTGTCGGCGATCCAGTTGGACACGACAGCGCGCATTTGGTAAACATCGTCTTTGACCAGCTTTCTGTCATTGAGTTTATGACCCGCGTGAGTCAGCCGTTCTATTAAGGCATCCCCTGAGGTGTCTTCGGCCATGGATCGGGTATCGGATACGGTTAGAACGCTGATATTGAGTGGACGAAAAGGTGTCGGTGTTTTAGCCATGGGAATTCCTTGTTTAGCCTCCTGTAGCACTCATAAAGCGAAGTATTTGAGGGGCTTCAGCGAGATTAAAATGATGTTTTTGAGGTTTGAGTGCAAGCGCTTCAATAATGGCGCTTTCCAATGATATTGAGTCTGTTGATGTGTTTCGAATGACACTTTTTAAGTCTTTTGAATGCTCATTGCCTAGGCAGAGTAATAAGCGACCTTCAGCGGTTAACCTAACACGGTTACAGGTATCACAAAAGTTATGGCTATGAGGGGAAATAACGCCGATTTTGTGGTCATAACCTGCAACCTGATAATAGCGTGTTGGACCACTGGTGGTCGCTGAGCTGGGTGTCAGTTCATAATGACGCCCCAGCGTTTTAATGACCTCATCACTAGATAGATAGGTGGCTGCACGATTATGGTCGGTGATTACTCCAAGCGGCATCTCTTCAATGAAACTGATGTCCATTTTGCGATCTAAGGCAAATTGGGCAAGATCAAAAAGTTCATCATCGTTATGATTCTTGAGCATGACGCTGTTAATTTTTAGGCGTTTAAACGCCAGTTTGCTGGCAGCGTCGATACCGTCGATTACTTGTTGAAATTTGTCTCTGCGAGTTAAGGCGTAAAAGCGATCTGCTTTTAGCGTGTCGAGGCTGATGTTAATGCGTGAGACGCCAGCGTCGAGCAAGGTGTGCGCCATTTTATAAAGTTGTGACCCATTTGTGGTAATGGTCAGCTCTTCTAGTCCGTTCGTGTTGGCAATTTGCTCAATGGCCCAGAGAATATTTTTGCGCACCAAGGGTTCACCGCCCGTGATGCGAATGCGCTTGGTGCCCATTGCGATAAAGGTTTTTGCTACATAAACGATCTCTTCTAAAGACAAAATGTGGTCTCTAGGCATAAAAGTGACGTCTTCGTCCATACAATAGGTGCAACGAAAATCGCATCGGTCTGTGACCGAAATGCGTAAGTAGTCTATTTTTCGACCAAATGGATCGATTAGAGCGGACATAGACAAGAATAAATACCTCACAATCTAGGTGTCCATCAAAGCAAAAAAATGTCACTTTAGCAAAGTGAGACAAAATATTTTGATCAGATTCTTGGTATTACAGTATTTTGTGCAGATTTTCTGTTCAGACTGTCGTAAAAAAGACGACATAATAGGAAGCAGTATATTAAGTAGGAGGGCGTTGTGAATCAAGTTGTTAATCATCTTATTGGTTTATTAAAACTAGAACGTGTCTCGGCCACTCAATTTATTGGTCGTAGTCAGGACATTGGTTTTCCGAAACTATTTGGTGGGCAGGTGATTGGTCAAGGTCTAAGTGCGGCGACTCAAACCGTAGAGGGACGTTTTCCACATTCACTGCATTGTTATTTTCTGAGGCCTGGAGACTCGGCTCACCCTATCGAATATGACGTTGAGGTGATTAGAGATGGCGGCAGTTTCAGCGTTCGGCGCGTCATTGCGTCGCAGTTTGGTAAAAGTATTTTGGCGATGACGGTGTCGTTTCACATCACCGAAGAAGGGCTAGACCATCAGGATGCCATGCCGAATGTGCCGGGTCCTGAATCCTTTCAGTCTGAGCTGTCACTTTATCGAGAGCATGCGGATGAAATTCCATCCAAAGTGCGAGATTTGTTTACGGCAGACCGACCTATTGAATATCGAATCGTGGAAAATCAGAACCCATTCCGTCCTCGCCCAGGGATTGCGAAACGTCATATGTGGATTCGCAGCGTGTCTGCTTTGCCCGATGACGCGTTAGTTCATCAGTCCATGCTGGCGTATACAACAGACTATGGTTTTATTGAAACCGCTTTGATGCCGCATGGTATTTCAATTGGCAGTCCTTACTTAACGGTTGCAAGTTTAGATCATGCGATCTGGTTCCATCGTCCATTTAGATTGGATGAATGGTTACTGTATGTGGCGGACTCTCCGTCGGCGAATGCGGCTCGTGGTTTTGTTCGTGGGCAAATCTTTAATCAAAAGGGCGAGTTGGTGGCCTCTACTGCTCAGGAAGGTTTGCTGCGTTATTCACGTTAATTGTTAACGAGTAGACGCTAACTATGTATCAAAGGTCGTGTTGTTTTAACGCCCATAGAATGTGCTCTTTCACTAATTCAGAAGAGTGAGGGAGCGCATTTTGCAATGTTTGTATGGTGGCTGGATTGGTTGGCGCGTTGCCAAGAGCAACAGCGATGTTTCTGCGCCAATTTTCAAAGCCAGTTCGGCGAATTGGTGAGCCTTCGGTATTTTTCAAAAAGGTGGCTTCATCCCATTCAAACAATTCGATTAAGTCGGCTGAATCCAGATTGTGCCTTGGCTGAAAGTCGTCTTCTTGTGTGTATTTGGCGAATTTAGTCCAAGGGCAAACTAGCTGACAATCGTCACATCCAAAAATGCGGTTGCCCATTTTACTGCGCAGTTCTTCTGGAATGGGGCCTTTATGTTCAATGGTTAGATAAGAAATGCACTTTCCCGCATCCAGAACCCAAGGCTCAACAAAGGCATCGGTTGGACACTGAGTTAGGCAGGCGGTACAGCTTCCGCAATGTCTTGTTTCGGTAGGTTTGTCGACAGGAAGTGGCAAGTTAGTAAATATTTCACCGAGCAAAAACCAGCTGCCGGCTTTCGGTGTTAGCAAAAGAGTATTTTTGCCAATCCAGCCCATGCCAGCCTGTTCGGCAATTTGCCTTTCTAAGATAGGCGCGCTATCGACAAACGCTCTATAGCCATGATCGCCCACTTTTTCTTCTATTTTCTTGGCTAATTGAGTAAGGCGTTTACGAATTAATTTATGATAATCTCGCCCCAAGGCATAGCGGGCAATATAGGCTTTGTGTTTGGTTTTTAGTCTTTCGACGGTTTCGACCGATTGGGGAAGGTAATGCATACGCAGGGAAATAATACGGCGAGTGCCTGGGTGTAATTGCTCAGGATAAAAGCGCATGTCGCCATGGTTGGCAAGATAATCCATTCCAGCGTGGTATTGATTATTAAGCCATTCATTAAATTCGTCTTTGTACTGTGCAAGGTCTGGCTCGACAATGCGAGCGTCGGCAAACCCCAATTCGATTGCCCATGATTTGATATCGTCAGCAAGCAGGTTTAATTCTTCTGGACTGGATAAAAACGAAGGAAGCAAGTAAATACCGCAACTTGAGACGCTAGGCTAGAAATTCAGCCTAGCGTGAAAAAACAAAAACTAGTAAAGCTGAGAGTCGCCTTTCACCACATCCATCAATAGTTTGATGAATTTACGATCGGCCTCTGTGTGCTCTTCTTGGATTTTAATGGTGGTTTGGTTTGACACTTCTTCCGCAATGCGTTGGTACGCGTTCGGCTGGTTGATATTTTCTTTGGCGATACGGACTAATTCTCCAGCGAGTTCTGGATCCATAAGCATCTTACGAAAACAGCGCAAAAATTCATCAATAACTCGTTGTTGGTTAAGCTCATTAGCCATGGTAGAACTCCTAATCAATTTATGCTGCTATGACACCATGAAGCGTGGGTTAGAGCAAGTTTTTATACGCTTTGTGTTGACAAATCTAGGGCGTAAAGACAGAATGAAACGCTATATTATTCGACGACACCCTGTCGATGACGTCTTTCTTTGGGCCACTAGCCCATCTCAATCAGATTTTGTCTGATAAGCACAAGTGTAACATGACGCAATACTGTCATCTTCCACTTCTCCTCGCGAAAAAACGCGGACAGTGTAAAAACTGCGATCTCTTGCGTTTGAGTGTTTGTTACTTTTATATAAGCGCCTCTTATTTTTAAAAGTTACCTCAGTTAGTTTAGCAAACATCGTTTTATCAACTTTAATCTGTTTGTCTTATGCGGTTACAATAGCCACACTAAAATTAAAAGACAGATACATACTATAGAGGGTAACAAGGTGGAGTTATTATCCGGTGGTGAAATGATCGCCCGCTTCCTCAAAGATGAGGGAGTTGAGTATATCTATGGTTATCCAGGTGGAGCCGCACTTCATATTTACGATGCCTTGCATCGTCAGTCTGACGTAAAGCATATTCTGGTTAGGCATGAACAAGCGGCAACGCACATGGCGGATGGTTATGCGCGTGCCACAGGCAAGGCCGGTACGGTTCTTGTCACCTCGGGTCCAGGAGCCACCAATACGGTAACAGGTATTGCGACGGCGTACATGGACTCTATTCCCATGGTCGTTATTTGTGGTCAGGTAATGAGTTACTTGATCGGCGAAGATGCGTTTCAAGAAACCGATATGATTGGCGTGTCACGTCCAATTGTGAAGCACAGCTTTACGGTGAAGCATCCTTCTGAAATTCCTATGATCATGAAAAAGGCCTATCACATTGCCAGCACTGGTCGTCCAGGCCCTGTTGTCATTGATGTGCCAAAAGACATGACCATGCCTGGTGATAAGTACGAATACAAATATCCAGAGTCGGTTTCCATTCGTTCTTATACTCCACCAACAAAAGGACATAGTGGTCAGATTAAAAAGGCCGTTGATTTGTTGTTGGCGGCTAAGCGCCCAATTATTTATGCTGGCGGCGGCGTGATTATGGGCGGGGCATCTGATTTGCTGGTGAAACTGGCTAAGTCTTTGAACGTGCCTGTTACTAACACATTGATGGGCTTGGGTGGGTACCCAGGAACAGATAAGCAGTTTGTTGGTATGTTAGGCATGCATGGTGCGTATGAAGCGAACATGACCATGCATCACAGTGATGTTATCCTTGCTGTTGGCGCACGTTTTGATGACCGCGTAACCAATGATCCTGATAAATTTTGTCCAGGTGCCAAGATCATTCATATTGATATTGATCCTGCGGCCATTTCTAAAACCATTCGTTCAGACGTTCCAATTGTGGGCCCTGTTCGTCAGGTCTTGGATGAAATGCTGTCTTTAGTTGAAGGTCAAAGTTCAAACACGGAAGCCCTTGTTGGCTGGTGGAAGCAAATTAATGAATGGCGCCTAGTTCATGGTGGTCGTTATGATACCAGTAGCGACAAGATTAAGCCGCAAGCCGCAATTGAAGCTTGTTGGAGAGCTACGAAAGGCGACGCTTTTGTCGCATCAGACGTAGGTCAGCATCAAATGTTCGCCGCTCAGTACTATAAATTTGACAAGCCAAATCGTTGGGTCAATTCCGGTGGTTTAGGCACGATGGGATTTGGTCTTCCGGCTGCGATGGGCGTAAAAATGAGCTTCCCTGCAGAGACGGTTGTTTGTGTGACAGGCGAAGGCAGTATTCAGATGAATATTCAAGAGCTTTCGACTTGTCTGCAATACGGTTTGCCAGTGAAAATCTTGTGCTTGAATAATGGTTATTTGGGGATGGTTCGCCAATGGCAGGACATGAACTACGAAGGTCGTTATTCAAACTCGTACATGGATTCATTGCCTGATTTCAAAATACTGATGGACGCTTACCGCCATAAGTATGTAGAGATTCGCACCAAAGATGAACTCGATGCCAAAATGGAAGAAGCGTTTGCGATGACAGATCAGTTGGTCTTTATTAATTGTTACGTGGATCCAGAAGAGCATGTATATCCAATGCAAGTGCCTCGTGGCTCTATGCGTGATATGTTCTTGAGCAAGACGGAGCGTACCTAATATGAGACATATTATTTCTGTACTAATGGAAAACGAGCCGGGTGCTTTGTCGCGTGTCGTTGGTTTGTTCTCGCAGCGTAACTTTAACATCGAGTCATTGAACGTGGCGGCAACAGACGATCCTACTTTGTCTCGTCTTACGCTGACGACATTTGGGTCTGATCAGGTTGTAGAGCAGATCACTAAACAGCTGAACAAGTTGATTGATGTGGTGAAGCTGGTTGACTTGACCGAAGGGCAACACATCGAGCGTGAGTTGATGTTGGTTAAAGTGCGTGCCACGGGTGCTCAGCGTGCGGAAGTAAAACGCACTGTTGATATCTTCCGAGGCAATATCATTGATATGACGCCCTCTATTTATACGATTCAAATCGTAGGTGAGTCAGATAAACTGGATGGGTTCTTGCAAGCATTGGGCGGCGCTCATTTGCTTGAAGTGGTTCGTACTGGTGTGTCTGGTATTGCTCGCGGTGAAAAGACACTGTCTTTGTAATCGTCTACTGCTTTTGTCGTTGTCTCATTGAAAGATTGAAAAAGCCGCGCTTGTTCGCGGTTTTTTTTCGCGTAAATGATAGAGATTAAAGAGAATTAAATGGATAAAACGAATTGGAAACTGCTCAAATTATTGGAGCAAAATGGCCGTTTAACTTATGCCGAACTGGGTAAGCTGGTTCATCTTACGGCACCTGCTGTTGCTGAGCGCGTGAGAAAACTTGAAGAGTCTGGCGTGATTACGGGTTATGGCGCAAAAATCAATTTAGAAAAAGTGGGGATTCCCATCACAGCCTTGGTAGAGTGTCAGGTGTATCGAACCAAAGAGCGTGAGTTTAAAGCGTTAGTACTCAGTTTGGATGAGGTTATTTCTTGTCATAATGTGACGGGGCCTTATGCGTTTGTACTGCGTGTTGCCGTTCGTTCTATGTCCTTATTGGATGAGTTGTTAGAACGTTTAATTGATTTAAGTGACACCAATACCATGATGGTGCTTTCAACCCCAGTGTCACGAGAAATGCCGGTGAATATTGAAAAAGGAGTTGAAGCTGATATTAATTAAGGTTGTTGGGCAAGCTCGATAGGTGTTTTTGTCTGACGTGGCCATTGGCTAATAATCATCCCCGTCATAATAAAACCACAACCTACCAAAGCGCGAGTAGAGAGAACTTCCTCCATAAATATCCAACCACCCAATACGGCAAATACCGCTTCAGATGAGAGAATAAGAGCACTGATACTCGGTGAAATCTTTTTTTGCCCTAATGTTTGCAGTGTAAAAGCGATACCCGAAGAGGCGACGCCAGCATAGACCAACGGCCACCACGCCATTTTAATACCGTCCATTGTGGGCGCTTCTAATGTGAAAGCAGTGACAGAGGCTAATATTGTTGCTACTGAAAACTGCACGATGGAAAGTGGTAGGGCAGATACATACCGAGATAAGTAACCAATAATGAGCACATGTCCAGTCCAAAAAAGAGTGCCTAATAGTTCTATTGCATCGCCTTTGTTGATGGATAGGTTTGGCCCAACGGTTAAACTGTAAAGTCCTATTAATGCTAGACCCACTCCAATCCAGGTGTGTTTTTCGGTTTTATGGCCGAGCATAAGTCCAAATATTGGTACGAACACAATATACATGCTGGTGATGAAGCCTGCGTTGCCAGCAGTGGTGTATTGCAAGCCGATTTGTTGGCATGTAAAGCCTAAAAACAAGCAGCCTCCTGCCGTAAGGCCACCTAGCCAAAGTGTGCGATTATTTTGGGAAAGCCTAGGTTTAAAAATAAACAGCAAAGGCAAAAGTGACAAGGTCGCTAATAGAAAACGAACCGCATTAAAGCTGTGTGGCCCGAGGCTTTCCATGCCAACACTTTGAGCGACAAAGGCGAACCCCCAAATAGCCGCGGTGGCCCATAAAAAAAGATGTGCAATAGACATAGCTAACCTCAGGACATTGATAATCGAGTGGTTATTTTATGAAGTGATGGGGATTTTCCACAGGTGATATAAAAAGTTGTTTGTGGGCTTCGCTTTGGATAATAAAGCAAATTTAAGGTTTTGCTTTATTAATAAAGAGGGTAACTAATTGATTCTTAATCCTCTTAAAATATTCTTTTTTGTCTTGCTGAAAAGGTTAAAAAATAGGCTGACAGGTGAATGGTTTGGCTGTAAAGTGGCGCCAAAGTTTAGAGCTTACTGTCATTTCTAAGTGGGTCGATCTAACGCATTATTGAGAGAAATAAAAGCTATGACATTCAGTGTTTGGTTGGCAATGGCGCCGTTGTTAATGTTGCTGTCTTTGGGGCCTGGCCCAAATAACTTTACCTCCATGCACAATGGCATTCAGGTCGGTGCCACAAAAGCTGTTATTGCGGTAGTAGGGCGAAATCTTGCGTTTGGTATTTTGATGCTTGTTTCTGCGTTGGGTTTAGGGGCCATTATTGTCTCTTCTTCTTTCTGGTTCAGTATCATTAAGTGGTTTGGTGTTGCTTATTTGTTCTATGTTGGTATTAAGACGTGGCGAAGCGCCGCAATCGTTCTGGAAGAGCATGAAAATGAAATAGGAACTAAAGCAAAATCTGGGCATTTAGCGCGAATGCGTCAAGAGTTTTTGGTGGCGATTGGTAATCCTAAGGCGATATTGCTGTTCACCGCTATTTTTCCGCAGCTGCTTGATCTTAGCCAACCGGTGCCTATGCAGTTTTTCTGGATGGGATTAACCTTTTGCTGTACAGAATTTATTGCGGCTTATGTTTATGCGATGAGCGGTAAGCAGATACGCCGTTTGATCCGCAGCCCGAAAGGCATGAAAAATCTCAATCGTGGAATGGGCAGTGTGTTTGTTTTGGCGAGTGCTCTTTTGGCAACGGCCACGCGCTCTTAAAAAACGGGTGATTTTGAGTCTAAATTAAAAAGGTGACTCAAGGTCACCTTTTTGCATTCTAGTAAACATTCGTATTGCTTAACTGTGTTCTTTTAAGAACTCTTCACTTAAGTATAATTCTTCATTGCTGTTTACTTTTACATCGCGAGCTAGAATCATTTTTGCGATGTCTTGTGCTTCTTCTAGAGAATGCATTTCGTAAGTGCCACACTGATATTCGTTCAGTTCTGGAATATCGGCTTTGGATTTTACTTTCAATACATCTTCCATTGCTGCTTTCCAAGAGGTGGCGACGGTGTCTTCTGAAGGTGTACCAATCAGGCTCATGTAAAATCCAGTACGACAGCCCATTGGCGAAATGTCGATGATTTCAACACTGTCGCTGTTTAAGTGATCACGCATAAAGCCTGCAAACAAATGCTCCAATGTGTGAATGCCTTTCTCA
This sequence comes from Marinomonas arctica, assembly GCF_003259225.1. Lineage (GTDB taxonomy): Bacteria > Pseudomonadota > Gammaproteobacteria > Pseudomonadales > Marinomonadaceae > Marinomonas > Marinomonas arctica. The sequence goes on along the minus strand of NZ_QHJF01000024.1, from coordinate 7,875 downwards.
GAAAGGATCTCTTCATTTGGCACGCAGAAACGCAAATCAAATACGGTGATATCGTCCCCTTTCGGTGTTGACATGGATTTGGCGACACGAACGGCTGGCGCATCCATACGAGTGTGGTCAACACGAAAACTGTCTAGTAATGGCATAAAATCTCTCCTGCTTAACTCAACGACATGGTCGTCGCTTCATAAATGGTGATATCAATCTGCACTATTGTACATGAAGTTTTGGCCCTTTGATCGGACTTTTTGGTGATCTCATGTATTCGTAACTGAGCGCCAAGCAAAAAGCGATAACGGCGAATAGCATGCTTTGGCCGATGAAAAACATCATAAAGGCGCAGCATATTAGGGCGATCATGGCTAAGAGTTGGGCGACACGATTGACTAATTTTAAGGCCGCAATACAGGTGAGGGTGTAGATAAGCAAGAAACTACCGTTTGTCATTTCAATGAACCATGACATTTTCCAGCCTGAAAGTTCTGAAAATAAAATAGAAGAGAGGGTAATGACGCCAACGAGGAAAACCGCTTTTTCTGGTGCCCCTCGTTGATTAAGGCGAATAAAGATTGCTGGTAGTGCGCCTTGTTGAGCCATAGATTGCACCATGCGAGAGAAGCCTAAAATATAAATAGCGACGTTGGCGAAGGCAATAATGTAAGCGCCAACAGCAAAGAGTCGACTGCTGGTTTCTCCCATCAGTTTACTGACTAATAATGCCAGTGATTGACTATTGGTAACTTCGTCGCCATAGGTGTGGTGCCAAGCGATTAAGAGCACTAGGCTCAGATAGGATAAAATAACGATGGTGATACCACCAAGAAGCGCTATAGGGAAATCACGCGTTGGGTTTTTGAACTCGGCGCCCATATGAGCCATTACCTCTATGCCTAAAAAACACCAAAAAATCACTCCGGTGGCATATAAGGTTTGCTGCCACTGAGACAATGTTGTAGGGGCCTCTATTACTTGGCGGCTGGCAGAAATATCACCAATAAAGCATAACCATAAAATGGTGAGTATCATGATAATGACGATGCCTGTTTGAAATCGTGCGGATGTTTGCATTCCAACCACAGCAAATAAAAGCATGCCAGTAAGTGTCAGTAGGCTAAAAAATAGAATCCACTGATCCGATGTTTTGAAAATAATAGTGAGGTATGCGGCCGCCACTTTTATCGCGACAGCGGGACCAACGAGTAAAATACTTAGAAATAACCAGCCGACGGCCTTTTCGTATTTTGCTCCGAATGCTCGACCTATATAGTGGGAAGCACCGCCAGCGGAAGGGTATTTAGAACCAAGCAGTGCAAAGATAAAGGCTATTGGAATAATCATTGCTGCAGTAATTAGCCACGCATAAAATGCAAAGGATCCCGCCTCTGCTACAGACATGGCAGGCAAAATCATCAGTCCTGTACCAATAAAAGTGGTGACTGTCATTGCTATACCCTGAAGCGGGCCAAGAGTTTTTTGGTATTGCGTCATTTGTTTGCCTTTACTTGTTAAATTCAGTGGCTGTTTTTTATTGTCGCTAAGGATAAAATAATCACCTAAACAATACGCTATACAAGTTGACGCTGTTTGGGGGCATTTTGCCGGAAAATCTGTCAATTTGATTGGCATCTCATGAGAGAGGAATACTGAGTGGCGGATCACTATGATCAGAAAATATTGGCTTTGCTAGTCGGTGATGCTCGACTATCTGTTTCGGATATTAGTCGGCAAGTGAACTTATCTCGCTCCGCTGTCACGGAACGAATTCGCCGTATGGAAGAGAATCGCACTATCACTGGCTATCATGCTCATACTTCAGTCTCAAAAGAAGATGGTGTGACAGCTTATTTAGCGCTTACTTTTAGACCTTTATCCTGTGATCTTGTGCAGCCGTTAATTGATGCGATTCCTGAGGTGAAACTTGCGCATTCGATTAGTGGAGATCTAGATCTGCTGATATTGGTTCAAGCCAGTTCTATGGCGCGTTTGCATGTTATTCGCAGTGAGATGGATGGTTGGCCGAATCTAGATAAAATTGTAACGCACATGTGCTTAGCAAAGCGTGTAGATCGATGGTGAAGGTGTTTAATTGTCTTTCTGTATAAAAATGAGGTGTCGATCTGAAAGCTTGGAAGCTTAAAGAGAAATGGTCTATTAAAGCGAGGTCGTACGATGATCTACTGACATTGTCGCTCCTAGGTGCATTGTGTGGATTATTCAGTGGCCTAGTGATGGTCTTTTTTTATGCTGTCATTTATTTGCCTACTCGCTATTTTTTGGGGGCAGATTTTGATGCATTTGAGATTTTACCTGTAGAGTGGCGAATGGGTTTAGTCATCGTTTCTTGTACTGTCTTAGCGAGCCTTTTGACATTCCTGCCTGCTCGTTATCACAAGGTTGGCGTACCTTACGTTATCGAAAGACTGAATTATCATGGTGGTAATTTACCTATTGGGAATGGTGTTGTGCAATTTTTTGCTGCAGTCGTTGCCTTAGTGGGAGGGCTTTCTATTGGTAAGGAGGGACCTGCGGTACATTTGGGCGCAACCCTAGGAGGCTTTCTAGCAGCAAAGGCTAAGCTCCCCCAATATGGCGTTGAGACACTATTGGCTTGTGGTGTTGCTGGTGCCATCTCGGCCATTTTTCAAACACCCTTGGCTGGTGTGTTGTTTGCTTTTGAAGTGATTTTTTTGGAATATCGTCAGCGTTACGTATTGCCGGTTTTGCTGTCTTCTGTGGTTGCGACTCTGATTAGTCATTATGTTATTGGGCCTTTGAATATATTCAGTATTGGGAATATTTCGTCAGTCGTATTTTCAGCGAATCTCTTTGTTGCGTGTTTCATGTTGGTTGTCTTTATTGTGCTGTTGTCGGCTCTGTTTCTCCATGCACAAAAAGTCTTGTGGCACCTAAGTGGTTTTTCTGTCTGGTTGCGCTTCTTTATCGTGGCTATTGCGACGTCTTTTGCGGCGGTTTATTTGCCAGAAGCACTGGGCAGTGGCTACAGCTCGCTGAGTCATTCAATATCGGGTGATTTGTTGGTTTATTCTCTGCTCCTGTTAATAGTTGTGAAAACCCTATTAACGGCATTGACCATTGGGCTGGGAATACCAGGTGGTATGATAGGTCCAACCTTTATTATTGGGGGGCTGGCTGGTGCTCAAGTTGCTTTAATATTTGATCATGGGGCGGTTGATATCGCTTTGTTTGCCTTGCTTGGAATGGCCGCAATGATGGCGGCTTGTTTTCAAGCTCCGCTGACGGCATTGGTCGCGATTATTGAAATGACTCACTCCTCTGAGGCAATTGTTCCGGCTTTATTTGTGATTGTGTTAGCCTGCTTATTAATACGTGTATTCTTTCACCAAGAGTCAGTTTTTGCTGAGCGTCTAAGTTACATGGGGATGTCTTCTAATATTAGTCCCTTTCAACGTTATTTACGTCATCACACCGTTAGGCCAGTCGCTGAAGATGTTTTGGTATTGCCTGCCAGTGTTCCTCTTGAGCAAGTAAAGGATTTGGCATCAAGTATGGTAGACTACGCTGTATTTGAAACTGGTGGTCAGTGGCGGCTTGTCCGTCGCGTCGCTTTGTTAGACGCATTGCAAACGTTAGATTCAGGGCCTCAGTCGTGGTTAGTTTTTCAAAATGAAAAAGTGTCGATGAACTTACCGCTGGCGTTAGAATCTACTTGTATTCCTTTAATAGACGAGCCTGCTTCATTGGAAGCGATGCTTGGTTGGTTTCAAAAAACAGGGTTGTCTGAAGTGCTGGTATCCTTGTCTATGTCTTCTTTTAGCCTAGTTTCAAGGCATCGGCTTGATCAGTTTTTGTTAAAAAGTGATTAAAAAAATTACCTCGTTAACGTTAGTCTAATGCTTTTATTTTAGATTGCTCGCTGACTAGATGAATTAAATTATTGGTTATAGGATTTGAAAATATGAGTCGCTCAGAAGATCTATATGCACGCGCCCAACACCGTATTCCTGGTGGTGTCAATTCCCCAGTGCGAGCTTTTAATGGTGTAGGTGGTACGCCTATTTTTTTCCAGCGTGGGGAAGGGGCTTATGTCTATGATGAAGACAAAAAACGCTATATAGATTATGTTGGATCTTGGGGGCCAATGATTTTAGGTCATTCACACCCTGATGTGTTAGACGCGGTTAGAAAGCAGCTGGATTTTGGTTTAAGTTTTGGTGCGCCGACAGAAGTTGAAATCATTATGGCTGAAAAAGTCTGTGAACTCGTCCCTTCTATGGATATGGTGCGCATGGTGAACTCGGGTACCGAAGCCACCATGAGTGCGATTCGTTTGGCTCGTGGTTACACAGGACGTGATAAAATCGTCAAATTCGAAGGCTGCTATCATGGACATTCTGATTCTTTATTAGTAAAAGCTGGCTCGGGTGCCTTAACGTTGGGCGTTCCAAACTCTCCTGGCGTGCCTGCCGATTTAGCGAAACATACCATTACCTTACAATACAATGATATTGAGGAAGTGACCCGTTGCTTTGCAGAAATCGGTGATCAAATTGCGTGCATCATTGTTGAGCCTGTCGCTGGCAATATGAATTGTATTTTGCCAATTGAGGGTTTTTTGGAGACCTTACGTAAGGTTTGTGATGAATCCGGTGCTGTGCTGATTTTTGATGAAGTTATGACAGGGTTCCGTGTGGCGCTGGGTGGTGCTCAGGACTATTTTGGTATTGTTCCCGACTTAACAACGCTTGGTAAAGTGATTGGTGCCGGTATGCCAGTAGGTGCGTTTGGTGGTAAACGTGCGATTATGGAATGTATCTCTCCGTTGGGCCCAGTTTATCAGGCGGGCACCTTATCTGGTAATCCTGTTGCTATGGTTGCGGGGTTGGCGGTATTGAACAAAATCAGTGAGGCTGGCTTCCATCAGACTTTAGGTTCCAAAGCGTCTCGTCTCGTAGCGGGGCTAAAAAAGGCTGCGGATGATGCTGGTGTGCCTTTCTGTGTTGTGAGTGTGGGGGGGATGTTCGGCTTTTTCTTTACAGAGTCGACAGCAGTGACCAGTTTCAGCGAGGTTCAGCGTTGTGATTTACCACGCTTCAAGGCCTTTTTTCACTATATGTTAGAAGAGGGGGTGTATTTTGCCCCAGCAGCGTTTGAAGCGGGCTTTATCTCTCAGGCGCACTCTGAAGAAGATATTGATTACACAATAGAAGCCGCTAAGCGTTCTTTTGCTAAGCTTGTATAAATAATTTGTGGAAGGAAGGTTTGCAGTATGTCTATTGATGATATTAAAAAATCACCCGTTGATGAAATTGAAGATATTGACGTTGGTGATGAAAAGAAACAGCCCCACAAAGGGGTGTATTTATTGCCAAATTTGTTTACTACGGCGGCGCTTTTTTCAGGGTTTTATTCCATTATCGCGGCTATGAATGGAAACTACTCCCATGCAGCCGTGGCTATTTTTATCTCTATGATTTTTGACGGCTTAGATGGCCGTGTCGCTCGTTTGACTCATACACAAAGTGCTTTTGGTGCGGAATATGATTCTTTGGCGGATATGGTGTCTTTTGGTATTGCGCCAGCGTTAATTGTGTTTACTTGGTCGTTGGCACCACTTGGTAAGATTGGTTGGATCGCTGCGTTTATTTATGCAGTTGGTGCAGCACTGCGTTTGGCTCGTTTCAACACTATGATTGGGGTTGAAGAAAAACGTTATTTTACTGGGCTTCCTAGTCCCGCAGCAGCAGCCATTGTGGCGGGTGTTATTTGGGCTGCGAATGATAATGGCATCTCGGGCGAAAGTATGGCGACACTCATGGCTTTGCTTGTTCCTATTACAGGCCTGCTAATGGTTAGTAATGTGAAATATCGCAGTTTCAAAGATTTGGATTTGAAAGGGCGTGTTCCATTTGTGGTTTTGTTAATTGCTGTTTTGATTTTGGTTTTTGTGGCTTTACAGCCCGCTTTTGTATTGATGAGCGTTTTTTGTCTTTATGGGTTATGGGGACCGCTTGCTATTGTATTTAAGCGATTGCGCTAGACATTGTGATGCAAAAAAGTATTCTTTTTTAATATGCGTGCTTTTTTGAACTAGTGGCGTGCCCCCTTGTCAATAAATTTAATAACAGAAGGGGACATGCTATGTTGATTTTGAATAAAAAAGCGTCTGATTGTTCTGAATCAGAAGTGACTGATCAATCCATTTACCTAAATCGCCGCCAATTTATGAAAACCACTGCTGGTGTAGCGCTTGGAGTTGGCGCGATTGGCCAAGTGTCTGCTGCCTTACAAGAGGGTAATCCGTTATCACCCTCTTCCTCTTTAGTATCTTCTTTCCAGAATATCGTTGAAACCTCTTATGGTAAAGGTGACAAAGTGTCGCCTTTTAATGTGGCAACTTCATATAATAATTTTTATGAGTTTGGTTATGGCAAAAGCGATCCTAAAGATAGATCCTCCAGTTTGAAAACCGCGCCTTGGACTATCTCAGTCGAGGGTGAAGCGGAGAGAACAGGTGTATTTGATTTAGATGATATTATTAATGAGTCTGTGCTGGAGGAGCGTATTTACCGACTTCGTTGTGTAGAAGCCTGGTCAATGGTAATACCTTGGGTTGGCGTTTCTCTTGCAAGCGTTTTAAAGCGCTTTCAACCAACATCGAAAGCAAAATATGTTTACTTCGAAACCTTATATGACCCTAAGCAGATGCCTGGTCAATTAGGCGGTGGTTTGGATTGGCCTTACCGAGAAGGTTTGCGTATCGATGAAGCGATGAATCCTTTGGCTTTTCTTGCTGTTGGTATGTACGGAAGTATTTTACCAAATCAGAATGGTGCGCCAGTTCGGTTGGTTTTGCCTTGGAAATATGGCTTTAAAAGTATCAAATCCATTGTGAAAATTCGTTTTGTAGAAACAATGCCGGAGACGACTTGGAGTATGTTAGCGCCTAGTGAATATGGCTTCTATGCTAACGTGAATCCTAGCGTTGATCACCCTCGTTGGTCGCAACAGCAGGAACGACGTTTGCCTGGTGGTGTGCTTTTTCCAAATGTTATTGAAACAAAAATGTTCAATGGCTATGAAGAAGAAGTGGCCTCCCTTTATGCGGGCATGGATTTGAAAAGGTTTTATTAATATGGCTGGTTTTTGGGATAGAAGGGAAAAGCCCTACGTGCTGATATTGTTTGCTTTGCCGTTTTCATGGATGTTTCTTTCCTTGTTGATGGGACAGTACTTTCCCGATCCCGGTAAGTTGCTGATGAGGTTGAGTGGTATTTGGGCGTCCGTATTTGTTGTCGCGGTCATGGCCATGACATTGATTGGAAAAATAGAGAGCTTGAGGTTTGTCAATCGCTATCGTCGTTTCATTGGTCTAGCTGCTTTTTTCTATTCGTTACTCCACTTTATTATCTATTTAATTTTATTTGCTGGGTTAAGTTGGACTTGGATTGCTTCAGATCTTATTGAAAAGCCTTATATTTATGTTGGTGTCTTAGCTCTTGTTATCATGGCTATTTTAGCAGTAACAAGTACAAAACCTATGATGCGTAAGCTAGGGAAGAGGTGGAAGCCGTTACACCGCTTTATGTACCTAGCAGCTATAGCGATACTTGCTCACTTGTGGTGGCAGGTTAAAGATGATGTTTCGTTAGCTGTCTATTTTTCTATATTACTGACCCCTTTGTTGATATCTAAAATACCTACGTTACCTGTGTATAAACATTTTTTTAAGAAAATTTAAAAAAGTGCTTGCACAGAATTTTTTGGGATGTATTATACGCACCCACTGACACGGACAACGACGCAAACAAGAGTTTGCACTTACTAAGGTAAGTAAGTTGAACGAAGCATCAGACGCTCTTTAAAATAGATAATCAGATAATTTGTGTGGGCGCT
>NZ_QHJF01000023.1 GCF_003259225.1 Marinomonas arctica | reverse complement strand
CTTAAAATAGCAGTATATTTAGCATTTTTTATTGGCTGAAGTTCTGAGTCTAGGTGGAAGATTTCTAAATAATGCTCTTTGTTTTCACTGGTTAATGTTTTTGCATTAGCTGGTAACTCCCCACTAAACCCACTCCCCGCACTGGGGCTACCGCCAGAGTTCAGGTTGATGACGGGGCCGACTAGGTGGACACCGCCGCCGTCGATTTTGACAAAGCTGCCGCCCGCGGCAAGAGTAATTTCTGCCCCTGCTTCAATCACGGTTTTGTCACCACTCTTGAAGTGTATTTCTTCGCCCGCTTCTAGTACGACAATTTTTCCGACTTTCTGCTGCAAGTTGCCATCCACCATGAGCGTGTGATCTTTATCTATCTTGTGGCGACTTTCGCCTTTGATGGTGAGATGGTCATTGCCTGTGCCGTTTTCGCCGCCGATTTGTGTAAAGCGGTCGTTGTCGATTTGTCTGTGTTGGTCGTGACCGATGTGAGTAATGCTGTCGTTGAGCACGTCGGTTTCCATGTCTTTTTGTGCGTGTAGGTAGACTTTTTCGTTGTCCACTTGGTCTTCGAAACTGATCTCGTTAAAGCCTTCCCCTTGATGGGTATCACTGCGCCAGACGGTTTTGGTTTTGTGGTCGGGCAATACGTACGGCGGCGTGTTTTTCGCGTTAAAGGTGCGCCCTGTAACAATCGGTTGGTCTGGGTCGCCATTAAAAAAGCTGACAATCACTTCGCTGCCAATTCTGGGGATGGCCATCATGCCATGTTGGTTGCCAGCCCAGCCTTGGGAGACGCGTACCCAGCAGGAGCTGTGGTCGTTGGCGTCGCTGTATCTGTCCCATGGGAAGTGCAGTTTGACGCGTCCGTGTTCGTCACAGAAGATTTCTTCGCCTTCTGGGCCAACCACGGTCGCCATCATCGGGCCGTCGACACTCGGTTTGGGTTGTGGTGTCGCTTGCCAGTTGGTGGTGGCAGGGATAAAGGTAAATTTATTACTGTAGCTAGTGCTGCCCGATTGGCCTTCTTCTTCCAAGACTTGCGGTTGGGTGCCGTGGTGTTCGACAGAGACCGGCAGCCACTCTTGGTTGATGCTGTCTTCGTTGTGCCCTTCGAGGGTGATTTTCATGCCAGCTTGGATGCCCGCGTGGTTACTTTTTCCCACTAGGGTGCGAGCACTGCGGCGCAGGTATTCCAAGCGAATACGAGAAAAGGCTTTGCCGGTAACGTCGTCTTTGAAACGCCCTGGGGCATCGAAGTGTTCGTAATTTGGCAGCTGGTAATCCATGTTCTCGCCATCTTGCTGGTGCAAGAAGCGGTAATCGGGCTTTTTGAAGCTGTAGTCTTTCAGGACGGCTTGGCTTGGGTAACTTTGTGTATGGTGCGTCAGAGTGGAGATGTAAAGATCGTCTGAGCCACCACCGGCTAAGACGTTGTACGGTATGTTCGTTGGGTACTTGGGGAGCGTTTGGCTTTGGTCGGCAAAGTGCAGCAGGTGTTTGCCTTCTTCATGAGTGAAGTAGTAGACCCAGCCTTCTTCGGCAGCCAATCGATGCAAAAACTCTAGGTCAGTTTCACGGTACTGGACACAGAACTCCCGCTCAAGCGGCGTGCGTTGTGTGTCGAAAAGATGCTCCGTGATGCCCATTTCATCCAGCAGTTGAGTAATGATGGCTTGGGCAGTTTGCTTTTGGAAAATACGGCTGTTGTGACGTAAAGACAAACGCTCTAGAGCAGGAACAAGGGTTAAGCCGTAGTAAGTAAAGTGATGTCCGGTGTCGCCTTTTTCAAACTGACGCACAATGCCGTGTACTCGCTGTACCAGCTCGCCGTTGCGAAACAAGCGTAGTTCGGCGTTTTTATCAACGAGGGTGTCGGCAGACAGGTC
>NZ_QHJF01000022.1 GCF_003259225.1 Marinomonas arctica | reverse complement strand
CAGCTCGCCGTTGCGAAACAAGCGTAGTTCGGCGTTTTTATCAACGAGGGTGTCGGCAGACAGGTCCGATTGACGACTGGCAAGAGACAATTGATAACGGAAGCCATAACAAGGCGAACCGTCTTTCAGCAGAGAATCAGAGATTGATTCGTGTCCTTGATATTCTCGGACGACGAGGGTGTCTTCTTCTATTCCGTCGAGAGCCAATGTAAACGTCAATGTAGCCATACCAGTTTCCTTTGTTATGACAGTCTATCTAATTCGTAGAATACAAGTCGTAAAAGCGTGTGCCATTAATACGCAAAAAGGCCGCATGAGTGAACAGGCGGCCCGAACCAATACAAGCTTACGCTTCGATTGGCTTGCTCCAGTCGTCAGAACCAGACGTACCAGAGTTGATGTGATCCCAAGTGATCTTACGGTAAGCCATAGAGACCGTTAGGTTTTGTGTAAAGTTCCCCATCGCTGGGTCTTGGCAGTGTGGCATTTCGCAATGGATGTCCACGATAACCGCGCCTTCAAGCGCTGTTACGAAGAAGTTTTCTTGCTTGCCTTCCGCAGAGGTGCGGTACCATTTCAATTCCACTTTTGGCAGTTTTTCACCAGAGGACAAGGCGTTGTAAAGCAGTGGAACCGCTTTGTTCAAGGCCACGGTGAATTTGAATGGCTTGTGAACGCGCTGGCCAGATGGGTTACCAGACTGTGGGTTAGTCGGTACAGTGACGTTGTGGTCAAAGCGTTGTACCAGCATTTCGTCGTCATGGCCTTCCAAGCCCACGTCACCGATAGAATCGACTGTCATAGCACCTGCCGTGATCAGACCCTGAGATTCCCCTTCGATAGAGATAAAACATGGCGTTGGCATAATAAAATTCCTTATTTAAAAATGGTAAAAATGTGTTTTTAACACTCACCCTAGGAAGAGCAAGATGAATGCCAATTAAAAATAATCAATACTTTCAATGAGTTAATAAAATCACACTTTACCAGCGAGCAAAACTTCGCTTGAGATCAGGCGAAAAGTCGCCCAGTGAGCAAGAGTTTGCTTACCAAGGAAATCTTAAGACAACCCCCCTCTTCGAACCTTATCCACCATAGCTTCTAAATCTTCAAACAAGAAAGGTTTGCTTAAAAATGCATTCATGCCAGCATCAAGACATTTTTGTTTTACGCTTTCCTCTACATGAGCAGTGAGAGCAACAATCGGTGTTTGCTTTAAGTGTTTGTCTCTTTCTATTTTTCGAATAGCTGACGTCGCTAAAAAACCGTCCATTTCGGGCATATTACAATCCATAAAAATAACATCATAATGTTGGGCGCTATTAAACCTTTCCAGTGCCATTATGCCTGTTTCAGCACAGTCAACGGAGCATCCTAATTTTAGAAAGAATTGCTCGCAGAGCATTTGGTTCACCTTGTTATCTTCCACTAAAAGAATGTGCAAACCTGATTGAAAGTCAGGCTTCACCTCTATTTTTTCTGATGATTGAAACGATTTGTTCTGCACCGTTTGTGCAATCAAAGCAAACGGAAGATCAATGGTAAAAACACTTCCCACCCCCAATTCACTTTCAACTGAAATAGTCCCCTCCATAAGCTCGACTAAGCGTTGGGTAATACTCAGCCCCAGCCCTGACCCACGAATATTGGGATTAAAATGGCTAACTTGATAGAACTGCTCGAAAATTTTACCTTGGTCTTCAGATGAAATACCAATACCGGTATCTCTAATAGCAAACGACAAGATCAGCGTATTTTCGGCCTGACTTTTCTGGGAAGAAACCTCAATGGATATTTCCCCTTCATGGGTAAATTTAAGAGCATTTCCGATGAGGTTATAAAGAATTTGATGAAGCCGGTATGGGTCACCTTGCACTAATTCAGGAATATCACCAAACGTACAGAGGATATCTATTGGCTTTACCTCAAACTGAGGAGACAGAAGTAATACAACTTCATTTACGACATTACGTGGACTAAACTCAATTTTTTCTAATTTTAGTTGCTCTGCATTAATCTTAGAGTAATCTAAAATATTATTAATAATATGCATTAATGTTCGACCGGCATTATTAATCACCGTCACTTGCTGTTTCTGCTGCTCATTTAGATCTCCCATCGATAACAATTGAGCCATTCCTAAAACACCATTCATTGGTGTTCGTATCTCATGGGTCATCGCGGCCAAAAAATTCGCTTTAGCCTGACCTGCCAATTCTGCCGCTATCTTGGCTTTTTCTAGTTCTTCCGCCTGCTCTGACAGCTTTAAATTATCATTCAGTGCCTGCCAATAAATGCGATTTTGTTGCTTCCCTGTTAGAAAAATAAATAACCCATAACCTAATATTAAACCGGCAACAATAACATTACCTGGATTATCCAAAAGTAAGCCCGCCGCTAAGGCAAATGGCCAACAAATTAAGACAAAATAACTGCGCATTATCTTATAAGAAGGGGCCAATACGGTAACACCACCAATACTAATACCTGCCGCTGCCATCATATTGATTGACACTGCTAAATCGACCATTGGGTTAACATAAAATAACCACGCGGATCCACTCACCCAAACAATAGCAGAAGCATTATAAACAAATGCATAACGAGAAAAATATGAAGAAATATCAATAGTATTAGATGAAGAAACGCTAAAAAATAACACTAAACGACAAATTTGTAACAGCAAAAAGCAGAAAGAAAAAGCGCCAATAATATCCAAGTGTGCTCGTGCTGCCGTGGAGCTAAAAACCGCGGCCCAAAAGGCTAACAGATAAAATACACCACCAAACCTGGAGCGTTGAGCTAAATCCTTTAAGCTAATATGGCTGACTTGCTTATCGCTAAGCATATAGCGTGAATGATTCAATCATGTTCTCTTAATATCTAGGAATAAGACTATCAGCGAAAATCAACTGATTTATCTGCCAGATAGTAGAGCATTTTAAGAATATTGAACACTAGAGAAAAAAAGACCAGCAGGGGGAAGACTGCTGGTCTTGTCAAAAAACAGATAACTATTCACTGACTTGTTATTACTTAAACCGCCGCGAATTGATTCATGGTATTGTCTTTACCAGACGCTTTCAGCGCTTGCTCACCAGAGAAGTACTCTTTGTGATCATCGCCTATGTTTGAACCTGACATATCTTGGTGTTTCACACAGGCCAAACCTTGGCGAATTTCTTTACGCTGAACCTCTCTCACATAGCCCAACATACCCAGCTCGCCGAAATAATCTTTTGCTAAATTGTCTGTAGACAAAGCCGCCGTATGGTAAGTTGGTAAGGTAATCAAGTGGTGGAAGATACCCGCTTGCGCAGCCGCGTCTTTTTGGAAGCGACGAATACGCTCGTCGGCTTCTTCGGCTAACATGCTGCCATCGTAATCTTGTGACATCAGTTTCTCACGTTGGTACTGGCTAACGTCTTGCCCTTCTTCCAACCACGCATCAAACACTTGCTGACGGAAGTTCAACGTCCAGTTAAAAGAAGGACTGTTGTTGTAAACCAATTTGGCATTAGGCATAACGTCACGGATACGATTCACAATGGCAGCAATTTGACCAATGTGCGGCTTTTCTGTTTCGATCCACAATAGATCCGCGCCATTTTGCAAAGAGGTGATGCAATCTAGCACAACACGATCTTCGCCTGTATTGGGCTTAAAGCGCACCAAACCATTAGCTAAACGAGTGGGTTTAATTAAACGCTCCCCCATTTTGATCGCCATATCGCCGGACTTCATTTGCGCAAGTGACGTTACTTCTTCGCCGTCAATGAAGGCATTGTATTGCTCGGCCAAATCACCAGGCGTTTGTGATACAGGAATTTTTTGCGTTAAACCTGCCCCCAAAGAATCCGTTCGCGCCACGATTACACCATCATCTACACCAAGCTCTAAAAAGGCGTAACGCACAGCGTTAATTTTTGCTAAGAAATCTTCATGGGGCACCGTTACCTTACCATCTTGGTGTCCACACTGTTTGGCATCAGATACTTGGTTCTCGATCTGGATACAGCAAGCGCCCGCTTCGATCATTTTCTTCGCTAGCAAATAGGTCGCCTCTTCGTTACCAAAGCCCGCGTCGATATCCGCAATAATCGGCACAACGTGCGTTTCAAAGTTATCGACTTTTTGCTGCGCCGCTTGCTCACGTACTTGATCTCCGGCGGCTCTCGCGTCGTCCATTTCTTTGAAAAGATGCTGCAACTCACGGGCATCAGCTTGTTTTAAGAAAGTATAGAGTTCTTCTATCAAAGCGGGCACGGACGTTTTTTCATGCATAGATTGATCCGGCAAAGGGCCAAACTCAGAACGCATGGCTGCGACCATCCAGCCTGACAAGTACAAGTAACGGCTGCGAGTGGTGCCAAAATGCTTCTTGATAGAAATCATTTTTTGTTGGCCGATAAAACCGTGCCAGCAACCTAAAGACTGAGTGTAGTTCGCTGGGTCTTTGTCGTAGCTCGCCATGTCTTCACGCATGATCTTAGCCGTGTATTTGGCGATGTCTAACCCTGTATTGAAACGGTTTTGCAATTGCATTCTAACCACTGATTCTGGGTTCATCGCCGCCCAAGTTGGTCCTTGAGAATGAATCGTTTGGCTAGCTTGTTGCGTTTTATTTTTGTAAGTATGCATCGTTTTTCTCGCTCTTTAGGTTGTTTAAATAGGAACAAAATTTTAATTACTAATTCGTTTTCAGTGAGTTTCCTTCACCTGCATTCGATAAGCATGAAGCAAGGGCTCGGTGTAGCCGTTCGGTTGAATCACGCCTTTAAAAATCAAATCCTGCGCGGCTTTAAACGCTAGACTCTTGGCATTTTGTGCCATCGGACGATATCCTTCCGTCGCTGTGTTTTGCTTATCTACCACCCGCGCCATACGCTGCATCACCTCATCAATTTGTTCTTTGCTACAAACCCCATGAAGCAACCAGTTCGCCAAATGCTGGCTGGAAATTCGCAGCGTCGCACGGTCTTCCATCAAGCCCACGTTGTTAATATCTGGTACTTTCGAACAACCGACACCTGCTTCAACCCAGCGCACTACGTAACCCAATAGCCCTTGAACGTTGTTTTCAATTTCCCGCTCAATCACTTGGTCCGACAAGGTCAAATTGCTTGGAATCGTCGGAATGGTCAGTAAATCCGTTAGATTCGCTTTCTGACGATGTTTTATGCGATCTTGCACTTCAAACACATTCACTTGGTGATAATGCAAAGCATGCAATGTCGCCGCCGTTGGCGAAGGCACCCAAGCCGTATTGGCGCCCGCTTTTGGATGGGCAATTTTGGCTGCCATCATGGCCGCCATTTCATCCGGCATCGCCCACATACCCTTACCGATCTGCGCTTTACCCGGTAAACCACATTGCAAACCAATGTCGACATTGCGATTTTCATAAGCCTGAATCCAAGGTTGCGTTTTGATCTGATCTTTCGGCAAAAACGGCCCTGCTTGCATGCTGGTATGAATCTCATCGCCAGTACGATCCAAAAAGCCGGTATTGATGAAAAACACCCGAGATTTCGCCTGACGAATACACTCTTTCAAATTCAAAGTAGTGCGACGTTCTTCGTCCATAATGCCGATCTTGATGGTGTTTTCTGGCAAACCGAGCATCTGTTCTACTCGAGCAAATAACTCACAGCTAAACGCCACTTCTTCAGGACCATGCATCTTAGGTTTCACCACGTAAATGCTGCCGGTTCTACTGTTACGCATGCCCTTACTACGTTGCAAATCCAAGGCGCCAATTAACACAGTGACTACCGCATCCATAATGCCTTCGGGAACAAAGTTACCCAGCTCATCTTGCATCAAGTCGCATTCCATCAAGTGACCCACATTGCGAATCAACAACAAAGAACGACCATGTAGACGGTATTCTTGGTTGTCTAAATCCGTAAAAATACGATCAGGGTTCATGCGGCGCGTTTGCATCTGTCCATCTTTACTAAAGCTGGCTTGCAGCGTGCCTTGCATCAGTCCTAGCCAGTTGCGGTAAACCTCAATTTTGTCTTCCGCATCCACCGCTGCCACTGAATCTTCACAATCCATAATGGTGCTTAGTGCCGATTCAATTAGAATGTCGTTGATATTGGCTGGGTCTTTCGCACCGTTTTTACCGTTACGGTCAAACTGGATTTCTACGTGCAGCCCATTGTTTTTTAGCAAAATGGCTTCGGGTTCACTGCGTTGACCATTGACAGCCACCAGCTGACAAGGTTGTTTTAAGCCGGTTTGGCTGCCGTCTTGAAAAAAAGCCAATAAATGGTGGTAATAAACCACATAGCTGACGACGTCTTTATGAGAACCAGATTCCAGCGGAAACACGTCGTCCAAAAAGCCTTTGGCTTTGGCAATCACTGCTTCGCCACGCGCTGGGTTGTAGCCTTTGCTTGTCTCAAGACCCTGTGTTTTCGCAATGACGTCCGTACCATAAAAAGCATCATACAAACTGCCCCAACGTGCATTGGCGGCATTCAATGCAAAGCG
The DNA here is from genome assembly GCF_003259225.1 of Marinomonas arctica. GTDB lineage: Bacteria > Pseudomonadota > Gammaproteobacteria > Pseudomonadales > Marinomonadaceae > Marinomonas > Marinomonas arctica. The sequence continues at coordinate 113,120 of NZ_QHJF01000022.1, read as the reverse complement.
TGCGTTCTTTACTGGCACAACCAATTGAGGTCCAGCCAAGTGAGCGATTTCCTCATCGACATTCGCCGTAGTGATGGTGAAATCTTCGCCCTCTTTGACCAAGTAACCAATCTCACGCAAGAAGGCTTCATAGGCCTTTATGTCCATGGCTTGGCCTTTTCGAGCGAGATGCCATTGGTCAATCTGCTGTTGCATCGCATCGCGAGTGGCCAACAGTTGGCGATTAGTCGGCGATAAGTCAGCCACTAACTGTTCAAGATCGCGCCAGAATTTTGTCGGTTTGATAGCGTGAAGTGGCAGCACTTCCTCATTAATGAAGTGGCAAAACCCTGGATGAATCACACTGTTATTTTTTGCTTGGGGCATATTCATCTCGCTTTCCTTCTGTCTCTTATCATTCTGATTCTTAGGGTTAGCAATGCATTTGATCTCTCTTACGATTGCTTGATTTATAGTCTATGCCCGACTAAGCTAAAATTTCACAATAAGAATTACACAGTGTAAATTTTACAAAAATGAAAAATAAAAATAGCCTCAATCGTAAAGCCCATTTTTTGGGTACTAAGATCCGCAACCTGCGTAAACGCAACCGTTTGACGATGGAAGACCTGTCAGCACGCTGCATAAAAGTGGACGCAGAATCCGCCCCATCGGTGTCTTATTTATCCATGATAGAAAGGGGAAAACGCATCCCCAGTGAAGACGTCCTGGAAGTCATTGCCAGCGTTTTTCAAAAAAATGTCGAATGGTTTTTGGATGATATTCCGGAAGAAGACGCCATTACGCCGACGAAAGGGTCTGGCGGTGGCATTAATGGTATGGCGTTAGAGCCGAACTTTTTGTTCTCCAAAGAAATACTACAAATCGCCATTCCTGAGATGCTTTCCCAAACCGGCACCAGCGGTCGCCAATTTGCGCATTTGTTGATTCGCGCCCACCAGGAACATCATCAAAATCATTTCCCCGATTTAGAGCGCGCCGCTGAAGAAGTTGGTCTCAAACGCTTGCCATTGAGCCTTGACGATATTGTCGCCATCACTAAGCAGATGGGCTTGCAAATCAAGTGGTTTAAAAAAACCCCCTTAGCGGTATTGCAGGAAATGGGCGTTGGTGAAAGCCATGTGGTGACGTCTTTTTTTGATCCGCCAAGCACGATTTACATCAATCAGATCATGAAAAATCAGCCTCAGCGCCTCAAGTACAACCTTGCGGTACACATTGGCCACACGGTTTTGCATGACAAAGACGGTTTGAAAAATGTGCTAGTTACAGGGCGAAATGAAATTTCCCCCTTACAAGCCAAAAACGCAAAAATACAATCGTCGGGGATGGATGCTCAGGATATTTTATTCGCATGGCGAGATTTTGAATGCAGTTTTTTTGCTGGCGCTTTGCTGTGCCCAAAAGTGCCATTTCGACAAATGTTAGATCGCAATGGCTACGAAATTAATACCGCACAACTGGCAGGTGTTTCTGAATCCGTCACCATGCGCCGCATGACGGCCGCGTCGCCTTATCCTCATTGGCATTATTTCGATGCCTACGCGCCAGGTAAGCTCAAAGCCATCTATCGTGGCAATGGCATTCCTTTGCCTTGGGGCAACATGAGCATGGTGGAAGACCCATGCCAGCACTGGTCAGTGTTCCGCAAAATCAGCGAACCTAGTACAGGCACCTCCGCACAAATATCGATTCTTAATGTTGGCGACGAGCCACGAATATACGCCTGTGAATCAATCAAGGTGCAAGATCTTGCCGGCAATAGCCACGTACTTTGCTCCGGCATTGACTTGAATCCTGCTATTGATGCTCAAGGCAAAGACGCCCTTTCCATCGCGGCCGATTTACGTCAAGCGTGTGTCACCAAAGGCGGTTCCTCACAGATACCAAGAAGCATTAAAAAAGACCTCATGAGCGTGGCGAAAATCCTTAATATCAACTGGGTAGAACGCGGCATAGACAACGATGCTCGACTGATTTGCTCCCGCGGTGCCGTCTGCCCGAGGAAACCAAGTTGCTATCAGCAATGTGAGGCTCGATAGTCAGCTTGTTTGAGGAGAGTTTATCGGTGGAAGCCAAGCTTTGTCTTCTCTGCTGTGCTTGAACTAGAATAAAAGTAATAGCTTGAAATGTACGAATACTTACGTACAATTAATACGTACGAATTATTTCGTACAAAAAAGGAGTGGTGATGGGTTTCAAGGAAGTGAAATCACAGGTAATAACTTGTTTAGAAAGCGGTTCGTACGACCATGAAGTAAGAAAAGAGATTGATGTTAAGAATCTTTTTCAGTGCGGCCAGTTAAGCGATGATGAGGTTATTGAGCTGATACGCTATACTCGCGGCAACGAATACGAAATGAGCCCTCATCATCAAGCTCCTACTATTAATGTACACGTGTTAAAGCCATTCAAGAATGGAAAACGATGGTATATAAAATTTTACTTTATCGAACCCGATGCCATGTTTATCAGTGTTCACGAAAGCGGAGTCTGAAATGAAAATAGTTAAAGAAGGCGACTCAAGACAGGTCATTTGTCCAGAATGTGGCTTAACACACGCAACTTATCAGCTTCGAGATGTGAGTTTTAGTGATGACTCTGGCGTAGTGAGAAACATTTTGGCTGCCGTTTGTAACAGCTGCAATACCGTGGTTAGTATCCCAAAACAATCCACCGCGAAAATACGTGCTGAATACAATAAGATCAAAACGCCCATTGATGTGCGTTTGCCGGCTCATTTTTTAGATATTTTAAATATAGCGACTCAGAAAATTGATGCCAGTTTAGGGGATAGTTTTAATAAAGCTCTAGTCTTGTATTATCTTCATGCTTTAAGTTCCAATCGATTCTCACAAGACAACTTAGGTTTATTGCTAAAATCTGATATCGCCAAAGCAAAAGCGTCGAAACGCTTTTCCGTTAAGCTTAATGAAAAAAGCATTAATGAAATCAAATCCTTAATGGCATCACAAAAATTAAAAAATAATACCGAAGTATTTAAAAGTCTTATTTTAAAAATCAATGAAGACATCGTTCAGCCTAAACAGCCTAAACACCTAGCTGAATTACAAAACTTCGCAGCGGCTTTTGCATGAGCTATTGTTCACTCATTAGCCAATGCTGCGATTCATGAAGAATACGTAAGAGTTCTAGGCAATTTACAGACAAATTTTCTCGATAAACGACGACAAAAAGTAAGCCTGTAATAACACGTTGCAGTGTCTCTTCGTCTAGTCTGACGGAGGTTACTTTTAAAGACATTGACATTCTCCGAGGTTCTCTAAGATTCTACACCATAGTCGATACATATTTCCTTGTCTTCATCACTGCTAAAATTTGACGGTGAGTAAGACAAGACAACCACTACTTTTCTTCTTGTGACTCCGAACACGCTTCTACAGCAATTGCCCCAGCGTCAATACGTTTTAATAGGCCGGCTTTTTCCAGATAAATCATATCGTTGTAAATGATGCGATCCGACACATTAAATCGCAGCTTTAGCGTCTCAGAGAATACTTTTCCATCCAATGCTAGCAGCAATAGTATGGTTTGTTGTCTCTGAATGCTTGGTCTATTCTCGGTGCTCATCATGGTGCCTCTCTTCGTTATTAACGTAAGGAGGTGCTGTGATAACGCCTTAAGCGTTCGGTCGTCAGCAATATAATGCCAGCTAGCAACAGCAATATCATGGGGAACGAAGCAAAGGTGAGTATCTTTGCTGTGACACCAAGTATTGGCGGTACAACCATGATACCGATATAAGCCGTGGCCATAGATAAACCAATAATGGCTTGCGATGCCGATGAGCCAAAACGTTTAGGTGTCATTTGAATGGTGTTAGGAAAAATTGGGGCGCAACCTAACCCAATCAATATCAAGCCTATTTTGGCGAGCTCATCTGAAAACGGTAGCGCAAGCAAAATGCAACCGAACAAGATAATGACAACGCCTGAACGGATAAGGGTTTCTTCTGTCACTTTTTCAGCAATCACGCCACAGGCAAAGCGCCCTACTGTGATACCTAAATAGTACATGGCGACCCAAAAAGCAGCGTCTACTGGTAAAATATTGCGCTCGGTTGTGAGATAACTCGCCGCCCACAAACCAGTGCTCATTTCTATTGAGCAATAGCTAAAAAATACCGCTAACTGCAGTGTGACACCTTTCATTTTTAGTGCGGAAGCATTTGTCACTAACGGAGTGTTAGGCTCATTACTTTTTACTGAGTTAATGACAAATTTTTTCCACAAAGGAAGCGAAGCAAATAATAAAATGACCAGTAAGAATTGCAGAATCGCAATGGTCATATAGCCATCGCGCCAACCATCGTTGAGAGCCAAATAATTCGCCATTAGAAGTGGTCCAGCGGTCGCACCAACACCCCAAAATGAATGCAGATAGTTCATGTGCTTGGCTCTGTAGTGCAAGGCAACAAAATTATTCAGTGCCGCATCCACAGCGCCCGCTCCAACACCTAACGGAATAGCCAAGAACACAAGCGCCCAAGCCATATTGGACATACTAAAGCCAAATAAAGCTATCGCTGTCAGCAAGACGCTTAGCGCAACGACTTTTCCTATACCAACATAATGAATCGCTTTTGTTACATAAAGGCTGGAGAGCACGGTGCCAGCACTGATGATGAGAGAAATAACACCGGCAAATTCCAACGAGGCATTTAAGTCGTTTTTCATAACCGGCCAGGATGAGCCAAGCACGGCATCAGGTAGACCTAAACTGATAAAAGCGATATAGATGATAAAAAGCAAAAGCATGACATTGTTTACCTGTTTTAATTTGGCTATTTTGAACAACTTAGAACAATACCGCCTAATTTTCTTTATATATAGGTATATACTCTCTTGAAATATAACGATTCTATCAAGACGATTCTGCCGAGCCATTTAACCTAACGACGTTACTAAACAATGCCATGCAAATTTATAAGATTGAAACAGAAGAAAATGGTAGAGAACTCACAATTCACGGGAGTCATGACTTCCCCTGTGGATCTTACGACGAACGCTTTTCCCATTTCGTTGGTGGCGAAGTACCGTGGCACTGGCACGACGAGATTGAAGTTGTGCTGGTGATAGAAGGCGCGACAAAGGTCGAATGCATTCATTCCAGCGACATAATCCGAACGGGCGAAATGGTCTTTATCAATGCCAACACCTTACACAAGCTAACGAATCATGGCTCTGAAGACTGTCGAATACTCAACGTGGTGTTCAGTCCAAAAATACTGGGTGGTGTTGATTTTGGGCTCATTTATAAAAAGCATGTGCTGCCTGTTCTCAATAACAAAGAGCTGCTATTTTATAAATTCTCCAACGACAAAGCTTGGCACCAGCAAGTCATCAATGAGCTAGCGACCGCCTTTGATGTTTGGAAAAAAGAAGGCTCTGACCGCGAATTTTATATGAACATTGCGCTAATGAAATTCTGGCACGTCTTCTGTACCAATCAGCAAGGCATCACCGTGACTCAAAACCGCTCAAAGACGAACGAAAGAAGAATACAAACCTTGCTAAATTTCATTCATAGTCATTATGAAGAGCGCATCTCTATTGCCAATATAAGTCAGGCAGCAAATATCAGTGAAAGTGAATGTTATCGAATATTCCGCAACGCTTTGGGCTGTTCTCCAAACAGTTACCTGTTGAATTATCGGTTACGGAAATCCGTTCAACTGCTAACAGAAAGCAATAAACAAATCGCAGACATTGCCTTTGAGAGTGGTTTCAACTGCTCAGCCTACTTTGCTAAAAAATTTAAACTTGCCTTCAATGTCACCCCAATGCAATTTCGAAAAAATTACAGTGTAACGTCAGACAATATTGTCATAAACCAATCATAGCCTACCAACTCAAGCTCCCAGCAAAGGAAGATGTTTGTTTTTCTGGTATTTCATTGCCAGTTCAATGCAATGTGATAAACAGTTAAGTGGAGGCTCTTTATTCAGGCTAAGCACGATGGCGCGGTTGCCTTCGAATTTGAGTTGTTCAGAATGTAACTCTCGGAAAGTATCGACCAGCTTGCTTTTGCAATTAAAGTAAAAGCAGTATTGATCTGGCGATTTTAGTTTCCAGTCTATTCGTACTGCACTGCCACCTTTTACAAGGTAGCTTGGCTCGCCCCACTTTAACGTTTCTTCAACAGCACCAAGTTGATTCTCTTCTGCCACTGACAAAATGAGTTGCCTCATGGTCAACATGATGCTTCTCACGCCCTCAGGATAAGACTCGAATTTTGCTTTGGCATCAGGCAACATTACAATAAGCCATGTAGTTTGGCGTATTGCAGCAGCATAATGGTTTTACCATCTTTAATTTCCCCTGAAACCATCATGTCACACGCTAATTGAAAATCCAGTTCTAGCACTTCGATATTTTCTTGCTCGTGCTCGAGGCCGCCACCATCGGATACCTTCATGTTGTCCGAGTATTCAGCCACAAAGAAGTACAAAATTTCTGTCACAGAGCCTGGGGACATGTAGGCTTCAAAAATTTTCTTTACTCGCTCGACTTTAAAGCCCGTTTCTTCTTCGGTCTCTCGTTTTATGCAATCTTCAGGGTTATCTTGGTCCAATAATCCAGCACAAGACTCGATCAACATGCCATCCTGATTGCCATTCACAAAAGTAGGCATTCTAAATTGTCGCGTCAGTACCACCGTCTTTTTTTCAACGTTGTAGAGCAAAATCGTCGCTCCGTTACCTCTATCGTAAGCCTCTCGCTCCTGACGTTGCCACTGACCATTTTTGCCCTTTAGTTCAAAAGAAAACTTATTCAAGGTATACCAGTTATCAGATAGCAGTGTTTTTTCTATATTTCGTATGTCTGTCATAACCGCACGAGTCTCTTTAGAGAGGTTTATAAACAAGTCCAAATCAGAATATAGCAGGGCTAGGGCTTCCTAATCTATCCATTCAAATTCAATGCTTGAAGATAGGAAGCATGATGCTGGCAGCTGTTATCTGAAGCATAAGTGACCCTAGCCATGCCCAATCCTTATAAAAATGCCATTTATCCTCAATCAACCCTATCGAAACAAACTCACAAGTATTAAAATCAGCGCAAATTCCCATCCCTTAGTTAAGGATCTCTCATGACTTTGTCGACCGGTCAGGCTACTAATGTTGTCGTTGTTAGTAACTCTTCCGATAATCCCTTTGCTATTGATGTCGCCTATGCAATGGGGCAACACGAAGACATCGCTGATTTAATCAGTATGAAGCAGTTCATGAATTCCGAGTTTTGCCCTCGGTTTATCTCCGATGAAGCCGATTTCGATAATATTGGCCGCAAACTCAAGGGTAAGGCTGTCATCATTGTGAGTACTGGCAGTCACGTAAAAAGTCGCCAAGAACTGGCGATGTCTAACCTGATCATCGCCCGTGCAGCAAAAGAGAACGGTGCCGACCGCGTTATTCTGGTCGAGCCAGATCTTTTCTATAGTGCACAAGATCGTGGTCCTCACCAAAGCTTAGGCGAAACCAGTTTTGAGCGTGATATCCAAGATGTTAAAAAATTCGATGGCCAGCCTTTTACCGCCAAACTTTATGCACAGTTGCTAAAACTATCCGGCGTGGACACTGTGATGACCATTCACAACCATTCCGAATCCGTGCAAAAGATGTTTACCGAAGTATTTGAAGGTGACTTCCATAATTTAATTCCTTATGAGATTTACGCCCATTACTTGTTGAATTCAAACATTCTAAATTACGGTGAAGATGGGGAAGGATTAGTACTTTGTGCTCCCGATAAAGGCGCACGCGACTTCGTTAAGCAAATGTACAAAACGCTCGGCCTAAGCAAAGCAAAATTTATCATGCTAGACAAAGACCGTACGGCGGAACGCAAAGTGGAAATCACGCTCCACAAAGAAAGCGAACACACTTTCGACGGCCTAGATGGGGCGAGCATTGTGTTGTTTGACGACATGGTTCGCACGGGTTCTACCGTAGTGAAATCTTGCCAATTCTTACAGCAAATCAATCCTCAGCGCATGGTGTTTGCCGTGTCGCATTTTTATGCCAGCGATGAAGGTCGTGAGCGCATGGCGCATCCAGCAATTGGTGAAATTTTAACGCTGAATACCTTACCAACGATTTTGAACCGTGATGAACAAGGTCGTTTGCGTAAAAAAATGGTCGTGCTAAAAGTAGAAAAATGGCTTGCTCAAGAGCTTTGTAACATTCTTGATTTGCCACAGACCCACGAGCCGAACCCTTATAAAATCGATATGTCGTCTAAAAACCCTCGTTTTAAACGCAAAATCTGGTTTAGTGAAGAATTGTCTGAGCTTAAAAGCTAATACGAGACTTAGCTAATATTACCAACAAAAATGCCGCGATCACGCGGCATTTTTGTTTCTGTTCGATGTAACGTCTTTGTTAAGCACGAAAAGCCAATAAAAGAATGTCTTTGATTTTACGGTCTATTTCTACCTGAGCAGCCTCAAAATCCGCTCGCTCTACCTTGTACAAGAAAGGTTGAACACCACGTAATTTCTTAATGGCTTGTGGATCTTCAGCTAACAAAACCGCCACGTAAGAGAACGCGTCGTAATAAGGGAACGCTTGTTCACGCAATGCATTCAAATATGAATCGACAGACTCTTCACCAAACACTTGCTTGATGGCGGTAATTGCACCAAAGACCGCGACCCCTTCACACAGTGCTGGCGTTTTAGCGCCTTCAAAACCGATAGGATATTGGCCACGAACCATTTCTTGAATGACATCCGCCAACAGCATGACATCATTACTGAATACTCGAGCTGGCATCTGAATCTTATAACGGTATGGTTCATCGGCGTGTTCAAATACCGCACTTGGTTTGGCAATATCGTCGCTAACGTCAAAGCCATCAAATTTAGCTTCAAGAACCGCTTCGCCAAAAAGAAACTCCACCGCAGGCAACCAAGCCGCACGCAGCTTCTCTAATTTATTCACTTCTGTTGAGTAAGTGTCTGCCACAAGCTCATCCTTATTTATTCTGAAAGAAACAGAGCATTAGACTCATGGTCAAACGCCCTTTTAGATAAGCGAAACCTTATCACAATGGAGAAGATCAAGCAGGCAAAATTCGACAATAAATACGCTGATTTCATGAAGACTACTGGAATCAATATCAATGCAATGACAAAAACAACGTACCGCTTTTATCTTAGCTGACTGTCTTTACTGCCCGCCCGATTGTTCGACCTTTCTTCTCTTGCTCAGACTGACATCGGATGCATAAACGTACTCCTTGAATGGCTTTGCGCCGAGACTCAGGGATCACCGCATCGCACTCTTCGCAATGGGTCAGGCTATCGCCTTTTGGTAGACTGTTTTTTGCACGCTCCACTTCAGCGTCCACCGTCGCGTCTATTTGATCTTGCACCGCGCCATCTTGCGCCCAACCGCTCGCCATAATCGTTCAGCCTCAAACTTTAGAAATAACCGATTTACCATTTAGTAATCCTTTACAATTACTTTATTATTGGCCGCCATAAAAGGCACGCCCAAATATTTTTTATTTGCTTTACAGCATCATTTTAAACGTTAAGCCGACATAGAACCGATAACAGGTAAAAGCTTCATGAAAAACACAGTCATTTTGATCACTCTTTGCTCAATTAGTGCCAAAGAGGTATATGCCGGCGGTATGGATCTATCAAGACAACCCATTGCCCCTCTATTCGAGCAAGGAACGTATCTTGAATTAAGCGCCTATAGCGTTGATCCAGAAGTATCAGGCAAGCTAACGGATTCAATCCAATCAGGAAACGTGGCAAAAAAAGGCTATTTTTTCGGTGGCGCCTATAAACAAGACGTGTCTAACTCAACCTCCATGGCCATTATTGTAGATCAACCTTTTGGTGCAGATATTCGCTACCCTTCACATTCGACTTATCCCCTCTCTGGAACCCGTGCTTCTGTCGATACCATAGCCATCAGCGGAATCGTTCGCTATAAAATAAATTCTCCTTTTTCCGTCTATGGCGGGCTAAGAAATGTCACATCAAGTGGTGATGTTACCGTCAATCAGCGATCGAACAATCTACTCTACACCATGAAAACAGATACTCAGAACGATTGGGGTTATCTGTTGGGCGCTGCCTATGAAATTCCAGATATCGCACTTCGGACCTCGTTAACCTATCACTCAGCGATAAAGGTGAATTTTGATAGCCAAGAGAATATAGTCAGTTCCTCTTTTACGAAAGAGACGTCGTTTGACGTCGATATGCCTAAATCATTAAACTTCGACTTTCAGACTGGTATTACACAATCCACACTTCTGATGTTTTCTGCCCGTTGGGTTGAATGGAACAAAACAAAAATCACTCCCCAGCTTTTCACCCAGTTTGTCAATCAAGCAAATAACCTTGTTGGTTATAGAAACAACTCTCTCACCTACTCTCTCGGGCTTGGCCAGAAACTAACAAACAACTTGACAGGGTTACTCTCCATCGCGCATGAAAAGCCATCAGGCAACCTAGTTAGTAACCTATCACCAACCGATGGCTATACTTCATTAACTGCTGGGCTAAAATATCAAGCAACACAAAAGATCACCATTACGACAGGTGTATCCTATACATGGATTGGTGAAGCTAAGGCCAATCTAGCGAGCAATGAAGTAACATTCGAAGACAATCACAGCGTGAATTTTGGAGTGAAACTGTCTCATCATATCTAATATTTTGGGAACACATAGCAAAAAGGCCTAATTTCCACCTAATAAATAGAGTAAATAAGGCCTTCTATCATGCTTCTATTCACAATGATTGTGAACTTGTTCGTATACGTCCTTTCGTTCGCGTTATCGGTTACTCAACAATATTCCACCACCCATGGTGATAAACAAGCCGCCTGTTATTTTGGTGATTTTGGTTTCCATGTTTTTTAGTGAGTAACGCTTTCCTAGACGAGCGATGCCAAAAGCATAGCTAATATGCACGCTGGTAACGATGGCGCAAATAGTAATAAACATGACCGAAAACTGTTGATACGCTGGCGATTCTAGGGTTAAAAATTGGGGTAAGAAGGCCGACAAAAATATCAATGTTTTAGGGTTACTTGCTGAGACTAAGAACGCCTCACCAAACAGTGCAAGTCCGGTTTTAGTCGACTTAGTGACAACTGTATTATCTATAGCATCAAAAGTAGATTTCTTTTTGGATCGTAACGCTTTAATCCCAAGGTAAATCAAATAGGTTCCGCCTAATATTTTCATCACCAGAAACCAAACTGGCAATGTTTGTAACAATGCGCCAACCCCCAACGCAACTAAACAAACGATCAAAAATTGGCAAGTCAAATTACCGAAAATAGTAATGAAGGCAGACTTCCAACCGAATTGAATACTGTTCTTAAGCACCAACAATACATTCGGCCCCGGTGACAGAGTGGTCACCAAGTAAGCCAAGAAAAACAAAGTCCATAGATGAAAGGTCATAGTTTACTCCTAGGTAAACACCGCATTGATTGCCCAAATTCAATCAGACTGATTATAAAATGCATAGTTAACACCAATAGAAGATTAATTTACCACCATATTTTGTTGGAAGCTGAATATTTCGTTATCGATTGGCAACATCATTCAATTTACCCACACTGTGGGTATGTTAGAATCCTCTCTTCCAGCCGCAAGAGCGGTGGTTTAGACAAGACCATTCTGTACGGTCTTAATATTTATAAATATTTTTGGAGACAAATCCATGCGTTTATCGCTTAAAATGGCATTGGCCGCACTTGTTGCCGCTATCCCCGCTCTTGCATCCGCTCACCCAGGACACGAACACACAACCAGCTTTATGACGGGCTTTATGCACCCTATGGGTGGTTTGGACCATTTGTTAGCGATGCTAGCCATCGGCCTTTGGGCTGCAAGCCTTGGTGGTCGTGCTTTGTGGGCAGTTCCTGCTGCATTTGTTGGCACCATGTTGGTTGGTGGCGGATTAGCGGTTGCGGGGGTGCAAGTTCCTTTCATCGAGCAAGGCATTGTCTTGTCGGTGATTCTGATGGGCGCTTTGTTAGTTGGCGCGGCACGTTTCCCTGTTGCCATTTGTGCTGGCATTGCTGGACTGTTTGCTCTTTTCCATGGCGCCGCTCACGGTTTAGAAATGCCTTTGAATGCTAACGGTGCTGAATACGCATTAGGCTTTGCTGCGGCAACCGCACTGTTGCATGTTGCTGGTATCGGCTTTGGTATGATAGTGGCTCGTTTTCAAGCTCCCATTGTGACTCGTCTTATGGGTAGCTTAATTGCTTTCGCTGGTGTCCTTCTCGCTTTCGCGTAGTCTGTCTTGGCCACGGTTTTATACGAAAACCGTGGCCACTCTCGACCTTGCTTTCTAACAAAGGCCATTCAGTCCTTCCTAAAAGTTACTTTATCTAAAAAATAATGATGACCAATCCGTTTACAAAAAGACCAATTACCTATAAATAATTTATCTGTATGATCCTAGGCTCTTTAATCAATTATAAATAAAGGATAGCTCATTGAAAAAAGCCGAGTTTAAACAGCCTTCAGCCCTATTTTTTTCGTTGATTGCTTTTTTTGCTATTGCTTTATTTGGTGTTTATTGGACCCAATCCACAACCAATTCCATTATTCACCAACAACAATCTATTTTAAGCGGTCTTTCCCGCACACAAGCCTCTCTTCTCGAACGCCGTCTCTCTTCTATTTTTACTACGGCGCAAATCTTAGCTTACGAAGTTGAACTAAATAACGGTAATACTGAGTGGTTTGATGACTATGCAGACAAACTAATTCAATCAATTGGTGGTATTGAAAACCTTCAATTAGCACCCGATGGTGTAATCCAGCAAATTTATCCACTCTTAGGAAACGAAGCCGCTGTAGGACTCGATATTGTTTCAACACCTAAATTCAAAGATGAAGCCTTGTTAGCGATTCAAAATCGTCAGCTCTTTGTTATTGGTCCCGTTCCTCTCGTACAAGGTGGAGTCGCTGTCATTAGCCGCGCACCTATTTTTTTGTATAAAAACACCCAACATGAACAATTTTGGGGGCTGGCTTCGGCAGTCGTTTATCTAGATAACCTATTAGAAACCACACAGTTAAAACAGCTGGAAAAAGAGGGCTACCAATTCAATCTCACCAGAATGTACGCGGATAGCGAGCAGAGCATATCGCTTTTCTCTTCGTCTGTTCCCGTAACGGATATCAGGGCGTCTACTGAGTTGATTCTACCCGTTGGCAAATGGACCCTTAGCGTTAGCCGTGATTTAGATCAACAATTAGAGAAACGCAGGATATCTGGCTATATACTTTCTATTATTGTGGCGCTTCTACTCGCTATGTCACTATACGGTATTTTACTTCAGCCACTAAGACTCCGAGTATTAGTAAAGGAAAAAACCGCAGAACTTCAAGATCTAGCTTATAAGGATCCTTTAACCGGTTTACCTAATCGCCGTTATTTACAAGACAGCTTACCTAGCATCTTATTTAATAATCAGAAACGTAAGCGTATTTCAGCGTTTATTTATTTTGACCTTGATAACTTTAAACGCATCAATGACACGATCGGCCATGACATAGGTGATCAAGTATTAATTATTGTGGCTGATCGTCTCAATAAATTAAGAGGGATATCTGACTTAGTTGTGCGTTTGGGTGGCGATGAGTTTGGAATACTACTCAGCGACATCATGAATCAAGCAGAAGCAGAAGAATTCGCTAACAAAATACTCAACAGTATTCGAACCCCAGTTAACATTGGCGACAAAGAATATTTTTTAAGTACTTCATTGGGCATAGCTATGATTCCCGAGCATGGTGATGATCTGGTTACCATCATGCAAAATGCCGACATGGCTTTGTATCAAGCGAAGTTGTTGGGGAAAAACCAACATTCTTTTTACACTGAAAGCATGAAGATCCGCACGCATAATCTCATCAAAGCAGAAGAAGATTTATCATTAGCATTGCAAAGAAAAGAATTTGAGCTCTACTTTCAACCGCAATTCAACCTTCATACTGACCAGGTGTTTGGCGCTGAAGCACTCATTCGCTGGAACCATCCTGAAAAAGGTCTGGTGTTTCCCAATGACTTTATACCGCTCGCAGAAACTACGGGCAAAATTGTAGAACTAGGTTATTGGGTCCTAGAAGCAGGTATTGCGTATCTAGCAAAACGTAAATTAGAAGGTCGACCGGATCTTTTAATACATATCAACCTGTCCTCATCACAGCTGTCTGACCCCAACTTCACAGCATTAGTCAAAGAATTACTCCTTAAATATCAGGTTCCCACTCATTTAATCGGCTTTGAAATCACTGAGACGTCCATTCTTGAAGACGTCCATCTCGCAAGAGTACTGTTACAAACCTTTAAGGACATGGGCATTTGTATTGCGATTGATGACTTTGGCACAGGCTACTCCTCCCTCTCGCAGCTAAAAAACCTTCCCGTAGATTTATTAAAAATTGATCGTAGCTTTGTGATGGATCTAGAAAATGATCCAGATGATCGTAAGATCGTTGAAGCCATTATTGCCATGGCGCACAAACTCAATATCAGAGTATTAGCAGAAGGCATAGAAACCAGAGAGCAATGGAAAATGCTGGCCGAATTCCAATGTGATTTTGGCCAAGGCTACTATGTGAGTAAAGCGGTGACAGCGGAGGAATTCAATCAAGGTAGCCCCATCGTCCACACAGACTAAGCGACAATGAAGCCTCTAAACGACATTAAAGGCTTCTCATTAATGCAAACAGCCCTAAATGTCATCTCTAACATTTAGGGCTGGTAGCCTTCACTTGGTCACATTACTTATCCATTAAGATGCTAAACAGATAGCTCGACCATGGTTATGCACTTCAACCAATTCCTTATGCAAACTGCAAATCGCTTTTTCGTAGTCTTCTTCATCGACAACAAATTGCATATCTACTTGGCGCATAGATTGGTGCATCGCCAACACATTTACATTCTGTTCAGCAATGGCTTTTACCGCCTTCGCTAACATACCTGTGGTTTTCATATCACTGCCGATCGCGGAAACAATCGCTACTTTACGTTGCGTAATCTCAGCGTCTGCAAAGCGCTCATGCAACACCCTCATGACACGCTTCAAGGTTTTCAGGTTGATTGCCAAATAGTGTGTAATAGTATTCGCATTAATGTCTTTAGCGATGATATGCGCATGGAATTGTCTTAATACTTTAAGAATATCCACATCAAATTTATCGATATCACCGGCCATATCTTGATCGAACAGTTCCACGGCAAACACGCCACGACAGCCAGCAATAATCTCAACACAAGGTGCGTCACTGACGTAATCACCAGTAATAAGCGTACCAGTATGCTCTGGCTCAAAGGTATTTTTCACACGCAGTGATATATCACTTTGGCGTAAGCCTTTCGCCGCCTTCGGATGAATCGCTTCCATCCCAAGATTGGCAAGCTGATCAGCGACATCGTAGTTAGTTCGACCTATTGGCACCGCTTTACTCTCACCAACCAAACGAGGATCGGCACTGCTTAGATGGAATTCTTTATGAATGACGGCTTCATGAGCTTTTGTCAGAACCGCAATTCGACTGAACGTCATTTCACTGTAACCACGGTCAAAAGTAGACATCAGTCCAGTTTCACTGTGAGCATAGCCTGTCGCAATAGGCAGCTCTTTGCTTAAATCGATGTCTTTAAACGCATCTAGAATACGCTCATCAAGCGACATATGACTTGGGCTATTCCAACCGGTCAAATCAACAAACACAGCGTTTACACCGTCGCGCTGTAAAAGGTGCGCGGTATTCCAAGCACTGTGTGCCTCGCCAAGACTGGCAAGCATTTCACGTACTGTCGCAAGGTGCTCACTAATCGAGAAATGCCCGTGTTGACAAAGACGATGCAAGTCTTCTAAACATTCTTGAGCTTCTTTCAAACGACTATTTAAAAAAGCATCCGCTTTATGGCGTAGCTCTCCCACTTCAAATAGGCTGTGATTGATTGCCAACATTGCATTGCGTACGTCTTGCAAAGCAGGAAACCAATTATTTTGCTTACGCTCCTGAGCAAACAAAGCAAATACACCTGCGTCGCCGGTTTTCTTATGCTCCAACAGCTTATCTGTTATACCGGCATAAGCAGAAACAACGAAAATTCGCTGGTACATGTTGTTCGCTAAAGTGGGTTTAAAAATTATATTATCTCTCACTGAACGGTAGTCACTCATGGACGTGCCGCCAATTTTCTCAACTGTATGTTGTCCCATCATTTTTCCAATTTTTTAAGGGGCTAAAAGCCAACTTATGCCGAAATTTAAAACTGCCGCTATATTGTCATAAGGTTGCGGAAAATTTAAGCACTAATCGCTCTTTTTGAGGCCTTTAATCGACTTCCTAGCCGCGATGTATTCAGGCCTTGGCGCCGTATTACCAAACGGTAAAACCACACGATTCGACAAGGCATTGTAGACAAAAAATAAATTCGACCTAGGCGATGAAGTAATGTTGCTATTTGAGCCATGCAGCAGATTGCAATCAAACAAAATAATTCTGCCAGGCTGACCAACAGCCGCTTCAATACCATTCTGTTCAATCAATGACTGCAATGAAGCATCATCTGGAATGCCAACATCTTGTTTTTTAAGCGAAGAAAGGTAGTTATTGTCTGGTGTTTCACCAACACAAGATATAAACGTCTGATGAGACCCCGGAATCAATAATAAAGGGCCATTATGATAATCATTGGGAGTCAGTGAAATGGACATACTCAAGGCTCTCATTCGCGGCATACCGTCTTCCGTATGCCATGTTTCAAAGTCTGAATGCCAGTAAAAATCTTTGCCACGAAATCCCGGCTTATAATTCAAACGCGTCTGATGAAGATAAACATCATCACCCAAAAGATATTCTGCCATTCGAACTAACCGTGGGTCTTGTGCGATGTTCTGAAAAAAATGACTCAGCTTATGAACATCAAACACCGAACGAACATCACCACTACTCTCTTCTGTAATACTTTCTGCTCTGTGCTTTATTTCATCACTGTCTCGCAAACGCTGCATATGTCGCTGCATATCTGCCACTTCATGATCATCAAAAAGATCATCTAAGAATAAAAAACCTTTCTTTTCATACTGATCAAGAAGCGCTTCTTCGAGCGGCGCTTTTTGTCGATCATTTGAATAAATAACAGGGTCTTGGCGATGAATGTGCATTGGTGAAGAATACTGTCTAGAAGGATACATATCTTTTTGTTCTCCTCGAGTGTTCTTTTTCACCGACTCTTCACTAGAATTTTTTTTACTTGAAAGCTCTTGTTCCAAAAGCTTCGTATCATAAAAAACATTTCTTGTTAAAGCTGATGCCGACGCGGACATTATCGTACCCCCTCATCTACTCCTTCACTATTAACGAATTGATCTTATGTGTATTCTTAATCCAACAGCTCGTAAGCGCCTTCAGAGTTGTGTACTTCTTTGCCAGTGATAGGTGGATTGAAAACACACGCCAATTTCAATTCTTTAAACGCTCGCAAGGTATGTGCATCGTGTTTGTCTAGTACATAAACAACACCTGGCTTGATATGATGCTTTTGACCTGTCTCGCGACTTTCCACTTCACCTTCGCCAGAAATGCAGTACACAGATTCAAGGTGATTTTGATAGTGCATATCAAAATCCTTACCTTCATAAATAGTCGTAATGTGGAAAGAGAAGCCCATATTGTCTTCTTTTAATAAGAGACGTGTGCTTTCCCAATTTCCATCTGGAGACACAACACGGCGTTCGGTTTTTTCACATTCAGCTAAATCACGTGCAAACATTCTTTTCTCCTTATGATCCGAAGATCGCTTTATTGTCGGTAAAGCATTACCGAAGGAAACTTGAGGTTTTTGACTTACTATTTACTTCACTCAAGTGTTCAACAAAAGACCGCCCTCAAAACATGAAGGCGGCTTTGTAAGAGAGAAACTAGACAGCGATATCGTAGTTCTCATCAAAATAACTTTTTGCTTCAGGCATATCGTCCTCTTTAGCACACACATCACGAATAGCGCGCTCTAAAATATCGATACCTTGTTTTAGGTCTTCATCACTGATAATAAGTGGACAAAGGAATTTCACGACTTGATCATCAGCGCCAGACGTCTCGATCATCAGACCATTTTGGAAGCATTTTTTAGTAATCTTGCCAGCCAACTCACCACTTACGCAGTTAATGCCACGCATCATACCTCGACCTTGAAGAGTGAAGTTACCTTCACCAAATTCATTGACGATGGCTTGTGTACGCTCATGGATATACTCGCCTTTACGCTTGATCTCTTTTTCAAACGCGTCATCTTTCCAGTAAGTCTCGATGGCGACTTTAGCCGTCACAAAGGCCAAGTTATTACCGCGGAAAGTACCGTTGTGCTCGCCTGGCTTCCACTCATCTAACTCAGGACGCATAAGAACAACAGCAAACGGCAAGCCATAACCACTTAGTGATTTAGACATGGTCACGATATCCGGCTTGATGCCAGCATCTTCAAAGCTGAAAAAAGTGCCAGTACGACCACAACCCGCTTGAATATCATCAACAATGAGTAGAACACCGTGTTTTTTACAAACGGCTTCTAAGTTCTGTAACCAACCAAAGCTTGCAGCATTAATACCACCTTCGCCCTGTACCGTTTCAACAATCACGGCAGCAGGCGTATCAACACCACTACTTGAATCGGATAGGACCTTATCAAGGTACTCAGTGGTTTCAATACCGTCACCTAAATAACCATCAAACGGCACGGTAGAAACACCCGCACCAAGGCTAGTACCTGCCGCACCACGGTGATGAGAATTACCCGTTACGGATAAAGCCCCCAAGCTACAACCGTGGAAACCATTGGTAAAACTGATGATATTTTCACGACCGGTGACATTACGCGCCAATTTCAGTGCCGCTTCTACTGCGTTAGTACCCGTTGGCCCAGTAAACTGCACCATATACTCAAGGCCACGAGGCTCAAGAATGTGCTTTTTGAATACTTCAAGGAATTCACCTTTGGCCTTTGTGTGCATATCTAGACCATGAGTAATGCCATCTTCAAGGATATATTCCACCAACTTTTCTTTAAAAATTGGATTGTTATGACCGTAGTTCAACGTACCTGCGCCCGCCAAGAAATCAAGGTATTTATTCCCCTCTTGATCAAACAAGTAGGCGCCTTGCGCACGGTGAAAAACGCGTGGAAAAGAGCGGGCATAAGATTGTACTTCTGATTCGATTTCGTCAAAAATTTTCATATTTTCATCATCCTTTAAGTGAATAAACTGTTATTTTGAGTAGCCTGTTAAAAAGCAAAAACTGAGAGCGATATTTTAGGACTCATCGCATTTCTAACTTGCCTACTGATAAATTCATCAGATCTCTGATTTTTTAAAAAAAGGGCCTATCCTTACTAAATGTTCGGTATCGTGCTGCCCTTTAAAATGATCTTTCTTATCGAACATCACAGATTCTTCTAACGCTGCTTCTAGCTGATCTGCCAGTCGTCGAAACAAGGCCCATGAACCTTCATTTGATGCTGTGATACTGGTTTCAATGTAACGCACACCTGAACATGCTGTTCGCTCAAGTAACGATAAAAGCATTTTTTTCGCCAAACCTTGACCGCGCGCTTTCTCACTAACGGCTACTTGCCAAATAAATAGCGTGTCTAGCTGAGTAGGAATAATGTAACCAGAGACAAATCCCAACATTTCTCCGCCTTCCACACTCGCAACAACCGAGGTTTCGCTAAAATGACTTGCTTGTAGCAAATTACAATACACCGAGTTTGTGTCCAGTGGCGGACAGGCTGCCACCAATTGATTAACAGCCATACCATCTATCGCACTGGGTTTAGTAAACACAATTCTTTCTGAATTCATCATCATATCCATTAGAAAACAAAGTATTTCAAACCAGTTAAACTTATAGACCAGACCGTTACCAAACACCGTAACGGCCTAAATAAAGGGCTATAACGTTAATCAACTGATATTTAAGAGCAAATTAATTTGATGTCTAATCATTCTACATGAAATCAAATGCATGTCCAGACATTTATTTAGAGAACTAACCATTACATGCGTAACCTTATTGATTGAAAATTCAGTCTTAAAGGCAGGGAGCAAGCAAAATGATAGAAAACACCACAAAAAAACATTTTTAGTTGCATATCTCCATCGAAATTCGGAAAATCCCGCCCCTACTCAGAGTTTTGCTTACCAGCAATCTTTCGTGCTGGCGAAATAGGAAGCATAGGTATGGATAAAAAAACCAACTCTGATCGCTGTTTACGTATTTTGCTTTCAACCATTTAGAGATAATTATGACAAATAAAACATCAATCCAAGGCTCGTGGGCGAGCCGATGGATCTTTATTTTGGCAGCTACGGGTTCTGCTGTCGGTTTGGGTAACATTTGGAAATTCCCTTACATTACCGGCGAGAATGGTGGTGGTGCCTTCGTTCTTGTGTATCTAGCTTGTATCTTACTGGTTGGCATCCCGATAATGATGGCCGAAGTATTTATTGGACGACGGGCACGCAAAAACCCAATCAATGCTTTAAGTGACGTAGCAGAGGAATCTGCAAGCTCCAGAAAATGGGGCTTAATCGGTGTCATGGGTATGCTGTCTGGTGTGCTAATTTTTTCCTTCTATTCTGTCGTTGGCGGCTGGGTACTTCACTACATAAAAGCCATGCTAACAGGCGAAATGAGTGGTATTTCATCTGATGACGCAGGAGCAGCTTTCGGCGCTCTTCTTGCAGACCCTGCTACTCTGCTTGGCTGGCATACCTTATTCAGCATTATGACAGTCGTTGTCGTTGCTGCAGGTATTAATAAAGGAATTGAAACCGCTACTCGCATTATGATGCCGGCGTTGTTTGTTCTGCTAATCATCTTGCTTGGTTATGCAATGACGACTGGCGGTTTTGCTCAAGGCTGGGACTTTATGTTTCATTTTGACTTTAGCAAACTCACCTGGAACGCAGCGCTCATTGCCTTAGGTCATTCTTTCTTCACCCTATCTCTTGGCATGGGAACCATTATGGCTTACGGCTCTTATATGACCAAAAAAGCCTCTATCGGTAAAACGGTGTTAACGATTGGCGCACTAGACACTCTAGTGGCTCTAGTGGCTGGTCTTGCTATATTCCCGATTATCTTCTCAAACGGTATGGATCCAGCCGCAGGCCCAGGCTTGATGTTTATTTCCCTACCGGTTGCTTTTGGTCAAATGCCTTTTGGTCAGCTGTTTGGTACTCTATTTTTCGTGTTAGTTGGTGTAGCTGCATGGACATCCGCGATCTCTTTACTAGAGCCAACCGTTGCCTTTTTAGTGGAGCGCTTCAAGATGAAGCGTATTACCGCTTCTATTGGTTTAGGCGTGATTGTTTGGGGATTGGGGATTGCCTGCCTAGGTTCGTTTAACTTTATGGCAGACGTCACATTCTTCGGCAAAAACACATTTGATTTCTTAGATTACATTACTGCCAACATTATGTTGCCACTAGGCGGTATTCTGATTGCGCTGTTTGCTGGCTGGGTCGTCAAAGATAAGTTTGCAAAAGATGAGCTAGAAACCTCAGATACGATCTACAAGTTGTGGAACTTTTCGATGAAGTTCACAGCGCCGATCGCAGTTGCCGTCGTCTTGTATTTCTTATTAAATCCAATTAAGTGATTTGTTGAACACGCCCCCACCGGAACATTAGTCTGGTGGGGGTCATTTTTAATGTCTATAAAAAATCACATCGATCTTAGTGCGTAATTTTCTCCAGCAGCTTTAATGGTGTTACTCAGCTCAGAAGCCACATCCGTCTGTTGAATTTTATTCCAAATAATTTCATGAAAATAAAACGCGACCGTATTAATAGCGGGTTCCACTATGGCCACCAAACCACCAACCAATAGGCTGCCAGTTATAAGGTACGCGACAGAAAACGCTATCGAAAAGTGCATTACCGCAAAAGTCATTGTTTTAGCCATGTTGAGTCTCCTGTTGATTTACTATAGAGACTAAGGGAAGGCTTACCATAATAAAAATATATTATGGATATTTATTTGATAGTTTTTTACTTTCAACTTTTTGATACTTTACTCAAGAAATCCACTACGCCCTCTAAAAGCTCAGAATAAACACTTACTTGAGCAACCTCAGGCACAGCCGCTTCACGAGTAGCTAACCAAAAACTTGGACTGATGACGCCAACAGGCCGTCGCCATTGCTGTATTTGCTGCATGAAGTCAGTCACTTTATTAGCAAATTCATTTTCACAAAAAACTAATACAGACTTTGGGTTTATTGCCTCAACAAGGCTGGACCAATCTTGACTGTGTTGTATATTTGGCACCACACGACACGACACTCCCTTATCAAGCAAAATAGCCGCTGACATATAGCACCATAAGATACGCTGAGACGACAGACCGGTTATTAGCACCTTAGGTAAGCTCTTTTTCTGAACATTAAAATGACTTTGTCGCGTCATTAGGCACGACAATATGACCGATTCAGAAAACGCTAAAAACGCCCCTTTCCCTAACTGCTCAAAGCTCGGTAACAACCAATCTCGTATCGCAATTTCAGCAGGATATTGAGAAAAAATTTGCTGGTACATCTGCTCGATCTTATCAGCCTGAAACATTTTTGCGGCATGGATTAAAGACTCTTGCCACTCCAACCATTCACTGGAAGGTAAGACGCCATCGAATGTAGCGCCTTGTTCTAATAGAGCTCTTACCTTACTGACGGCAACACCCTGCTGAACCCAGCGCAATATACCCTCTACACGCAACACATCAGTCTGGTCATAAAGCCTATGCCCTTTTGCTGTCCGCTTCGGCTTTAACAAACCATAACGCCGCTCCCAAGCCCTAAGCGTGACAGAATTCACCCCCGTTTTTAAGGATAAGTCACGAATAGGAAAATACCCTGAATCACTCGATAATGCAGATTCATCTAAAACCTCTTGGGAGGCTTCACCGTGTGTTTTTACCGCTTGATTCGATCGACTCATACATTTTTCCAACAAATCATCACTCATATAAGGCAATTCACCTATTGTGACCTAAACTTCTATAACCACTAAAAACGACGCCAATAAAACTATACAAATTTTTTTTTGTACAATCCAGTTGCTTTTCTTATACAGTTTTCTATATTGTATAAGAAAAGCAACATGGACACTGGGAAAAAACGAAATGAACACATTATCTACCGGTCAAGTTCACACTCCAACGTTTGATATTGCCATTATTGGTGCAGGCCTTGCTGGCAGCTTATGTGCGCATTTGCTATCCCAGTCTGGCAAAACGGTATGTGTCATTGACAAAAGTCGCGGCAGTGGCGGTCGGGCAAGCAGCAAAAGAATAGACGATGATCTTAGCTGCGATCTTGGTACACCTTACGTTGTTGCTAAGCAGCCCGAAGTGATTGAACTCTTCAAACAGCTGACTAAAGAGCATGTCGCTGCACCATGGAAACAACTCAATAAAGCGGATACACAAGCCTTTGTGGGTGTTCCCAAAATGAGCGCTATTACACGTCATTTGCTAGGTAACACACATTTCATCACAAATATTCGTATACAACACTTAGAGCAAATAACAGAAAAAAACCAGCAACCACACTGGCAACTAAGAGACGATAAGTATCAACCCATTGTAATAGCGAAAACCATTATTATCGCAGCACCAGCACCGCAAGCGGCCTCAATATTAGCCACTCACAGCGAATTGGCGGTACTCCTACTTAGAGCAAATCAAGCAAGCGCTTCTTATCAATCACAATGGGCAATGTGGTTAGAAACAGACACATGTGATCTAAATGCGCTTATTGAACCGAAAAATTCACCAATCAAACGCATGATTAAAGACAATTATAAACCCATGCGTCACAGTGAAAAAATAGATCGTTGGGTCATTCAAACTCATCCAGACTGGACTAAACAGCACCTTGATCATGATAAAGAATGGGTCACCCAGACACTTCTGCAAGCCTTTGCAGACATAACCGAACACAGAGTACTAAAACACGGTGAGCCACATCGTTGGTTCTTCAGTCGATTTACCGAAAATAAAGGCAATAACGCCTTTGCTTGGTCAGCAGAAAACAACGTTGGATTGGTTGGTGATTGGCTATGTCAAGGCGACGCAGAAGGCGCATTACTCAGCGCGTTCTCACTTATTCAACACATTAAAGACTCAAAATAGAAGAATATTGGAGGATTCAACTATGACGCACTCGCAACCGTCACCGGATCAATTGACCCATAAAATCCCAGTTGGAATCAGCTCATGCCTACTCGGAGACAATGTTCGCTTTAATGGCGGCCATAGTCATTCAGACTATTGCGACAACATACTCAGCCAATATTTTGACTACCAGAAATTTTGTCCTGAAGTGGCGGCCGGCTTCGGTACACCTCGCCCAACGCTACGACTAGAGGGCGATCCTAACTCACCAAGAATGGTTTTCAGCAAACATTCTGATCAAGATGTTTCTGATGTTTTCATGGCGGCGTCTAACCAGTACCTAGAAAAACTAGGCCATTTAGACGGCTATATTTTGATGAAAAAGTCACCAAGTTGTGGCATGGAACGAATCAAGGTTTATCAAGAAAATGGTCACCCGCACATGCAAAGAAGTGTCGGACTTTTTACCAAAGCACTGAGACAACGCTATCCATTGCTACCGATTGAAGAAGACGGACGTTTAAATGACCCCGCACTGCGTGAAAATTTTTTGCTGCGAGTCTTCACTCATCATGATTTTCGTCACAGCATAACTGCCGATGCTCGGATGAAAGACCTGATCGCTTTCCATAGCCGTTATAAATACATGGTCATGGCCCACTCACAACCTACTTATCGCCAACTTGGACGTATGCTTGCAGGTAATGACCCAAGACCTTTTGATGAATTAAAAACGGCTTATTTTGACATTTTAATGACCACACTATCAAAACCAGCCGAACGCAAAAACCATTGCAATGTTCTTATGCATCTAGTGGGCTATTTAAAACACGCTGTGGATGTATCGGTGCGCAAAGATATTTTAGATGTGGTTGAGCAATACCGACGCGGTGAAGTCAATCTTGCCACTCCCGTTACGTTACTTCGTCACTACTTAAAGCATTACGGCAGTGAATATGTAAACCAGCAAAGCTACTTTATCCCCTATCCATCGCCTCTTGGTATTCGTAATACAGTTTGAAGGTAACACAGAAAAATGAACATTGAACATCTGGTTTGGTTAAGAAACGATCTTCGTTGCCTGGATAACCCTGCGCTCTATTTCGCCTCACTCGAAGCGGGCAAGGCAGAGCAAGGCATAGCGGTTATCCTAACCCCTACACCAATACAGTGGGAGAAACATAACGAATCAGACGCAAAAACTGGCCTTCGCGCTGGGCTGATAAAGTCTCTTGCTAACACCTTAGCAACACTGGGCATCCCGTTGCATATTATTGATGCCGACACGTTTGACCAACTCCCTGAAGCCATCACCACTTTCTGTCTCAACCACAATATCAAACATCTTTGGTTTAATCGCGACTTACCGATTCACGAACAGCAGCGCGATCTAGCAGTGTGTGAACAATTACAGCAACATCAGATTCACACTCACGTACAAGCGACTGACATCATTGTTCCGCAAGATGTGCTGAGTCAGCAAGGTACGCCATTTAAAGTCTTCACCCCCTTTTTCAACAAATGGATAAGTCTGCTTGCTCAACAAGATAACACACCGATGCCAATGCCTGAGCCCCAAGCAGAGCCGCTGCCAGAACCCAGTTTAAATTTGGAATGGGAAAGGCCATTCCGAGACGATTTATGGCCAGCCGATCATGACGTAGCGAAACAAAAGCTTTGGCAATTCTGTCATCACAAAGAACGCCATTACCAAGCGGCCAGAGATTATCCTATTGAACCTGCCACCAGCACATTATCACCTTATCTTGCCCTAGGAGCTTTGGGCCCAAGGCAATGTTTAGAGGCCGTTCTCTACACTTGTAACCAAGAAGGAAGACGCTGGCAAGAAAGCATCTGGCTAAAAGAGCTTGCATGGCGCGACTTTTATCGTCAGTTAATGACCCACTTTCCTTTCCTTTGCATGAATCGACCATTCAAACCAGAAACAGATGCCCTGGTATGGCGGGAGAACGAAGAGGAATTTCAAGCATGGTGTGAAGGCAGAACAGGCTTCCCTATTGTTGATGCTGCCATGCGTCAATTAAACCAAACCGGGTGGATGCATAACCGCTTAAGAATGGTCACGGCCAGTTTTTTTACCAAATTAATGTTTGCCGATTGGCGCAAGGGCGAAGCGTACTTCATGAGCAAACTTATTGATGGAGAGTTCGCAGCAAACAACGGTGGATGGCAATGGAGCGCATCCACCGGATGCGATGCCGCTCCCTATTTCCGTGTTTTTAACCCCACAAGACAATCTCAAACTTACGATGAAAGTGGAGATTTTATTCGACGCTTTGTACCAGAGCTTGCCAAACTTGACGCAAAATCCATTCATGACCCTAAACCGGAACAAAGAAAACACTGCCACTACCCTAAACCCATCATTGATTATAAATCAGCAAGATTAGCGGCTATTGCGGCGTTTGACGCAATAAAAGATCGTTAGAATACAGGTGTTTTTCTGTTGTCCATGACGAGATTATTGGCAAACATGAAAAACACCTATATACTTTGAGCTGTAACTTTTTTGAACTCATCTTTTACAGATCAAAACAAAACCCTATAATCCGTAAAATTTTCGGGATTACTGAATAAATATGCCTAACTCACCACAACACTTACACGACGTTTTAGTCCATCTACGACGCATTATTCGCGCTACCGATCTTCAATCAAAGCGTGTAGTAAAAGCCTGCGGCTTAACGATTCCACAAATTATGGTACTGCGTTCTATCGAAGCACTTGGCGATGTAACGGTTCGCAAGATATCCGATAGTGTCTCATTAAGCCAAGCAACGGTGACAACCATATTAAATCGTTTGGAAGATCGAAAATACGTAGAACGCGTAAGAGCACAAAAAGACAAACGAATTGTCAATGCACGACTAACAGAGTCTGGACTTGAAATACTCAAAACAACGCCCCCACTGCTTCATGAAAAGTTCATTGACGAGTTTGAGTCACTAGAGGGTTGGGAACAAACCCAAGTCCTTTCATCCTTACAGCGTATTGCTATGATGATGGACGCAGAAAATCTCGATGCAGCCCCCTTACTGGATATTAATTCTCCGGATTCTTTGGCTTAGAACGCATCACAGTGAACAAAGAAATGGCCGCAAATAAGCGGCCATTTTTTGATTTTGCATAATGTCGTGCAAACCATTATTTTAAATTCAGCACGTCCTGCATGTCATACATACCTGCCGACTTACCGTCTAACCAACTCGCTGCGCGAACCGCACCTTTAGCGAAAGTCATACGGCTACTGGCCTTGTGAACAATCTCAATACGCTCACCTTCAGTCGCAAACCAAACGCTGTGCTCACCAACGACATCACCCGCGCGAATAGTCTCAAAGCCAATTTCTTTTTGAGTACGAGCACCCGTTTGACCTTCACGGCCATAGACAGCACATTCTTTTAAATTGCGCCCTAACGCTTCAGCAACTACTTCCCCCATACGTAATGCCGTACCAGAAGGCGAGTCGACTTTGTGACGGTGATGCGCCTCTACAATTTCCACATCATAATCATCACCCAAAATTTGCGCAGCGGTCGCCAATAACTTAAGCGTTAGATTCACACCAACACTCATATTAGGGGCAAAAACAACAGGTGATCGTTTTGCGGCGTCATTTAGTTGTGCTTTTTCAGCATCATTTAAACCCGTCGTTCCAACCACGATGGCTTTTTGATGTTTAGCGCAAAAAGCAGCATTTTCTAACGTTAACGCTGGTGTGGTAAAATCGATTAAAACATCAAAATCATCCACACAATCGGCCAACGACGCAACCGCGGCAACACCCAATTTTCCAACCCCAGCAATCTCACCCGCATCGGCACCAATTAAACTACTGCCAGGCTTTAAAATAGCCGCGCCTAAAAAAACACCATTAGCGTCGTTAATAGCGGTAATTAAATTTTTCCCCATGCGCCCGGACGCGCCAATAACTGCTACTCGCATTTGTCTTTTTCCTCAATTTTGTCTGCGCAAACCATAGCAAAAATTCACTTGAATCTCAGCATTAAAAATCAACAACTCGCCACACAAACAAAAAAAAGAAGCCGAAGCTTCTTTTTCTCTATCTACGCACTAAAACGCTTAAAAGATTTCATTGGGTCGCAACTCTTCAACATTGTCCAAACCAAACTCAATCGCGCCATCAGAAGGTACATCATCCACCGTCGTCCGCATCGTCGGACGAGAGGTGTCATTTTGCTTAATCACAATTTCAACACGCCGATTTGTGGCGCGGTTCGCTGAAGTGTCGTTTGGTACCAAAGGACGCGTATCCGCATAACCCGTCACGGCAAAACGCCCCTGATTAAGAATTCCAGTCGAAAACAGCTCTTCAGCGACAGAAATGGCTCGAGCAGAAGATAACTGCCAATTCGAGCGAAAACGAAGACTGTCAATCGGCACATTGTCCGTATGCCCTTCGACTGAAATCGTCCCTTGAATGCCCACCAAGACATCACGGATTAAATCAATAACAGGAATAAAATCGTAATTTAGCTCCGCAGAACCAGACTCAAATGATCCTTTATCCTTAATCCTTATTGTGATTGTCTGCTCTTGCGTTTCAATTTCGACCGTCCCTTTTGAAATTTCTTCGCGCATCACCGAAGCAATCATTTGTGCATCGCCTTCTGTTTGTTGAATTTTTTTCTCTCGTTCAAGATCCGCGTTAGATTTATCCACAAAAGTAACTGGCGAGGGGGAGCCAGAATTACTTTGCTCTTTCAATTCCGCGTCACCAGGCTTACAGATAACCTCAAGTGTATTTTCCGGAGTACTGTCTACTTTTTGCCTCACCTCATTAATGGGTGTCGGCTCAGGACGACCTGGACTAAATTCTTGGGCGATTATCGACGTTCCCATCGGAATGGAATCTGCTTTCATTTCACTCTGTACACCAAATGCTGCTTTCATTGAACCAGCAAGCTGCTTAAACTTGATCACATCCATTTCTGCAAACGACAGTAAAAGTACAAAGAAACACATTAACAACGACATGAGATCCGCAAACGTTCCCATGTAAGCAGGTAAGCCCTCTATACATTCGGGGCAATCTGACTCTTCTTCATCACTCATGATCGAATCCGTTTACAACTAACATATTATTCACGCTCTGTTCGCTTACTTTCAGCAATATAGGTTTTCAAAGCACCGTCCAAAATACGAGGGTTTTGACCTGACTGAATGGCAAGCAAGGCATCCAAAATAAGCTTCTGACAGGTTAATTCTTCATTAGCACGAATGTTTAGCTTGGCTTGAATAGGTAAGCACACCATGTTTGCTAACATCGCCCCATAAAGAGTAGTCAATAAGGCAATGGCCATGGCAGGGCCGATTGCTTTAGGATCGTCCATGTTAGCCAACATCTGCACTAACCCAACCAGTGTCCCTATCATCCCCATGGCAGGGCCGACATCGCCAAAGGCTTTAAACACTTTAGCGCCAGCCGTATGACGAAGATACGACTGATTCATATCTTTGGTTAACTGACTTTTCACCACATTGCTATCATGACCATCCACTAACATTTGAATGCCTTTTGATAGAAATGGGTGACCAACCTCTTTTCCTTCCAAAGAAAGCAACCCCCCTTTTCGGGCTTCATCGGCTAAACCATAGATTTCATCAATCAATGTGTCTAATGGAACGCTTTTAAACATAAACGCTTTTGCCGCTACCTTACCCGCACTAAGAAACTGACTTAAAGGGTACTGCATTAAAACGACGAAGGTAGATCCGACCAAAACTATTAACGTGGATGCTGTATCAATAAACATTCCCGCTGACCCACCAACAAAAATGGCGGCAATAATTATTACAAAAGACCCAACAAGTCCTATTAACGTTGCGATATCCACACACGTCTCCTGACAAAAAAGCTATAATACGACCAACACACACTAGTGATTCTATACGAAACGAAGACGAAGAATGACATCTTCTTACAGGATTTTTGTAATTTTCGTTAACACTCCCTCGAACAATCAGCAATTTTCTGTTACAAAACGTAGGTTCAAAATAAGAGTAGTCATCATGTCACGTAAAACAAATGTCCGCCATTTCGAAGAGAATCTCAGCGAACTGGATACGCTGGTCACACAACTTGAATCAAATCAGCTCTCACTCGAAGACGCATTAAAGGCCTTTGAAAAAGGCGTTAAGCTTAGTCAAGAATGTCAAACAGTCTTAACACAAGCTGAGCAAAAGGTTCAAATTCTGCTAGAAAAGCAAGATGGTGAACATCTAGAAACCTTTGATCCGGAATTAAATTCGTGACGCTAAACGATTTTTCTCAATATGCACGTCAGCGCGTAGATGCATACCTTACGCACAATTTAGACCAATATAAACCCGCAGATCATTTACAGGAGGCCATGGCATACAGCTTATTTAATGGCGGCAAACGCGTTCGCCCGATGTTGACCTATGCCGCAGCGTCCTTATTTGGTGAAGCCAATAGCCTTACCGATGCTTGCGCAGCGGCAATTGAGTCCATTCATGCCTATTCTCTAATCCACGACGACCTTCCAGCCATGGACGACGATGACTTACGCCGTGGCAAACCCACTTGCCATATACAATACGACGAGGCGACAGCTATCTTGGCAGGCGATGCATTACAAACGTTTGCTTTCGAATTATTAAGCAACGCCAAACACCAAAACACACAAACCCAGCTACAATTAATTCAAGAACTGGTTTTCGCTTCAGGCCGCCATGGCATGGTCACAGGACAAATGATTGACCTAGCCAACGTGGGCAAAGATATCGATATTAAGGCCCTTGAACAAATGCACCAACACAAAACCGGCGCGCTCATTCGTGCCAGTATCCGTATGGGCGCCATCAGTACTGGCGCACACAACGAGGCAGAATTGGCCGCATTAGACGCTTATGCCACAGCGATTGGACTCGCCTTTCAAGTGCAAGATGACATTATAGACATCACCAGTGATACCACCACACTGGGTAAAACACAGTTTTCGGATGAAGACGCAAACAAGCCAACGTACCCTAAACTGCTTGGTTTAGAAGGCGCACAAGCACTTGCTCAAAGCCTACATAAACAAGCCATTACTGCGATTTCACCTTTTGGTGACGCTGCTCAGCCTTTAGTTGAGCTTGCGAACTATATTATTGGCCGCAACCACTGATATACTTACCCGCTTTTTTAGACTAACTAATATGTGACCAAACCTGTGCCCATGTTCGAAGAAATACCTACAGCGCGACCCGAAACGCCACTGCTTGATCAAGTCAATGCTCCAGCTGACTTACGCGCTTTTAAAAAAGAGCAATTACCAACACTTGTTCGTGAGTTACGAGAGTTCATGCTTTATAGCGTCGGACAAACTGGCGGACATTTTGGTGCAGGACTTGGTGTTGTTGAACTCACCGTGGCCCTTCATTACTTATACAACACGCCTGAAGATCGCATCGTTTGGGATGTAGGCCATCAAGCTTATCCTCATAAAATTCTAACTGGCCGTCGCGAAGCATTGCTTAATATTCGTCAAGAAAACGGAATCTCAGGATTCCCAAAACGCGATGAAAGTGAATACGATACGTTTGGGGTTGGCCATTCCAGTACCTCAATTGGTGCAGCGCTTGGCATGTCGCTTGCCGCACGACAATTAAAAACAGGCCGCAAGGCTGTTGCTATCATTGGTGATGGTGCCATGTCAGCCGGTATGGCGTTTGAAGCACTTAACCATGCAGGCGATGTCAAAGCTGACATGCTGGTTATTTTAAATGATAATGAAATGTCCATTTCCAAGCCCGTGGGTGCACTATCGAGTTATTTTGCACGTATTTGGGCCAGCAAAACCTATGATAATATTCGCAAAGGCGGACAGAAAGTTTTTTCCGGACTGCCCTCCGCACTTGAATTAGCCCGTAAAGCTGAAGAGCATATGAAAGGCATGGTCTCGCCTGGCATGATGTTTGAAGAACTAGGCTTCAATTATATTGGCCCCATTGATGGTCACGATATGGACCATTTGTTGACAACCATTGCCAATTTGAAAGACCGAAAAGGCCCTCAGTTCTTACATGTCATTACCAAGAAAGGCAAAGGCTTTGAACCCGCAGAAGGTGATCCGATTGGTTACCACGCCATTAATAAGATAGAGCCTGACCCCAAACCTAACACAGTAAAAAGTAAGCTACCAAAATACTGCAATGTTTTTGGTAAATGGGTATGTGATGCGGCAGAGCAAGACGACAAGCTGATTGCAATCACACCCGCCATGAAAGAAGGTTCAGACCTGATTGATTTCGCAGATCGCTTTCCAGAACGATATTTCGATGTTGCCATTGCTGAACAACACGCTGTGACGTTGGCAGCAGGCATGGCCTGTGATGGTATCAAACCCGTTGTGGCTATTTATTCCACTTTTCTTCAACGCGCTTACGATCAGCTGATCCATGATGTGGCACTACAAAATCTAGATGTTTTGTTCGCCATTGACCGAGCAGGATTAGTCGGTGAAGACGGTCCAACTCACGCAGGCGTTTACGACTTAAGCTACCTTCGTTGCATCCCAAATATGATTGTTATGGCTCCGTCAGACGAAGATGAATGCCGTAAGATGCTACAAACTGGCTATGAATACAAAGGCCCAGCTGCAGTGCGCTACCCACGAGGCACAGGTCAGGGTATCAACATTGAAGAGACACTGTCGACTCTCGAAATAGGCAAGTCTCGAACGCTACGTACGGGTCAATCTGGTATTGTCATTTGCGCTTTTGGTCGTCCTACTTACGACGCACGACAAGCGGCGCAGGCATTGGACGCAACCTTACTCGATATGCGCTTCGTTAAACCAATTGATAAGGCAGCACTACTGGCTCATCGTAATGCCAAACTCATCGTCACCATTGAAGAAAACGCCATCATGGGTGGTGCAGGTTCAGCCGTAAGTGAGTTCTTACTTGCCAACAACATAACCATTCCAACGCTTCATCTTGGCTTACCAGATCAATACGAAGAGCACGCCAGCCACGCTTCAATGTTAAAACGAGTTGGATTGGATGCAGAGGGCATTCAAAAGTCTATTGAAATGAAGCTCAATCATTTATGAAAACACGCGTCATAAGCGGTTTATAAATGCATTTTAAATAAAAATCCGTTTCAGAACGCCAGCATTTGGCTCACTGAAACGGTTTTTTTCGCATATGATATTTAAACAGATCTCGGCGCAAACATAATAATAGCCATGCCTAAAAGCGCTACGGCAGAGCCAACCATATCCCAGGTCGTTGGACGAATTCCGTCAACCACCCACAACCATAAAACAGCCATAAAGATATAAACACCACCATAAGCGGCATAGACTCTTCCTGATGCAGTCGGGTGTAACGTCAGCAGCCATGCAAACACAGCCAAACTTAACGCAGCCGGTACTAATAACCAAATCGTTTTCCCTTCACGAAGCCAAAGGTAAGGTAGGTAACAGCCGACAATTTCTGCCAGTGCTGTCACCATAAAAAGACCTATTGTTTTTAACTCAGGCAAAAGAACTTTCCTTTTAATAATTTAATCAACGCGTCAAACACATAGGCACAAAGCGAATGCCATTAAAATCAGCCTCACTGCCTGTTGCCTCAAACCCATAAGATTCATAAAAGCCAACCGCATTCACCGACGAGCGCAGGCTGATTTCTTTAGCGTCTGTCGTATTTAATAAAGCACTAAGGAGTCGCTTTCCAATCCCCTGACCTTGCAGCGATTTAGACACAAATAAGTGAGTAAGATAATTGCCATCGCGTAACGCACCAAAACCAACGATTTCGTCAGCACAGACGACTTTAAGTGTCTGAAAGCGCGTTGTATCAAACGTTGTTACAATATCTGGCAAAACACGCGCTTTGTACTCAGCCTTACCTTGATCATTAAAATTAGGCAACACATCCACAGCAGATACTTGACCAATAAAGTGCTTAACAAGTTCCAAATCAGCCATATCAACTTTCTGAATATCCATTTCTACTCCGTAATTACTGAATCTATAGTCGACAGTGTTTCGCCAAAAATGCCAGTTTACAAGCTAAATGCAAAATACAGAACGCAGTTCGGAGACTTTTATTGAAACAGCTAAATTGAGAAGACTTCTCGTGATGAAGGAATAAAGACAAAAATGGCCTAGCCGATCTATTGATTACAGATCGGCTAAGCCATTAAAGATGGACAGGATGAATTATTAAGCTGATTTTGCGATACGTTTGTTACTCATATAAATCATTGTGATGGCACCCATTAATAATAAAATGGCAACATATCGATTACTGTCTAATGGAATACTATTGTTTTCTAACCAACCAAAATGATCGATGATCAAACTCATGATCAACTGACCAGAAATGGTACACACTGTCGCCGCTGCGATACCGATTTTGGGCACCGCAAACACCACGATCAACATATACATCACGCCAAATAACGCACCACTCAATTGCCACTTGGGCGCACTAAAAAGGGTGACTTCATGACTGGGTTCAAAAAAGAAAAACAACAAAAACGAGATAGCAAAGCCAATGACAAACGTCAGCCAAGCGCTGGCTATCACACCAACAGTATTGCCAAGGCGTCCGTTGATAGAAGACTGTACAGACAAAGCAACGCCACCCAGAACCAACATAAACACAGCGAAAAACACGGTCATACTAATTGCTCCTAACTCAAAAGCCAAAGAGCGACGACAATCATCGCTAGGGCCAATATTCGATACGGGTCAATGCCGCGCTTTTCACTACCCAATAAGCCATAGTGATCAATCACCAAACTCATACCAATCTGCCCTAATAAAACACTGATCATCGTCATTCCGACACCTATAATCGGTGTCCCTATGGTGAGAAATACCACGTACACTGGACCTAAAACGCCGCCACTAAGCAACCATTTAGGCTGTTTGAATAGCTCTGGCAAATTAGGCTTAGCAAAAAATATCATGATCAATGACAACAATATCGCCCCAATCATAAAAATCGCTAGTGTGGCTGAAAAGTGCCCGACTAACTCACCCAATGGTCCTAATAGCCCCGCTTCGATAGACAATCCCATGCCTGCGGCCAGTACTAATAAATAAACAACGACTTGCATACTCTTAATCTCACCCATTCTTGTTGTGGGCATTGTTCATTGGTGCTTAAATTAAATCAATAACACAGATAACAAGTGATAATTGCATTATGAGCATCAAACCATTAAGAGTTTTTTTGTCGGTTGCGAAAACTGGCAGCTTTATTGCGGCAGCGAAAGAATTGGATTTGCCAGCCTCCTCTATTTCTCGATACATTGCCAGCTTGGAAAATGAGCTTGGCCAACGGCTATTTCACCGACACACACGTGCGGTTAAGCTGACGGAAGTAGGTGCCTATTATTTCGCCGAAGTCAGAGAAGCATTAACCAGCCTAGATTTAGCCACCGAACACGCCAAAGGCTCGCTTCTTACACCACAAGGTAACTTAAATATTAACGCGCCAGTTTCATTTGGCAGATTGCACTTATCCAAATTAATTTTTCAATTTCAACAACGCTATCCAGACATTAACGTCGAATTAATGCTTACCGATGCCTATGTAGATCCTGTCGCAAATGGTTCAGACGTTGTTATTCGCATTGGTGAATTTGAAGACTCTAGCCTGAATTACCAAGCCATTGCTGATGAGCAATTCGTACTGTGCGCCGCACCTAGTTATCAGCAAAGCATAAAAGATAAAATCGGCCACCTGTCCCAACCTAAGCAATTACTCGATTTAAACTGTTTGGTTTATAAAGGTAATAATGGACGGCGTAATTGGTTCTTTCGGCAAGAAAAAAAGCCGGCATTTGAATGCATTGAAGTCACAGGTAATCTCTGTAGCAATAATGCGGATATTTTGGTGCAAGCCGCTCTAGCCGGCCAAGGCATTATTTTATTTCCACGCTGGTTGGTGTTTCAGTATTTGGCATCTGGGGAATTGGTCGCCTTACTAGAAAACTGGGAAGGCTCAGAAAAAGACAATCAACAAAGCATTTATGCTTTATACCCAGGCAATCGGATGAAATCATCGAAAGTACTGTATTTCTTAGATTTTATGGCCGATTTCTTTGGCTACTCACATCCATATTGGAATAAATGTCCTATCAAAAAAACATAAAAAAGGGGCCATGGGTAATCCATCCGCCCCTTCTTGTGCAAGTATTTACTTTATTTTGCGGTGATTACATCCATCACTAGCTTGCCATCCACTCGAATGGGGCCATCTTCTTTGGCACCTAACGTATACTCAAAAATCCCTGTTTTCATACCGCCTTCTTCACCATGAAGCATCAACATCAGCATGTCGCCAGACATTACTGACTCGGTAAGGATAGCCGCCACATTATGGTTTTCGCCTTTTTTAAGTGGCGCATAGGCCACCACAGGACCGGGTTTCATCGCCTTATCAGTTCGATGCACAACCAACCAGCCATTGCTCTCAGCCATTACCATATCGGTGGTCACGGTTCCGCCAGAGACATCTTGATCGCTGCCTTTTACCGCCAGTTTACCGCTCATTCCACCAGCAAGTGCAGCGCCAGTTATGGTTAAAATACCTAAACCAAGAGTAATACGTGAAAGTGTATTTTTCATAATAAACCTCTAAATTGTCGCCCATTGAAATAGCATTTTTCGTTTTACTTTCTAAGCTACGGGAACAATTGAAAAAGGTTTCAGCCAATCGGTATTTTTTTAAACTCTTTTCTAAAAAGCTAAAAACCAAGATGAAAAACACAAAAAAGCCAACCCATTAAGGTTGGCTTTTAGAATAGTAAACCTCACATCATAAAGATGTTGGATACAGTCTGCCATGAATCGCTGGGCCTGTCGGCACACCTGTTGGCGACCCTCCAGCAGGTTCAACGCTAATGCCAAACGTCGCATGACGAATGACCGCTGGATCATAATCTATCTGCTTTTGAATCGGAGACGCCACATTCGCCAATAAGCCTAGAGAACGCGGCGCAGGGCCTATTTCATCCGCCTTAATCCACAACTGATAGGTTTTTCCCTCCGACTGTCCTTGCGCGGTAACAGAGCGAACCGTCAACTGTCGAGTGTCAATGTCCAACGACATAATAAAAGCGGGTTGTTGATCATCCGCCTGAAACACGGCGACAAAAGGCGCATTCGCTTGAACAGCAGGCACTACGGGCGGTTTAACGACCATAAAGACAGCAAGACACGCTGCAATGGCTGACGTAGCAAAAGCCGTGAGTCGCCAACGCTTGAGTTTGATTCGCATCCGCTCTATTTCAATAACGCCAGAAGCAGATGAACTAACCGCCTTGCTAGGCAGCGGTTTTTTATCCGGCGATTGCTCGAGCTTAGCCAAAATATCATCAAACAAGTCGTCTCTCGGCTCGGCCTCTTTTACGTAATCATTCAAACCGGCAAGGTGCGCTTGCCAACTGAGAATCGCCTGTTCCAGCATAGGGTCGTTCGCACGTTTTGCCTCAACAGCATCGCGTTCATCTTTATCTAACGTACCGAGCACATACTCTGCCGCGACGGTTTGAATGGATATTTCTTCGTCGTTCTTCATAAATTCATACAACCTTGCAGCTGTTTAATGCTGCGATGAAGCCAAGTTTTAATCGTACCTAGCGGCTGCTCGAAACGCTCAGCCAGCTCTTGACGGGAGAACCCATCCAAATAAGCGGCTTTAATCATTTCTGCACGAGGCGATTCCAGCCCACCCAAACACGCTTCTAGTTTTAATAAATCTTGGCTCTTAGTAAAAGAGTCATCAGGCGCCATCGAATCGTCTGCGATCAAATCAAAATCCACCTCTTCATCACTGTCTGGGAGTCGATTTTTTCGTATCTCATCAATGGTACGATTACGCGCTATCGTTGCCATCCAAGTAATGGGGGACGCAACACTCGCATCGAAACTCGCGGCCTTTTCCCATATTTTAAGGTAAACCTCTTGCAGCACCTCTTCAGACACAGCTTGATTCTTCAAGATACGATAAACAATGCCAAAAAGTTTCCGATGAGTTGCTTGATATAGCTCTGCAAAGGCATGACGCTCTCCTTGAGCAACGCTAAGCAGCAAATTGGCCAAGGATTCTGTCGTGTGCTGTTCCGATAATAAAGGTTGATTCATAAGATTCGTATCAATTAAGCATTCATTCGATAATATGTCCGCAGACACCACTGTTGATCATTCAGACACAGGCTATTGATACTCGACCTACTGCCCACTCACTTTCGTGCCACGTACATAATAGCCATTGGCGTCTTTCGCATCATATTCATGACCTTCAACATAACCTAATATTTGGAAGCTACGATGATCTGCACTCTCAAGAATCGATGCGCCCTCTTCTTCCTGTACATAGTAAATCGCGTTTTTATCCTGGTAATAATTCCAGCCCAATTCATCAAAAGAATCAGGGGCGGCGCCGCTTACGACAATAGGGCTCTCACCACCAAAATAATAAAGACGATCTTTGTCTCTCGCAAAGCCATAAATGGAAAACGCTTGAAAACTTTCAACATCAGCCTCTAGAGCAATGGGCTTGCCCTCATAAAAAATCCGACTATTATCTTTTGCCAACATGTCGGTGAGTGGCACAAAAGAAGAAAAATCCGCCAACTTGATTGGGACATTGTCATAAAAAAGCGTGTATTTCTCACCAACTTTTGAGTACGTCCAATAGGAAAAGCCCTCGAAATCACCAAAAGTTTGAGGATCCAAATCTGCCATGACTTCACCATTCTTTATCACTTGCGTGTCGTTTAACCAATAAAACTCATAAGCAATGACCTTCCCGACTAGATTTTCAAGATGGACATCTGGCAGCGATTGCCCACGAAAATACAGATATTGATTGTCCGCAGCGTATTGATCCACACTGTAATCACTCTGATAATCTTCACTCTTATACGCTTTAAAGCTATCAACATCTGCGCCAATAATCGGATCGGCATTGTAATAAACCGTCTTCCCAACAACACCATAGCCACTGTTAGGGATACCTTTTATGACGTTTGAAATCATCCCAGTATAACCAAAAAAAGACAGCACAAAAAAAACCACAATCGCACTGACCAGAGCAAGCGCAAAGCTATTAAGACCGAAGTATTTCCCCCCTAAAACCCCCAATAAAAGAAAAATCGTCACCGGGTAAGACAAAAAAAAGAACGTAGTAAAAATCGTCCCTTTATCATCATCCGCACCGGGGGCAGCAAACATCATGGGGGACATCATTAGCACAACAGGCCAATATAAAAGCGCTAGCGTCACAATGATGTTGATAACAATATTCATAGTATCCTTCCTAAAAATAGACATGCTGTCACTGCACATGTAGAGAGAGTATTTTTATATCAAAATCTACCCAAACAATCGAATAAAACCCTGTAATCATATTCAACAAGCTTATTCAGCATATCCCAACTTTTAGGCCAACACTGAACCGATCCTCATCGTGTGCACCTCTTCGGCAGACACCACTATCACAATAGACATTATGTCGCTTACTTTCGACTCAGCACAGGCTTCCTATTTCATAGACTCGGACTTTGAACTGTATTTCCCATTAACGATTCGTTGAAATGCACCGTCACCTTTAAGATCAACTCTCGCAAATTACTAAGTGTTTACTCATCTCTGCAATAAGGTAAACATCCCCCTTTATAAAAGGGGGATGTTGTGGTGAGACGATTCTTACAAGGTTTTCAACGCGGCTGTTAACGCGCTCATTTCTTCGTCTGTGCCGATGGTGATGCGAAGATAATTGCCAATACGTGGTTTTTTACCAAAGTAACGAACCAGAATGCCTTGTTCTTTTAAGGCAAGGTAGATTTGCTCAGCGTCCTTGTCTGGGTGTGTAGCAAAAATAAAGTTAGTCGCAGAAGGAACAATACTGAACCCAAGCGCTTCCAGTTCTTTAACAGACTGCTCACGAGTAGCGATGGTTTTATCGCAAATCTCTTTTAAATACATTTCATCTTGCACCGCTGCGGTAGCGCCAGCCAATGCAATGCGATCAATTGGGTAGGAGTTGAAAGAGTTCTTCAAGCGTTCCAACCCTTCAATCAAATCTGGATGCCCCAATGCGTAACCCACACGAATCCCTGCCAAGGCACGAGATTTCGACAAGGTTTGCACAACCAATAGATTCGGATAGTGATTAATCAAAGACACCGCACTTTGCGCACCAAAGTCCACGTAGGCTTCGTCCACTAACACCACCACGTCAGGATTCGCTTTTAAGATTGTCTCAATATCCGACAAAGGCAAGGCTTTACCGGTTGGCGCGTTTGGATTGGTTACCACCACACCTGAGACATCTAAGTTTTCGTAATCTGCTGGTACGATATCAAAATGGTCATTCAGCGGAATCAGTTTTGGTTCGATGCTGTATAAGCCTGCGTACACCTTATAAAAACTGTAGGTAATATCAGCAAATGCCAAAGGCTTGCCACCAGCAAAGTAGCCCATGAAAGCCAAGGCCAAGACTTCGTCCGAGCCGTTGCCAACAAACACTTGGTTCGCTTCTAACTGGTAACTTTTTGCCAGTGCGTTTTTTAGTGCCACACCATTTGGGTCTGGATAAAGACGTAAACGCTCACTTACTTCCGCCGCCATTGCTTCTAAGGCTTTAGGCGATGGCGAGTACGGGCTTTCATTGGTATTTAACTTAATGTACTTTTTGTCTTGCGGTTGTTCGCCTGGCACATAAGGGTCAAGAGAA
Source organism: Marinomonas arctica (assembly GCF_003259225.1). Classification (GTDB taxonomy): domain Bacteria; phylum Pseudomonadota; class Gammaproteobacteria; order Pseudomonadales; family Marinomonadaceae; genus Marinomonas; species Marinomonas arctica. The sequence goes on along the minus strand of NZ_QHJF01000022.1, from coordinate 72,147 downwards.
GCGATTTTATCTGTCCAAAAACGACTCATGGAGTGCTCCAATATTTTTCAGCAAAAGAAGAAAGTGCAAAAGACTTCAAATCAAATAAGGCCTCAATTGAGGCCTTATTTTTTATGTAACGTTTTCTACACGGCCAAAGATTAATCTTGTGGGCGCATATGTGGGAACAACAATACGTCGCGGATCGAAGGCGCATTAGTGAATAACATCACCAAACGGTCGATACCGATACCTTCACCAGCGGTCGGTGGTAGGCCGTATTCTAGGGCATTGATGTAGTCAGCATCGTAATGCATGGCTTCATCATCACCCGCGTCTTTTTCTGCAACCTGACGCATGAAGCGCTCGGCTTGGTCTTCTGGATCGTTAAGCTCAGAGAAACCGTTGGCAATTTCACGACCGCCGACAAAGAATTCAAAACGATCAGTGATAAAGTCATTATCGTCATTACGACGGGCAAGTGGTGACACTTCCGCTGGGTATTCCGTAATGAAAGTCGGTTGATCCAGTTTATGCTCGGCGGTTTCTTCGAAGATTTCTGTCCATAATTTACCAAGACCCCAAATCGGTTTTACGTCGATTTTTAGTTTCTTCGCCACGGCTGTCGCGCTTTCTAATGTTTCTAGGTCGGCCGCAGTCAATTCTGGATTGTAGTGCAAAATCGAATCTAACATGCTCATACGAACAAAGGGCGCACCAAAGTCGTATTCAGACCCTTGGTAAGTCACTTTGGTTGTACCCAGTACTTTTTCCGCTACTGTACGCAGCATGTCTTCCGTTAGATCCATTAGATCTTTGTAATCTGCGTAAGCTTGGTAGAACTCGATCATGGTAAATTCTGGGTTGTGGCGAGTAGACGTACCTTCATTACGGAAGTTACGGTTAATTTCGAACACACGTTCAAAACCGCCCACAACCAAACGCTTCAAATAAAGCTCTGGCGCGATACGTAGATACATACTCATGTCCATGGCATTGTGATGCGTCACGAACGGGCGTGCTGATGCACCACCTGGAATGGTTTGTAACATAGGCGTTTCCACTTCCATGAAACGACGATCTTCTAGGAAGCGACGGATCGTAGAGATGATTTTTGAACGCATCTGAAAGGTCTCACGAGACTCTTCATTGACAATCAAATCAACATAACGCTGACGGTAACGCATTTCCATATCCGCTAAACCATGATGCTTATCTGGCAGTGGACGTAGCGATTTGGTAAGCAATTGCGCTTCTTGCATATCAATGTACAAGTCGCCTTTGCCAGATTTATGCACAGGGCCAGAAATACCGATGATATCGCCTAAATCCCATGTTTTTTGGTCAGCCAGCAGCTCTGGGCTCAAGGCTTTACGGTTAACGTAAGCTTGGATTTGGCCCGTCATGTCTTGTAGCAACATAAACGCACCACGGTTACGAATAATACGGCCCGCAATGCTGACTTTGTGATCTTTTTCTTCCAACTCGGCTTTTTCTAGTTCGCCAAATTCCGCTTGAAGGTCTGCGGCATATGCGTTAGGACGAAAGGTATTGGGAAACGCATTTCGTTCTGCACGAATAGCGGCCAATTTACCACGACGCTCGGCCACTAGGCGATTGTCATCAGATTGCAGTGTGGATTCTGTGCTGTTTTCGTTAGCCATGGTTTGCTATTGCTCTTTATAAAATTCAAAAAGGTTTAAAAATACATTCTGCTCGTTACAGGCCTTGCTTTAAGCTTGCAACAATAAACTGGTCTAGATTGCCATCTAGCACCGCCCCCGTATTGGAGGTCTCCACACCCGTACGCAAATCCTTAATACGCGATGCGTCTAATACGTATGAACGAATCTGACTACCCCAACCAATATCAGACTTACTGTCCTCTAAGGCTTGCGCCGCTTCATTGCGTTTCATCATTTCAAATTCGTACAATTTGGCACGAAGTTGTTTCATGGCGAAATCACGGTTTGCATGTTGCGAACGCTGATTCTGACACTGTACGACGATCCCCGTCGGAACGTGGGTAATACGTACCGCTGAATCTGTCGTGTTTACGTGCTGACCACCCGCTCCAGATGAACGATAGGTATCAGTACGGATATCCGCCGGATTGATTTCGATGTCTACGTTGTCGTCCACTTCAGGAGACACAAACACAGAAGCAAACGAGGTATGACGACGGTTACCAGAGTCAAAAGGAGACTTACGAACCAAACGATGCACGCCTGTTTCGGTTCGTAACCAACCAAAAGCGTATTCCCCTTCAAAACGAATGGTCGCGGATTTTATTCCCGCCACATCACCAGCCGAGACTTCCATTAGCTCAACGTTAAAGCCTTTATCTTCGCCCCAACGTAAGTACATACGTAACAGAATGTTGGCCCAATCTTGAGCCTCAGTTCCACCGGAGCCAGACTGAATATCCAAGAAGGCGCTATTCTCATCCATTTCTTTGGAAAACATGCGACGAAACTCTAGCTTGGCCAGCAAAGCTTCCAGCTCTTCCAGTTCAAGTTGCACCGCTTCTACGGAATCTTCGTCGTTTTCTTCGACGGCGATGTCTAGCAGCTCTTTGGAGTCGTTTAAACCAGACTCCATACTGTCTAGGGTTTCAACAACGGCTTCGAGCGCAGCACGCTCTTTACCAAGTTTTTGGGCGTATTCTGGATCGTTCCAAATGGCAGAATCTTCCAGTTCACGGTTCACTTCCTCTAAGCGCTCTTTCTTTGACTCGTAGTCAAAGATACCCCCGAAGGGTTAGAGCACGTGCGGAAAGGTCTTTTATCTTAGAAACTATCGGGTTTATTTCCATATTGGCGTCAATTTGCTATAAACAGTGTGAATAAAGATGATTCGGAATTGTAACGAATTTACTCGCAGCATAAAATGCCATTCGCTACCCAATGATGGAAAAACAGACCATTTTTTGTGGGCCTTGCTATCAAATGGAGTCAATATGGATAAACCAACGGTCACTGTCGCCATACTGGGACAAAGTTATAAGATAAATTGCCCTAAAGGGCACGAACCGGATTTGAAAGAAGCCGCTGAGTATTTAAACAATCAAATGCGTGAAATCAAAGCCAGCGGGAAAATTGTTGGCCTTGAAAAAATAGCCGTACTGGCAGCATTGAATATTACTCACGATATGCTTTCGAGTCGAAAATACGCCCGTTCTAACGAGCAACAGTTGCGAGAACTGACCTCGCAGCTTGATGCGGCATTAGCCCACGAAACAAAATTGGTCAATGAATAATCACCTGTGGTTTATTCCTTGACCTACTTTTTCGATTGCAAGCGTAGAACACGAATTTTCTTCATACAATACAGAAAACGAACTAGGCTATTGGGTGATTTCTCTTTTGAGTTACTCTATACTGGAATTCGTTTCCTGGGTTGTTCGAAGCGGCTTAACGCCCTTGAGCCTATGAGTAATACCCCGGAAAGAGCCTGCTGGTTTGGTGTGCATGTCCGTGCGTCGGAAAGCCTAAAGAGTCACAGTTCTTTCCACCTTGAACCACTGGGTTCAAGGCCAATAGCCGAAACGGCAACTTGGGAAACTCTTTTATGACCTATCATCTCGATCCTAGACAAACCCTGCGTCGTCAATTACGTCAAGCCAGAAGAAGCTTATCGGCCGATGAGCAACGTAACGCGGCACAAGCGTTGGTTATACGCACAACCAAACATTTCTTAGACCAGCAAGCGCAATCCCCCAACAAGGTGGCCTTATATCTGTCCAACGATGGCGAAATTTCTCCACATTTATTATGTGAATATTTCTGGCAGCAAGATATCGCCATTTATCTGCCTGTCATCCAAGACAAACAATTAGTCTTTGCACGTTACGTTCCAGAAACAGAATGGCAAAGCAATGTTTACGGTATCCAAGAACCGACAACAACGGAACACATTGCAGGTGCTGATCTAGATATTGTGTTTTTACCCTTAGTGGGATTTGACTCCAATGGAGGCCGGCTAGGTATGGGCGGCGGTTTTTATGACCGAACTTTTGCCAATAAAAAAGTCGATAAAGCACCACAACTTATCGGCTTAGCCCACGATTGCCAAGAAGTAAAAAGCCTGCCAATTGAAGGCTGGGATGTGCCATTGCAAGCCATTATTACGCCAAAGCAGTGTATTATTGTTTAGCTGGCTTGTTGATTTAGAAAGCAAAATTATACCCAAGAGAAAGGTATAGGCTGCGAGGTAAGGTTTCACCTTTTTGCCTTTCTAATCCATAAGCAACATCGAAATCTAAACGCCGAAAAAATGTTGCGCCTACCGTTGCATAACTTAGCTTACTCCCCTCTTGATTCTTTCTGTAACCAACACGAATACCAGGAAAATAAAGATTATCACTAAAATAAGACAGAGAAACCACTGCCCACTGTTGCTTATCTCCAACAGGATCAGAGACCGAATTTACATCATAAGAGCCAGCTAAAGACCAATTTTGATTCGTGGACATCACGGCAACATCTACCGTAAGTTGGGCGTTCATCTTGTAGGTTTCGTTTAATGCAAGCTTTCCCTTATCTGACAAACGAATGATTCCATTACAATTTGATAAATCAGAACCTGACAAGCCGCGGCAATCCCCCAGCGCATCAAAATCAAACTCTGGCTCATTAATACTTGTTGCCGCCACTCCTAGCTGATAATTCGGCGCTGTCCAAATAGCGCCTAAGTCTAAGCTGATGCCCGATTGAGCGTTATCCCTATTTGTTAAAAAATCTCCAAATACGTCCGTCCCGTTATCATCTTCATTCGTCAAAAATGACAGCTTTTGCCCTAAAGCAATACTATGAACGTTTAACTTACCTCCTAAGATAAGAGCGCCGCTTACTGGGCGCCCGAATAATTGACTATAACCTAAACCAAAACGATAATCGGTTGCCCTTTTTAGGTAAACAGCCGTATCAGAAGCCAGTTCCTCACCACCATTAACAAAAATATCGTCGGCAATCACCTCAGCTCGACTAACAAACGCGGCGCTAGCATCCAGCGTAAACGCTCCACGATTAGCGGTCTTATAAACAATGGGCATAAAAGGCACCTGTAAAGCCCCTGAAAACTTAACATAAGAAGTACTACCTATATCAGCAATTATACTATTTGCTTGCTCTCTGGCCGAATTCGCGGCAACAGGATCGCTATAATTTCTTTCAAGCAGAACTTCTAACTGATCTACTTGATCTTCGAGATCACTGACATCACTCATTTCATACCCCAAGCTTAATGGGCCTAAAAAGCCCACACGAAGGCTTTGAACATTTGTCATAAGATAGGGGGCTGCAGGATTAGATAAAGACGTTATTAAAGACTGCCGATTCGCATAGCTCCCCAACACAGTACTCGTCCCTACAGAAAAAGACGCCATCGCATTGACACTTATCACGCCTAACAATAGAGTTAAATATCGCATTGAAAAACCATCCATTTTAGTAAAATCATATGTATTCTAATCAAATTAAAAACAAAAAAGCCGAGGACATATAAATATCATCGGCTTTGTTTGAATAATCTTTACATTTTTTAAAAGGCAGTGTCATAACCAATCGAGAAAAAACCACCGCGTGGCAACTCATCACCGTCTTCATCCGTCACCGTATCAAGCGCCACAGCAAGATCAATATTGAGGCGTTTCAAGAATGTTAAGCCAAGAGAAGCGTAGCTAAGTTCGGTGCCAACCATATTCTCACGGTAGCCCACACGGATACCAGGTAGGAAATGCGAATCACCGTAATAAGACAATGAAGCGGCTGCCCATTGATATTCGTCACCTACGGCATCTTTTACTTCATTGGTATCGTAGGACACGCCCAAAGTCACTTGCTTACCCTTGGTGGATACTGCGGCATCGATTGTGGTTTGCATTTCCATGACGTATTTTTCACTAGCAGAAAGCTTTCCATCAGCAATTAAACGTCCTGCTGCCGCACAACTTTCCGTCGCGCAGCTTTGGTTAATTGGTGCACCATCAAATTCAGGCTCATTGATGTTGGCAACCGTCACGCCCACTTGATAATAATTAGACACCCAGACAGCACCTAAATCGAGACTTACCCCGGTACTGCTGACAGCATCATCAGAAATGGCATCTGAAATAGCATCGTCTGCGTTATCACTTTCATCGCTTAAAGACACAATCGCACGACCCATAGAAATATCATGTAGGCTGGCTTTTGCGCCACCTATCAACATACCATGATCGTTTTGCCACATAGATTGGCTGTAGCCTAGGCCAATTTGTAGATCTGTGGCGGTTTTGGCTTGAAAAGAAGTATCCGTTACCAACTCATCCGAACCATTTACTGTAATATCGTCAGTAATGACATTAGCACGTGCCACACCAGAAAGACTGGCGTCTAGCATGAAAGCCCCATTGTTTTTAGTTTTATAAATCAATGGCATAAAGGGTACTTGCATACTTACTGAAGTTTTGATGTAAGCCGTATCGCCTATTTCATTTAATATGCCATTTGCTTTATCAAGGGCATTGTTTGCCTCCGTCGCATTGGCATAAGTAGCATCAATTAGATCTTCGAGCTCTTCTGCACGATCATCCAGATCACTTACATCACCCATCTCAACACCAATACTCAATGGGCCTAAAATACCAAATCGGAAGCTGTCATTATCGTCTTGATTGACCATCAAAAAAGGCGCTGCGGGGTTTCCAAGCGCGGTCGATAACGCTCTAATATTTGGGGCACTGCTTAAAGTGAAACTAGAGCCTACTGGATGGTTAACAGGCATCGCCGCCATGACAGCGGAACTCAACAAACTCATAGAAACAATCGCCATTTTTTTCATTACAGAATCCCTCACAAAGCAAACATACACAACGGTAAGATAGTTTATCTCAACATGAGCAATTGTAAGACTTTTTTTTGCACATTTCATACAATATTAAGACAATTTTATCGCTATTTCCGTAACAAATTAAAACAAAAAGATATAAATAACCCTTCAAAAAGCTGATTGTTGAGTAAAAAGCAATATATAAAGCCTATTAGATATGAAAATAGTCTGAAATTCGTACGAATTGAGCACAAAAAAAAGTGGCAGATATAAATACATCTTGCCACTTTCTTGGGGGGATACTGTTTCAAACTGTCGAACTAATTCACATCCAAAGACAACTGATAACGGAGCTTCTCCAGGTCTTCAGGTGTATCAACACCATGGGTCGGCAACCCATCCGCGAGCGCCACTTGCACCTTGATACCTTGATGCAAAAAACGTAGCTGCTCAAGCTTTTCCCAACGCTCTAATGGTGACATAGGCAGATCGGCGTATTTAGCCAGCAAACTGGCTCGATAAACGTACAAACCTATGTGGCGAAGAGCGGGGAAATCAACAGGCAAAAAGCCCGTTTTTTCAGTATTGCTAGCAAAACCATCCCTGTCCCAAGGCATGGGGGCACGACTGAAATACAGCGCACGCTGCTTCTCATCACACACCACTTTCACCACGTTAGGGTTAAAGAAATCTTCAACCTGATCAATCACGCAAGCAACTGTCGCCATCTCGGCTTCTTTGTCTTGATTTAGCGCAATCACACTGGAGTGAATCAAGTTAACAGGCAAAAAAGGCTCATCGCCTTGTACGTTGACAACAATCTCATCCCCCTTCCAGCCTTTTTTAGCCGCCACTTCAGCCAGACGTTCGGTACCATTTTCATGGTCATCACGGGTCATCACAACAGACGCCCCAAACGCTAATGCCGCTTGTTCGATAACCTCGTGATCTGTCGCCACAGTGACCGATTGTGCCCCCGCTTTTAGTGCCAGTTCATAAACCCATTGCAACACGGGTTTGCCACCTAAGTCTGCCATCAATTTTTGCGGAAAACGCTGAGAAGCGTAACGAGCAGGAATAACAATGTGAAAATCAGGTAAAGATTGCATGGTCATTATTTTTCAAACTCCGGTTTTTGCGCCAATTCATAAGCTTGCTCTAAAGGCATACGAGATGCCAACACCATGTCGGCCACTTCCCGTGCGACACCTTCACCAGCGCTCTTATTCAGCACTAGATGACAATAACGCTGCACTAAAATATGTGCATCTGCTGGACACAAGGCCACACCAACGTTTGGCATGACTTGAAGATCAATCACATCATCGCCCACGTAAGCGGCTTCCGCTGAGGTAATGCCCAACTGCGCTATCAACTCATTAAATGCGGCGGCTTTATTGTGACAACCAGGGTAAAAATGCACGACCTTGAGCTCTTTCATCCGTTGTCTCAATGGGGCGGAGTCTTTCGCGGTAATCACGGCTACCTGAACGCCCCACTGTGGCAATAGCTTCATCGCCACACCATCTTTGACATTGAAGCGCTTTAGGGTCTCCCCATGCTCGGTATATAACAGACGACCATCTGTTAAAACGCCATCCACATCAAACACGACCAACTTCAAGGCTTGTAATGTTGGCAGCAAAGTTAGATCGTTGTTCAATACTGGATAAGAAGTCAGAAAAGCCATATCCATTTATTAAGCACTCGTATCCAATTCTTCAAAGGTTTTCACCAACTCATCAAGCTGCTTCATTTGCTTTAGGAACGGCGCTAATTTGCCCAAAGGCAACGCACATGGCCCATCGCATTTTGCATTGTTTGGATCTGGGTGTGTTTCTAAGAACAAACTAGACAGACCAAGCGACATACCTGCACGAGCCAATTCAGTCACTTGCGCACGGCGACCATCCGCAGAATCTTCACGACCGCCCGGACGCTGCAAAGAATGAGTGACGTCAAACATGACAGGGAAACCAAACTTTTTCATTTCGCCAAAACCAAGCATGTCGACGACTAAGTTGTTGTAACCCATCATGGTGCCACGCTCACACAACATAAGTTGATCATTTCCAGCTTCTTGGCATTTTGTCAGGATATGCTTCATCTCATGAGGGGCTAAAAACTGGGCTTTTTTAATGTTAATAACCGCGCCCGTTTTCGCCATCGCAATGACTAAATCCGTTTGGCGCGATAAGAACGCCGGCAATTGAATCACATCTGCCACTTCCGCCACTGGCGCACATTGGTAAGCCTCGTGCACATCGGTAATCACTGGCACGCCAAACGTATCTTTGATCTCTTGCAGAATTTTTAAACCCTCTTCCATGCCTGGGCCACGGAAAGAGTTAATAGACGAACGGTTCGCCTTATCAAAGGAGCCTTTAAACACATAAGGAATGCCCAGCGCTTCCGTTACTTTTACATGTTCTTCCGCAACGCGCATAGCAAGATCGCGAGATTCCAATACGTTAACGCCACTGAACAACACAAAAGGAAGATGGTTAGCCACTTCAATTTTGCTACCAATTTTAATGATTTTTGATGCCTGAGATAGCTGTGTCATGAGAACTCCATTGTTAATCTAAGTTAACGCACACTTACGCGTCAGCGTGCGATATAAATAAGGTAGATACGGTATCTGATGCCGCAAGCACTATAATCTTGCAGAGGCACCTTATGGCTTATCGATCGTAAATCTCTAAAATTCCAGACAAGTTTTTCGCATCGTCCACGACCACGAGCAAGGTGATTTTATCGCGCAGCATTTGCTCTTCCGCTTGCACTATCATCACATTCTCATTGATGGTTTTAGGATTAGGCGTCATCAAGCTTGCCATGGTTTTGTGTATCATGCCCTCGCTTTCTTTTAACATAGCGCGACGCAAGTCACCATCGGTGAAGATTCCCAACAATTTCCCCTCATCCTGAATTAAGACGACGCCCATTCTACCGTGGGTCATGACGGAAATAGCGTCTTTTAAGGTGGTGTTTGGTGCGCAAATAGGAAGATTATCTTTGTGCATAAGATCTTTGACACGAGTCAGCAGCTTACGACCTAGGCTGCCACCAGGATGAAATCGAGCAAAGTCTTGTGGCTGAAAATTGCGACACTCCATCAAAGCAACGGCCAATGCATCCCCCATGGCGGTTGTCATTGTGGTCGACGTAGTGGGGGCAAGATTGTTCGGGCAAGTTTCTTTATCGATAGAAAGGTCTAATACGCAATCACAGTGTTTCGCCAAAGTAGAGTCTATATTTCCGACCATGGCAATACTGGGATTACCGAAGCTTTTTAATGAAGGCAGCAAGCGCATAAGCTCTTCTGTTTCACCTGAAAAACTGATCAATACTAAGACATCTTCCGGTTGAATCATCCCCAAATCCCCGTGGAAGGCTTCACCAGGATGAAGAAAGAAACTGGGTGTACCGGTCGAAGCGAGCGTGGCGGCGATTTTTTTACCAATCAATCCGGATTTGCCCATACCGCAAATAATCGTGCGGCCTTTGCTGGTTAGAATCATTCGAACCGCTTTAGCAAACTCTTCGGTGACTTGATTCACCAAGTTAGCCAGAGCTTGTGCTTGGGTAGATAGAGTGCGTCGAGCACTCTCAATAAGCACATCGGAGTCAATACTCTTCATAGATGGGTCGCTCATACAGCCTCTCAACTCAGCGCAATAATCAGAAATTGCCATCATTATACAGAGGAGAGAGCAAGTCGCCTATCAAAGAGCGGTTTTTCCTCTCTGACAAGCGACTCAAAAGCGGTGATCATTACCCTAAGCAGTTAAGAAATTGCCCGCTCAAACTGTCTAAGAAAGAAAAATACGCGTTCGTCCCCATTTTTACCTGACTACCCAGCGGATCAAGAGGAGCGGTTTTTACGTCAGAACCTTCTAGCAAGGTTTTGACAATAGCAGGGCTAAACTGCGGCTCGCTGAAAACACATTGAACCTTGTTCTCTTCAATTTCATGACGAATTTCCGCCACTTTTTTCGCCCCTGGTTTGCGCTCTGGACTGACGGTAATTTCACCGGCATTTTGCAGTCCATAATGCTGTTCAAAATAGCTGTAGCCATCATGAAAGACGATATAAGGCACTTTATTCACTTTATTCAGTGCGTTACGGATTTCGGCGTCTTTCGCACTCAGGCCTTTTTCAAACGACACTAGGTTGCCTTTGTAATACTCAGCATTGGCAGAATCCAAAGAAACCAAACGAGCCGTCACAGCTTTTGCCAGCACTAAAGCGTTATCCGGTGACAGCCAAACATGTGGATCAATACCAGAATGGTCATGTCCTTCATGTCCTTCGTGCTCATCATGGTGTTCGTGATCGTCATGCTTTTCGTGATCGTCATGCTTTTCGTGATCGTCATGCTTTTCATGATCACCATGTTTTTCATGATCATCATGTTTTTCATGATCATCATGTTTTTCATGATCATCATGTTTTTCATGATCGTCATGATGCTCTTCCGCAAAGTTATGCAGCTTCATCCCTTCCAAGGCAAGCCATTCAATCGAAGAGGCTTCTTTGCCTGCATTCTCAAGCGGCTTTTCTAAAAACCGCTCTAGGGATTCCCCTACCCACACCACAGTATCGGCATCGGTAATCTTTTTCAGGTCTGAAGGGCGCATCGCAAAATCATGAGGCGAAGCGGTACTCGATACAATTTGTTGAATATCCGCTTTATCACCCGCAATCGCAGCAACAACCATAGAGACAGGCTTAATACTGGTAGCAATGACAGGTTTGGCTAAAGCCAAAGGCGATAAAACAGAAACACCTAGCGCAAGAAATACTTTATTCATTTTCAACACCATATAAACGTTATAACGTAACAATACGACATAAAAAAAAGAGATTCAAGGGGTTACCTCAAATCTCTTTAGCGTCTAAGCAAAAATATCGACTGATTAGATTAACGACAAGGCGTCTACCGATATCGCTCGCACAACCAACCCCGCTCTCTGACCAACCGGCAGATTGGTATTCGGAAATACAATGGCATCACCGGTTTGCTTTACCCGATACACGCTTTTTTTCGATTGCGCTAGAGGGTAACCTTCAGTAAATTGGGTAAAGTTTTTAACATCCTGATCAATATTTAATTCGTAACTGTCATCGTCTTTAACAAGTGCGTCCAATACATTAAAAATACACAAAGAAGACAAGGATGACTCAGCCAAACTGCCTTTTTCCAACAGTTGGCGTAGATTTTTTTCCAATGCAGCAAAACACGACAAATCATTCTGCCCAAATGGATAGACCTTGCCTAACTCCACCGTAAAAGCGTGCGCACCATGCACAGAATGACTGTAGTAAGAAAACGTCGTTGTCGGTTGATGCGATAAAAGCACCGCCTCAATTTCACTGGCCGCAAAAAAAGCCAATTGCTGTTTACTGTAATGCGCGTTCTCGACAAATGGATGAACAACAAACTTTTCATGCATTGAGCCACGAATAGCCGTGTGCAAATCATAGTGCAGCCGAATATGTTCGCTGTCGGTCGATGATAAAGCATAAAAATCATTCACCGCCATCTCAAGCCGTTCGGCTCTTTGCACCTCAATACCAGCATAATTCCGCCAAGCCCCACTGAACAACCGGTTCAAATTAACGTCACAAAAGCGCGTCGCAGCATTCGCAGCAACAGGATGACCTATGATCACCAATAAACGCACGCCTAAGGTCAACTTACCGGCTAAAATATCCCTCACCAGCTGATTAATTAACTCCATTGGGCCCGTTTCGTTACCATGAATGCCAGCGGACAAAACCACACTGACGCGACTTGTTTGAGTAGGTTCAAGTCGTAAAATCCCCGTTTCTTCCACAACGCCGGTACCACTGGGAAAAGTCAATTGAAAAGGTGCCATAGCGTTGGGATTTGCCAATGTTAAGGCCAAAAAATCATGGTTTAAAATGGTCATTTTCCCTGCCCAATTAAGTCGAAAATAAGCACCATAATAGCGTTTTTTTAGCAATGGGAACGTATCTTTTAGAGGGTCGTGCGGAAAACAGAAAAATAGGTCGCTTTTAAGACAAATGACATAAGTAACCCGTTTGCTTTATGATCGACTACTCTTATTAATAACCAAGAAGTCTTTTCTTTCAGAGAAAATGCCGATACCCTTTCGCTTTCTATTCGTAGCACCATTAAATTGAGTATTTTATGCCCGAAAATGACGAAGTCATTATCCTAGTCGACCAAAACAACACCATTATTGGCGATGTACCACGACATCTAATGAACTTTGGCAGAGATTACCACCGTGTCACCTACATTTTAGTGTTCAATACTAAGGGGAATCTGCTCGTTCAAAAACGCACAGATGACAAAGCCTTCTGTCCAGGTTATTACGGCATTACAACAGGCGGAGTGGTTGAAAAAAACGAGTCTTACATAGATTCTGCACACAGAGAACTGCAAGAAGAATTAGGTTTTGATGCTCCTCTCAAAAGCCAAGGCGTCTTTTTCACAGAGGGAGAAGGTTTTAAAATTTGGGGCAAAATTTACACTTGTCACTATGATGAAACCATTCATGGTGAGCTTACCTTACAACCCAAAGAGGTCGCTTCCGTGCATGAAATGACCATTGACGACATTCTACTCAACAAAAATAATCTTTCCTTTACACCCGACTCATTAGAAGCACTTCGCCATTATGCGCACAAGCTTACGCAACCTAAAGACAACGATCCGCTGTAGTGTTGGTCTATTCGGTCTTTTTATTGCCTCTTGCTCTTTCGGGCAAGAGCATTGGCAACAGGATGACTACATACAAGAAAGCTTCATTAAAATTGCTTTAGAGCGTGAATACAAAGAAACCCAGCATCCTAAACTGATACGCTGGAATAAACCCATTAAGCTGTTTTTTGAAAGTGACCAAGGTGATGCCAGCCTGCAAAAAGAATTGCTCAGCGTCCACGCCCAGCACCTTGCGCATATAACAGGCCTAACTATTGATTTTACAACCTCGCCTGAACAAGCCAATATCTTTGTTATTTTTACATCTTATGACAACATGGAAAATAAGGTACGCCAGTACATAGGCGACCCAGAAAGAATCCGTAAAGCACTCGACGAAGCGATCTGCTTAGGTAATTTTAGCCGTAATGGTCAGTACGAAATAACCAAGGGCAGCATTATTATTCCTGTTGACTATGCACGCAGAAAAGCGCGTTTTTTAGATTGTATCGTAGAAGAAATCACCCAATTACTGGGACTTCCAAACGATTCCAATGATGTGTTTCCTTCGGTTTTTAATGATGTCAGCATAGACACCTACATTAGTCCGTTGGACTATTTGCTGCTTAAAGCACTGTATTCCCCCCACCTAAAACCCGGTATGGACGTTAAACAAACCAAAGCGGCATTCCCCAAAGTTTTAGCCGAGCTGCATGCCAATAAAGACATCGAAAATGCCGCACAACGGGTGCAAAAAAACAGTTTAAAAACCTATCTTGGTGATTGATGATTTGCCTCATATAGCCATCAGCAAACCCTGCGATAGATCAATAATATTGGCCTTTTAGTCCGCCTTCTCATAAATTGTGCTTATTCACTCTGCTTTTCCCACATAAGTTAGGTAAAATGCGTCAACTGAAAATTTACACTGGAGAGTACTAATGTTTCCTGAGCTCAAAAATGATCGCTTTTTGCGCGCATTACTCAAACAACCTGTCGATACTACCCCTGTATGGATGATGAGACAGGCCGGACGTTACCTACCAGAGTATCGTGCTAGCCGCGCTACCGCAGGCGATTTTTTGAGTCTTTGTAAAAACGATGCATTTGCTTGTGAAGTCACGCTGCAACCACTTGAACGCTATGATCTAGATGCCGCCATTCTATTCTCGGACATATTAACCATTCCAGATGCAATGGGTTTAGGGCTGTATTTTGAAACAGGCGAAGGTCCCAAATTTAGACACACCATTCGCAGCAAAGCCGATGTCGATGCTATCCCAGTTACCCAAGCAAACGACTTAGATTATGTGATGAAGGCCGTAACGACCATTCGCCACGCACTCAATGGGCATGTCCCCCTTATTGGCTTTTCTGGTAGCCCATGGACACTGGCAACCTATATGGTGGAAGGCGGTTCTAGCAAAGATTTTCGCCATATTAAAGCCATGATGTACCGTTCACCTGAAACCTTACACGCACTTTTAGACAAACTGGCAAAATCCGTTACAGCGTATTTAAACGGCCAAATATTAGCTGGCGCGCAAGCGTTACAAATCTTTGATACTTGGGGAGGCGTATTAAGCGGCCCAATGTACCAACAGTTTTCATTACTCTATATGAAGCAGATTTTAGATGGCCTTATCCGCGTCCATGAAGGCAAACGAATCCCCGTTATCTTATTTACGAAAAACGGTGGTCAATGGTTGGAAAACATGGCAGCCACAGGACCCGACGCACTTGGCTTAGACTGGACAACCGATATCGCGGAAGCACGCGCGCGCGTAGGCCACAGCGTGGCTTTACAAGGTAACATTGACCCTTGCGTACTGTATGCAGGCAAAGAGGTTATTGAGCGTGAAGTTGAAAACGTCTTATCAGGCTTCGGCACGGGCAGTGGTCACGTCTTTAATCTTGGCCATGGCATTCACCAATTCGTCAACCCAGACCATCCTAAATATTTGATTGATGCGGTGCACAAACTTGGAAGAAAATACCACGAGCCTAAGTACGATGACTTGGACGCATTAAACGGTCTTTAATCGGTAGATCCACGTATTAGCTCGGAGCCAATTACCACGTTGGTGCCGAGCTACATCACGCTATCAACGACTCAAGACCTTGCAAACAGAGTAACTCGGCACTTTTCTTTTGTTTTTTCCAACCACCATCAGACGCTACCAACAAACGCTCGAACGACTCATTAAGGTAGCAACAAACATGATCTATCCCTCGACCATCAAGCCAAGACAGTCGTGCTAAAACGTGACCCGTTGACATAGGAATCAACACCAATCTTAAAAGCAAACAACGTTTTACGCCACTTACCTGATAACAAGCCACATTTTGAGGCGTTGACACACTGGATAGGCGAATGCCCTCTTTTGTGGATAATACACTGGCAATATCCGCAAACAATGACGCAGCTTTGTCCATAAATTGCTCGCTCGATGTTATTTTTTTCATTTCAAGCCCTCCTATTCTGATAAAATCACACCCAAACCATTATTAAATGTAGATCATAACCCTCTAGCCTGTGGCGACTTTTACAATAGAGTGGTATTTTTAGATGAAATAATGCTTTATTCGTATGGAGAAAAAACATGAAACTAATTACGGCGATTGTTAAGCCTTTTAAACTGGATGAGGTGCGTGAAGCACTGTCTGAAATTGGGATTAACGGTATCACCGTCACGGAAGTGAAGGGATTTGGGCGCCAACGAGGTCACACTGAACTGTACCGCGGAGCCGAATACGTAGTCGACTTCTTACCTAAGGTAAAACTAGAACTCGCGGTTGAAACAGACCAAGTAGAGCGCGCTATTGAAGCAATCCAACACAGCGCAAATACTGGCAAAATCGGCGATGGCAAAATCTTTGTTACCGCTTTAGAGCAAATCATTCGTATTCGTACGGGTGAAACAGGCGCGGATGCAATCTAGATCTATTGATGCGTGTTGCACCGCATACTTAAAGCACGACAAATAAAAAAGAGGCCTTGGCCTCTTTTTTATGTTTGCAACCTCGTTGACGCTAGCCTTTATCAGGAACTTTAATAGATAAAGTCCCTAAATAACGATTCTGACGTTGCTCTATTTGACGAAAAATGGCAATGATGACAATACTAATGACCAAATAAATGGCACCTGCCGCCAAGAATATTTCCATTGGTGTATAGGTTCTGGCAATAATAGTTCTCGCCATTCCCGTTAGATCCAAAATGGTAATAGTACTCGCCAATGCGCTGCCCTTGAGCATCAGAATGATTTCATTGCCATAAGCTGGTAATACGATACCAAATGCACGCGGCAATAGAACACGACGATACATTTGCGTTTTTGTCATACCGATCACCTTACAAGCTTCCACTTCTCCTGGAGGGATAGCCTGAATCGCTCCACGGAAGATCTCTGCAGTATAAGCTGACGTATTCAGAGTAAAAGCGATAATTGCACACCAAAATGGCTCTCTCAGAATCGGCCACAACACACTTTCTCTAACGACCTCAAATTGTGAGGCACCGTAGTAGACCAAAAAGATCTGCACCAATAACGGCGTACCACGAAAGAAAAAGATGTAAGCAAAAGGAATCGCCCTAATCCAAGCCACAGGAGAGATCCGCGCTAAAGCGATAGGCAAAGCAAAAACCCCACCAAGCACAATGGATATCATCACTAATTGAATACTGACCCAAGCCCCCTCAAGCAAACGAGGGAAGTATTCAACAACTACCGAAAAGTCCATACACTATCCTCTCGTTAAACCACGGCTTGCGCGTTTTTCCAAATAAGACACGAACACCATAGAAATAATGGTCAACGCCAAGTACATGAAAGCCGCCACCAAATAAAACAAAAACGCTTCTTTGGTACTACTCACAGCAATATTTGCCTTACGCATAATATCGTCCAAGCCCACAACCGATACTAATGCCGTATCTTTTAACAGGACAAGAAACAAATTCCCAAGCCCAGGTAAAGCAATTCGCCATACCTGCGGCAAAATAATTCGATAAAATTTTCGAATCGGCCCCATCCCTAAGGCAGTCGCCGCTTCGTGCTGACCTTTTGGTATAGATTGTAATGCGCCGCGAAACACTTCTGTTGCATAGGCACCAAAAGTCAAACCCAGAGCCGTGACACCCGCTGCAAATGCCCCTACCTCAATGTACTCGTCGTAGCCAAAAAGCCCAGCAACGGCCATCAAAACACTGGTTGCACCAAAGTAAATGATAAGCACGGTAAGGAGCTCGGGGATACCACGAATAATGGTGGTATAGCCATGAGCAATCCACCTCAACACCTTAAAAGAAGATAATTTAGCAGAAGCGCCTAACAACCCCAGAACTAAGCCAACAAACAGCGAACACATTGCCAGCTCTAAGGTCACAATAGCACCTTGTAGCAGCTGATCACCAAAGCCATGAAGATCAATCATAGTTTTTTCTCAGACTAAGCTTAACATCAGCCTACCGATATAAAATATCGGTAGGCTGTAAGAAATATCGACACTTGACTAGATCGAAACATTCACGCATGACTTAACCTATAAACCATACGCTAGAATATTCGAGCCTCAGTCAACTTAGTAGATAGAGAACGGGAAGTACTTAGCATTAATTTTTTGATAAGTACCATCGGCCAGAATTTGATCAAGCGCTTTGTTCAATTTCTCTTTTAGCTTGTCATCGCCTTTACGCACCGCGATACCAATGTTGTCTGTCTTCATAAAGGCGTCACCTTTGAATTCAAACTTAGCACCACTTTCGGACGTTTTTAACCAGTTATACGTTGGTAACTCGTCAGATAAAACGATGTCTAAACGACCTGCGACTAAATCCAAATAGACGTTATCTTGGTTATCGTAAAATTTAAGATCCGCTTTACCCGTGAAATTATCTTCTAGGTATTGCGCACCAAGGGTTGCACGTTGCGCCCCAATGGTCTTACCAGAAAGATTACTCAAATCAAAATTGTCTTCTACACGCCCCATGAAGCGTAGACCACCAGAGTAATATTTGTTTGTAAAATCAACGACTTTTAAACGATCTTCAGTAATCGACATGGAGGCAATAATGGCATCGAATTTACGCACTTTCAGACCTGGGATCAAACCATCCCAATCTTGGGTGAGAATCTCACAATCTGCTGCCATTTTGGCACACAATGCACGAGCAATATCAACGTCAAAACCCTGTGGTTGTCCGGCTTCATCAATAAAGTTAAATGGAGCCCAAGCACCTTCTGTTACAAAACGTACTTTATCAGCCGCCTGCACAGACACCGTTGACAACGCCGCTGTTAGCAACAACGCTGAGCCTAACACTACTTTTTTCAATTTCATTATAATCCCCTTGGAATATTTGTTTATTTGATCATTTTTGCTTTTTATAATGTCTTACTTAAGTCACTAAGTGTGCCTAAAAAACACTGGATAAAAACGCCTTGCAGCGCTCTGATTTTGGTGCACTAAAGACCTGACTTGGTGTGCCTTTTTCCTCCACTACGCCTTGATGAAGAAATACGACATCACTGGATACTTCACGCGCAAAATTCATTTCGTGAGTAACAATCAGCATAGTACGCCCCTCTTCTGCTAAATTGCGCATAACGCCCAATACTTCACCCACTAATTCAGGATCTAAAGCAGAGGTGGGTTCATCAAACAGGATAACTTGAGGATCCATGGCCAATGTCCTAGCGATAGCGACACGTTGTTGCTGGCCACCAGATAGCTGATTGGGATACATGTTCTTTTTCTCAGCAATGCCGACTTTTCGCAATAAATGCTCAGCGTATTCAGCCACTTCGTGTTTCGGACGCTTTAGAACA
Organism: Marinomonas arctica; assembly: GCF_003259225.1. Taxonomy (GTDB): domain Bacteria; phylum Pseudomonadota; class Gammaproteobacteria; order Pseudomonadales; family Marinomonadaceae; genus Marinomonas; species Marinomonas arctica. Next base: position 52,829 of record NZ_QHJF01000022.1, on the reverse strand, counting down.
TGCAATGGCCCTTCCATGACATTTTGTAAAATCGTCATATGAGGCCACAAATTAAAACTTTGAAACACAAACCCTATCTGCTGACGCATCTGAGTGAGTTGTTTCATGTTATTTGCGACCAAATCAGATTCGCCTTGAACCAGATCGAGCTTATTGCCATTGAAGACAATCTCGCCCCGTGTTGGATTTTCAAGCATGTTAATGCAACGCAAGAAGGTACTTTTACCTGAACCACTGGATCCAAGAATGGAAATGACATCACCGTCATAGGCTTTTAGGGAAATGCCCTTTAACACCTCAATATCACCAAACGTTTTGTGAATATCAATGAGCTCTAACGCCGGGACTTTCGACATGTTTTCTACCTTTTTCATTGTATGAACTTATTATTTTTGACGTAAAATAGCACAACACTGGACTAATAAAAGCAAACAGCTTGCGCGATTGAGTAGAATACAAGAATCACGCCAAGAATAATTCACCCCATATTTTAAGTTACTTTTTCCATAGCTGCCTCTTTTTCTTGTCCATTTGGACAGTCTCTGAGGGTTTATTTTGCATCTTTTTATAAATTGTATTGCGTTCTTCCCTAGGTGTAATACCAAAGAACCCTTTATAGGTGGTACTAAAATGGGGCGCAGACCCAAATCCACACGCCACTCCCACCTCAGTGATACTCTTGTCCGTTTGAGTAATCAGTTGCTTAGCATGCTGTAAACGTAATTCTAAATAATAACGCGAAGGCACTGTATCCAAATTACTTTTAAAAAGGCGCTCTAAGTGCCGTCGAGATACACCAACATGATAGGCAATATCATCCGAAGACAAGGGCTCTTGGATATTAGCTTCCATGAGCTGCACGGCTTCAACCAATTTCGGCTGCCCTGTACCAATTCTAGCCTGTAATGGAATTCTTTGCGGATCTTCATGAGTGCGAATACGCTCACAAACAAACTGTTCAGAAATGCTACTCGCTAATGACATACCATGCTGTTTACCAATCAAAAACAGCATCATATCCATAGCCGCGGTGCCACCACTGCAAGTATAACGATCTCTATCAACTTCAAACAGGTGGTTGGACACAATCGTTTGTAGAAATTCATCACGCAGATTCGCCAAACTTCGCCAATGAATCGTTGCGCGATAACCATCTAGCAGGCCAGCTTTTGCTAATAAGTAACTTCCCGTGCATACTCCACCCAGAGAAATCTTTCTTTTAGCTTGTTTTTTTATCCAATTTTCTAAAGTCTCACTTTCGTTTTTTATCACAGGTGACGCACCACACACAAAAATCGCATCCAAATCGCTTGGCGCGTCACTTGTTAGGTAGTCAGATACGGTTGTAACCCCCGTATTTGAAGGGATTTGTTTTTCTTCATGACTGATCGTGCAAAAAGAATATAGCTCTTTTCCTGTCACCCAGTTCGCCATGTGCAGTGTTTCAATGGCGGAAGAAAAACCCAGCATAGAATAATGCGGTAAGAGCAAAAAACCGTATTTTAATGGCTTCTTGCTCGCCTGCATGATTTCTCTTGATGCGAATTCGGTCTTGTACAAAATATTATCCTGCGAACTATAGACAAAAAAGGAGTTTATTTCGTTTAAAATGGATAACAAAGGTTTTTTTCGTCTTGAGCAAGACTTTTTTAGCCCAATTAACCAGACATCACAACAATATGTCGCAATTAGATAAGTTACTAACTATCAAAGGAGTGAATTTTTCATAATAATCTTATCAAGAGTCCGAACCTTGTACTTCCTTAACATTGCACCAACTACTAGTTTTATTAAGAACACCACAACGAGGGATGAGTTCTAATGACTGATCACAAAAAAAGCGAATTAATCGAACGTGTCGAAGTAGAAATAAACGAACACTTCAATGCGACCGAAGCCAACAACCTGATTCAACTTGCCCACCTCTACTTTCAGGACTCTTTAACGGAAGATTTGGTCAATGAATCCATTGAAAACCTATACGGCACCATCGTCTGCTTATGGGATTTCTTACAACAACGTCCAGTTAATCAACCAAAAGTTCGTGTTTACAATCCAAACTACGAAGAACACAGCTGGCAATCAACACACACGGTTATCGAAATTCTAACCGATGACATGCCTTTCCTTGTGTCGTCTTTCAATATGGCACTCGTGCGTCTTGGCCACACCATTCACATGACGTCCCACCCTGTCGTACCAGTGGAACGTAACAAGAAAGGGGAATTGCAAGGTATCAACCTTGAATCTAAAACACATGAAGCCCTAATGCGATTTGAAATCGACCGTTTGTCTGACATCAATTTGCTGGATAAGATTAAAGAAGAACTGCTTAGCAGTTTAGTCGATGTGAAAAAAACCGTAGCCGATTGGCCTACGATGAAAGCGCGATTGAACGAAATCATCAAAGAATCTGAACAATTAGCCCATTTAAAAGGCAATGAAGAGCATCAAGAAATCCTTGATTTTTTACGTTGGGTTGAAAACGACCACTTCACCTTTATTGGCTTTCGCGCTTATGACCTCGCCGTTGAAGACAATGAAACCCATCTAAAATTGGTTGAAGGTTCAGGCTTAGGCACGTTCCGTGACATCAACGATAAAAAAGTGAAACGCGACATTGTATTAGAAAACAGCTTGGCCAAACTCGCCGTTGACAGTAACAATATCCTAATTTTGACCAAGTCGACGGCGGTATCAACAGTTCACCGTCCTGTTCACCTTGATTACCTTGGTGTCAAACGTTTCGATAAGAAAGGCAACGTGATTGGGGAATGGCGCTTCTTTGGCTTATACTCTTCTGCGGCTTACATTGCTCGCTTACAAGACATTCCATTACTGCGCAAAAAACTCAACGTCATTGTTGAAAAAGCCAATGTGGATCCAAACAGCCACAAGGGCAAAAATCTAAAACACATTCTAAATAGCTACCCTCGTGATGAGATGCTACAAGCACCAGTGGATGAACTTTTCGTCACGATTGAAAGCATTCTTGCGATTCAAGAGCGTCGCCAATTGCGTGTATTCCTGCGCAAAGACATTTATGGCCGCTTCTTAAACGCACTCGTCTATGTGCCGAGAGATCGTTACAACACAGAATTGCGCATCAAAATGCAAGACATTCTGATGAGCGCTTGCAACGGCACCAGTTCAGAATTTAACGTACAGTTTTCTCAGCTAGTCTTGGCACGAGTCAACTTTACGATTCAAATTGCCGACCCTAGTCAAAGTCCAAGCATCGACGTAGAAGACATTCAACGTAAGATGCAAGATGCAATGAGCTCATGGGAAGACAAATTGCTCAATGCCCTGCATAAGAGTCATGGCGAAGAAAACGGCAACCGCCTTTTCAACAATTATGTCGCCTACTTGCCTGCTGCCTACCGTGAAGACTTTTCTCCAAATGCCGCTGTACTAGACATTGAGCGTTTGAGCCAATTAGCGGGCGAAGGCGATACATCGACACACATTTATCGTCAAGTTGGGCAAGCGAAAAATAATTACTTCTTCAAGGTATATGGCGCTGGCACCACACTGGTCTTGTCTGATGTGTTACCGATATTGGAATACATGGGACTACGAGTTCTAGAAGCTCGTCCATATGAACTGGACCAAAATGGTGATGGCACAACCAACACATGGGTGGTTGAATTTGCCATCAGTGTTGACGCAGATGTGAATTTAGAGAAAAACACTCAACGCGAAGCCTTCCAAGACGCTTTCAATCAAATCTTCCGTCGTCGTGTTGAAAACGACCGATTTAACGCCCTTGTCCTAAGCGCGTCATTAACATGGCGCCAAGTAACTATGCTGCGCGCGTTGACAAAATACTTGATGCAGTTACAAGTGCCTTTCTCGTTGCAGTACATGCAACAAACTTTAGAGAAAAATGCCGGTATTGCTCGCTTGTTGGTGCAATTGTTTGAACAACGCTTTGATCCAAGCCAAGAAGCCAAACGTGACGAAAAAGTACAAAAGCTACTGGAAAAAATCGATCTAGAATTGGACCAAGTGGCCAACTTGGATGAAGATCGCATTCTGAAGCACTATCTTTCCGTGATTCAAGCCATGCTGCGTACCAACTTCTATCAAGCTGGTGCAGAAGGTGAAATCAAAGACTATGTGTCTTTCAAATTGGACCCTTCATTGATTCCAGCGGTTCCTTTACCACGCCCGAAATTCGAAATTTTCGTTTATGCGCCTTGGGTCGAAGGTATCCACATGCGCGGTGGTAAAGTGGCCCGTGGTGGTCTGCGCTGGTCTGATCGTATGGAAGACTTCCGTACCGAAGTACTTGGCCTCGTCAAGGCACAAATGGTGAAAAACGCGGTTATCGTCCCTTCTGGTGCCAAAGGTGGCTTCGTTGCCAAGCAACTGAAAAAGAACGCCTCTCGTGAAGAAGTTCAGGCAGAAGTTATCCACTGCTACACTACGTTCATTAGCGGCTTATTAGACATTACCGATAACCTAATCAAAAACGAAGTGGTACCACCATTGTCTGTGCTTCGTTACGACGAAGACGACCCATATTTGGTGGTTGCAGCCGATAAAGGTACGGCCACTTTCTCTGACTTAGCGAACAGTATTTCGGCGAAATATGGCTTCTGGCTAGGCGATGCTTTTGCTTCAGGTGGTTCAAACGGTTACGACCACAAGAAAATGGGCATTACAGCACGTGGCGCTTGGGAATCGGTTAAACGTCAGTTCAAAGAAATCGGCATCAATTGCCAAACCACAGACTTCACGGCGGTTGGTATTGGTGACATGGCGGGTGACGTATTTGGCAACGGCATGTTGTTGTCGAAACATATTCAGTTGGTTGCGGCGTTTAACCATATGCATATTTTCATCGACCCAACGCCTGATGCCGCCTCTTCTTTTATGGAACGTGAACGCATGTTCAAGTTGCCTCGTTCTTCTTGGGAAGACTACAACAAGGAACTTATTTCAAAAGGTGGCGGTGTCTTCAATCGCTCCGCGAAATCCATTCCTATTAATGCAGATATTCGCAAGGCATTAGGTATTGAAGGCAATGTCAAATCCATGGCACCAACGGAACTGATCAACGCTATCCTAAAAGCCCCTGTGGATCTGCTTTGGAATGGTGGTATCGGCACGTATGTAAAATCCGAAACAGAATCTCATGCCGATGCAGGAGACAGTGCCAATAATGGTCTACGTGTTAATGGTAAAGAGCTGCGCTGCAAAATCGTTGGTGAAGGCGGTAACCTAGGGTTAACACAACTAGGCCGTATTGAGTTTGCTCAGAAAGGCGGCTTAATCAGTACCGATGCCATTGATAACTCAGCGGGTGTGGACAGCTCGGATCATGAAGTCAACATCAAGATCCTACTTAACCGCGTGGTGGAAAACGGCGACTTAACCGAGAAGCAACGCAACAGCTTGTTAGCAGAAATGACCGATGAAGTCGGTAACCTAGTGCTACGCCATAACCGTGGTCAAAGTCATCTATTGTCGTTAGCCAATGCGCAGGCGCCAGAACGCTTGGCCGATCACTGGCGTTTGATTCAATCCTTGGTACGTGAAGGTCGCTTAAACCGCGAGATTGAATACTTACCAAGTGATGCGCAGATCAAAAAACGCCTAAATAAAGGACAAGGTTTAACGCGTCCGGAAATTTCAGTGTTATTGGCCTATTCGAAAATCAAACTGTCTGAACAGTTGGTAGAAGATGGCATTGGCGAAGATGTCGATTTGACAACACAAATCAACGAATATTTCCCAACCCAATTGACCAAGCATTTTGGTGGTCAAATGGCGTCACACCCATTGATTCAAGAAATCATTGCTGGACATGTAACCAACAATCTTGGCAATCGCATGGGACCCACCTTTAGCACTTATATGCAAGAGGAAACCAGTGCCTCGTCTTTAAATGTTGTTCGAGCTTATATGGCCGCAGAAGACATTTTTGGCATTCCAGCACTTTGGGACGCCGTCAACAGTTTGGACTTCACCGTCGAAAACACCGTTTTAAACGGCTTACTGATTCGGATTCAAGGACTATTAGAACGGGCGACGCTTTGGCTATTACGCAATACGCGTGAAAGCCTATCCATTCAGCGCCTAAAAGACGCTTACAAGCCGGGCGTTGAAGTCATTAGAGCCAATATGCAGGCCATTTTGACAGAATCCAGTCAAGCTCACTTGGCTGATATTACGACTCGTCTCGTCGAGCACAATATCCCAGTTGAAATAGCCGAGAGATTATCGTCTCTTCACTACCTCTTCTACGGATTAGACATTATTCGTGTCGCCGCCAATACAGAAACCGAAGTGTTGGATGTTGCTCAAACTTACTTTGCTCTTGAAATGGACCTAGAGCTGCATTGGTTACGTCACAAAGTCAGCGAACTATCCGCTGATGATGTATGGCAACGGCGTGCAAAAGGTGGGCTTGGCGATGAGATCGATAACAGCCTACGCACTCTCACCCAAGAGGTCATACAATCCAGCGCCGATATTAAGAAGCTGGAACAACGTCTGACCCATTGGCGCGAATCAAACAGTGATAGCATCAAGCATTACCGTGCTACTTTCAGTGAAATTAAAACTGAAAGTGAATTCACGCTTGCAATGATAACTGTCGCTATTCGTGAGTTGAGAAATCTGATATAAACCAAAAGGTGGCCGTCATTGCGGCCACCTATTTTTAAGAGGCCTTTTTGTAAGATGGATAAAAAAGTGACACAACAAGTAACGAGAGCAACTTTTGACGAAGTAATGGTTCCCAACTATGCACCTTCTGCGATTATTCCAGTGCGTGGTGAGGGCTCTCGCGTATGGGACAAAGAAGGCAAAGAATACGTCGATTTTGCAGGCGGCATTGCCGTGACTGCATTGGGTCACTCCCATCCAACTCTAGTCAACGTTATGCGTGAGCAAGCTGGGCAAATTTGGCATTTATCCAATGTCATGACCAACGAGCCAGCACTGCGACTAGCGAAAAAATTGACTGAAAAAACCTTTGCTGACCGAGTTTTCTTTGCGAACAGTGGCGCTGAAGCCAACGAAGCTGCGTTTAAATTGGCTCGTCGTTATGCGTTTGATCATTTTGGTCCAGAAAAACATGAAATTATTGCTTTTTATAAATCCTTCCATGGCCGTACCTTGTTTACCGTTTCTGTCGGTGGTCAAGCCAAGTATAAAGAAGGGTTTGAGCCAACACCTGGTGGTATTAAGCACTGCGATTACAACAATATCGAGCAACTGAAGGCCATTATTAGCGACAAAACCTGTGCGGTTGTAATGGAGCCAATTCAAGGTGAAGGCGGCATTATTCCTGCTGATATTGAGTTTGCGAAACAAGTTCGCGAGTTATGTGATCAGTACAATGCACTGTTGGTCTACGATGAAGTGCAATCCGGTGTGGGTCGTACAGGTACTCTGTATGCCTACGAGCAACTCGGTGTGACACCTGACGTGCTGACCACAGCGAAAGCACTTGGCAACGGTTTCCCTGTTGGCGCCATGCTAGCCACTGAAAAAGCCGCCAAGAGCCTAGCGTTTGGCACACACGGCAGTACTTATGGTGGCAACCCAATGGCTTGCGCCATTGCTGAAGCCGTCATTGATATTATCGATACACCAGAAGTGTTAGGTGGTGTAGCAAAACGCCATGACCAATTTTTTGACGGCCTAAAAGCCATCAACGAAAAGTATCACGTTTTTAAAGACATTCGTGGTATGGGTCTTTTAATGGGGGCAGAAGTCATTGACAGTCTTGCTGGAAAAGCCGGTGAGATTGTGAAAGCGGCTGCTGAAGAAGGCTTGTTTGTGCTTGTTGCAGGTCCTAACGTATTACGTTTAGCTCCGTCTTTAATCATTACTGAACAAGACATTGCCGATGGCCTTGCTCGTCTTGATAAAGCCATTGCCACCGTTATTGCGAATAATCAAACGGCATAACGCGACTTGCACTAGATAAAAACCTTAAAAATCGGACTTCGGTCCGATTTTTTATTTAATCTACATAGATAGAAATCCGCTTATTAAATACCCCTTCCCCGCCAACCTGAACCTGCTTTAATACGCCACCCTCTAAGCTGAGTTGCGTCAATAAACAGGATGGCATGTTCATCGCTCGCCCTTGCTCAAACACGGCTTGTAGATAACCAAAGTGTCGATTCAAATAACAAGCTAATGCGCCACTTGAGCTGCCTGTGGCCGATTCTTCAGGAATCCCTACTGCGGGGGCAAAGTTTCGACAACTGGCGGTATAGAATGATTCTGGCGGGTTCAATTCAAAGACATGAAATCCGACACAATGCTGTTGCTGACAAAAGTGCGACATCGCCTCCATATCCACAACAAGAGAATCCAAAAAACCAAACGGTATAGGAACGATGATATCCACTAATCCCGTTGAAACCGCCTGAATAGGCAAACCAGCTTGAGCAATCAACGCGGGCTGAACGCCTAACATAGGGGCTATTTCTTCTGCGCTAAATTCAGCCAACCACACGGGCAAACTCTGGTTCATCAAAACATCCCCATTTGGGGTGATCTCGACGGCTAATATACCGGCTTTGGTTTCCTGCTTATAATGCCCAGCAGGAATGCACTGTAAATGACGCAATAACCAAAAGGCACTTAGGGTCGCATGTCCACAAAAATCCACTTCCACTGTTGGCGTAAAAAATGACAACTGAAAATCCGCGCTATCGCTTTGACTCACAAAAGCGGTTTCTGATACACCCACTTGCTTCGCGATAGATTGCTTCTGGCTATCCGTTAGCATATCGGCCTGCAAGACCACACCCGCTAAATTCCCACCCTGCCCTGATATCGAAAATGCTTGAATCAGATACACATCAACTCGCGTCATAAAACCTTCCTATTGCCATGATTCGATAGCGTAACAAACTATTTCGCAAAAAATGCCTTCGCCATGGGCGATTATCGTCTTTTTTACTGATTCCTGATGAGCCGCTTGATTGTGATTATCACTTGACTGGTTTAAGCTCCAGTAGGGAGTCATTAAACAACTTTGCGTAAATCAATGGCTTATGAACTATTCAACTGATATAGAGAAACGACAACGTGTTTCATTCTTTCTTTCCTAAACCCAAACTCTTCTTTCTTAGCTTTGCCCTGTGGGCACTTGTCTGTGTCATTGGCTGGTATGCTATCGTGCAGGACTTAGGACACATTTTAAGTCTAGGTTCTCTGTTTGGTGTCCACTTTCCTGATGCTTTAGCGGAAGGCGCTGACGCCGCAGCCCAAAGCGCCTTTCAGAGTGCACAAAGTACCGCATTGGATGTGTGGCTTTACCAATACATGGCCGTTTGTTATGCCATATTTATTGGCGGTTGGGTCATCTACGGTGGTCAGAAATGGGCTAAATGGTCGGTGGTTGGTTCAGGGTTAATTGTGTTCATTACTTGGTTCCAAGTCCAAGTGAGCGTCATGATAAATGAATGGTACGGCAGTTTTTACGACTTAATTCAAAAAGCACTAAGCGCACCAAATAGCATCACCCTTGATGAATATTTTGCTCAACTTTTCACTTTTGCTGGTATCGCATTTGTATTTATTGCAGTCGCTGTATTAAATAGCTTTTTTGTTAGCCACTATGTATTCAGATGGCGCACCGCCATGAATAACTATTACGCTTCCAAATGGCAACAGGTTCGTCATATTGAAGGAGCCTCTCAACGTATTCAAGAAGATACTATGCGCTTCGCCAGTATTGTTGAAACGTTAGGTGTGCGCTTCTTAGACTCAATGATGACATTACTGGCGTTTCTTCCTGTATTGTGGGGGTTATCATCCTACGTTAAAGAGCTTCCTTTCTTAGGAGAAGTCCCTCAAGCGTTAGTTTTTATCGCTATTATATGGTCCATAATAGGCACGACACTCCTAGCTGTAGCGGGTATTCGCTTGCCTGGGCTGGAATTCAAAAACCAACGAGTCGAAGCCGCTTATCGTAAAGAACTGGTTTATGGTGAAGACAATTCAGATAGAGCAGAACCAATTACACTAGCGGAATTATTCACGAACGTACGTAAAAACTACTTTAATCTCTATGCTAATTATTTGTATTTTAACATAGTTCGATATGGCTACTTACAGGCTGGGGTTTTAGTCCCCCTCATTGCTCTCGGGCCTTCTATTGTAGCTGGCACCCTTACTTTAGGCATCTTCCAACGTATAAGTAATGCTTTTAATCAAGTCGAGGGGTCGTTTCAATTTTTAGTCAATTCGTGGACGACGATTGTTGAACTGCTGTCAATTTACAAACGTCTTAAAGCGTTTGAGGCCGCTATCGATAACCAACCGTTACCAGCCGAAGACCAGCATTTTATCGAAACACAACCGTAATTTTATGGCCTGAGTCCGTTTAAACAAAAAGCCCGCTAGATGCACTAGAGGGCTTTTTGTTATTTCGTACAGTGCATTTCAAATAAACGCTTTTTACATCGTATCAAACGTTCACGTTAATGTTCTGACCGAGATTATCGGTTGTAGTATGCGAACCACTGCTGGCGGCTGGCGTCACACTTTTTGCGGCCGCCTCTAACAATTCAAGACTCTGCTTACCACGCTGCTCTTGAGCTGCTTTGGCTAAATTCGCGCTGTAAACTTCACTCGCATAATCCATCGCAGGACTACTCATACCATTAATGCTTGGCATCGTTCCTCCTATTAGCTATCAATTTGTATCGTTGGCAATAAGTTATTTCAAAAAATGACTAACTGTTCAAAAATACACCAATGGTTTAAAGTGTAGCTGATACTTGGTCAATTTACGAACATCTTTTCACAAGAATTATCGCCATTAAATCTGCTCATTACTTATAAAATTTTCCCAGTACTGACTTACTAGGTTCTGGTTATCCACTAGGGTATCTTTTTGCACGACTCGACCCTGTTGCTGCAGGCTTAGGCGATGCGTTAGAGATCGATAAAGTGTATAGGTATCGGTCATTTTTTCAGCCTGTTCGGCCCCAATCAAACCAACCAAAGCAGCGGCTTCTAATTGACGCACATTATCAGAGAAGCGCATCAACTCTGGGTATTTACACGACCAAGCCAACACCAAATACTGCACCATAAACTCAATGTCTATAATACCGCCCGCGCCTTGCTTGAGGTCAAAACCTTTTTCTTTGCCGCCGGTATCAAGATGCGCACGCATTTTTTCACGCATTTTAATCACTTCCGCTTTGAGCTCACTACGCTCTCGAATCGATGCGATAATGTCTTTACGGCAATCTTCAAATTTCGCCAATAAATTGGGTTCTCCCGCTAATCCACGAGAGCGGGTCAGCGCTTGGTGCTCCCACACCCAAGCCTCTTTTTGCTGATAATCTTTGAAGGCTTCTAAACTCGAAACCAATAGACCAGAATTACCAGAAGGACGCAAACGCATGTCTACTTCATACAGACGCCCAGCCGCGGTAAAGCTGGTTATCATGTGAATAAGACGCTGACCCAGCCGGGTATAAAAAGTCAGATTATCGATACTCCGCTCACCGTTTGTCTGTCCCGTTGCTTGCGCATCATGAATAAACACCAGATCAAGATCGGAATCGTAGCCAAGCTCCCAGCCCCCTGATTTGCCATAACCAATAATCGCCAATTGCGGTGTGAAAGCGACTTCGCCTTGGCTCACGGGGAAACCATGCTTCTTAGTCAAATATTGCCAAGACTGTTGCAATACTTGATCTAAAAGCACTTCTGCCAACCAAGTTAAGTGATCACTCACTTTCATCACAGGCAATATTTCTGTGATATCGCAAGCCGCAATACGCAGAATAATAGAACGCCTAAAGCGTCGCATGGCGTCCATTTGAGCTTCTTCATCCTCTTCAGGCAAACGTAATAATATTTGCTGAAGTTCTTCCGCCAGCATGATTTTATCGGGCGGTGAAAATAAAGTATTGGCGTCCAGAAGCTCATCCAGCAATGCGGGTGTCGCTGAAATAGCTTCGGTGAACCACATACTTTCTCGACACAAACGAATAAGATGAGTCAATGCCGTTTGGTTTTCACACAACAATACTAGGTAGGCCGTGCGGCGTAATACGGCTTCCAGTATTGGAAACACCCGTTCAAGCACTAAATCAGGATTGGCTTCATCGGTTAATTTGCTCATCAAGGCGGCTAAAAATACCGCAAGACGTTCTTGCCCAATAGGTTGCATAAATACGACTGTACGTGAGCTAAGCAATTGAGAAATTCGTGTGATACTGGCTTCTTGATCTTGCCAAGCGATCAGCCCAATTGCATCGTCTATGGCTTCTCTGTCCTCTGGGCGTTTAATGAGTAAGCGCCACGTTTCCTGATGCTTTACCTCCTCACTCGTTTCATGACCATCGTCGATTAACGCCACAAAAGAGCGATGCACATTTTTGCGCACTTCCCACAAGCGCTTATCCAACGCGTCCCACGATGAAAACCCCACCATTAAGGCAATACGTGTACGCGCACGCTCCTCTTCTGGCAACAGTTGCGTTTGCTCATCGTTGACCGCTTGCAATGCATGTTCTGTTCGACGAAGAAGCAAATAAGCTTCACGTAATTGGTCCATTTCCTCGACGGGCAAATAATCATGCTTAGCAAGATAGGGCAAGACTTTCAATAAGGCGGGGGTTTGCAACCCTTGGTCTCGCCCTCCATGTAATATTTGTAAAGCTTGAGCGATAAACTCAACCTCTCGAATACCACCCTCCCCCAGTTTGATGTTGTGCTCAATGCCTTTACGGCGCACTTCTTTAGCGATCATTTGCTTAAGATCACGCAGCGCACCAATCGCACCAAAATCTAAATATTTACGATAGACAAAGGGCCGACGTAACGTTTCAAATTCACGTATATCTAAGGCGTTTCCAGACATGACACGGGCTTTAATCATCGCGTAACGTTCCCAATCTCGCCCTTGATCTTGGTAATAGTTTTCCAGTGAGTCCATGTTTAACACCAAAGCACCAGATTGACCAAAGGGGCGCAAACGCATGTCCACCCGAAAAACAAAACCATCTGCGGTCACTTGATCCAAATGCTGAATCAGTTTTTGTCCCAACTTAGTAAAATATTCTTGGTGAGACAGACTTTTTTTACCACCTTGGGTGTCACCATGCTCACGAAAGGCAAAAATCAAATCGATGTCGGAAGATAGGTTTAACTCGTTTCCCCCCAATTTCCCCATACCAATAACAATCATCGACTGAGGCTGGCTGTTGCTGTCCAACGCCTGACCGTACAAGGCTAGGTAATGCTGCTCAGTCCATTGTAAGCTGGCGTTCACGCAGGCATCGGCCAATCCACTCAAACGCGCCGTCAGCTCGGTTAAGGAGAGACGTTGCTGAATGTCTAAGGCGATCAGCCGCACCATCCACCACTGACGATACAGACGCAAACGCTTAACAAAGCTAGCCTCATCTAACGCGTCTTGAGCAACGTGAAGACAAGCATTGGCCTCATGAGCGAAATAGGCCTCACCCGCCATTAGAGCCTCTTTAGAAGGTCGCTCTGGTAATGTCTCCAGCACCAACAAATCATCTAACCACCGAGGAAACCGCGTGCATTGCTTGTGTAAGTAATCACTTAACACCCACAATGGCTCTAACATCGCGATTTGTTCAGAGCTCAACAGATCAAGACCATGCCGTTGTCTTGACTCTTGGACCTGTTCCAATAACAAGAAACGAGAAGCAGATTGTTCGCAAAAAAGTGTATAATTGGGATTCAAATTTGGAGGGGTCAAAAGGGTTTCCTTACTTTTTTATTTTTTACGTTATCACGACAAACGTTAGGTTAAGCGGTTTGTTGATTTAGCCATTGGCCAATCTTAAGCATCGCTATACCAATTTGCTTTATACTGGCCAATTTTGTCAACATCATCACCTCTTCAACCATCAGACATGACTCTAATTGACGATCAAGATCGTTTACTACCTCAACCAAGTCATTAGGTAAATACGCCTTTAATTGCGATATAGAATGACGAAAAGGTTGCATCAGCGCCTCGTCCTCCATGAAGTGCATCGCTTCCCAATAGACTAACCACACTTCATACCAATACGCTGCTAAAACAATTGTATTGGCGGTCTGCAGAGGTTTATTAGGAAACTCTATTTGTCCATATTTTAAACGCACCCCTCGCTGGGCCTTCGAGACAATACTCACCTGCACAGGGACACGCTCTGCCAATTGCAAAGCAAACTGATACAAGCCCGCTTCATTGCCTTCTTTAAGCTCCAACTCCAACTCACAGATCGCATCTTTACCGTAAGGCGAGATGACGAAACCATGATCACACACGACTTCCATTGTGGTTGCTTGAAATCTAACGTTCCAAACTTGTCTCTCAAAATCGGTACGATAAACTTCTATCAGCTCCCTACTCCAAGACATATCTTGCAATACATCAGGTAATGGAACCTCTGCTAAAAGGGATAAATCCAAATGATCATTCGGTATAAACCATTCCCATTCGCCACGCGCATGCATGCCGATACGATCACTGCCACGGGTTTTGACTGTTTGAATAAACGTATTGTTCACCGCTCGAATGCGCAGAGCCATACCACCTTGCATTAAATCAGCATTTTCTGTATCAAAATAGGCGTTCATCAAAGCCAAAGTAGGCTGACGAGATTGATCATCCGTGTCTGACAATGCGCAAATTTCATCAAGAAAATCGCTGGCGGACTTGAGATAGTCAGAGTGAAGCATTAACTTTAGCTCTAGCTCGGTAGCCATAATATACAAACCTCTAAAACCTTTGCTGTTGAGCAAACAACAAAGAAAAATAATGTGCGAGCAAGTGTACCAGATGCCTAGCTTACAGTAGTAATATTCGACAATAACTTGGATTCAAGGAATACCCTTTATGCCCGCACTTCCATCGCTCATTAGTATGATGTCACAACTTGTTGCATCGCCTTCTATCAGTTGTAGTCAAGCTCACTGGGATCAGTCAAATAAAGGCGTTATTCAATTACTCGAAAACTGGCTAAGCTCTCAAGGCTTTCAATGTGAGGTGATGCCACTCCCAGATCAACCAAACAAGTTCAATCTCATAGCCACGTTAGGCACTGGCGATGGCGGTTTGGTTCTGGCTGGGCATACGGATACGGTCCCTTACGATAAGGGTCGTTGGAAATCCGACCCTTTCAAGCTCGAAGAAAGAGACCACAAACTCTACGGTCTTGGGAGCTGCGATATGAAAGGCTTTTTCGCCATCGTGCTTGATACCGTTCGTCAAATGCAGCTCTCTGATGTAAAACAGCCACTTATCATTTTAGCGACTGCTGACGAAGAAAGCTCTATGTCTGGCGCTCGAGCGTTGGTTGATCAGAATAAAATTAAAGCCAGATACGCTTTGATTGGTGAGCCGACGTCATTAACCCCCATTTATGCCCACAAAGGCATTATGATGGAGCGCATTCAAGTCACCGGCCAAGCAGGACATTCTTCCAATCCTTCTTTGGGAAATAATGCCCTAGATGCCATGCATGCCGTCATGTCAGAGTTAATGATCTTTCGCCAGCAGCTGAAAGCAAACTATCGTGATGCCAGCTTTGTCATCGATTATCCAACCATGAACTTTGGTTGTATCCACGGCGGTGATAATCCCAATCGAATATGTGGCCGTTGTGAACTGGAATTTGACTTACGGGCCCTGCCAGGCATGAGCAACCAAGCCTTAATGGCAGAAATCGCTCAAATATTGCCCCGTATCGAAGAAAAAACTGGCACAATAATACAGTTGAGTAGTTTATTTGCTGATGTGCCGTCTTTTTATACGCCTATTGAATCGGATATCATAAAAGCCTGTGAGGCTTTAACGAATCGTCAAGCAAGTACAGTCGCTTTCGCGACGGAAGGCTCTTTCCTGAACCAGCTTGGAATGGAAACCTTGATACTCGGCCCAGGCTCTATTGATCAGGCGCATCAACCAAACGAATTCATGGCCCTAGATCAAATACAACCTATGCAAGAGGTAATTCGCGGTCTAATTGAGCGGTTTTGCCTTCAAACAAACGAGCAGAAAAATGAGGAACAGCGTGCCTGAAGATCTCAAATATGTGGACTGGTTCCGCCATTCATCCCCTTATATCAATGCCCACAGAGGGAAAACCTTTGTCATCCTAATTCCTGGGGAAGCCGTCGAATGTACACATTTCTCAAGTATTATTCACGACCTTGCGTTGTTAGATTCTCTAGGCATTCGCTTAGTCTTGGTACAAGGCGCACGTCCACAAATCAATAGAATTCTAGAAAATAAGCGCATTATTAGCCGAGTTGAAGACAACTATCGCATTACACCACAAGACCAATTGCTGGATGTTATCCAAGCATCGGCGGCGGTGCGAGTACAGCTCGAGGCGCAACTCTCTATGGGCCTTTCCAATACCCCCATGGATGGTGCCCGCTTAAAAGTATGTAGCGGCAACTACGTCATTGCCCGTCCTTTAGGCGTGGTTGATGGCATAGACTACGGACATTCGGGTGAAGTTCGTCGAATCGATACAGAGGCGATTTTTCGTCTGCTTGAAGACGACAACATGGTGCTTTTACCGCATCTCGGTTTTTCGCCCACTGGCGAAGTTTTTAATTTAAAAAGCGAAGATGTGGCCATTCAGGCCGCCGTTCAACTGAAAGCGGATAAACTGGTTATTTTTTCGGAAGAAGAAGGGATTTTTAAAGAAGATGGTGAGCTTTATTCAGAGCTATTGACCAAGGACGCTGAAGCCATTCTCAAAGCTCAATCACTGTCCAATATGACACATGCCGCATTAGATGCTTGCGTCCAAGCCGTTCGTCAAGGTGTCCCTAGAGCACATTTAATTTCTTATAACGAGAACGGTGGCCTATTAAGAGAACTCTTCACTCGTGAGGGCTCTGGCACCATGATAGACGAAGACAGCTATGAGCAGTTACGTCCTGCTCACATTGACGATGTGGGTGGCATGATGGCACTTTTGTCGCCGTTAGAAGAGAAAGGCATCTTAGTGAGACGCTCGAGAGAATTATTAGAAAACGAAATAGATAGATTTATTGTTATCGAACGAGATGGTGCAATCGTCGCCTGTGCCGCACTGTATCCGTTTGAACAAGAATATGCTGGAGAATTAGCCTGCCTTGCTGTCTCACCGGACTATCGTGGCTCAAATCGCGGTGAGCGACTCCTGAAAGGAATAGAACAAGCAGCCAAGCAACAAAATCTCTCGACGCTCTTCCTGCTAACCACTCGTACTGCACACTGGTTTATTGAGCGTGGCTTTAGTGAAACCACATTAGCCAGCCTGCCGACGCAAAAACAGGCGCTTTATAACTATCAAAGAAACTCTAAAATATTCTCTAAACCACTCTAAAATATTAAGTAAACAAGGGAGGGCCAATGGTACAGATTGCCATGGCCCGTGAGCAAATATCTAATCTAATGTGGAACAATACTGATCAAACTCGACTAAAATATACAATTCATTAGCGTGCTGGAGTGTGCCTTTTATGCAGCTATGCTCTCTGTATTCAAGCCCTTGAATATCATTTTTTTCTGGTAAATCCATGACCCGCTCAACACTTTCAACTCGAATGCCAAAGTAACCCGAAGGCAAATCCAATACAATAATATGCCCTTCTTCTTCACATTCCGCAGGGTCTAGATTCAGTAAATACGTGCCGTAAAGTACAGTCACCATATGGCCACGAACATCTATCATGCCTTCAACCCCTTCACGAGCACCAGGCACAGGGGCTGGAGATTGATAGCTAAGTACTTCCTTAATATTCGACAAAGGATGAACGTAACGCTCCTCCCCCAGTCGAAAGCAGATACCTTTTTCTGTGGTTTGCTCCACGAATGAACCTCCAACGTTATGTATTTATCTGATAAAAACCTTCTAAGAAGTCTTTAATGATTAAAAATACTTACACGTCTAATCTTTTTATTCAAGTTTTAGACAAAAAAAAGCGACTAAAGAGTCGCTTTTTAAAGATGCATGCTTTTACATGTCAGTCCGTTATTTTAAACGGAATAAACATTGGATAGCCTTGTCGAATAACGCGCATCGGCACAGAACGACCGCTTGGAATGTCTTTAGCAATCTCGCCAAACTCTGCGACGTTTCCGATACGCTTACCATTTAGCATGGTAATTACGTCACCAGGTTGCAAACCATTTCGAGCGGCTGTACCACCAAGCACTTGCTCAATCACAACACCACCGTCGATATCAAAGTTTTTGGCCATGTCTGCAGGGACTTCTCCTACGATCATACCGAGGCGATTCTGGTCTTGTTGAGATTGATCCACCGTTTGTGGATCATTTGGACGAGCCTCTAACATGACAGAAATAGTCTGCTCTTTGCCATCTCGATAGACTTTCGCATTGACCTTCTCGCCCGCTTTCATCTGCCCAACAATGTAAGGGAGTTCTCCTGAATGGGCGATGCTTTTACCATTAAACTCAAGAATAATATCACCGGATCTTAAGCCGGCTTTTTCCGCCGGTGAGTCAGGTAATACTCGACTAATCAAAGCGCCATTTGATCGGTCCAAACCAAATGATTCGGCCAATTCATTATTGACATCTTGAATCAACACACCCAACCAAGCACGTGACACCTTACCATCACTCTTTAATTGATCGACAACCGACATGGCTACTTTAGACGGTATCGCAAAGGATACGCCCATAAAGCCGCCAGAACGGGTATAGATTTGTGAGTTGATACCAACGACTTCACCATCCAAATTAAACAGAGGACCACCCGAGTTACCTGGGTTAATCGCCACATCCGTTTGAATGAAGGGAACGTAATTGTCGGAAGGCAAATTGCGCCCTGTCGCACTCACAATACCAGCGGTAACGGTGTAATCGAAACCAAATGGTGAACCAATCGCCAATACCCATTGACCTGGTTTAAGTTTGTCTGAATCACCCATCTTAACAATAGGCAAATCATCCGCTTCTATTTTGAGCAGTGCTAAATCGGTTCTCGGGTCGGTACCCACTAACTTGGCCACGTATTCACGTCTGTCATTAAGGCGCACATGAATCACATCCGCACCGTCGATAACATGATTATTAGTTAAGACATAACCATCATGGGATACGATAAAACCAGACCCCAATGAATTGCGCTGTCCCTGCTGCGGCGGTGCTTGTTGACCAAAAGGCTGCTGACCAAAGAAGTGTTTGAAGAACTCATTAAGCTCCTCACTATTAGGCCCTAATTGCTGACCTCCTTCATTGGCCGTTCGTGTGGTCACAGTTTGTTCCGTACTGATATTCACAACAGCGGGTGAAGCTTCTTCTACCAACTCAGTAAAGTCAGGAAGTGAAGCCGCGGTAGAAAGCATTGAAACCATCATAAAACTACTGACGACAACCATGCTAACGTTTTTAAGCAATCTGTTCATTGATTGGTCTCCTTAAGACGTACCAAATTCATTACAGTGCCAGGTGAAGACTTTTAGACGCTTACGATGTCACGACCAAAGGGATATGATCATCGTGTAACGATTCAACTCTCAAAATTTTGGGATAATAATCGAGATTATTCATTTCTTGTTTTGACTTATTCCGTGCCAGGAATAAACCACCAGCAAAACCAACAATAGCAAACACCACCGCTATATCTGACTGCCCACCCCATAAAGAGGGAATAACAGCACCACAGACCAACCCCAATAAGGGTATTAGATACATCCAAACGGAGGCTTGCAGTAATGTATCTTCTGGAATACCGACGACCACACTTTGACCAACTTTCACGGTTAAAGGATCAATCGCCCTCATTCGCATACGGTTTGACGAAGATACTTGGGCAATAGCATGGTGACCACAGCCATGACGAGCACGACAAGAAGTGCAGCTACTGGTGCGAACTGTTTCCACCTCTGCGAAACCTTCTTCTATGGATAATACTCTTCCCGTTTCTTCAATCATTGCTCTTGCCTTGGCATAAATACAGTCATCAACTTCTCAATGGTAAGTTCAGGCACCTCTCCTACCATGGTTAACAAATACAACTGATCTTTTACCTTAATACTACGTTCGCCCGCAATTGTCGCCCCCATACTTAAAATGGACATGTCTTTGGCTTTCATCGTCGGCTCAACAAAAATCGACACCGTTGCCATTCCATCCGATAGAAGCAGCATACTTGTGCCATGATTTAACGATCTAGCTTCTGACCAAACGAGAGAGAAGCCATCAGGCAACCAATCAAATTGCCATAGATTTTTTACTCGTCTTGGCTGACTTTCAACAAGCGGCTCTGCGTGGCTACCCTCTTTTGGGGCAAAGTCTTTATCTTTCAAGTCTGGTGCAAAATTAACAGAGGTAAATTGAATTCTTTCCAGAAGCTCACCGTCTGTTTTCATCATGTCATGTTTTAAAAGAAAATGATTTTCCTCGTCTAACCAAAACTGATGACCGTAACGATATGGATCTTTTGGCACCAACTTAATCGTCACCACTTTACGCCCTGCAATACGACTTGTGTGATCACCCACTATCATGTCATAGCCTTTAATAAGCCGATCACTTTCAACGTCTTTAAAACGCTTGAAGGGCGGTATCATCGGGGCACGCATGTTCGCAACCAGAGCATTGGGATAGACGGAAATGATTTTGTCATCAATACGCAAAACTTCAATCTTATCGCCGTCTAAATCCACCAAACTTTCATATTCTACGCCCCCCATTAAATCATGACGAACACGCATACTATTCATATTGTTGGCTTCAGAATGCACGAATACCCCATCGTAACTCAGCGTTGAAAAAGACTGAGTCATACTTCTCAGCAAATGCAACGCATCCGGCGTTGTGCTGCTCGCCATACTCAAGCTGGAAATAGTAAGGCACACCAGTGTGGAAAAAATATGTAAGAACGAAAATAATCTCATAAATTACTCTTTTACGGGATAACTGACGACCCTAGCCATCGGTATCATGCCTTGACCCACTGTCATCGCGGCTTGCTCTGCATGCTGTCGAAGGTAATGCTGCAACCTGATATTATCGGCCTGCAAAGTATCTTTATCTAACTGCGCTAGCGGCGTCACTATCATGTTCGGGGACGGCGTTCGAACCTCAGCAACGACGTTAGTCTGTGCTGTATCTGACGTTAATAATCCATTTCCACCTAAAATCACCACAAAGCTCACACTGGCGGCAACGGCAACACCAGACAGCATAACGCGCCAGTTAGGTCGAGATGAAGTCGCCTTTTCAGGTAACACAAAAGGCAGCACCTTCTCTTCTAAAGAAGTATTGGGCTGTTTAACTTGTAAGTCTTCTTTATCAATCTCGGCTCGCACTCGCAATAACAGACTGTCTGCCAGCCCCAGTGTGACTGCTGAATCTTTATGAAGTGTTTGCTGTATCAAATGGAAGCTTTCTACCTGACGACTTAATTCCGCACTGTCCGCTTGCAGTAAACGCTCGATGTCACGTTCTGACGCTTCACCATCAAACATAGCGGACAAACTGGTAAGCATTTCCGAGGCGTTTTCATTTAATGCTGCCATGTCTATTCTCCTGTATCCATCAACGGATGTATGTGTTTTTCTACCGCCTCTCGAGCACGAAAAATACGTGACCGAACGGTCCCAACAGGACACTCCATTATCAACGAAATATCTTCATAACTCAGACCATCAAATTCGCGCAATGTGAGTGCACTACGTAGCTCTTCCGGCAACTGCTGAATGGCATAATGAATCTCTTTTTCAAGACGATCGCTGTTCAGCTTTGCTTCTGGTGTATCGATATCCGCTAAGGATTCATACACACTAAATACTTCTTCGTTATCCAGTTCAACATCGGATTCTGGAGGACGACGAGAGCGACTCACCAAATAATTTTTTGCGGTATTCACGGCAATACGATACAGCCATGTATAAAACGCACTCTCACCTCGAAAACTCTCTATTGCGCGATAGGCTTTAATAAAACTCTCTTGAGCGACATCAAGCGCTTCGCTCCTATCTTGTACATAACGCCCAATCAAACCAATGACTTTATATTGATATTTGATAACGAGCAGATCAAAGGCCCGCTTGTCACCCTGTTGTACTTTTTCAACTAACGCCTGATCAGAAGACGTTTCGTGCGGCATAGGCACCTCATATAAAACCGTATTCATCTGCGCCCTTGCATATTACAAGAGAAGACAACAACCCATTGAGCGAGTTCCCATGTGATACTATCAAATTGCGTATTTAAGTAGATAACAAACCTCGTCAAATAACAAAGCATGATGAATATTCAAAATGTGACCCCAGAAAGTATTCACTATTTAGTAGCAACAATAGTAACATTAATTTTTCAGTCATAATTAGATCAATAACATGAGCCGACATTATAAACACGACATTGTCATCATTGGTGCAGGGGCAGCAGGACTTACTCTTGCGCTTGAACTTGCAGACCAACATCGCGTGGCTGTTTTAACCAAAGCCGATATACGCGAAGGATCTACCTTATACGCTCAAGGCGGTGTCGCAGCGGTATTGTCAGATAAAGATACGATTGACTCTCACATCAACGATACCATTGACGCTGGCGTGGACCTTGGTGATCTTGATGCCATACGCTTTACCGTCGAACACTCTAAAGAAAGCATCGACTGGCTCATTGCACAAGGCGTGCCGTTCACTCGTTATGGTGAAAGTGAAGAGTATCACTTAACGCAAGAAGGCGGTCACAGCCATAGACGTATTATTCATAGCGCCGATGCAACGGGATTAGCTATCTCTAAAACCTTGATAAAAAACGCCACGAATCATCCCAACATTGATTTTTTCCCTGACCGTGTTGCCATTGATATCGTCACCACGAAAAAATTAGGGCTTTCAGGGCCAAATCGTGCGGTTGGCGTTTATGCTCTTAACCTAGACGATGACGTTGTGGAAGTATTTCACGGGCGCTTTATTTCGCTCGCTTGTGGTGGCAGCAGCAAGGTATATCTTTATACCAGCAATCCGGATACGGCTTCTGGAGATGGAATTGCCATGGCTTGGCGAGCAGGCTGTCGAGTGGCCAACATGGAATTCAATCAATTTCATCCAACTTGCCTTTACGATGCCAAAGCCAAAACCTTTTTGATCTCTGAGGCGGTTCGCGGCGAAGGCGGCAAGCTCTTATTGCCTGATGGTACACGCTTCATGTCCAAATTTGATAAACGCGAAGAATTAGCGCCCCGCGATATCGTGGCCAGAGCCATTGACCATGAAATGAAACGGCTTGGTATTCATCATGTTTTGCTGGATATATCCCACAAAGACCCTGACTTTATTAAAGAACACTTTCCGACCATTTATAAGCGCTGCCTAGCGTTCGGGCATGATATGACCAAAGGCCCTATCCCCGTTGTTCCGGCCGCACACTACACCTGTGGTGGTGTCGTGGTAAACAAACACAGTGCAACCGATATAGATCATTTGTATGCGATCGGAGAAACCGCTTACACAGGTCTACATGGCGCCAATCGCCTGGCGAGTAACTCGTTACTAGAGTGTATTGTTTTTGCCCGCTCGGCAGCCAGCCATATATCGGCACAGATTGCCTTAACGGATGAAATAACCATCCCAGATTGGGATGAAAGCAAAGTGACAAACTCCGATGAAGATGTGGTCATTACTCACAACTGGCAAGAGTTAAGACGCTTTATGTGGGATTATGTTGGCATAGTGCGCACGGACAAACGCCTACTAAGAGCCAAGCATCGTGTCGACTTATTATTGTCAGAGATACAAGAGTTTTATGCGAACTATAAGGTCTCAAACGATCTATTAGAGTTGCGAAATCTCGCTGTCGTCGCTGACTTAATCATACGTTCAGCCATGTCCCGAAAAGAAAGCCGAGGTTTACACTTCACGCTAGATTATCCAAATAAATTAGCGACAAGCTCACCCACAATTCTTACGCCCCATAAAAGTTAACCCTTTGATTAAAAGCGACTTTTATGCATCTCACTGCGGTGCAACAGGATCTGTTGTGCCGCATATGAACGCAATATACGATACACGTCCTCAGTTACATTATCACGATATATCACTTGGTATTTGGGCCAAACTCGTCTTAAAAAAGCTTGACCTTTATCTACCTTAGCGATCAATTGAACGCTATTTGCACGAATAAAAAGCAGCCTTTCATAGCGCCCTTGGTTCAGTAAAAATGCGCCTTGCTCATCGATGCCTATCTGCGGCGAAGATTGACAAACCGTGCGAACAAATAACACCACTCCGCCTAAGCCAACCCCTAGATAAAGCAATGCCCGCCAAAAGGCAGGCATCCAATAAATCTGCAACAGAGCCGCATACGCCACGACTATAAACAGCCACAGCCCTATGCTGATCAAGGAGCATTTAAGCTCGGTAGTTTTCAGGCTGAACACGAGACAAAATAATATTAACAATGCGTGCATGATCCGCATTTTCCGGCACTGAACTCTGCATAAACCATGGGAAAAGATCTTGATCTTCACAGGTAAGCAGATTAACGAAGCGCTGCTTATCTTCCTCTTCTAACGTCAAATACACATCCGCTAAGAAAGGCTCAAGCAGAACATCCAGTTCCAGCATGCCACGACGGCACTGCATTTTAAGGCGTTTAAAACTAATAGAATCCGTGGTTTCACTCATGATATCACCCTTGAAATAGAATGCCGTCATTATAGCCATTTATACAAAAAAAACGGAATCGACTGACACTCATAACATGACATTTGTCATACAAAACCTTATTAGACAAAGGCATAGCCACGATCTGGCAGCCCCAAAAGAATATTATATTGACTTAATTTTTAGCGATAAGTGAATAATGAAACAAAATAGTACATTTATTGGCGATTTATGTATTAACAGGTCAATTCTGACATAGCCTATATTATTGATCACTTGATAAACGATTATCAAGAATTAGGTACGACTATAAAAACAAAGAAACTCCAAACTGGGGGAAACCTATGAAACACCTGACCAAGAATACCCTAACCTATGCGGTATCTATCACAGCGGCTATGACAGCAGCTAGCGCGTTCTCAGCCACTCAGATCACTGTTGCCACGGTTAACAATGGCCACATGATTGAAATGCAAAAACTCACTCCTGAATTTGAAAAAGCCAACCCAGATATCAAAGTAAAGTGGGTAACTCTTGAAGAGAATACTCTTCGTCAAAACGTCACTCAAGACATCGCGAATAAAAGCGGTCTATACGATGTGATGACCATTGGTATGTACGAAACCCCTATTTGGGGTGAACGTGGCTGGCTACAAGCAATCGATACCAGCGGAAACTTTGATGTCAACGATATTCTGCCATCGATCCGTGGCGGCTTATCTTATGAAGGCACTATGTATGCAGCCCCTTTCTACGGCGAAAGCTCTATGGTCATGTACCGCAAAGACCTAGTTAAAGCTGCAGGTATGGAAATCAATGACAGAGACAGTTGGGAACACATTCGTGATGTTGCGGCTGCCGTCAACAATCCTGAAAAAGGCATCTACGGTATTTGTTTACGTGGCAAGGCAGGCTGGGGTGACAACATGGCTTTCATGACAGCCATGGCAAACTCTTTTGGCGCTCGCTGGTTTGATGAAAGCTGGAAGCCTGAGCTAGAAACAGCCGAATGGAAAAATGCGGTTAACTTCTATGTTGACCTTTTGACCAAGTATGGCCCTC
Source organism: Marinomonas arctica (assembly GCF_003259225.1). Taxonomy (GTDB): domain Bacteria; phylum Pseudomonadota; class Gammaproteobacteria; order Pseudomonadales; family Marinomonadaceae; genus Marinomonas; species Marinomonas arctica. The sequence continues at coordinate 27,155 of NZ_QHJF01000022.1, read as the reverse complement.
CAGGCGCCAGCAGCAACGGCTTTAACGAAAACCTCGCCTTATTTAACGAAGGCAAGTGCGGCATGTGGATTGATGCCACCATCGCTGCGTCTTTCGTAACCGATCCTAAGCAAAGTAAAGTCGCAGACCAAGTTGGTTTTGCACAGTCTCCTTACTCTGTAACAGAGAAAGGCGCTAACTGGCTTTGGGCATGGGCACTTGGCATACCAGCGGCAACCAAAAACGTAGAAGCGGCGCAAAAATTCGTTCGTTGGGCAACCTCTAAGGAATACATCCAGCTTGTTGGTAAAAACAATGGCTGGGCGGCGGTACCAACAGGAACAAGAGCCAGTACTTATGCTAATACGGACTTCCAAAAAGCGGCCGTGTTTGCTGAGGCAGAGCTAAAAGCCATCAATTCCGCTAACCCAAATGACAGCACCTTGAAACCATCTCCTTATGTTGGCGTTCAATTCGCTGCTATTCCTGAGTTCCAAGCGATTGGTACGACAACGGGACAAATGATCTCAGGTGCTTTATCTGGCTCTATGACCGTCGATCAAGCATTGAAATCCGCCAACACATCAGCGGATCGTCAAATGCGTCAAGCCGGTTATTACTAACCATTCAGCTTGATAAAGAAATAGGGCGTAAAAGCCCTATTTCTTACTGTTGATTCGCTCTAAAAAGAGCAAACACCCTGCTTATAATAAGAGAAACACAATCATGAAGCGCTCAATCACTCGCTTATTAATGGCGCCATCCGTCATCATGCTATTGGTTTGGATGATTATTCCCTTATCCATGACCATTTATTTTTCCACCATACGGTACAATTTATTGTACCCTGGCCAAAATAACTTTGTCGGTTGGATGAATTTTGAGTTTTTCATCACCGATCCTGGCTTTATTCCTGCCGTTTCAAATACGTTGATACTGCTACTGTCCGTGTTGATCATCACGGTTGTATTGGGTGTGATGTTATCTGCCTTGATTGACAAACCTTTTTTTGGTCAAGGCATTGTCCGCGTATTGCTCATTTCACCTTTTTTCATCATGCCAACGGTCAACGCCCTCATTTGGAAAAACATGATGATGAATCCAGTGTATGGGATTTTTGCGTGGATTTCTGAATCACTGGGTTTTGAGCCTATCGATTGGCTCTCTAGCTACCCTTTGGCGTCCATTATCATGATGGTCAGTTGGCAATGGCTGCCTTTTGCCATACTGGTGTTTGTTACCGCCCTACAGTCGCAAGATACTGAACAAAAAGAAGCGGCACAAATGGATGGCGCAACAGGCTGGCATATCTTCCGCTACCTCACCATTCCTCACCTTGCACGCCCTATTGCCGTGGTCGTGATGATAGAAACCATTTTCTTATTGGCCGTTTTCGCTGAAATCTTCGTTTCTACCGGTGGTGGCCCTGGTTATGACAGTACCAACTTAGCCTATCTGATTTATAACCAAGCGCTTCTTCAATATGACGTTGGCGTAGCCTCAGCGGGTGGTTTGTTTGCCGTAATACTTGCCAATATCGTGGCCTTTTTCCTAATTCGTGCCGTCGGCAAAAACCTAACGGTGTGAGGTAAAAACAATGACTCTTAATCAACAACGCAAACTCAAAACCATTCTGACTGGCTTGTTCGCATGGACAGTCGCTTTGGTATTATTTTTCCCGATTTTTTGGATGTTTATCACGTCATTCAAAACGGAATTACAGGCTATTTCAGTACCACCGTCACTGTTTTTTGAACCCACACTGGACAACTTCCGAGTCGTTCAAGAGCGCAGTGACTACATTCACCACGCGTGGAACTCGGTCGTTACTTCCTTTGGTTCCACTATTATTGCACTGATTATTGCCATTCCTGCGGCCTACTCCATGGCTTTTTTTCCAGGAAAACGCACTAAAGACATCTTACTTTGGATGCTCTCTACCAAGATGCTACCTGCCGTCGGCGTATTAGTACCCATTTATATTATTTGTCGCGATTATGGCTTATTGGATACGAAAACAGCACTCGTGATCATTTTTACGCTAATGAATTTGCCCATTATCGTATGGATGCTGTTCTCCTATTTCAAAGATTTACCAAAAGAAATTCTTGAAGCCGCACGTATGGATGGTGCTACACCTTGGGATGAAGTGGTCAAAGTAGTACTGCCGCTTTCTGTGGGCGCCATTTCCTCTACAGCGCTTTTATCTATCGTACTGTGCTGGAACGAGGCTTTTTGGTCGCTCAACCTAACCGCATCCGATGCCGCACCATTGACCGCGATGATCGCCTCTTACTCAAGCCCTGAAGGTCTGTTTTGGGCGAAGTTGTCAGCCGCATCCACCCTAGCTTGCGCGCCAATCGTTATATTCGGTTGGTTCTGTCAAAAACAATTGGTCCAAGGCTTAACGTTCGGCGCCGTAAAATAATTATTAGGAAGTCTTTTTTATGTCTTACTTAACCATCACTGATCTACAAAAACACTATGACAGCTACCACGCATTGCGTGGCATCAACCTCACTATTACGGAGGGGGAATTCGTCGTCTTCGTTGGCCCATCGGGCTGCGGCAAGTCAACCTTGCTACGAACCATTGCCGGTCTTGAATCCAGCACGGGCGGCAACATTGAACTAGACGGTCGAGACATTACCGAAGTGGCGTCATCTAAACGTGACCTTGCTATGGTGTTTCAATCCTACGCGCTGTATCCACACATGACGGTGGCTGACAACCTTTCCTTTGCGCTTCGACTCGCCAAAGTGTCTGACGCTGAAATCAAAGAAAAAGTACGTTCAGTGTCGGCTTCATTGCAACTGGATGCCTTATTAGAACGCAAACCAAAAGAACTATCCGGTGGACAGCGTCAACGGGTAGCGATTGGTCGCGCTATTGTGCGCCAACCAAAAGTCTTCTTATTTGATGAGCCGCTGTCCAACCTCGACGCAGCTCTTCGCGTACAAATGCGCTTGGAGTTGGCTCGTCTGCATAAGAAGCTTGGCACCACCATGATTTATGTCACCCACGATCAGGTTGAAGCCATGACATTGGCAGATCGAGTGGTTATTTTGAATGCAGGCCAAATAGAGCAAGTCGGTACGCCGCTTGAACTTTACCGCCAGCCAAACAGCCGCTTTGTGGCTGAGTTTATTGGCACGCCTAAAATGAACCTGATCCCGGCAAACAAAATAGTCCGTCATGAAGACAACCTAGCGATTGACTTACTAGGACAGCAAATTATTTTCCCAGTGAATCGTCTAAAGGGCCCACTGCCTAAAAGTGCCATCGTCGGCATTCGTCCTGAACATATGACACTGGTCCAAGAAGGTGGTGACTTATCCGGTCGCATTGAATTGGTTGAACATCTTGGTTCTGAAGCTTACGCACACCTACAGTTGTCTAGTGATCAAACCATTATTATCAAAGCACCCGCTCGCACTGCGCTGAAAGATGGCCAAGTTGTCAACATCAAAATTGATATGTCAGAAGTCATTTTGTTTAACGAAAACGATCGTGTGATTTCTGTCATTCCGGAGGAAGTATAATATGAGTAATTTCTTACAGGCTTCATCCAACATGGAGCAGCTTTCTGTTCAGAATTATGCGAAAGACGCTATTCAAGCAGGTATCGTACATTTAGGTGTAGGCGCGTTCCATCGTGCTCACCAAGCCGTCTACATTGATCGATTATTGGCGCATGATGCACAGCAAAAATGGGGCATAATTGGGGTCAATATTCGCCCTCAAGACAGCCAAGCCTTTGCTCGTTTTATTGAGCAAAAAGGGGAATATGTTTTAAAAACCATGGCCGCCGATGGTGAGACAAACTACGAGCATATTCGCTCAATTGTCGAGCAGATTGATGGCGCAAGCGCACCAGAAAAAGTCGATGCAGCACTTGCCGATGCGAACATCCAGCTCGTCACGTCAACAGTGACAGAAGGTGGCTATTATCTTGATGAAAAACGTCGCTTGATGCTTGAACATCCAGCGATTAAGGCCGACGTTGAGGGCGCTCGCAATACGCTTTATGCTTTTTTGTATGCGGGACTGAAACGACGTAGCGAAACATCCAACGCCAAAATCACTTTATTGTGCTGCGACAACCTTCGCCATAATGGTGAATTGCTAAAAACGGGTCTCATGCAATTTTTGGCAGCCAAAGAAGACACTAAACTCGCTCATTGGGTTGAGCAAAACGTGTCTTTCCCATGCTCTATGGTGGATCGAATCACACCTAAGCCAAGTCAACAACATGTCGATGATGTTCGTGCTCGCTTTGGTGTCGATGACCAAATGACGGTGATGGGGGAAGATTTTATTCAATGGGTGGTAGAAGACAATTTTGCTGGTACTAAACCGGCCCTTGATCTGGTGGGCGTGCAATTTGTAAAAGACGTTGTGCCCTTTGAAGAAGCGAAGATTCGCATTTTGAACGCTGGCCATACTTGTGTGACTTATCAAGCGGCGTTAAAAGGTCTCACCTATTTTGATGAGGCCATGCGTGATCCTGAGTTAAATCAGTATTTTAGCGACTTCATTTTGCAGGATTCCATTCCGGCGATTGGGGATTCTGTAGTGAATCTAGAAGCCTACTTTGCCATTATTGCCAGACGTTTCAGCAATGCCAATATTGGTGATACTGTTGAACGTATCTGCACGGATGGCTATGCGAAATTTCCGATTTTTGTTTTTCCAACATTAGAAGGAATTTATCGCAAAGGCGGCACACCAAACAAAACACTTGAAGGCATTGCCAGCTGGTTCACCTTCATACAACTTTCCAATCAAGGTAAAGTCAATACGCCTTACCATGAACCAAATAAAGCCTCTCTTGCGGCTTTTAGCCATGATGCTGCGGGTATACACGCTTTTACAACGGACCGTTATTTATGGGGCAATCTGCCAACAGAATTCCCTGATTTTGTTGCACAGCTCACTAACGCCATTCAAACAAGTATGGCAAAGTATGCCTAAATCGTTGTAATCTCATTCAGGCAAATAAGGGGCGACATTTTGTTCTGTCCCTTGTTTACCTGAACCATAGTTGTGAAAAATAAGAATATAGAGCACACCATGGCGTAGATAAGTGAAGGGCTATCATCCTATATCGACCCACATAGCGCTGCTCAAGCGAGAAGATTATGCCGAACACCGCCAAACGCATTACCCCTGAATACGAGATTGTCGAAGACAACGAAACCATTCGATACTTGGAACATGGTTACCCAAGTGACCTTATTCGCTGGCATGCCCACGATGACTACGAATTACATTTTATTGTCGCCACCTCTGGCAAAGTATTTGTAGGAGACTACATTGGCAATTATTCTCCTGGCCAACTCATTTTAACCGGCCCAAGGCTTCCTCATAATTGGCTTTGTCAAAATGATCAAGAAGCCATTCAATTAAGAGACATGGTGATTCGTTTTGATCATGAGTCTTTTTCGAATGGCATGAAAATCATACCAGAGCTTGCTGAAATTCTGCCTATGCTAGCAAGAGCCAAATCGGGCATTGAGTTTTTTGATTTAGACCCTGAATACCTCAAAGATGTTTTCCAAAAAGTTCGCGACTCCAGTGGCTTATCACGACTCATCCTTTCGCTTCCTCTGCTACAAAAGCTCGCTCAAAGCCGAAGTTATCGCTTACTTTCAACCGTACAAATTGATTTAAAATCGAGTGAGCTGCTACAGCGAAAAATCAATACCGTGGTGGATTATGTCTCTCAAAATTACAGTCAAGATATCACACTTTCCAGTGTCGCAAGTTTAATTGGTATGTCTGATAGCCATTTTTCACGCTTTTTCAAAAAAGCCACAGGCAATCGTTTTATTGAATTTGTCAATCGTGTGCGAGTCAGCCGAGCGTGTAGCTTGCTTACCGAAACGGATCAGCAGATTGCGACAATTTGTTTCCAAGTTGGCTTTAACAATGTCGCCAACTTTAATCGCCGTTTTCATGAGTTAAAAGGCGTCACACCCAGAGATTTCCGCACCCAAAGCAACATTCATATCGATGGTATGGTATCCGCATCCTAATGAGCTCAATGGATCAATGCGCCGCTGAAAACCAGAGTGGTAGCGGCGCTTGTTTTTGATTACATAGGCAAGCTTGCCAGCTTCTCGTTTAAGTCCTTAGTGACATGATAAAGAGATTGGTACAAGGCGTATTTATCGCGATAATACGACCCCAAACTTGCGTCAGGTTCATGTACTTCTAATACTTCAGGCATGGTGCAATATTGCGATATCAAAGACTCTATATTCTGCCCTAGGCTTTGCTGCTCTCCCAAAAGAGCCAAGCGCGCTGCCCCCAAACCGGGTCCAACATCACCACCGTCTCGATAAATAAGACGTTTATTGAGTACATTGGCAATAATCTGGCGCCACATGGCAGAACGCGCGCCGCCACCGATTAATGAAAGCTCATCGACCATACTGCCTGCGCTGCTCAAGGCATTTTGACAATCTAGGAGAGAAAACGCGACACCTTCCAACACGGCCAGTGTCATGTCTTCCACACGAGTCGTATTGCTCAAGCCAATAAACTGTCCATTCGCTTGCGGATCATTGTGAGGAGTACGCTCACCACTAAGGTAAGGTAAAAACAACACCTTGGTACGCTGAGTATCACTGTCTTCAAGTGCATCCAGTAATTCGACTACCGTTTTATCCACCAGCTTCGCAAACCAAGCAAGGGAATTGGCTGCGCTTAGCGTCACGCCCATTTGATGCCAGCGATTTGGTAAAGCATGACAAAAAGCATGTACCGTATTTTGTGGATTGGCTTTGTGAGACTCACTGACCGTAAAATAGACACCAGAAGTCCCTAATGAAATAAACCCTTGGCCGGGATTTGTCACTCCCATACCAACGGCTCCGGCCGCATTATCACCTGCGCCAGCCACAATGGGTAATAGTGGAAGCCCTAACTCTTGAGCAATCGCTTCAGACAAAGTACCTACAACATCACAGCCTTCGTATACCCTTGGCATATTGGCTTGCGTTAACCCCGTTGCAGACAGAAGCGCATCATCCCACTGGCGTGTTTGAGGGTTTAACCAAAGTGTACCCGCCGCATCAGAGCAATCCGATGACATAAAACCAGTCAATCGATACGCCAAATAATCTTTAGGCAATAATACATACGCCAGCTGGGCAAATATATCCGGCTCATTCTCCTGTACCCAGCGTATTTTCGGTGCAGTAAAACCAGGCATAGCAAGATTTCCAGATCGTTCAATTAAGTCAGGAAACTCGGCCATCAACGCTTGGCATTGCGCTTGACTACGACCATCGTTCCACAAAATACAAGGGCGTAAGACATTGCCTTGACCATCAAGTAAAGTGGCGCCATGCATTTGCCCAGATAGACCAATGGCCTTTAATTTACTTAAGTCCAAACGTTGCTGTAATTGCTGAATGACATCGATAAAAGCCAGCCACCAAGATTCAGGATCTTGCTCTGACCACATTGCATGGGGACTATCCACCGCCAGCGCGACAGATTCTTGCACCAACACATTACCTTTATCGTCTATGACGACACCTTTTAACCCTGAGGTTCCAAGATCAAGACCTAAATACATTTTGTTACTCTTCTTCATCGAAAGTAGTGTTTTGTTTTTGTTTTTGTATGGCATGCTAAACCATCCAAGGTATGTACTTCATACTCGAAATAATCGTGAAAAGAGTCAATAAAATTATGCAAATTGGCATTTTTAGTACATATAGAGAATAAAAATCGTTAGTTTCTTGCGTCACCAACACCATGAAAATACAGATATTAATCACAGACTAAAACCCGTGATTAAACAGTATCTTCACCATACAAAGTTTAGAAGTGAACCCAATGCCCTTGCCCTTGTTAAATGATTTTTTTATTACCCAAGCAGACAGCCCTCACCTCGTCATGGGTGACTATAACTACTTGCTTGTCATACTTTCGATGTTTCTTGCTACCGTAGCGTCTTTTTTTGCACTGCATTTTGCTTCAGTCGCACAACATATTGTTATCAAAAAATACAAGAACATCGCGCTCATTTCAGGCTCATTTATCATGGCTGGTGGCATATGGAGTATGCATTTTGTCGGCATGCTGGCTTTCAATATGGGACACAGTATTTCCTATGATCCCTTACTGACTTCCATTTCTCTGCTGCCCGCTATTTTAGCGTCCTACACGACATTAAAACGCTTAATAAGAAGCAACTTGAGTATTTGGCAATTACTCGTAAATGGTCTTTTTGTTGGTGGTGGTATTGGTGCTATGCATTATATTGGCATGGCCGCAATGAAAATGGATGTAGCGTTGAAATATGACCCTACATGGTTCTTATTTTCTCTGTTTATTGCTGTCGCTCTGGCCTTTATTGCGTTATCAACTCACTATTATGTGAAAAAAATTTGGACTGGTTTAAACCAAACCTGGGTTAGCTGTATTAGCGCGTCAATTATGGGTGCGGCCATTTCTGGTATGCACTACGCTGGTATGGCTGGGGCAAGGTTTCTGTCTACTGACGAAACAGCAATGTCGCACTTGCACCATACTACAGATAGCTACTTGTCATTGGTGGTTGCCATCATAACGCTGCTGTTATCTATTTTGGCAGCGAATATTGCTTCTCAGTTACGCTATCGTCAATTGTTGCTGGAAAAAACAGCCAGCGAAGTTAGATTAAAAACAACCCTAGACACCGCAGTCGATGGCATCATTACTATTGATAGCCATGGTGTAGTCAAAGAATTTAATAAGGCGGCAACGGTTATTTTTGGTTGGCAAGAGAATGAAATCATTGACCAGCATTTCGATGTTCTCTTCCCAGATCAATACAGCGATGAATTTAAGGGCTTTTTAGCCAAATTTCGTGACACTGGTGAAGCAAGCATCGCTGGTACGGAAAGAGAAATACAGGCAAAAAATAAAAATGGTCATGTTTTTCCAATTAGGCTCGGTGTCGGTAGAGTTGATATTCCTGACAGTGGCACATTATTTGTTGGTTTTATCACCGATATTTCAACGCGAAAATCACTAGAAGAAACAATCAAAAAAAGTGAAAAACAATACAGCTCTTTAATCAAAAACATTCCCGGCGCCTCTTTTCGTTGTTTGATGGATAAACACTGGAGCACTCTCTTCGTTAGTGATGCGATATACGATGTTGCTGGTTGGAGCCCTACTGAGTTTTATGACAAAACCATCTCCTTTAGTGCACTGATCCACCCCGAAGATGTAGAAGTTATTTCTCTTATCATGGAAAACGCCCTTAGAGAACGAAAAAATCACAAACTAGAATATCGTTTAAAACACAAACAAGGCCACTATGTTTGGGTGCTTGAAAATGGCTCTATTATCTATAATGACGAGGGCATACCAGAATGGATTGATGGTGTGATTTTAGACATTTCACAACGTGTTGAAATGGAGAATGAGTTACGTAATGCAAAGGCAAAAGCTGAAGCATCCGCTGAGAGCAAAGCATCATTCTTGGCAAACATGAGCCATGAGATCCGAACGCCAATGAACGCTATCATTGGCTTTTCTGATATTTTGTTAGAATCAGAGGTATCCGCCGAGAATAAAAAGCATCTGGCTATTATTAGTAAATCCGCTCGATCTTTGTTACACCTTCTCAATGACATACTCGACAGCGCGAAGTTAGAAAAAAATAAACTAGAACTAGATCTACATCCTTTTGTACTGGCGCATGCCATCGACAATGTTATCTCAACCTTATGGTTACAAGCGAAAAATAAAGGATTAGAGCTGATTTTTTACATAGAACCTAATCTGGCAAACTCTTATGTAGGGGCTGAAGAAAGGATTCGCCAAGTTCTGATGAACATTGTAGGAAATGCCATTAAATTCACTGCAAAAGGATATGTGAAATTAACCGTATCAAAACGCCCAGATAATCAAATCCGTTTCTCTGTCAAAGACAGCGGAATTGGTATTCCCCCAGAACGGCTCAGCCATATTTTTGAGCCCTTCACACAAGCCGACGCATCCATGAGCAGGCGCTTTGGCGGAACAGGGCTAGGCACCAGCATATCAAAACAGCTGGTTACCCTCATGGGTGGCAAAATTGACGTATCTAGCGAGGTGGGGGGAGGTAGTTGCTTTTATTTTGACTTACCCCTAGCTGAAGCCGCGCCACCAACAACCCCATCACAAGTTCAACGAGCGACCATCTCACCTAAAAGAGTCCTCTTAGCCGATGATGTTGAACAAAACCTCACACTACTGACCATTTTACTAAAGAAATATGGTCACGCCATTTTCACGGCTAAAGACGGTATGGATGCCATTGAACAATACAAAACGATACAACCAGACATCATTTTGATGGATATTCAGATGCCGAACATGGATGGCCTAAACGCCACCCAAATCATTCGCAGTTATGAAAAAGAGAATCAGCTAAAACACACGCCTATTATTGCCCTAACCGCAAATGTGTTAATCGAGGATAAGTTAGACGCGAAACAGGCAGGTATGGATGGCTTTGCAAATAAACCAATAGACATTGATAGCTTAATAATTGAGATGGCGAGAGTTCTAGGTGAAACACCATTGCATTTAGATCAAAATACGATGGTCCTTCCTTCCCCTTATCGCCAGCATATCAACATGGATAAGGGCTTGTCCCTTTGGAACGACATTCCACTCTACCTTGATGAACTATCTAAATTTGCTCACACCCACACCAATCTAGTGGATCGCCTCACTGCATATATTACCAACCAACAATATGCAGAAGCTTACGCTTTAGCGCATGCCGTGAAGGGAGCGGCAGGCAATCTCGCACTTTTGAATATTGCTAGCTGTATGGCCAATATAGAGCACACGGTACAAATGAAAGACCATGCGCAAGCGTTAAACGAAATCCAGTGTTTAGCCTCTGCATTAGCGCATTTTTTTGAAGAATTACAATGGCTGATAGAAAAGCACTCGGGTCATTCAAAAGTGCATGACAAAACTCATGACAATGAGCTTTCTACGACAGAATTAATAGCACTGATTGAAGGCCTTATCCTGTCAGCAGAATCAGGAGAAGTAGACGATGAGAATACAAATTTACTTATTCATAACGTCACTCAAGATGTAAAAAACCAAGCTATCGCCGTGAGCAAAGCATTTTCGAACTTTGAATTCGATAACGCCATCAACCATCTTATCTCTTTAAAGAACTTGATCGCACAGGAGACAGCGAAATGAGAATTGGAAATAAGCCAGCACCCAAAATCCTCTTGGTGGATGATGAGTCATCAAATTTAAGGGTATTAAGACAAGTATTGCAAGCGGCTCGATATCGTTTATCTTTTGCTTTATCCGGCCAAGATGCTTTAAAACTTGTCGAAAAAGAGTCCATTGATCTCATTCTACTCGACATTATGATGCCAGACATGACGGGATTAGATGTCTGTGCTCAGCTAAAACAAAACCCAGCCACCGCTAATATTCCCGTCATTTTTGTCACCGCTCTTAAAGACAGCATCGATGAAGCGAAAGGCTTTGAACTAGGTGCTGTAGATTATATTGTCAAACCCATAGTACCTGCGATTGTCCTCGCACGTGTTAAAACACACTTATCTTTAATAAGAGCCGACGAGTTGCACAATACACATATCGATTTGATTCAAAGACTGGGTCGAGCAGCCGAATACAAAGACAATGAAACAGGCATGCATGTTCAGCGAATGAGCCGGTTCGCCAAAGTAATCGCATTAGCGTACGGTTTTTGTGAAGAATCAGCAGACGACCTTATGATGGCAGCGCCTATGCATGACATAGGAAAAATCGGCATTGCAGACAATATTTTGCTTAAACCAGGTAAGCTTACTGAAGAAGAGTATGAGATTATGAAAACACATGCCGAAATAGGCGGTGAAATCCTGTCTAACCCAAGCTCGTATCTTATCGAGCTCGCACATTCAGTGGCAATGACACATCACGAGAAGTGGGATGGAACGGGTTATCCGCACGGCTTATCCGGTGAAAATATCCCCATCGAAGGCCGCATTGTGGCGTTGGTGGATGTGTTTGACGCGCTGACCAGTGCACGCCCTTATAAAAAAGCATGGCCTGTTGAAGAAGCGATGAATTACATCAAAGAACAAAGTGGTAAGCATTTTGATCCTGCTCTTGTACCATTGCTCCAGCAAGAATTACCGAGATTACTCAATATTCAAAAGCAATTTGCAGAATAGTCGCACGGTAAAATCATTATTAGCTCGACCATTGAAAAGCAAAAATTAGACATTACTGATAAGCTACTCATGCAGACTGTCTGCAATCACTCTTTATGAACTGTCTATTTTTTATGGAAAGCTTTATGACTTCGCTCTACGATATTATTCATTCAACACTGCAAACCCAAGACGTCGTCATGAAACAGCAGGATATCGGTGTTTTGCGAGTATCGGGCTTGGATGCCAAAAAATTTCTACAAGGTCAAACAACCTGCGATCTCAACAAGCTCTCCCAAACGAATGGCCTCTATGGTGCAATCTGCAGCATCAAAGGACGCATTATCAGCAACTTTTATATCGTTCAGAACAAGGACGATGTGCTGATGATAATGGCAAAAGATCTGGTCGAAAAAACCTTATTACATTTAAAGAAATACGCGGTATTTTTCAAAACTGAGCTGGTCGATGAGCAAGATAACGTTAAAGTCTACAAAAAGTTAGCTGCAAAAAACAGCGAAGCAGACTCAAATGTCACATCTAATATTTTCGCAACCACTCAAGACAATGACACGATCACATTGACGATTGGCCATGAGCCATTAGAAGTTCAACTTCTGATTACCTCAGCCAAAATAGACATCGAAGAAAAACACCAAGACTTATCCGCCTTGGCAATACTTACTGCCCGTCCACTGATTAGCCTTGAGCAGAGCGAAACGATTTTACCTCAGTGGCTTAACATGCAAAGCACAGGGGGCATTAGCTTCACAAAAGGCTGCTACACAGGGCAAGAAATCGTTGCTCGTATGCAATATAAGGGCAAATCGAAGAAGCAGCTCGCATTAGTGACGTGGCAAGGAAACCTAGACCAAACACAAGCTATTGTCGATGAGCAAGCTAAGAACATAGGTCAACTATTCTTTGTCACTCAGATTAAAGACACATATTACGCACAAATCATTTTGAACATCGATCCAAGTGAAGCAGAACACCTTCTTTTGGATGGCAAAGAATTAACACTATTGCCACTTCCCTACTCACTTGATGTCAAAAAATAACCAGGATTGTTGAGCGGTGTTATAGCTCGAAGTAGGCGCTATAACACGAGCTTAAAAAGGCAAACCTATCTGTGTGCTTTAACCAGAGCCGTGAGCACTCACTATCGGTTTTAATTCCCAATTAACAGGCTTTTCCCCCAAAGCGGCTAGGTAATTATTCGCCTTGGAAAAGTGCTGACAACCTAGAAAACCTCGATAAGCCGACAACGGTGATGGGTGCACACTTTCCAACACGCAGTGTTTGTTACGGTCAATGTGACGACCTTTTTTCTGCGCATAAGACCCCCACAACATAAAGACAACACCTTGATGCTCTTTATGGATCAGCTCAATGATTTTATCAGTGAATATTTCCCAACCCTTATTTTGATGAGAGCCGGCTTTACCCGCCTCAACCGTCAACACACTGTTCAGTAACAACACCCCTTGTTCAGCCCATTGCTGCAGATAGCCATGTTGGGCTGGCGAAATACCGAGATCCATTTCCAGCTCTTTATAAATATTGACTAACGAGGGTGGCACCTTGATACCTGGCCTGACAGAAAAAGATAAACCGTGGGCTTGGTGCTCACCGTGATAAGGGTCTTGCCCTATGATAACCACCTTTATCTGATCAAATGGGGTTTGGTTTAACGCTGTAAAACGCTCATTTTCAAAAGGATAAATCACCTTGCCTTGCTCTTGCTGTAAATCAAGGAACGTCTGCAAAGTACGCATGTAATCTTTACTAAATTCGTCAGCGAGTCGCGCTTGCCAACAGGGAGTCAATATCATTTTATACTCTTATCTAAACAAGACCTTACAGCAAAGTCATTAACAAAACCCCTTTCTAAAAAGGGGTTTAGCGACGGAATGCTTTTAAAATCCACATAAGCTGACCATGCTTTGGGGTCTTCTGGTGTGGTTAAATATTTCAAGAATAACCAGACGATTTCTCGCAATGAATACGCCAAGCTGTATTGAGCCATTTTATCCAATGCTATCTCCATCTCAAGAGTGCCATCATACATGTGTAGCAAATGTTCTTGCTGCTCACGAGTTAAATTATGGGAACGCGCCACAACAGCCAGATCAAACAATGGATCCCCCATGCCAGCGTATTCCCAATCAATCAACCAAATACGACTATCATCCATTAAAATATTCTTTGGATTAAGGTCATTATGGCAAACAACCGATGGATAGTGTGGTGACACTCTAGGTAAATTTAGAAACAACTCTCGTAAATACACAAGCTCTTCTTGAAGATCGATATGAGTCGACATAAGTGAAGCTATCGATTGCAAGTAATGTTCAATCAAATGATAAATACAAAAAGAACGCTTTATAGCCGGTAAGTTGTGCGCGTGTACCAACGCATTGGCAATCCTAGCGATGCTATTGTTAGAGTGCTTAACATTCCAGTCTAACGATGGTTGAGCCACAAACTGGCAAGCAAATGCACCTTGCTCATCATGCCAAAGAACAGGTGGAGAAATGCCCGCTTGCACTGCGCTTTGCAAAACAATCATTTCATTTTGCCTATCAATGTTGAAAGCCAATTCATCTAGTCCTGGAAGACGAAGAACCAAACGGGGTATCTGATGCCAATAAATCAAATACACCTTGTTTGAAAAGCCTTCCTCCAATAAAGTGACTTCAACCTCAGTGATGGCAGGTAATATGCCTGCCATTTTTACGAAATACTCAGATAGTACAGTCATTTTTCATCATTTTATTGCCAGAATTGTAAGTGGCTGTCAGAATGAACAACTGAACAATCCGAGTCAATAGACAACTTTGAAGCAGATCAATGAATAAACACGAAGACATTATTCGTAAAATACAAGAAAGACTGAGCACATTAAGCAAATCCGAGCGAAAAGTTGCGGAAGCCATTCTTGCCGACCCTAAAACGACCATCCACTCTAGTATTGCGAAACTTGCCGCCAGAGCCGAAGTCAGTGAACCAACCGTAAACCGTTTTTGTCGTAGCTTAATCGGCAGCGGTTTTCCTGATTTTAAAGTATCCCTGGCTCAAAGCCTCGCTACTGGAACGCCTTATGTCAATTTAAACGTAGAGCCTGATGACGCACCCGGTGCCGTCACCGCTAAAATTTTTGAAGCCGCGAAAAACAATCTCACTCGCGCCCAAGAAATTTTACCTGAATCACTGATCAGCCGAGCTGTCGATGTATTGGCACAAGCTCGGCGTATCGAGTTTTATGGTTTAGGCGCATCAGGTCCGGTTGCGAAAGACGCTCATCATAAATTCTTTCGTTTAAATATGCCTGTTGTCGCGTACACAGACATACTTGTACAACGGATGGCAGCAGCAGGAGCCCACGCTGGCGATGCGATTGTCATCATTTCTTACACAGGCCGCACTTTGCCATTAATCGAGACCGCACGCGTTGCCAGAGCAACAGGAGCTTCTGTTATTGGTATTACCAATCCAGATTCACCATTGACTGAGCATTGTTCTATTGTGCTGCCAATTGAAGAAACGGAAGATACGGATATTTATACGCCAATGAGTTCACGTATTGTCTATCTGACCCTCATTGACGCTCTGGCGACAGGCGTTCTATTAAAACGTGGACCAGAATTCAATGCGCACCTTAAAAAACTCAAACAAAGTGTACAAGACACCCGCCTACCAAAAGTAGAAAAGAAGTAATACCATAAAAACAGGTGTAAATTGCTCACCTGTTTTTTCTTTTCCCTTCGAATACTCAGCCCTTAAATAGATAAATATTTGAACTAACTGCCTATTTTGGCAGGAGTGTCAGATTTTTTTGTAACTTTGTCCGAGAAATTTGAAAGATTATCCTGACACAGCCGCTTAGAATCGCTTAAGGTCTTTGAATATGTCATAATGCGATCCATTCTCTTTACGAGAATCTGATTATTCTTACATATTAAATCAATGGCTATCACAGTAACGATTTAACAATTATAACTCTTTCGGGTGTGATCTAGACGACGCTTATTTTAAGCACCATCTTTCAATCAGTCAGATTGCTGGTCATCGCAATAGTTGGATAAGATTTATCCATGCTGATTAAATAGCCTTATCTATCCAAGGTTATTTCACCCGTAATAATTTCATTAGGGGACAATAATGATAGAAAGCAGCTATGCTATCAGCTTTACATTCCTAGCCTATCTAGTAGTTATGCTAGGAATTGGGCTGTACGCTTACAAACGCACTTCCAGCTCAGAGGATTACTTTCTTGGCGGACGCTCCTTAGGCCCT
The DNA here is from genome assembly GCF_003259225.1 of Marinomonas arctica. GTDB lineage: Bacteria > Pseudomonadota > Gammaproteobacteria > Pseudomonadales > Marinomonadaceae > Marinomonas > Marinomonas arctica. The sequence continues at coordinate 10,689 of NZ_QHJF01000022.1, read as the reverse complement.
TGGCCTACTGCGCTATCAGCGGGTGCATCGGATATGAGTGGTTGGTTACTACTTGGCTTGCCAGGTTACGCCTTTGCCGCTGGTATGGAAGCCATCTGGATTGCCGGCGGTCTTCTTGCCGGAACATGGTTAAACTGGCTAATCTGTGCAAAACGTCTTCGTACTTACAGTATTCAGACCAGTAATGCGTTAACACTTCCGGATTTCCTCTCAAAACGTTTCAATGATAAATCCAAGCTTATTCAAACCATTTCAGCACTGTTCATCTTGCTATTTTTCTTGTTCTACACAAGTTCTGGTTTGGTAGCTGGCGGAAAACTGTTTGAAACCGTATTTGGTCTGGATTATACCTACGCAGTGATCATAGGTACGGTTTGCGTCGTTTCTTACACTCTCTTTGGCGGCTTTCTTGCCGTTGCTTGGACAGATTTAGTACAAGGCTTAATGATGAGCGCTGCCTTGGTCATCGTGCCTCTTGTCGCACTCGATGGCAGCTGGTCAGATCTGTCTAGTACGCTTACCGCAAAAAACCCTGAACTATTAAACATCTGGACAAGTGTAAGCGGTGAACCTTTGAGTGCGATCGCCATTATTTCTCTAGTGGCTTGGGGATTAGGTTACTTCGGTCAACCTCACATCCTAGCTCGCTTTAAAGCGTCTCGTTCTAATAAAGACATTAAAACCGCTCGTCGTATTGCCGTCATTTGGACCTTCCTTTCTATGGTTGGTGCTCTTTTGATTGGTTTAGTCGGCATCACATTTGTGGATAGCAATCTAGCTGGCAATTTGGCTGACCCTGAGAAAATCTTCATGATTCTCGTCAATGCGGTCTTCCATCCAATCGTTGCTGGTATTCTTCTTGCTGCCATCTTAGCGGCTATCATGAGTACTGCAGACTCACAATTGCTTGTATCCTCTTCTGCTTTAGCAGAGGATTTCTACAAACAACTATTCAATAAAGAAGCGACACAAAAACAAATCGTTAGCGTTGGACGTTTTGCGGTAGTGGCCATTTCTCTTATTGCGCTCGTGCTTGCTTTAAACCCAGAAAGCTCCGTACTTAGCCTTGTGTCTTATGCATGGGCTGGATTTGGTGCCGCATTTGGCCCTGCCATTCTGCTAAGCCTTTTCTGGCGTAGCATGAACCGCAATGGCGCTCTCGCGGGCATCATTGTAGGTGGCGTGACGGTTGTAATTTGGAAACAGCTAACTGGTGGCATTTTCGATCTGTATGAGATTCTTCCAGGCTTCTTGCTATCCACAATTGCTATTGTTGTTGTGAGCTTAGCAACTGGGGCACCAGAAGAGTCTGTGACAGAGTCTTTTGACGAATATGAGAAAGCACTAGATACGATGAACTAAACGAATAGTCTTCTGAAATAGTGATTAAAAAGGCCCGGATTCGACACACAGAATTCGGGCTTTTTTTGCTTAAACGAAAGATACGCTACTGAGTTTGCGTTAACAAAAGCCAATTTAGGAAGGCTAACTACAGACAATAAAAAGCAGAATAACAGGGAAAGGACAAACAATAGGCAAAAAAATGGGGCTTGAAACAAGCCCCTAAACACCATTTACTAACAAATGTTAGTAGTCAGAGGAAAGGTTTAATCATTGAACAGGCTGCAAGCACCTTGTTCTGCGCCACTTACTAAAATACGTTGTGCGCTAAATAGTTCTCGTCCCATACCTTGATGGGAATCTGTTAAATCGTGTTGAGCCGCTTCGCGCTTGTTCAGTTCTTCTTCTGAAATCAAGACAGACAGAGTCCCCTCAATCGCATCTAAGCGAATCATGTCGCCGTCATGAATCTTGGCAATCAAACCACCAGCAAGCGCTTCTGGCGTTAAATGAATGGCAGCAGGCACTTTACCCGATGCGCCAGACATACGGCCATCCGTTACCAACGCCACTCGATAACCTTGGTCCTGAAGATTACCAAGGTATGGCGTCAACTTATGCAATTCAGGCATACCTAGGGCTTTAGGGCCCTGGAAACGTACTACTGCCACACAATCACGCTTCAACTCACCACTAGCAATGGCATCCGCTAAAGCATTTTGACTATGAAACACAGCAGCTGGCGCTTCGATAATTCGATTTTCATCTTTAACAGCGGATACCTTGATCACCGAGCGACCTAGGTTGCCTTTCAGCAATGCCAAACCACCTTCTTTACTAAACGGATTATCAATAGGTCGCACGACATTCATATCCAAGCTTTCTTCAGTACCATCACGCCACACAAGGTTGTCACCCTCTAGGAAAGGTTCTTTGGTGTAATGTGTTAGCCCCTTACCTACGATGGTATTGACATCTTCATGCAATAGACCGCCCTTCAGCAGTTGCTTAACGAGAAACGCCATACCGCCAGCAGCATGAAAATGGTTAATATCGGCTTGGCCATTCGGATAAATTTTAGTTAATGATGGCACCACTTTAGAAAGCGCCGAGAAGTCATCCCACGTGATAATGATACCGGCCGCACGCGCATAGGCGACAATGTGCATGGTGTGATTGGTTGAACCACCCGTCGCCAACAAACCCACAATCGAGTTAACAATGCTGCGCTCATCAACGATGTCATATAAAGGACGATAATCTCGACCTAACGCGGTGATTTTTGTAGACAGCTGAGAAGCGTATTTCGTTAAAGCACCTCGTAACGGATCATCAGGATTCACAAAAGAAGAACCTGGAAGTTGAAGACCCATGATTTCGACCAACAACTGATTTGAGTTAGCCGTACCATAAAAGGTACAAGTACCAGCGCTATGGTAGGAAGCCGCTTCCGCTTCAAGCAATTCTTCACGAGACGCTTGGCCCTGTGCATAACGCTGACGAACCGCTGCTTTCGCTGCGTTGGTAATACCAGAACGCATTGGACCTGCAGGAATAAACAAAGCAGGTAGATGGCCAAAACGCAAAGCAGCGATTAAAAGACCTGGGACGATTTTGTCACAAATACCCAAATAAATAGCGGCATCAAACATATTGTGAGACAGAGCGATCGCCGCACCTTGTGCAATATTGTCGCGACTAAAAAGACTCAACTCCATGCCATCTTGACCTTGAGTGACACCATCACACATAGCAGGCACACCGCCCGCAAACTGAGCAACAGAGCCCATTTCTTTAACCGCTGCACGAATCTGATCTGGATAATTTTCGTAAGGCTGATGGGCTGATAACATATCGTTATAAGAAGATATGATACCTATGTTCGCCTCCTCCATTAGAGTCAGCTTTTGTTTATCTTGAGGTTGGCATGCAGCGAAGCCATGAGCTAAATTACCACAGGACAATTTCCCCCTATGAGGCCCTTGCTCTTGGGCTTTCTTCATATCTTTAAGGTATTGTTCACGCAGCGTTTTGCTTCGCTCAATAATGTCGTTCGTTACCTTAGCAACAATCGGATTCATGCTTCTCTCCATTTTCATTCTGTTATCCTAGCATCCCGCCCGATGCTAAGATTTTATGTAATATTACTACATTTTAAATTAATTTCACGCTCAAAACCCACTAAAATCGAAAAATAAATGCCTATTTTGTAATTTTTTTACATAACTATTCAACTAGCGACATAATTTCCGCTAAAATACGCTTACGTTTGTAACATAAATCTGTACAATATTTGTCTCCGATCATTATTTGATTAAAAAACAGCCAAAATGAAAGGATTTTGTTACTAATCCTTGATTAAAAAATTACTTATGTAGTATTTTTACGTCAAAGAACAATATTGAACGTGATGTGTTCGAATTCGAAAGCATCACAAATTCCGCACTATTTTTAGAGGTGAGTATGACGATTAAGGTAGCTATTAACGGTTATGGACGCATTGGACGCAACACTCTAAGAGCGCTATACGAATCAGGTAAACGAGATCAAATCCAAATAGTAGCCATTAACGATCTTGGTGATTCAAAAACCAACGCTCATTTGACAAAATACGATACAGTTCATGGCCGCTTTAATGCTGAAGTCACCTTTGATGATGAAGCTCTGTACGTTAATAACGACAAAATCCGCACCTTCTCTGAACGCGACCCTGCGAATCTTCCATGGGCCGAATTAGGTATTGATGTAGTGTACGAATGCACAGGCTTCTTTACGACAAAAGATAAAGCAAATGCTCACATCAAAGCGGGCGCCAAAAAAGTCATCATCTCTGCTCCAGGTAAAGATGTTGATGCCACTGTTGTTTATGGTGTGAACCAACACGTCCTTACTTCTGACATGACGGTGATTTCTAACGCTTCTTGTACTACTAACTGCCTAGCCCCAGTTGCTAAGCCTTTAAGCGACAAGCTAGGTATCGAAAGCGGTTTGATGACAACAATACACGCCTACACAAACGATCAGCGTCTTTCTGATGTATACCATGAAGACCTATACCGTGCTCGTGCTGCTGCTCAAAACATGATTCCAAGTAAAACGGGCGCGGCAGCGGCTGTTGGCTTAGTGGTTCCTGAACTTGCTGGTAAATTTGACGGCATGGCAGTACGCGTACCGACTATTAACGTATCCTTAGTCGACCTAACTTTCCTAGCACCACGCGAAACGACCGTAGACGAAGTAAATAAAATCATTGAAGATGCAGTAAAAGCAGACCCAATTCTTGCGCAAGTATTGCATGTCAATTACGAGCCATTGGTTTCTTCAGATTTTAACCACAATGCCTACACATCTAACTTTGATGCAACGCAAACGCGAGTGCAGGGTAAATTAGTAAAAGTGATGGCTTGGTACGATAACGAATGGGGCTTCTCAAACCGAATGCTCGATAATACTATCGCATTAATGGCTGCGAAATAGTCAAAATACACGAAGGCTGCTGACGCAGCCTTCGTCGTCTCTTATACTTCACTTCACGCTTTCTAATCTTTGGTAAATAAAATGACTCGTAGAACTAAAATTGTTGCCACATTAGGCCCTGCTTCCAGCTCTCCAGAAATGATTGAGAAACTTATTTTGGCTGGTGCCAACGTATTTCGTCTAAATTTTTCTCATGGTCAACCTGAAGATCACATCGAACGAGCTAAAGTGGTTCGTGAAATGGCTCAAAAAAATGGTCGTCATGTGGCGATTCTTGGCGATCTACAAGGCCCAAAAATCCGTATCGCTCGCTTTAAAAACACCAAGGTCGAACTAAAAGACGGTGCAACCTTTATTCTTGATGTTGGTTTTGACAAGAACAACGGTGACGAAACTCGCGTTGGTATTGACTACCCACAACTAGCAAAAGACTCACAGCCAGGTAATGTTTTGCTTCTTGATGACGGCCGTGTGGTGCTTGAAGTACTAGAAGTAAAAGGCCAAGAAGTTATTACTAAAGTCATCGTTGGTGGTGCTTTGTCTAACAATAAAGGCATTAACCGCCAAGGTGGCGGACTATCTGCTGCAGCACTGACAGAGAAAGACAAAGAAGACATCAAAACAGCTGCCGCATTAAAAGCCGATTACTTAGCTGTTTCTTTCCCTCGCTGCGCAGACGACCTTCACGAAGCTCGCGCTTTAGCTGAAGCTGCTGGCCTTAAAGCAGGCATCGTTTCTAAAGTAGAACGTGCTGAAGCCGTTGCTGATAACGAAACATTGGATGCTATTATTCTTGCTTCTGATGCTGTCATGGTTGCTCGTGGCGATCTAGGTGTTGAAATTGGCGATGCGGAGTTGATTGGTGTACAAAAACACATGATCAAACGCTGCCGTCAATTGAACCGCCCAGTTATTACGGCAACACAAATGATGGAAACCATGATTACCAGTGCTATGCCAACTCGCGCGGAAGTATTTGACGTCGCGAACGCCGTACTTGATGGCACAGATGCCGTTATGCTTTCAGCGGAAACCGCTGCTGGTGCTTACCCTGAAGAAGTCATTAAGACGATGAACCGTGTTTGCTTAGGCGCTGAAAAGCAACCAGCAATCAATCGTTCTAAGCACCGTATCGATGTGACTTTTACAAGTATTGATGAAACCATCGCAATGTCTGCTATGTACGCAGCCAACCATTTGGAAGGCGTTAAAGCGATTATTAGCTTGACCGATTCAGGCACCACACCACTTCTTATGTCGCGCATCAGCTCTGGTTTGCCAATCTATGCATTGTCTCCAAACCAAGCCACACTTAATAAAGTAAACCTTTATCGTGGTGTAACGCCAGTCGCTTTCTCTTCACAAGAATTTAACGTTGATACTATCGTTGCAGGCTTAGTTGACCATGTTAAGTCTCTTGGTCTAATCAAAGACGGTGATCTTGTGATTGTGACAAAAGGCGATCACTTGGTGAGCTACGGTACAACCAATATGATGAAAGTCGTAAAAGTCGGTGCTGTTGAGGAATAAGTCACAGTGAAAGGTAAAACGTTGCAACAAAAAACCATCACGACACCAGAGCGCAAAAACGTCGCTCTGGTTGCTCATGATAATATGAAGCCAGCACTGATCGAATGGGCTGAAATACACAAAGAAAAGCTGATTAAGCACAATCTTATGGCGACAGGCACGACAGGCAACTTAATGCAAAAGCAATTAAATGTTCCTGTACAGTCTCTAATTAGCGGTCCACTTGGTGGCGACCAACAACTTGGTGGCCTAATTGCGGAAGGCAAAATAGATGTGTTGATCTTTTTCTGGGACCCTTTTGAGCCAATGCCTCATGATCCTGATATTAAGGCTCTGCTTCGAGTTGCGGCTGTATGGAATATCCCGATTGCTTGTAGTGTTTCTTCTGCCAATTTTTTGGTAACGTCGCCCTTATTCGAAAACGAATTTGAACGACAAATTCCCGATTATGAAAAATACCTCCAAGAGCGACTCTAGTCGCTCTTTTTTCTCCTCTTAATACGGCTCCCCCAAAGCTCGCGGTTTCCTCCAAAATCGGCTAAAATCCTGTCGTTCATAAATGTGTTAGGCCACATATATACACCACTAATTCATTGCTAAATTCGACGTATCCCCCAGCACCACGTTGAAAACACCAGTAGGAGAATAATTTTGCAAGCAGATGTAGCCCTAATAATGGGATCAAAAAGCGATTGGGAAACAATGGCAAATGCCGCTGAAATCATGGACATCCTTGGCGTAAGCTACCATGTAGAAGTTGTTTCCGCTCACCGAACTCCGGTCAAACTTGCAGAATTTTCAGAAAGCGCTGCAGAGAAAGGGTTTAAAGTCATTATTGGTGGTGCCGGTGGCGCTGCGCACTTGCCTGGCATGGTAGCCGCACACACTCACCTACCTGTGCTTGGCGTACCGGTACAAAGCAAAGCGTTAAATGGCATGGACAGTTTACTGTCTATTGCACAAATGCCAAAAGGCGTTGCGGTAGGAACCTTAGCCATCGGTAGTGCGGGCGCTTTTAACGCAGGTTTATTAGCCTGTCAGATTCTTGCTATTTCGAATCCCGAACTTGCCAAAAAAATCGACGCTTTCAGAAAACACCAGACAGAAAGTGTGTTAGCGAATCCAGACCCAAGAGAGGCTTAATCTATGTCCGTTCTATGGGTATTAGGTGCTGGTCAGTTAGGCGCCATGCTAAAACAAGCCGGAACCCCGCTGGGTATTGATGTCCGACCTGTTGATATAGAATCCACTGAAACTCTAACACTACATCCTACGGATATTGTGACTGCAGAGAGAGAAGAGTGGCCAGAAACAATCGCAACCAAACAACTTGCGACACATAGCAACTTCGTTAATTTAGCTACTTTTCCGCAACTGGCCGATCGCTTAACACAGAAGCAATGGTTAGATCGTCTTGAGTTAGCAACAGCGCCATGGTTTCCTGTTGAATCTGATTCAACTGCTGAAAAAGCGCATCAATCACTGGGTGAGCGCGTTCTGTTAAAACGTCGTCGTGGCGGTTACGATGGCAAAGGTCAATATTGGTTAAAACAAGCTGAGAGCATCGCCATACCTGAAGAATGGAAAGGTCAGGCTATTGCAGAACAAGCCATAAATTTTGACGAAGAAGTTTCATTGGTTGGTGTTCGAGGCCAAAATGGTGAAACACACTTTTACCCTCTGACACTTAACCTTCATATTAACGGCATTTTATACGCGTCTATTTCCCCCTTAGAGCGCCTAAAGCCTTTGCAAAGTAAAGCAGAAGCCATGCTTAGCAAGCTTATGGAGGCTTTAAACTATGTCGGCGTAATGGCAATGGAATGTTTTCGTGTTGGGGACCAGTTACTCATCAATGAGCTTGCCCCAAGGGTTCACAACAGCGGACACTGGACGCAAGCAGGCGCAAGCATATGTCAATTCGAAAACCATGTACGCGCTGTCACAGGCCTTCCATTAGCGCCAGCTGAGATTAAGAACCAGAGCATGATGATCAACCTAATTGGTGTTGATCTCAACTATGAATGGCTCAAACTTCAAGGCTTAGAACTTTATTGGTACCAAAAAGAAGTGCGTCCAGGAAGAAAAGTAGGGCATCTCAATTTTTGTTCCGGCAATCACTCGGTATTACAAACAGCACTAGTGGGCTTAGAACTACCGCCACCTTACCCTGAAGCACTCGCATGGTTAGCCAAAAACCTACCAAAATAATCACCTCCCTATTCATTTAGATAAAAATATAAAAATGCCGCACATCAGCAACGATGTGCGGCATTTTTATGACGCTTGCCTCCGTTAAGAACGCTAGAAAAGTGCAAGAAAATGTTTAAAATACAGTAAATAAAACGTTTTATTACTTGTTTACTTTATAAAACCCCTTATTCTAAGCACTAAGGCTTAAACCATTGAGCCTACATAAAAATAACAGTGCATAAGATACTGATAAGGAACCTTGAATGAACCATATTGAATTAGACAGCTACGACTGGCGTTTGCTTAAAGCACTTCAAACAAACGCAAGGCTGACTAACGTCGCACTGTCAGAGCAAATCAATCTATCGCCTTCTCAATGCTCAAGACGCTTACAAAGACTAGAACAAAGCAATCTTATTGAAGCTTACTTTACGCAACTGAATGCAAGCGAATTAGGTTATCAAGTGACAGCATTTGTTAGTATCACCCTTGATAAGAGCAGCAAAAACTCAGATATACAGTTCCAACAGGCGATTATTGACATTCCTAAAATACTTGAATGCTATTCTGTCAGTGGAGAAGCGGACTACTGGTTAAGGGTGATCAGTGAAAACTTACCCTCTCTTTCAACCTTTTTAAACGAATCCCTTGCTAAACTCCCCTGCGTAAGAGACTTAACCTCTACCGTTGTCTTAAACCGAATAAAACACGCCCCGTCCATTCCATTACCGAATTAACCGCCTAGTAACACTTAAAAGCGACTGTCCCAGCGCGACAGTCGCTTTTTAGTTAAACTTCAGGCAAACGAAGCACTATAAAGCAGCCAATCAAAGTAATCATCGAAAAGATTAAAATCAACCCTTCCAACGAAATCATATAAGTCAGTAAACTGATACTACTCATGCCTAATAAAACAATGCCAATGATAGTATTACTTACAGATACATAACTGGTTCGCTTATTCCCCTCACCTAAATTAACTAAATATGTCTTACGCCCAATTCTCACACCTTGATGCGCCACACTTAAAATAAAATACAGGATAGCAACAGACCAAACCACATGAGAGGTTTCTGACAATAACTTGATGCTTAAAAATAAAGCAATACCTGATAATGCCCCCAATAGAGAAGACATCAACATGACTTTTCGACTAGAGTAGTCCGAGAATAATCCCCAAAAAGGCGATGACAATAAAGAGGCTAAACCACTAACCAGTATAAACAACCCCAATACAAACAACGCACTATCGGATTTCTGCTGAGCAATCAACACATAGTAAGGAGCACCTAGGGCAGCGCATAAAAACAACGACCGAGCAATGACAAATTCACGAAATACAGCATCGGTTTTCAGCAAACCAAGCTCTTGGAAAGCAGCGAAAAAATTCTTTCCCCTATCATCAAGCTCACTGAAAGGTTCTTGCACAGAAGAATACATCAAAGCAGCTAATAACCAAATTAGTGTAGCGAGCACAACCCCCCACACATAGAAGCTAAAGTTTTCTCGTTCGCCTTCGAAAAAAAACAGTATATAAACCGCCATCACGATTGTTATCAACCCAGAAGCACTCGCCGACCATCCAGTCACTCTTCCACGCCAGTCCTTGATAACCGTCTTCCCTAGAACATCTTTCGAAGCAACAGAGTTCAAACCTCTTGCCACGCTAAACAAGACTAAAGCAGCAATAATAACCCAGCCCGCGCTTGCTCCTTCAAGTAACAAAGCAGCACACCCTATCACCACCACACATAGAGATTGAATCAAGCTACCCAGCACCCAGACCCACTTTCGTACTTTCACCTTGTAAATAAAATGCGCAATAATCAACTGTGGTAATAAGGATCCAGATTCGCGTATTGGCACTAACCAGCCCAACAGGTACAAAGGAGCTCCCAAGCTTTGTAACAACCATGGCAGGGTAACTTTTGGGTTGATTAAGACATCACCTAAATTGATTAAAAACTGAGAGACAATCAACTTAAAAATATTTTGTCTATCTACTTTCTTTTGTTCTTCTTTATCTGTCATAAAAGTGTTCTATTTATAATTTCACTCACAGCCTGTTTACAAAACAGCTGAATCGGCGTCTTTCAAGGTAGTTGTCGCCTAAAATAATTAAGCAGCGTCTTTGTGTTGCTCTGGATT
>NZ_QHJF01000021.1 GCF_003259225.1 Marinomonas arctica | reverse complement strand
GTGATGAAGATTTTATGATCATCACTATATATTGACATTGGTTGCTCTAAATGGATAGCCCTTATATCTATACAGTATAATTTGGTGTTTATCATGCGTGTGACGTATCTTGGTATGTCTGAGTCGGCGGCGTTTATCGAGGCCAACAGTGTGCGAATCCCACTTTATGTGGATTCTGTGTCGGCGGGGTTTCCTTCGCCTGCTCAGGATTTTGTTGAGAAATCGTTGGATTTGAATGAGTTTTGTGTGGCGCATCCTAATGCGACGTTTTATGTGCGTGCTCAGGGGGATTCGATGATTGATGTAGGGATTCATTCGGGTGATGTGTTGGTGGTAGACCGTTCACTAACGGCGCGGCATGGGGATATTGTGATTGCTTGTATCCATGGGGAAATGACGGTGAAAACGTTAGAGTTGAAACCTAATGTGTTGCTGCGTCCGAAGAACAAAGCTTATAAAGCCATTCCTATTACCGAGGAGTCGGGTTTGGAAATTTTTGGTGTGGTCGCGGGTGTGGTTCGCAAATATGAGCGCGGCTAAGAATACGGCTTTTGCTTTGGTCGATTGCAATAATTTTTACGCGAGTTGCGAGAAGTTGTTTCGGCCTGACCTAAAGCACACGCCTATTGTGGTGCTGTCGAATAATGATGGCTGCATCGTCGCGCGTTCTAAAGAAGCGAAGGCATTGGGTATCAAAATGGGCGTGCCCGTTTTTCAGGTTCAAGACGCGCTAAGAAAACACGGTATTGTGTGTTTTTCGTCGAATTATGCCTTGTATGCGGATATGTCGAATAGGGTGATGACCACGTTAGAAGAGGAGGCGCCGCGGCTTGAGATATATTCTATCGATGAAGCCTTTATGGATTTAACCGGTGTCGAGCGTGTGACGGATTTGCTGGCGTTTGGTCAACGAGTAAAAGCAAAGGTCGATAAATGGACGGGCATCACGGTTGGGGTGGGTATTGCACCCACTAAAACCTTGGCGAAGTTGGCGAATCATGCGGCAAAAAAGTACCCCGCAACGGGGTCTGTGGTGGATTTGATGAATCCAGATAGGCAAAAACGCTTGTTAGCCTTGGTGGATGTGGGTGATGTGTGGGGTGTTGGTCGTCGAACCACAGCAAAGCTCAAAGCAAAGGGTATTCATACGGCGTGGGATCTGGCGAACGCGAACGCCAAGGTGATGCGCAGTGAGTTTTCTGTGGTGATGGAGCGAACGATTCGAGAGTTGAACGGTGTGTCATGTTTGGATTTGGAGTGGGTTAGGCCCACAAAGCAGCAGATCATTTGCAGTCGATCATTTGGGCATAAAGTCACAGATAAGCGTGAACTAGGGGAGGCCATCGCCAAATATATGACCCGTGCCGCTGAGAAGTTACGTAGTGAGCAGCGTTGTTGTCGCGTGGTCAGTGTGTTTATTCGTACCAGCCCTTTTATTCCAAACGAACCGCAGTATTCAGCGTCGCTTACCGTTGAGCTGCCGAATCCAACCGATGATACACGAGACTTATTGGCGGTCGCTGAGAGGATTTTTCATCGCCTGTATCGTGCTGGTTATCGTTATGCCAAAGGTGGTGTCATGCTTGCTGATTTTTATGAGCCGGGGACGGTTCAGCAAGACTTCCTGTGCGTTGATAGTACAAAAACCAATTCAAAAGCTTTAATGGGCGTCATGGATAAGATCAACCGCAGTGGCATGGGCCAGGTTTTCTTTGCTTCGCAAGGGGTATCGCCACAGTGGGCAATGAAACGAGAGCATTTATCGCCAGCCTATACGACCAAGTGGGATGATTTGCCCAAAGTGTGGTAAAGGCTGATTCGTAAGTTTTAGCAAGCGTTTTACTCTCATGAAGGCCATGTGGTAATAAAAATGCCTTTATTGCCATTTGGCGGTAAGGGCATTTTATGTACATTCACAGATGGGCTTGCTCATCCAGTTGGTTATCGTTGTTGATGAACCGATATTGGCTTAAGTAAGCGCTGTTGCGTTATTCACTAGGCGTCTTTTAGGCTTTCTACCGCCTGTGTCAACGCCGATTTTCTTGAGTCACAAAAAGCGTTGTGAGGCAAACGGCTTAATATCCCCAGCTTCTCCAAACGTTCTGTTGTTTGCCCGTTGGGGCTAAAGATATACACCGCACAATTGGCGTCTATCGCGTCTTTGATGGCGTTTTCCAGTGCCAAACCAATGGTGAGATCCATCATGGGGACAGCGCTTAAATCTAATACCACGGCTTTATAATTGTGTATGCGGTTGTGGTGCTTTGCGATGGCTTTGCTGGCGCCAAAGATCATTGGGCCAGACAGATAGAACAATAATACTTTGCCATCGGCTTGATCTAATAATATTTTTTCTTCTTTTGACAGTGGAATGTCGTCGTCCGCATCGCTGATCGCTTTTACATTTCCCGATTGTAAGCGGCTGAGTTTTTCGATGGTCATGATGTTGGCAATAAAGACACCAATGCCTACCGCGACCATTAAATCCACAAATACGGTAAGCGCCATAACGCCATACATGATAATAGTCGGCGATAAAGCGACTTTATGCGCGCGTTTCAGGAAGCTCCAGTCGAGGATATTGATACCAACATACAACGCGATACCCGCGAGCACCGCCATAGGAATAGGGCTGATCAGTTCCGATGCGCCGAGTACGACGAGTAATAGAATGAGCGCTCTCGTGATGCCTGCAAGGGGGGATTTACCTCCAGACTGTATGTTGACGACTGTGCCCATGGTTGCTCCCGCGCCAGGTAATCCACCCAGCAAACCGGAAAAGAAGTTAGCGGTCCCTTGGCCGATGAGTTCTCGGTTTGAGTCGTGCTCTTTGCGCGTGAGGTTGTCGGCGATGACCGCGGTTAAGAGTGTGTCAATACAACCTAGCGTGCCCAACACCAAACCATTGATAATGATCTCAATAAATACCGAGCGTTCAAATGTAGGCCAGTGAATAGAAGGCAAGCCAGACGGGATGACGCCAATACGGCGAACATCAGAGTCGCTGAATAGAATGACAGAAATGAGAGTAATAGCGACTAGGGCGACGAGTTGTGGTGGCACATATCGACGCCAATGTTTCGGCAAATAGAACAACACGCCTACCGTCAGTAAGCCTAAAAATAACTCGGAAAATTTAAGGTTAAGTATTAGGTTCGGTAAGGCGCTTAAGGTGCCCATGACGCCACCTGATGGTGAAGGGTGCCCCAAGAAAGGTGCAATTTGTAAAATAATCAGAATGATGCCAATGCCAGACATAAAGCCTGAAATGACACTGTAGGGCATTAGGGTGATGTATTTGCCTAACTTTAGATAACCTAATGTGATTTGAAATAAACCTGCGATCATCACCACGGTAAACGCCATGGCCACACCCCCTTCTGGGCTGCTCGCCATCATGCTGGTAAGCACGGCTGTCATGATCACCGTCATTGGGCCGGTGGGTTCCGATATCAGGCTGGTCGACCCTCCAAATAGCGCGGCAAATAAGCCGACTATGATAGCCCCCCAAAGTCCTGCTTCGGCACCAGCGCCTGAGGCTACGCCAAAAGCAAGCGCCAGCGGCAGTGAGACAATGGCCGTGGTAGCTCCGCCAAATAAGTCGCCAGTAAGAGTCCAGTCTTTGAAGCGAGAAAAATCAATGATCATTGTTTGTTTACCTGTCCGTTATCTGTCTTTAAATCAATCCGTTGAAGTAATCCATCATAGTCTGTTACAAAAGAGCCCGCAGTTGCGGGCTCTTTGTATTTTTCATCAAAATGCGCTGCGTTATTCTGTGTGCGTTTCTGATGTTGCTTCTGTGTTATTGTCTTCACGAGCAATTCGAGGGTCGTTTTTAACGCGACCTGTCGACTCACGACGACGAGACGATGCTGCGTTGCGTTTTTGCTCTTGCTCTGCGCGTAGCTTTTCCTGCTGAGCTAGAATGGCAGCGGGCAATTCTACAGGCGCTTTCGCTTCAGTATTAGCCGGTTTAGTGGCGGGCTTGCCACGTCCACGGCGAGGTGTCCGAGTCGTGCGAGCGTTATTGTCCGCAGATTGAGCGTTATCGTCTTCTTTGCTCGCTTCTGTCGTCTCAGCTTGGCTTTCAGATTGAACGTTCTCTGTTTCTACCACCGTAGTGTTAGATTGAGGCGTGTCTTCTGTCGCCACGGCAGGTTTTGCTTCTACTTGAGTCGCTTCTGCTTGCTCAGCTACTTGCGTCGCTTCCTCTTTTGTTGCAACGGGTGCGGCAACGGTTTCAGGTTGAGCGTCAGTTGTGTCTGCTGCTGGTAACGTTAACTCAGGTGTCTCTTGTTCGATTTGCTCAATTTTTCGCATTTGAGCTTTGACCGACATTTTAGGCTTAGCAGGCTTCACTTCAGGCGCGCTGTCTTTATCTGCAACATCCTCTGCGGTTACTGGTGCATCGTCTGATGGTGCTTCAACGGCTTGAGGCTTCTCTTCTGTTGAGGCTTTTGGCGTTTCCACGACGTCAGCTTTATTGTCTGCTTCTGGCTCCGCTTCGGCTTGTACTTTGGCCTCTACTTCGGGTTTAGACGCCGCGTCTGTTGTTTCTACTGGTGCTGTAGTCGCCGTTGTAGATTGCGCGTCATCACTTTCAGACTCAGTACTTTCTTGCTCAGTACTTTCTTGCTCAGTACTTTCTTGCTGTACGCTGTTGTCTTCTTTTTGTGGACGACGTGAGCGACGTGAGCGACGAGAACGACGTTGAGGTTCATCACCGTTTTCGTTGTTTTCCACTTCAGCGTTTTGAGCGGCTTCAACTAACGCGGCATCTTCTTGCTCTTGCAACTTAGTGGCTTCAAGTGCTTCGTCTTTCAACTTGCCATTACGGCGACGGTTGTCATTACGTTCGCGTTTGCGTTCTTTTACTTCAGGAACTTCTTTCTGAGGCTGGCGTGGCGCTGCTTTTACAGCGGCTTCCTGCTTTTCCGCTCTTGGTTCTTGAGCATCCGTCTTGTTATTGCGGTTGTTACGACGGTTATTGTTGTTGCCCTTTGTTGCCGCTTCCGCTTGTTCGCGGCGAGACTGACGAGTAGAGCGATTGTTTTCTGCTGTGCTCTGGTTGTCATCACGGTCTGCATTCTGGTGCTTAACCGTACGCTTGTTGCGGTTAGTGCGAGTATTTGCAGGTTTGCTTGACGTATTGCGTTCAGCTTGAGGTGCTGTGTTTGAGCTAGGTGTTGCACTCGCGGCTTTTGGCTTAGGTTTTGTTTCTGTATTACCAAATAGGGCCGTGACAATGCGTTTAAACAAACTAGGTTTGCTAGGCTGGCTCTTCGCCGGTTTTGCTGTAGCTACCGCTGCTGGCGTTGTTGTGTGCTCTGGCGCTGGTGCCTTTGGCGCAATGCTTGTTACAGCCGCTTGTGCGCGCACGTTCTCGCTTGCTTTACGAGGCTCATACGGTGGCTGTTCAGGCGTTTCTACTAAGGTATAGCTGTTTTCGTTTTGAGTAATAACCGTACTGTCATCACGAATACGTTCTACTTCAAAGTGCGGTGTTTCCATGTGAGGATTTGGCACAAGAATGATGTGAACGTTATTGCGTTTTTCGATTTTAGCGATATTTGTGCGCTTCTCGTTTAGCAAGAAAGTAGCGACAGACACAGGTAAAACAGCGCGAATCTGAGCCGTACGTTCTTTCGAACATTCTTCTTCGATTAGGCGAAGCACAGACAGCGCGAGTGATTCTACGTCGCGGATGAAGCCTTGGCCGTTACAGCGAGGACAAACGATACCACTGGTTTCGCCAAGAGAAGGGCGCAAACGCTGGCGTGACATTTCTAATAAGCCGAAGCGAGAAATGCGTCCCAGTTGCACTCGTGCACGATCCGCTTCTAGCGCGTTTTTCATGCGGTTTTCAACTTCTTTTTGGTTACGCACAGGCGTCATATCAATGAAGTCGATCACCACCAAGCCACCGATATCACGAAGACGCAATTGGCGTGCAATTTCGTCAGCCGCTTCTAGGTTGGTTTGTAGCGCTGTTTCTTCAATGTCTCCGCCTTTTGTTGCGCGAGCCGAGTTGATATCGATGGAAACAAGGGCTTCTGTCGGATCGATAACAATAGAGCCGCCAGAAGGCAGGCGAACTTCACGCTGGAAAGCCGTTTCGATCTGAGTTTCGATCTGGAAGCGGTTAAACAGCGGTGTAGAATCGGTGTACATTTTAATGCGTGACTTGAAGTGCGGCATGACTTGCATGACAAAGTTAATCGCATCTTGGTACGCGTTTTTCTCGTCAATTAACACTTCACCGATGTCTTCACGTAGGTAGTCGCGAATGGCACGGATAACGATATTGCTTTCTTGGTAGATTAAGAAAGGAGCTGGTTTTTCAGAAGCGGCTTTGGTGATAGAAGACCACAGTGTATCCAGGTAGTCCAAATCCCACTGAAGCTCTTCTGTTGAACGACCTACGCCCGCAGTACGAACAATTAGACCACCATTTTCTGGTGTGTTCAGACCTGACATGGCTTCTTTAAGGTGTGATCTGTCATCACCGTCGATACGACGAGAAATGCCGCCAGCACGAGGATTATTTGGCATAAGAACCAAGTAACGTCCAGCTAAGCTAACGAAGGTCGTCAGTGCGGCGCCTTTGTTGCCGCGTTCTTCTTTATCAACCTGAACGATGACTTCTTGGCCTTCGCTTAGCACATCTTTGATGTTGATGCGGCCATCATGGTTTGATTTTTTCGAAAAATACGTCTTGGATATTTCTTTTAGTGGTAAGAAACCGTGGCGATCAGCACCAAAATCTACGAAGGCAGCTTCTAAACTCGGTTCTATGCGAGTGATGCGGCCTTTGTAAATGTTGGACTTCTTTTGTTCGCGTGAACCGGACTCTATATCTAGATCATATAGACGTTGACCGTCTACTAGGGCGACGCGCAACTCTTCTTGTTGAGTTGCATTGATAAGCATTCTAATCATTGTATGTGTGAACTCTGTGAGCTGATTCGAAAGAGTCACAACAGTGATAGGTAACCATTAATAAATCTGACTCAGCATGAGAGCAAGTCATTCAGTCTTTTCTGGCGAGAGGAGTACGCGATTCGTTTACTTTATGTTAAACGCTTTCATGCGGTCGCTGCCGTGATCAATACCAAATAGTCTCTTTAACCGGTCTCGTTTCTTTGCCTTTTTACGAAACAACGCGAACGCGCGGTCGAGCAATTTAATGAGAGTTCCTTCCACTGAAGCGGATTTTTCCGAATCATGCGGTTTATTATTTAAGATTAACTGTTACAGAGGTAAGATAGGGGGCCAAAGTGTCGCTTCGGCAATTGTCATTCAATTCTTGCATCTTATCTTCGAGGTGTTTTGTTGCCTCTTACCCTTTGCGAATGTGAATATAACAGTAAAAACTAAGTGCTTCAATTATAAAGGAAACCAATCTTAGCTTATGTCGGACTCAGAACTTAATTTAACAGAGCGTCCCGCGGTTCGTTACGTCACTATTGATGACAATAATACGGGTCAGCGAATCGATAATTTTTTGGTTACTTTTCTCAAGGGGGTTCCGAAAGGCAAGATTTACAATCTGCTAAGAAAAGGCGAAATTCGCGTCAATAAGAAGCGAACTAAACCCGATTATCGCCTTCAAAATGAAGATGTTGTGCGTATTGCGCCCATTGTGATTGCGCCAGAATCGGATAAGCCTGTGCTGTCTGATCGCTTAAAAAACGAGATAGAATCACGCATTGTCTATGAAGATAAAGGTTTAATTGTGATTAATAAACCTTCTGGCTTAGCGGTGCATGGTGGTAGTGGTTTGAGCTTTGGTTTGGTGGAAGTGATTCGTCAAATGCGACCGCTAGAAAAATTCATTGAGCTTGTTCATCGATTGGATCGTGATACTTCTGGTCTTATCATGGTGGCGAAAAAGCGCGCGGTACTCAAAGAGTTGCATACGGCGCTACGTGAAAAAGAAGGTGTGCAAAAAACGTATTTGGCTTTGGTTTATGGTAGCTGGCCTAAGCGTAAATTACAGGTTAATGCTCCGTTACTCAAAAACGAGTTGCAATCTGGAGAGCGTATTGTTCGCGTTCATACGGATGGCAAGGACAGTTTGACTCGATTTAAGTTGGTTCGACAATTTGAGGGATACAGCTTAGTGGAGTGTGAACCGGTGACGGGGCGTACGCATCAAATTCGAGTTCATACCCAGTATGCGGGTTATCCTATTGTCGGGGATGACAAGTATGCGCCAGCTGAGTCGATAAAAGAGTCAAAAGCGTTAGGGTTTAAGCGCTTGTGCCTGCACGCGACGCGATTAGAGATCATGCTTAATGGTGAACGTATGTTGTTTGAAGCGCCGCTTGATAAAGAATTGCAAACTCTGATGAATGAAAATTTAACGGATATTTTTTCTTAGTTGGTTGAATTTTTTCGCTCTATAAAAAAACCACCGTTTTGACGCGGTGGTTTTTTTTGTCCATTTTACGATTAAGAAATTTTAAAACGTTCGGTTAACGATTTTAATTGGTGACTCAATGTTCTTAAGTTACTCACTGCGCGTACCGATTCTGCAGACCCTTCTGCGGTGTCATCGGCAAGCAATCGAACGTTTTCAACGCTTCGGTTAATTTCTTCTGAGACTTGGGATTGTTCTTCGGATGCGGTTGCAATTTGCAGCCCCATATCTTGCATGTAACCAACCTGTTTACTGATGTTTGAAAAGAGTGTTAATACTTCCTTGGCTTGCTCTGCGTTACGGGTGGACAGGTCGCGGCTGGTTAACATTTTCTCTAAAGAGTCTTGCGCGCCATTTTGCAATTCAATAATTAAGTCTTCAATTTCTTTGGCTGAACTTTGTGTGCGGCTGGCAAGCCCACGGACTTCATCGGCCACCACGGCAAAGCCTCGGCCGGCTTCACCTGCGCGCGCTGCTTCAATGGCGGCGTTTAGTGCTAATAAGTTGGTTTGTTCTGCTACGGCTTTGATGACCGCTAGCACATTACCAACATTATCGGTGCGTGTTTTTAGTTGTTCCATGGATTCGCTTGTTGTCGTTAAGTCACTAGCGAGTGATCCAATAGACGCGACAACACCGGAGACCAGTTGGTTGCCTTGGTTGACGATCTTATCTGTCTCTGTGGTCGCTTCTGCGGCGGTTTCTGCATTACGAGCCACTTCTGCCACGGTAGAGGACATTTCGTTAATGGCTGTTGCAACTTGGTCGGTTTCGTCTTTTTGCGACAGCATCATTTTTTGACTTTGTTTGGAGATGGTTTCTAGCTGTTCGCTGGTGGCACTTAAGTTAAGCACGCCTGCAACGACTTCTGAAATCAGCGTGTTGAGTGTCGTACTCATGGTGCCAATATTATTGTAGAGCTGTCCCAACTCATCTTTTCGGTCCGTGTGCAATTGTTGTGTCAAATCACCAGAGGCGATTTTTTCGACCGCGGTCATGACGTCCTTCATCGGAGTTACTATCATGTGGCGTATAAACAAGGCGAAGAAAATACCCATTAATATGGCGATTGCGGTAACGGTTGTGAGAATGGATGAAATGGCATTGCCGTCTTCTTTGCTTCTTTGTTCTTGCAGTACCGTAATCGAGTCAATGTTTTTATCCATTCTACTGGCGATTGCCATGATGCTCTCTTGCGATTTAACCAGTTCATTGTTTACAGAGGGGTTGTTTTTACCAAGGGCATCGTATTGGCTTAAAAGCGAAAGCGTTTCTTGTTTTTTGCTTTCTAGTTCATTGGGAACAGATAGGTTTTGCGTATCATTGAAGACCGCTTGGAAATCCGTTGTGATCAGTTTTAGGGGAATGTTTTCCTTTTTAGACACAAAGTCGTTAATGGCGAAGGTGAGTGCGTACCAGTTCCTAGAAATGCTTTGCGCTGCTATTAAAGTGTCTGTGTCGTTGCTTTGGTTTAGTTGGGAGATGACGTCGCTGTAGTTATCAAATATTTTGCCGCGTATTGTGTTGGCATTTTTGTCTATCGCGTCCCACTTTTGTCGAGCGTCTGCCAGCACAGTGATGGCTTTTTTGTACTCAGTAAGATCCGCATCGGTTTTCTTTACGGTTTCACGAATGTCCGCGCCATCGTATACTATTTTGGCTTTATCAATGAATGCGCCAAAAGTTTCCGTACGATTGATTAAGGTCTCTTTATCGGCGTTGGTGCCTGACGTCATAAAACGCTCTCTTGCCTGTCTTACTTCTGTTAGCGTGTCGTCTAAATCATTTGATAAACGTACTTTATCAGCACGGCTCAGCAACGTATTAACACCAGATATTCCGGCCATTCCTACGATGAGCGCGAGTATTAAAACGGACCCAAAGCCTAGGCCGAGTTTGGTGCCGATGAGCCTGTTTTCTAAAAACTTCTTCATTTATCTGTTTTCCTTAGTTGTCCAGATAGGTGGTGCGAGGGGGAGAGTGGGGGGTATTTTTTAACAAATTGAAACAAAGTCTTATGATACCGTTTGTGGCACCTAGTGATAATGAAAAAATGTGCACGTAATGAGGTATGTTAAGTTTTGCTAACACATAACTTAATTCTGCATGGTATTAGTAAAAAGTTTTGCCATGAAAGATCGTTACAGTGAGTTTACGGTTCATAGTGAGATTTTTTTAAGATAATTTTCAGAGGTTGTTTTATCCTTATTGATGATTACAATGTGTTTTTTTAATCCAACCTGCCTGCGCTGAGTAATTGATGAGCACTGAATTTTCCATTTTGTCTGCCACCTTGTTATTTTTATTTGTTATTGATCCGTTTGGTAATATTCCCATTTTATTATCGGTAATGAAGGGGGTGCCACAAAAACGTCAATATCAGATCGTTGTTCGAGATGGCCTGATTGGTTTAATTATACTGGTGTGCTTTTTGTTTTTCGGCGCTGAGTTTTTGGCCTTGCTGCATTTGGAAACCGAGTCTATTTCGATTGCCGGTGGTGTGGTGCTGTTTGTGATTGCATTGAAGATGATCTTTCCTTCGCCTTATACGAAAGACTCAGCTCCTGTGATGGAGCCTTTTATTGTTCCTATTTCAATCCCTATGTTGGCAGGGCCATCGACGTTAGCCACCTTGCTGGTCATGGTGAAAAGCTACCCGAACGATCAGCAAGACCTGTTGCTTTCGGTGGGGGCGGCATGGGGGATTTCTGTGGTGATTTTAGCCATGGCGCCTTTATTGAATCGTATACTGAAAGAAAAAGGCTTGGCCGCGTTAGAGCGACTAATGGGCATGTTGTTACTCATGATGTCGGTGCAAATGTTGGTAAATGGCGTGCGAAGTCTGTTTACTCATACCTTGTCCGCTTTGTAACCAAAGCTGTGCTGTTTAAGGTAGGGCTAATGGTTGTTTTGAGACGGCAATACCGTTTAGATCACAATAGATATAGTCCCCTTGAGAAACAGAGATGCCAGCAAAGCGTAATGTTCTTCCAATATCACCTAGGCCACGCTTTTCAGTTGGCATAGGGTGGGCGCATAAGGCATGAATGCCAATGTTGAGTTGTGATTGGGCTGCAACATCACGGATTGCGCCATGGATCACAAAGCCTTCCCAGCCATTGTTGACTGCCTTTTCTGCCAGCATGTCGCCAAGCAGAGCCCGTCGTTTACTGCCACCGCCGTCAATCACCATGACCTTTCCCTTGCCATTTTCATTGACGAGTTCTCGGATTCGGCTGTTATCTTCAAAGCAAGATACAGTGACAACTTGCCCATAAAAATGGCATCGTTTTCCGTATGAGGTAAAAATAGCGTCGGCGATTTGTAATTGCTCAGGGTATAAATCACAAAGATCAGGGAGGAGGTCTTTCATCTCATTCACCTATTTAGAATCAAAAAACGATGTATTTGACTCTAAATAAGCGATTGTGAAATGGCCAGTTTTTCTAGCGCATGTTGACTATTCAGTAAGGTAATTAGTCTTCTATGGCGGGAATGTCACTGGGATCGATTAGCCCATGTTCAACGGCTATTTGCAGCAGTTGGATGATGAGTTCATCGGGCGGTAATAGGTGCAAGGGGGTTGTTTGGCCAAGTTGTGCCACGGCATCGTCTAAGTCTACATCGCGTTCTTCAAACCAAGAGTGAATGCCTTGCACTTCGAAACTGGGCTCCATTCCCTTGATGTCGTAGACGGCTTCGATTAATAGGCTTATTGCCTCAGGTTCAAGTGTGTAAATGACGTCGGTATCAAACTCATTGATCCATTCGGCTAGAATGTCGCTGGCTTCATAGCCAAATTCGTAGAGTTGTTGTTCATCAAGGTCGAGGGCGTTGGGCTCGATGCGGTGTTGTTCCAACCATTCGTCGTCAGGTATGACCAGAACTTCTTTGACTTGTGCCTCGTGAGTGGACCAAGTGAAAAGTAGCGGAAACGCCGGCTCGTCAGAAGAATTGGCGACAGCCGTCATGAATATAGGTAAACTTGCCATAATTTAGAACCAATGTTTGATTGTTAAGGAAGAATAAATGACCAGCCGAATCAAGATCAGTAGTGCGTTTGATGGCGGTAACATCTCCGTTATTGAAGCCTCGGAGCCGGACAATATTAGAGTAAAGATCCCTAATGATACAAACTCTAAATTTTTGCAGTGGTTTTATTTCCGTCTACAGGGTGGAATGGGTGAGCAATGTGTCATTCAATTTGAGAATGCCAGTGACGCTGCATACCCCGGTGGTTGGGTGGATTATCAAGCGGTCGCGTCTTATGACCGTGAATATTGGTTTCGGGTACCGACTGAATACCTTGATGGTAAATTGGTGATTACTCATCAACCAGAGCAAGACAGTGTGTATTACGCCTATTTTGCGCCCTACAGCTACGAACGTCATTTAGATATGATTGCTTGGGCGGCAAGTCATGAGGATTGTATTACGGACCACTTGGGTGAAACCGCGGAAGGTCGTGATATTACTATGTTGGAGGTGAGTAAAACCCAAGGTTTGGCAAAGAATATTTGGATTATTGCTCGCCAGCATCCTGGTGAAACCATGGCCGAATGGTTTGTTGAAGGTTTGCTTGAGCGGTTGTTTGATGAATCGCATCCGATCGCCCGTGCGCTGCTAAAGCAATGTCGCTTTTATGTTGTGCCAAACATGAACCCAGATGGCGCGGTGCATGGAAATTTGCGCGTCAACTCTAAAGGCGTGAACTTGAATCGTGAATGGAAAAATCCCACTGCAGAATTCAGTCCCGAAGTATTGGCGGTGCAAAAGAAGATGGCCGAAACCGGCGTGGATTTATTCTTAGACATCCATGGTGATGAGACGTTGCCGGCGAATTTCGTTGATGGTTGCCAAGGCGTGCCGTCGTTTGATGCGCGTATGGAGGCAATGGAAACCTTGTTCAAGGACGCTTTTCTTGCGGTGAGCCCAGATTTTCAGACAGAAATTGGTTATACGCCTTCTCAATTTGGCGAAGCCAATTTAACCGTGGCGACCAAATGGATCGGTGAAACGTATAAATGCTTGTCTTTCACCTTAGAAATGCCGTTTAAAGACAATAAAAATTTACCGGATGAGGTGGTGGGGTGGTCTCCAGAGCGTGCGAAAATTCTGGGTGCCGATGTGCTTTATCCTATTTATCAAGTCATTATGAGCCCTCATATGAAGGCGAATGATTAATTCATGGCAGATGATCTAGATTCGTTGGTAACGTTAAAACGTGCCATGCGTCAATTTGCAGAAGATAGAGAGTGGGAGCAATTCCATTCTCCTAAAAACTTATCGATGGCCTTAGCTGGTGAAACAGCCGAATTACTTGATTGCTTTCGTTGGTTAACGGAAGAAGGGTCTTATCAATTAGACCCTGAGCAATTGTCTGCGGTGCAGGATGAATTGGCCGATGTGTTGCTGTTTACGGTTCGTTTGGCGGATAAACTGAACGTGGATTTGTTTGCCGCAGCGCAACAAAAAATCGCCAAAAACGCTGAGCGCTATCCGATTGAAAAAGTAAAGGGCAGTGCTAAAAAATACAATCAGTATTAGTTTGTGAAGATTGAGACCGTTTTTCGTTGTTATTTTGGTGGTTTTGTAGGGTAAATGTTGATTTAGTATCTAGCGAACTTTGGCAAACTGGATTAGGATCTCGCATTACAAAATGCAATGAATGTAGTGCCCATATTTATTTTTATAAAACGTAATTTTAGGACGAAGAAAAATGCCTAAGGCAAGTGAGATCAAAAAAAATGTTGCTATTAGCTATGACAATAAAACGTACATAGTAAAAGACATTGAGCGTTCTGTACCACAAGGTCGTGCGGGCGGTAGTTTGTACCGTATGCGTATGTATGATGTGGTATCGGGTCGCAAATTGGATGAGACGTTTAAAGATTCCGACATGATCGATCTTGCCGATCTTGTTCGTCGCCAAGTTATGTTTTCTTATTCTGATGGCGATGAGTATATTTTCATGGATAATGAAGACTATACGCCTTACAGCTTGAATAAAAGCGCGATTGAAGAAGAAGTGCTTTTTATCAATGAAGAAACACATGGTATCCAAGTTGTTTTGGTGAACGAGGTGCCTGTTGCTATTGAATTGCCAACGAACGTTGAGCTAGAAGTGGTTGAAACGGATCCTTCCATTAAAGGCGCTTCTGCAACGTCTCGTAACAAGCCTGCTAAATTATCAACAGGTGCTGTGATTCAAGTGCCTGAGCACATCTCTACTGGTGATCGAATTAAGGTCAACGTGGAAGAGCGTAAATTTGCAGGTCGTGCAGAGAAGTAAGCTTACTCTTTTTTGCGCGTTAAAAAAATGCAGCCATCAGGCTGCATTTTTTTTAGGTGGATATCGTTAGAAAGTGACCGTTTGCCTATGCGTCTTTAGCCGCTTCTTTAAGGGCATCTTTGGTTTTTTTCTCTGGATGATTGTTTGCTTCTGTTAGTCCAGCTTCGCGCTGTATGGCCGCCAAGACACCTCGTAAAATACCCAATTCTTGTTTCTCAGGGCGAGAGCGATTGAAGAAGCGATGCAGTTTATCCAGCACTTTGCCTGGATGATTGCGGATAATAAAATTGATGCCGTAAAGCGTTTCTTCTAAATGCTCATAAAAAAGGTCCATGTCTTTTTTATGAGGATATTCAGGGTTTTCTTTCTGGTATTTGTCTTTGTTTTGATTGGCCATCCAAATTTCATAGGCAACGATTTGCACCGCTTGTGAAATATTTAAGACAGGGTATTCATCGTTTGCGTCTATGTATACTTGTCTGTGGCACTGAGCGATTTCATCGTTTAATAAGCCTGTGGTTTCACGGCCAAAAAGAATCGCAACGTTATGATCCACGGCTTCGGGTATCACGCTTTCAGCACATTCACGGGCATTCATGATAGGCAATTGAAAGGTGCGATGACGAGCGCTGGTGCCAATCACAAGACTACAGTCTGCAATGGCTTCTTCTAGCGTAGAAACAATGGTGGCATTGTCAAGCAGGTCAACGGCGCCAGCGGCACGGCTGGTGGCTTCTTCAGACGGGTAATCATTTGGGTCAACCAAATAGAGATTGGTTAAGCCCATGTTTTTCATAGCCCGCGCAATAGCGCCAACATTACCTGGATGAAAAGTGTTGATTAGTACGATTCGGATGTTACTTAGCATGGGTCTTGAAGTACTCAGGGTTGTTTGTCTCTTAGATACGTTTTCACGACTACTGTGCTTGCCAATACTTTGTAAAAATAGACTCAAAATGCTCATTTATAACTCATAAACTCCACTTTCTCGTCTATTTTTGCCTCGTCTTGGCTTCGCTCGTGACTTCGTGCAAAGGTCTCCAATAGGCTGATTAGGGTGATAGCGTGAGTGTCTGCTCGGTGCTAGCGAAATCGACCTTATCTAAGATGACTCTGGTTGTGTCGTTAAAGAGGAATTGGTTACAGGCGTGATGATACAGGGAACCGGTCTCTAACACCAATCGGTAGTTGCCTTTCGGGATGTAATTGGCGGCATAGGCTTGTTTTCCATAGAGATAAATAGAAAAAGGCGCTTTGCCATCATAGGATTCAAAGGTGAGCATGCTGTGTTCTGGCAGTTGGTTGAGTATGCGCAGTCGACTGTTGCCGTTCGCCTGACCCATTAATTCACCATGTTGTGGTGCGATTCCCGGTTGTCCAAAACAGCCTGTTTGAATGGCCTGCTGAACGCTACCAAAACCGATGTTTTTTGCTTGTACCCAGCCGCTCATGCCGTCATAGCGCACTGTTAGCCAGTTACCTTGTAACTTAATGCTCTGAATGTCTGATTGCGGTGGAATGGTTTGCACTATGGCACTGGAGACATCTGGTTCCGCGTAAAGTGGCGTGCTGCTTAAGGTATAGCTTGTTCCAATGCGAAACTGCGGATATAGGCCTGTGATGTAAGTCGTCGCGCTGGACGCGGGGGTGGTTTCCTGTGAAGAAGACTGCCAATACAAGGTGCTGTAAACGCCTGCCGCAAAAAACGCGATGTAGGTAGCGGCTCGAAAAGCGGCCTTAGCCGCATCCAGTCGAATAGGCTGACTCACTGGCTCGTCATAGTATGAGCGTGTAGGTTGGGTGTATTCTTCCTCGTCGTCTACAAAGGATTGATAAGGGGGGATATGGGGCGATTTTTCTTTCGCGTTTGTATTATCTGTGTAGCTAAAGCCTTGCGTGTTGAAGTCTTTTGACGCTTTGAAGGCCTCTTCGTATAAGGCTTTAACGCGTTTTTCGTTCAAGGTGTTTCGAGCCGCCTTGATGGCTTCGTCGCGGGTTTTTTCATGATGAGCGTTGTTGCGTTTCATTTCCTCATAGGCACGCTGACGCTCTTTGACAAAGGCCGCTTGTTCTTTATCTGTCGCCGTAGAAAAGTGCGTATAACGATTTTTTGCTGCAGAACTTTGAGTGTTTTCTTTGGTGAAGGTAAAGGGTTTCCAATCCGTGACTTGCGCGCTTTGACGAATCGCATTGGTCACATTTTCATAAGCGGCTTGCAGTCGCTGAAAAAGCTCAGTCGTGTCTTTATCTGGGTTTTTGTCAGGATGATAACGCCTAGCCAACCGTCTAAACGCGATTTTTGCTTCCTGCTCGCTGGCGGTAGTGGGAATTTCCAGCAGTTGATAATCGTCTATTAGGCTCATGGGATGTCAGCTACATAACCGTTTTTTTGTCGTGGTGGGGTGAATATATAAACGCTCAATGCATTATGCACGATTTATTGGCGTTGACAAAGGCGGAACTGTTTTATCCAAAAGGGTAAGGTAATCAATAGGAGACATGGGGCGATAGAGGTGGTATCCCTGACCGACTTGGCAGTGCCAACTTTTTAATAATTGCAGTATGCCTTCAGATTCAATGCCTTCAGCGACACTGGTGATATGAAGCGCTTTACTCAGGTCTATCATATTACGACATAAAATTTGGCTTTGGGTATCATCGAGTAAATTCATAATAAAAAATCGATCGATTTTCAATTCATCCGTTTCTAAGGCCACAAGATTTTGCATGGAGCTATAGCCGACACCAAAGTCATCAATGGCCAGTTTGAAGCCCGCTTGGTGTAACTGTTTAACGTTATGGTGTACCAGAGCATTATTTTGAAAAATACTGGTTTCAGTGATTTCTATGGTGAACTTATTGGCCGCTAATTGGTATTTGCTTAAACGGTCTAAGGTGTGTTTGGCGAAGTTGTCTTGGAGTAGGTCTAGTGCTGAAATGTTGATCGATAGGCGCTGTGTGTGCAGGGCTCTAGGGTGTTGTGACGCCCATAAAAAAACGCTTTCTAGTAGTTTGTCGGTGAGTTTATAAATAAGGCCTGTTTGTTCTGCAAGTGGAATGAATTCACCCGGTGAAACTTGCCCTACGTGGTCATTGTGCCAACGAATGAGCACTTCACCTCCTGTAATCTCATTGGTTGAAAGATCCACCTGAGGTTGAATATCAAAATACAGAACGTCGTGTTGGATGTCTTCTGTGAGTAGGGTAATCAAACGCAGTTGATGTGCATGGTTGTTTTTTAGATTGTCGGTGAAAGGAACCCAATTACCGGAGGAGTAAGTGACAGAATCTTTCGCAATCAGGGCGTGTTGATACAATTTATCGAGATCGGTGCCTTGAGATGGGTAAAGAGCGCTGCCTATTTTGTATTGATGCCGAAAATGCACTTTATTGACGAGTGTTGGGTGGTCGAGCGTGTCTTGTATGTGCTGGATTTGGGTTTTGAGCCTATCCGGCATTGTGCTGATGAAAACAATTTTTTTTGTTGTCATGCGGATGATCTTCATTGCGTTTTTATTGGACAATGAAAAGGGCAATAATCCGTCCATTGTCATGGTTTGCTGATGCACTTTTAAGATAATTTCACACATGGCGGCATCGGCTTTTGCTGGACCGAACGCTTGACTTAATGTTTGGTGGTTCGTTAGGTCTATCATCACTAAGGCCAGCTTTTGGTTAGTTAAGCCTTGCTTTTCTAATTGGGCTGGTAGTTTGTCAAAATAGTAAGTCCGATTGGGCAAATGAGTTGCCAAATCGGTTAAAGCTTGTATTCGACGGTCACGTTCCATTTGTTTGGCTTTGTCGGCAAACGCGAAAGCGAATCCGAGTAGTTGTAAAATGCACGCGATGGGGAAAATGGCTTCTGTGGCGGGGGTGATTGGGAGTATTTTCCAAAAGATAAGCGTATTTAGTATGCTGCCTGTGAGTAAGAAAAACCATGAGAATAGATAAAACCGCACTGGTGTAAAACCTTTGTTATAGGCTTTTAATCCCCAAGCGATACACATGAAGAAGAGAAGTACTTCGATGAATGCAAAAAGCAGTGCAAATGTTTTTACAGAAAATACCTGCGTCGCAAGTAAAAAGGCCACAAATAGCCCATCGCCATACCGTTTGATGAGAGAGTCTGGGGCAGGTATCTGGATGTCTTTTAAAAAATGTATGCTGAAGCGAAACAGAGCCCATGCACCGAGTCCAAACACAACAAAGAGGTTGGTTGTGATCCATTGACTGAATGTCTGTGAGAAAATCCATCGGTTAAAACCCGTGATAGTAGAGAGCGATATAAAGATAATCAGGTTCAATCCAAGGTAATAAATAAAGCCAGGTTGTTTCAATAAGGCGAAAAGAAAGACGTTATAAATCAATAAAATGCTCAAGGTGCTGATAATAAACGTCCAAAAAATCAATTTCTGCGCTTTTTGATTTGTCGCGGTTGAGCTATCCATTAGCTTGATTGGCGTCAGTAGCGGATGGCTGCCTTGTTTGCGAATGAGTAGGCTGGTGCTGTGTTGGTTGGAGAGTGTGATCGGAATCCATATGCCATCATACTGACGGCTGTCTTTGCCCCAGTCTTGTAATGCCCCTCTGCTCCATTGAGCGACGAGTTTATCGTCATGAAATACGTAAAAATCTAAGCGCTCTATGATGTAGTAACTTAGGGTAAGATAGAGGGTTTTTGTGTTCTCTTGTTCTATGTTTTTAGGGAAAGTGAGTTTGTGCCAATAAGCGTTTTCTGAGAAGTGTTGTGATTCGGCGTAAAGATCGTCGTTAAATTCGTCACTCAAAACGGCGTCTTCAGCGCTAATGGGGGCCATTTCTTTGAAGGTGGGAATGACGGATGGCGTGTATGAGTCGCTCCCAAAAGCATTTAGTGCTGATAATTGAGCCAGTATAAAAAGACAAAACAAAAGGGGGTTGGCTGTCATTCCTGATACGCCTCTTAATATTATGGCGGTTATTGTTTAAAAGACTTCGCTTGCAATACGGCTGGCTTTCTTAAAATATAGGCGACATTTTTAATCTATGTACACTGTTTAGGATTTTTATGAGCGATAAACTTACTCACTTGGATAGTCAAGGCCATGCGCACATGGTGGATGTTTCAGATAAAGACATCACTAAGCGAACGGCGACCGCTCAGGCGATCGTTCTCATGCAGCCGATAACCCTAAAAAAAGTGATAGAAGGTGGCTTGCCAAAAGGAGATGTGTTGGCCACTGCGCGTATTGCCGGTATCCAAGCGGCCAAGAAGACGGCCGATTTGATTCCCCTATGTCATCCCTTGATGCTGACGAAAGTAACCGTAGATATTAATGTGCTGAGTGATTGTGAACTAGAAGTGCTATGCACCTGTTCTTTATCTGGTAAAACTGGGGTTGAAATGGAGGCGTTAACGGGAGCCAGTATTGCCGCTTTGACCCTTTATGATATGTGCAAAGCGGTTGATAAAGGGATTGTGATCCAGGCGGTTTCTCTGTTAGAGAAAAAAGGCGGCAAAAGTGGTGATTGGAGTAAAAACAATGCTTAAGGTGAAAGTGGTTTTTTTTGCCTCGCTAAAAGAACGTATCGGACAAAGTGAGTATCTGGCTGAGATCGCTCTGCCATTAAGTATAGGTGATTTAAAGCATCTGTTGGCAAGCCAACTGAATCAAGGCAGTGCATTGCTTGAAAAGGGAATTCAATCTTCTATCGACTTTGAATTCGCCAGAGACGCAGATATGGTCCCTGAAACCGTGAAAGAGGTGGCTTTTTTCCCACCTGTAACCGGAGGCTAGATGATTCGAGTACAAGAAGAAGATTTTCAAGTTGATGAGCTGTATCAGCGTCTCTTGAAAGCCAATGAAACAGGTGCTGTCGTTATGTTCGTTGGATTGGTACGTCAGTTTTCAGACTTGCCAAAGGCGATTTGTCATTTTGAGCTTGAGCATTATCCGGGAATGACGGAGCGAAATTTGCAAACCATAGTCGATGAGGCCAAGAAACGTTGGTCCTTACTTGATGTTTGCGTTGTACACCGAGTTGGACGTTTGTCAGTGGACGATCAAATTGTGTTTGTCGGCGTGAGCGCAGCCCATCGTGCGGAAGCGTTTCAGGCCTGTGATTTTGTTATGGATTACTTAAAGAGCCGAGCGGCGTTTTGGAAAAAAGAGTCTCAAGGCTCAAACAGTCATTGGGTGCAAGCCAATGATCAAGATGAAATGAGCCTAGAGCGCTGGAAAAAGTAATTTGGCGTGTGCGTGACTAATGCGGGCGAAGGGTTTTCTTTCGTCCACTTGCATGACGCTCTCGGTATTCGGTATCAATGTATTTGTCCGTCGTCGCCATGCTCGCGTGCCCCGCGTCTTCTCTGACATGTTCCTTTGGTCTGGTTTTAACATCTTCTGATATGCCTGTGTGTCGTAACCAGTGAACGGTTGCAACACGTAAATCATCGGCATCGGCACGCATGCCATCTTCACACATACGCTCATAGGCTTTGTCGAAACACAGCTGAACAATATTACGTACTTGCCGTGAGCTGGTCATGGCGCCTTGGCCTCTATTTTTAGGCACCAGAGGGGTGTTTTCAGCAATGGTTGGAAGCGTGGGTAAGTCTCGAAAACGACGGTAGCGAATCAAGGCATTGAGCATGTCGTCTGATACGGCAACTAGGCGCTCTTTATTGCCCTTGGACAGAACTTTAAACCACCAATGTCCATCGGAGTCTTTAATAAAATCTCCCATCACTGGTGCTGACCGTTCGTCGGCCACTAATTCTGAAATTCGCAAATACATGCCAAGTAGAGCATTCATAATAAACAGAGTGCGTTCATGGTTGATGGGGTCTTCTTCGGCCAGCATTTCAGCGGTTTCAATAACATAGTCCCATTGTAAGTTGGAAATGCGTCGCACTTGCTTACGTGTCACTTCTTTTTTAACAAATTTACTTTTTTGTCGAATTAACGCAACTGGGTTTTGCTGCGCGGCATCCTCTTGCATAAGGAAACCATAATAAGACGATAGAATTGAAAATGTGGCACGTATTGCGGCTTGAGATAACGAGTGCAATTTTGTTTTTGGTAAGTCACCATTTTTGAACTCTAACTTACTAACGTGAGCCACAAAGGGCCGCCACTCTTTGTTTGCGGTTCTTTGTCCCATGTGTAATTTGAATCGGGCAACATTTTTTATACCAATCCAACTCTCAGGTGGCGTTATGCAAAAATGGATAAATTCTTCTATTTGATCGCGTCGCAACTGGGTAGTAGGGCAATTGGCGATATTCCATGACCACAGCAGCAATCGTTCCACTTCTCGACGGTATGAGTTGAAAGTGGCCTGAGAGCCGTTGTAGCTATAGATAAAACATAAGGCAAGCTGGAGGTCCCTGCGATACTCGGGATCACTAAGTTGAGGGGTCGATGTGCTCAGATGGTCTGCAATGCTATCAAACTGAGTGAAAGGGTTTGGTAGATTTTCTAAGTTATCGATTAAAGCAAGCGGCGTCATAATCTTTTATATCCAAATTGATGGCCTATATTAACAAATTTTTCGATGTATCCCACCGTTTTATCATTCGCTATAAACCGATCGTTGAGAATCCAGTCTTATTTTGTCTTTTTCTTCCTTATTTTGCTGGCTTTGCGTCTTATTTATTTTGATTTCGTTCTTTTAGATGTGATTTTTATGCAATTTGATGCTTATTAATTCGTATTTGGAACAAAGGTGGAAGATAAGGTTTGGGGGTTTTTAAATTAAATTAAAAGACTATTATGAATTCATCGAAACACAATATGAATTGTGATTTAACATTAATTTAGAATCCCGAGGGAATAAATATGAAAACTTTTTCTAAATCAGCGATTACCTTTTTTACCGCTTCTGTTATGGCAACGTCTGCTTTTGCTTCTGATTCAACCGATCGTTTGCAAAGTGCTAAAGGCAGTGTCGAAGCCTTAGGCGTTACACTTGAAAACATGGGCGCTAATGTAGACACCAGTGTTGATTTAAATGGTGCTTATACGGCAGATCAAAAAGCAGCTGTATATAAAGCTAAACACGCTGAATTGCAAAACCAGTTTAATACTTTGCGTGCTCAAGCCGCTGAATAATTTACATTAAAACATATTTTACAGTATTAATTTTAAAGGATGACATTATGAAAACGTTAAATAAAACAGCATTGACTCTACTCGCCGCAACCGTTATGACAACGAGCGCATTCGCTGATACTGAAGGCGCAACGGACCGTATCCAAAGTGCGAAAGGGAGTGTAGAAGCACTATCTGTGACTCTTGAAAACATGGGCGCTGATGTCGACACTAGTGTGAATTTGAATGGTGCTTATACAGCAGATCAGAAAGTATCCATCTACAACGCAAAGCACGCTGAACTACAAGCTCAATTTGATGCGTTACGCGCTCAATCAGCAGAGTAATGTTGTATAGACCTAATAAAAAAGCCAAACATTTGTTTGGCTTTTTTATTGCTTTATTTTTCTTCTTCTAAATCTTCTTGTTTTTCCGCTTCATTTATTATTTTAAATTCTTCTATTGTGTTTTTAATAATGCTCTTTTCATCTTCTGTGGCATCTTTCTCTGCTCGATTTATTAAATACTGAGCCGTTTTATCTTTTCCTTGGCTAAAATCTAATAATGCGCGGTAGTTTAATGCCATTGGGATATTGTTTCTGGACTGGTAGTATTGAATGTTGGCACGCCAAACCAAGCGTTTCTCATAAAGATAATCTGATGAAACATTAATGGGCTTTGATTGATTTGATTGTGCGTATAGCATAGAAAAAAGAATATTTTTCGGTGATAGTTCCAATTGTTGATTGATAATAACCAATCCTTCCTCTGTATTATTGGCTGCAATGTGGCTGAGGGCTTGCAGGTAATCTGTAAACTTATTGTGCTTTTCTAGCTTGCTTAAGAAGTCTAGTGCACGTTCAGGAGACTGGACAATATAAGAGAAGAGTGCTTTCGCAAAGTTCCTGACATCATTGTCTTGGATTCTTTGGTCCAAATACGTCAATGGTCTGTCTTCTAAACCGGCTCTGTACGCAAGCAGACTGGCGCGGAAATACTCAAAGTCGTTTTGAGGTCGAGTGTTTAATATACTTTCCTGAGTGTCTAGGCTGAATGAATCAGAGAGGCGAGAGTTTGGCGATGGGTGGGTAGACAAAAACTCTAATTTTGGTCTACCTAGGGCTTGTTTAAAAAAGGCTTGAAAGAGTTTTGTCATGCCTTCTGGCGGGAGCCCGGCGTTAATGAGGTATTCCCGACCACGTCTGTCTGCTTCTTGTTCCTGATTACGGCTGTAGGTAAGGGTGTTTTCGGCTTGGTTGGCGATACCACCTAACCATAATGCGGTGGTGGCATCCCCACCCGCCCCAGCGAGGGCGGCTGCAATCCCAGCGCCTAACATGACCAAGGTTTTGCTTAGCTCCTCGCTAGAATGTTTTGTTTGGCGCTCGTAATGACGAAGGTCTAAGTGAGCCACTTCATGGGCTAATAGTCCATAAAGCATGTCTTCACTGGTGATCATCTCCATAATATCGGAATAGATAAAAAGGTGATTGCCAGGAATGACAAAGGCGTTACTTTGGGTGCTATTGAGCAACGTCATTTCAACCGTGGTGTTGTAAAGATTGGTCTGTGGCAATATATGAGAAAGCGCGTCTTTTAAATAGTCATAGGCTGGTGGAAAATCGATCAAGGCACGGCTGCCGTTCAGTTTTCTAAACCAATATTGCCCCAGTATGTAAGACGGATTAGACAAGGCTCTCTCGTCCTTGTTGGCTTCTAGGTCCGGTAGGTTGGCATTCGCCATATTCGAGAAAGTGCTTGTAAAAACAATGGCTAAGATGGTTAAGCTTGTTGTAACGTTTGAAAATAGTCTCATAATATAGCTAATGTATTTTTTGAGTAAGTTGTAAAATGAACGATCTATACGAAGAGTATGACGTAATCTTGGATGCAAGAGAAGATCGTTGTCCAATGCCTTTGCTAAAGACCAAAATGGCACTGAGTAAAATGACCATAGGGCAACGGTTATGTGTCATGGCTAGCGACTCCGGTTCGTTAAAAGATATTCCTCAATATGTGACCTTGGTTGGATTGTCTTTGTTGTCGGTACAAGAAGATAATGCTGTCTATACCTTTGTGATTCAGAAAAGCTGAAACGGATTCGATATGTTTAAAATTGTTGATACGCTGATTAAACGATATTTTTCAAATGAAGAAGTGGTTGTTTTCTTGCTTCTAATGATAGCGACCTTGTGTGTGTTTGCGTTTTGGGGAGGGATTTTAGCACCGATACTGATTGCTATCGTGCTAGCCTTTCTTTTGCAAGGCTTGGTGGATCGATTGCAAAGTATGGGGCTTGGGCATGTTACTTCCGTGCTGCTGGTGTTTTCTGCCTTTATAACCGCATGCGGTGTTTTCATCGGTGTTATGGTGCCAATTATTTGGCGTCAGGCTGTTCGTCTTGTGCAGGATGCGCCTCGTATGTTTACGGATATACGTCATGAAATACAACTGTTTGCGGAAGGACACCGAGACTTTGTTAGTGAAGCGGCCATCGATGAAGTGATTAACTCGCTCGCGAATGAATCAACCAATCTAGGGCAATGGCTGGTATCTTTTTCGATTGCCAGTATTCCGTCTTTGTTCTCGTTAATTATTTATTTGGTGTTAGTGCCATTGGTGATGTTTTTTCTATTGAAAGACCAGAAGCAAATTCTGACTTACATGACATCATGGTTGCCAAAAGAAAGAAAAATGATGCGCAATATCGCTCATGAAATGAACGAGCAAATAGCCAATTATATTCGTGGTAAGTTCATCGAAATGTTAGTAGTAGGGGTTGTCACCTACATTGTGTTTCTGGTGTTTGGGCTGAAATACGCGGAACTTCTCGCTCTTTTGGTTGGGTTGTCGGTATTGATTCCCTACATTGGTGCTGCCGCCGTCACTGTCCCTGTGGTAATAGTGGCTTTCTATCAGTATGGTACGCAAAGTGAGTTTGTTTATGTTGTGATCGCTTATTTAGTGGTGCAAGCTTTAGATGGTAATGTTCTGGTGCCTTTATTGTTTTCTGAAGCGGTGAATTTGCATCCACTGGCGATTATTGTCGCAGTGCTGTTTTTTGGTGGCATCTGGGGGTTCTGGGGCATCTTTTTTGCTATCCCATTAGCGACTTTGGTAAAAGCCATTATTAATGCTTGGCCCGATTACCAACAGTTGGCCTAGACTTCATCCGTTATCTTAAGCCGAAAAGCCCTTTCTCATGATTGAGAAAGGGCTTTTTTCGTTTAGGCCGTTACTGTCGCAAGTAGGATGCTAAATGGTGGAAGCACAACGGTATTCGCGTCTATGTATCCACTGTGTATTGCTTCAGGCAAGATTAAAGCCGACAGTGTAAGTTCGACGGGTAAAATAATGTCTTGATTGGCGGTATTAATGGCGACATAAAGCCGCTTACCCTTGTAAGTACGCAGGAATGTTAGGGTGGTGTCATCGTTATATATAAATTCAATGTCACCATGGCGTAATTCGGGATGGCTGCGTCTTACATGAAGAAAATCGCGATAGGCATGCAGAACAGAGTGGCGATTACCTTCTTGTTCGTCAACGGCCAGCGGACGTTGGGCGTCAGCAATGGGTAGCCAAGGCTCTGCAGACAGAGTAAAGCCGCCCAGTGTTTCGTTTTTCCATGGAATGGGAGTTCGACAGCCGTCACGGCCTTTAAACTCTGGCCAAAAGGCAATCCCAAAAGGATCCACCAGTTGATCCAATGTCAGTTCTGCTTCCGGTAAACCAAGTTCCTCACCTTGGTATAAGCAAACGCTGCCTCTTAAAGTTAATAGCATGGCCATGTAGATTTTGCTTTTGGCAATGGAATCGTGATTTTTCCCCCAGCGGGTTACAACACGCTCTACATCATGATTACCAATCGACCAACAAGGCCAACCATCTCCTAGTCCGGCTTCTATGGTCTCCATGGTATTGCGAATGTGTGTCATGGAAGCATCATGAGTTAATAAATCGAATGAGTAGCACATGTGCAGCTTATCTTTACCTTGGGTGTAAGCCGCCATGGTTTCCAAGGCAAAATCGCAACCGACTTCGCCCACTGTGGTGGTATTGGGGTATTTATCTAATAGGCTGCGCAAGCGTTGCAAAAAACCAATGTTTTCAGGTCTGGATTTGTCATAAAGGTGCAATTGATAGGCGTAAGGATTGTCTAGTCTGACACCAATGCTGCCCTCTACGACGTCTTTTTTAGGCGGGTTATTTCTCAGCTCTATGTCGTGATAGTAATAGTTGGCTGTATCAAGACGGAAACCATCGACGCCTCGTTTTAGCCAAAATTCAACAGTGTCAAGTAAGGCATCGACGACATCAGGGTTATGAAAGTTTAGATCAGGTTGGCTGTCTAAAAAGTTATGAAGATAATATTGTCTACGACGACTGTCCCAGTGCCAAGCTGGGCCACCAAAAACAGACAGCCAGTTGTTAGGTACTGTGCCATCTGGATTCGCATCGGCCCAAATATACCAATCGGCTTTGGCGTTATCATGACTGCTGCGCGACTCGACAAACCATGGGTGCTGATCGGAACTGTGGTTAAGTACTTGGTCTATCATAACTTTTAAGCCATGATGATGCGCCGTGGCAATGAGCTGGTTGAAGTCATCTAAGGTGCCAAAAATAGGATCAACATCACAATAATCACTGACGTCGTAACCAAAATCTTTCATGGGGGAGGTGAAAAAAGGCGATAGCCAAATCGCATCTACGCCAAGGGAGGCGATATACCGCATTTTTGCGGTGACGCCTGGGAGGTCGCCAATGCCGTCGTTGTTAGAATCGAAAAAACTGCGAGGGTAAACCTGATAAATTACCGCGCCGCGCCACCATTCTTGATCATTCATCATGACGTCTCTCTCTGTAAGTAAGGGTGTGTTGGTATCAGTGCTAACAGAATTTATTAGATTTATAGCGGATTGGTTCCATTCTCTGTCGTGCTTTTTTGACCTATTTCCAGCATACTCAATGATTATAATTAATGCATGATTTTTGTTGCTTTATTTGGCGGCAATTTTGTTATTTTTTGGAGCTGTGATGTTCTCTGATAATGCTCGCCCTGTGGCCTGGCCTTTATTCTTCTTTTATTTTTTCTTTTGTGCATTAGTGGGCGTAATGATGCCCTATATCTCCTTGTATTATAAATCGATCGGTTTAACCGCGTCAGAGATTGGTCGGTTAATGTCGACCTTTACGTTGTCTGGCATCTTGATACCGCATTTTTGGGGATGGCTCACCGCGAAAGTAGGGCTGCCTAAGCGCATATTACAAATCGGAATTTTAGGGTGCTTTATTGCTGTTATCCCGTTTAACTGGAGTGACCAATTTGAAACCTTGTGGCTATTAACTTGCACGATGGCTTTGTTTTATTCGGCCTTGATTCCAATGACCGATTCTTTGGCAGTGAGGAGTATTCGTCATTTAGATGTGCCTTATACTCGTCTGCGGGTGGGAGGGTCAATTGGTTATGTATTTGCTGTAACGGGGGCGGGCTTTTTAATTGGTCAGTTCGGTGTCGTTATCGTTATTCCTACTATGTGTGTATTTTTAGCACTGGCGGTGGTGACGTCCTTTTTCCTTAAAGAACAAGCGTACGAGGTCCATACTCAAAAAGCCACCACGTCTTTTTTGGCTTTGGTGAGAACGCCAGAATCTATGTTGTTTTTTGGGTTAGCGTTTTTGGCGTTTATGTCTCATGCGCCTTTTAATGTTTTTTTTGCGGTGCATCTGTCGAATTTGGGTTACAGCGGCCAATACATCGGTTTGCTAATGGCGTTGGGGGTGGTCATTGAGATCGTCTTGTTTTTATTTTTTGGCAATACGATCAAGCGTTTTGATGTGGTTCACATCATTACCTTGTGTTTTATTTGCGGCATGGTGCGTTGGTTTTTAGTGGGATGGTTTGCTTCTGTGGTGTGGGTGCTGATTTTTACCCAGTTGCTGCACAGCATTACATTTGCTCTCTTTCATATGGTCTCTATCGAACAGATTCGGCGTCTGTTTCCAGAGCGTTTTGCTGGGCAAGGGCAAGCTATGTACAGCGCTTTTGCCATCGGGCTCGGTGGCGGGCTTGGTATGGTGATTGCTGGCTATCTATGGGAGTGGATTGGTGGAGCTTGGGTGTTTACTTTGGCGTCTTGTGTGAGCGCGTTGGCGCTAGGAATACTCATGTTCAGTCAGCGCCGCTAGCGATTATATCAGCTTGTGCCGTCGCTTTTTAACAGTTCAATGAAAGCGATGGCGGCACGACTCAATGTTCTTTGCTTGTGGTGTATGACGCCGAGTTTTCTTTCTACGTTTAAATCTGGCAAATTCAAGACCACCAACTTTTCATCGACCAGTGTGGAGGGCAAGAGCGACCACCCCCAGCCGATATTCACTAGCATGGCTAATGTTTCTAAGTTGTTTGTATTCATTCTGACTTTAGGCTTTAGGCCTTGTTTGCCAAAAGCTTGCTCGGCAATTTGTCTAGTAAAGGTGTTTTTATTGGGCAAAACACAAGCATGTTGCGCCAGTTCTATTAGACTGACGTGCTTGGAAAATGCGAGAGGGTGGTCTTTACTGACAACACATGCGAGAGGGTCCGACCAAATAGGCAAGGATTCGATGAGAGGATTTTCTTTATTGGACAGTGTAATAATCCCCAATTCAGCTCGTCCTTTTAATACGTCTTGGTAGGCCTCTTCAGACTGAACAAATTCTATTTCCAATTGTGCACTAGGATAATCTTCCTGAAAGCGCTTTAGTGATTTGGGTAAGCGGTGTAAACCAATATGGTGGCCCGTTGATATGCGTAACTCTCCACTGACATCTTGCATTTGCAAGGTCATACTGCGTTTTATGTCTTGCAGGTCTTCGGCCATCTTGCGTGCTTTGGGTAGCAAACGAATACCCGCTTCGGTTAACTGAACTTGTTTTCCTATGCGGTCAAACAGCTTTACTCCTAGGCTGTTTTCAAGGGCGGCAACGCGTTTGCTCACCGCCGGTTGGGTGATAAAAAGCTGCGCTCCTGCTTCCGAGAACGAAGTTGTTTCCGCGACTTTTATAAAGGTAATCAGTTCAGCGATGTCTACCATTCCAAAAAATTATCCAAAACATGAAAAATATGAATTTGAGTAATTTAAGCCAAAGTTTTAGGATAGCGCAATAGATTTCTGAGGAGAGAGCGTATGTCAGGTAAAACCCTTTATGACAAGTTGTGGGATAGCCACCTTGTTCAGCAACGAGATGATGGCAGTGCATTGATTTATATCGATTTGCAATTGCTTCATGAAGTGACATCACCACAAGCATTTGAAGGTCTTCGCTTGGCTGGGCGCAAGCCTTGGCGTGTGTCGTCAAGCTTAGCCACACCGGACCATAACGTACCGACCACTAAGAAAGAGCGTATTTCTGGTGTGGATGGTATTGAAGATCCTGTTTCGAAAATCCAAGTCATTACCTTGGATGATAATTGCAATGAATTTGGTATTACTGAATTCAACATGAAAGACATCCGTCAAGGCATCGTGCACGTTGTTGGGCCAGAACAAGGTGCGACGCTTCCTGGTATGACAGTGGTGTGCGGTGATTCTCATACTTCTACCCATGGTGCCTTTGGTGCCTTGGCCCATGGTATTGGTACGTCTGAAGTTGAGCATGTATTAGCGACTCAATGCCTTGTACAAAAGAAAAGCCGCAATATGTTAGTCCGAGTGGATGGCGAATTGTCTCCTTGGGTGTCTGCGAAAGACGTGGTTTTGGCCATTATCGGCGCAATTGGTACCGCGGGTGGTACTGGTTACGCGATTGAATTTGGTGGTACAGGTATCCAGTCTTTATCTATGGAAGGCCGTATGACGGTGTGTAACATGGCGATCGAAGCGGGCGCTCGTGTTGGCTTGATCGCGGTAGACGACACGACGATAGAATACGTTAAAGGTCGTCCTTATGCGCCAAAAGGTGAGCATTGGGACATGGCTGTCGAAGCGTGGAAAGATCTTGTGTCTGATAAAGATGCACAATTTGACGAAGTGGTTGTGTTGAAGGCTGAGGATATTAAGCCTCAAGTCACATGGGGAACGTCGCCAGAAATGGTGATTGCGATTGATGAGCCTATTCCTCGTCCTGAAGATCAAAAAGATCCGGTGAAAAAAGAAGGTTACGCACGTGCGTGGAAATACATGGGCCTTGAAGGTAAAACCATGTTGTCCGATGTGACGCTAGACCGTGTTTTTATTGGCTCTTGTACGAATTCGCGTATTGAAGATTTGCGCATTGCTGCGCAAGTGGTGAAAGGTCGTAAAGTGGCGTCTAGCTTGAAGCAAGCGATTGTGGTTCCTGGTTCTGGTTTGGTAAAAGCCCAGGCGGAAAAAGAAGGTTTGCATGAAATCTTCGAAGCCGCTGGGTTAGAATGGCGTGAGCCAGGTTGCTCTATGTGCTTGGCAATGAACGCTGACAAGCTAGGCGCAGGCGAACATTGTGCGTCTACCTCAAACCGTAACTTTGAAGGTCGTCAAGGCTTTGGTGGTCGTACGCATTTAGTGAGTCCTGCTATGGCGGCTGCGGCGGCGATTGCTGGACACTTTGTTGATGTTAATGAGTTTGTTAAACACTAGGAGAGAAGAGCATGCGTCCCTTTACTAAACACACAGGTTTAGCCGCTCCTTTGGATTTGGCAAACGTTGATACGGACATGATTATTCCAAAACAGTTCTTGAAATCCATCAAGCGTACTGGCTTTGGTAAAAATTTATTTGATGAACTTCGTTACGAAGACGAAGGCCAGCCAGATCAAGAATGTGATGGCCGTCCGTTGCGCAACGATTTTGTACTCAACCAAGACCGTTACAAAGGTGCTAGCGTGTTGCTGGCTCGCCAAAACTTTGGTTGCGGCTCTAGCCGTGAGCATGCGCCATGGGCCTTAGACGATTACGGTTTCCGTTCCATTATTGCGCCAAGCTTTGCCGATATTTTCTACAACAACTGTTTTAAAAATGGCCTGTTGCCTATCGTTCTACAAGCAGAAGAAGTGGATCAATTATTCGCTGAAGTGGCGTTGCGTCAAGGTGCGCAAATTACGATAGATCTTGAAAATCAAACGGTTACTTCACCTTCGGGCGCGACATTCGAGTTTACTGTTGATAATTTCCGCAAGCATTGTCTATTAAATGGTTTAGACGATATTGGTTTGACGCTGCAGCAAGATGCCGCTATTCAGCGTTATGAAGAAAAACGAATGAAAGATGCGCCTTGGCTTTTCTTGCCACGCGGTCAATAAATAAAAGACTGAGTTTTTAAGGGTTTAAAATGACTAAAAATGTATTGGTATTGCCGGGTGACGGTATTGGTCCTGAAATCGTAGCGCAAGCAGTACGAGTATTGGATGCGGTAAATGAGAAGTTTTCATTAAATATTCAACATGAAAGTGCCTTGGTTGGTGGTGCTGCTTATGATGAGACTGGGTCTCCTTTACCCGAAACCACGTTAGCAAAAGCGAAAGCGGCCGATGCCATTTTGCTTGGCGCCGTGGGTGGTCCTAAGTGGGATAAATTGGATATGTCGGTTCGCCCTGAAAAAGGCTTGCTTGGACTGCGCTCCAATCTTGACCTGTTTTCGAATCTTCGTCCTGCTATTTTGTACCCACAGTTGGCGGATGCCTCTAGCTTGAAACCAGAAATCGTTGCTGGCTTGGATATTCTGATTGTTCGTGAATTAACAGGCGGTATCTACTTTGGTCAGCCACGTGGTATTCGTACATTAGAAAATGGTGAACGCGAAGGCTTCAATACCTACGTTTATAACGAGTCAGAAATTCGCCGCATTGGCCGATCTGCTTTTGAAGCCGCTCGTCAACGAGGCAAACGTGTGTGCTCTATTGATAAATCCAACGTGCTAGAAGTGACCGTGCTCTGGAAAGAAGTCATGGAAGAAGTGGCGAAAGAGTATCCTGATGTCCAATTGAGCCATATGCTAGTGGATAATGCTGCGATGCAGCTTGTTCGTGCCCCAAAACAGTTTGATGTAATGGTTACTGGCAATATGTTTGGTGATATCCTTTCTGATGCGGCGGCCATGTTGACAGGTTCTATTGGTATGCTACCTTCTGCATCTCTAAACGCAGAAGGTCGTGGTATGTATGAACCATGTCACGGTTCCGCGCCAGATATTGCCGGTAAAGGGATTGCGAACCCATTGGCGACGATTTTGTCAGTTGCTATGATGTTGCGCTATTCTTTAGACGCAAAAGAGGCGGCGGATGCCATCGAGGCGGCAGTAAGTAACGTTCTAGACCAAGGTCTGAGAACGGCAGATATAGCATCAAAAGGATGCGAAACAGTTAGTACGCAAGCCATGGGCGATGCCGTACTTAAAGCGTTAATAGCGCTGCATTAAAAGCTTAATATCATAACGATATTGAGTATTCATTAGGGATACTGCTCTTGGTATGAGTGGCCCCACAAAAAAAGGTAACGTTAACCATGTCAAAACACACTGTAGGTTTAGTCGGATGGCGCGGAATGGTCGGTTCCGTGTTGATGCAACGCATGATGGAAGAAAAGGACTTTGATCATATTGATCCCGTTTTTTTCACCACGTCACAAACGGGGCAGAAAGGTCCAGAAGTTGGTAAAGATATTCCATTACTTCAAGATGCGAACGATATCGAATCGTTGAAGAAGATGGACATTATTATTACCTGCCAAGGCGGGGATTATACCAAGGCTATTTACCCTCAGTTGCGTAATGCAGGTTGGAAGGGCTACTGGATTGACGCAGCGTCTTCCTTGCGTATGGAAAAAGACGCGATTATCGTACTTGATCCAGTTAACTTAGATGTTATCAAGCAGGGTTTAAGCCAGGGTGTGAAAACCTTTGTTGGCGGCAACTGTACGGTTAGTTTGATGTTGTTGGCATTGGGTGGCCTGTTTGAGAAGGGGCATATCGAATGGATGACCTCGATGACCTATCAGGCCGCGTCTGGTGGTGGTGCACGCCACATGCGTGAATTGATCAATCAGATGGGAATGTTGCAGGGTTCTGTTGCGGCAGAGCTTGCTGATCCTGCGAGTGCGATTCTTGATATCGACCGCAAAGTGGCAGAGCAAATGCGCTCGAATACTATGCCTGTTGATCAATTTGGTGTGCCGTTAGCGGGTTCTTTGATCCCGTATATCGATTCCCAGCTGGATAATGGCCAAAGCCGTGAAGAGTGGAAAGCACAGGCTGAAGCGAACAAGATCCTAGGCAATACAGGCGCTATCATTCCTGTGGATGGCTTGTGCGTTCGTATCGGTGCGATGCGTTGTCACAGCCAAGCGTTCACCATCAAGTTGAACAAAGACATCCCTGTT
The DNA here is from genome assembly GCF_003259225.1 of Marinomonas arctica. Taxonomy (GTDB): domain Bacteria; phylum Pseudomonadota; class Gammaproteobacteria; order Pseudomonadales; family Marinomonadaceae; genus Marinomonas; species Marinomonas arctica. The sequence continues at coordinate 90,581 of NZ_QHJF01000021.1, read as the reverse complement.
GCGGATATTGAAGGTATCTTGGCACAACACAACGATTGGGTCAGTGTGGTACCTAACGATAAGCAAGCAACGATGGAGCGTTTGACTCCGACAGCGGCGACAGGAACATTGAATATTCCGGTTGGCCGTATTCGTAAACTGAATATGGGGCCTGAGTATATCAGTGCTTTCTCTGTTGGTGATCAGTTGTTGTGGGGGGCGGCTGAGCCATTGCGTCGTATGCTACGAATTTTACTCAACGACTAGTTTTATTGAGTAGGCTTGCTAATAAAAGCGTCGGTCATTTTTGACTGGCGCTTTTTTTTGCTTGCTAGGTGGCTCATGGCGTGTTGTGATGAAGAATGAAATGCATCGTTGAACAGCGGATAAATAGATTTTAGCAAAACATTATAGGAGGCGCTGTGTTGTCTCGATTGCCTAAATGGGTTGAGTATGGCGCGTTTTTACTTGCTCTTGTGGCTGGCAGTGTTAACGCGGTTGCACTACTGGGTTTTCATCATCAAGCGGTGTCCCACTTATCAGGCACGGCGACACTTATCGGCAGTGTTTTGTTCAGTCAATCGTCAGATGCTCTGTTGCATCTAATAGGGATTCTACTCAGTTTTGTTATAGGGTCGGCGATTTCAGGTTACATGCTGACAGGCCGGTCATTAAAGCTCGGTCGATTCTATGATGTGTTGCTGGTGCTAGAGGCTCTATTTTTACTGATCGCGATGTATTTATTGTTAAATAATTATACATCGGGACATTATCTTGCCTCAGCAGCCTGTGGCCTACAAAATGCGCTTGCGACCACTTACAGCGGAGCAGTAGTACGAACCACCCATCTTACGGGTATCTTTACTGATTTGGGTATTATGTTAGGAGAGGCTCTGCAAGGTAAGCCGTTAGATCGACGTAAAGCGTGTTTATTTATTATTATTGTACTAGGCTTTATTTGTGGGGGAGCCTTAGGGTCATGGTTGTTCTTGACGCTTAGTTTTTGGGCTTTATCCATACCTGCGTTTGTCTGCTTTGTGCTCGCTGTTTTGTATCGCTTCGTGGCAACTGCTTCTTAGGGCGAGGCGCAGAAAATTTTCATATTTGGGGATATCGATATGTTGATTTATCGTCTATTGTTAATGAAATGGATGCTTGATGGCGCGTAGGATAAGTGCCTTTAAAATATAGTCTATCGAAAGATTTGCTAGATTTTTAGAGTTATGATATTGATGTGTAAGGTGTTTTGAGTGGAAGAGGGGAGGTTTTTGTAAATGCTTGGCTTTATTCATGATCTTGAGCAAGTATTTACATTATCGGCATTGAAATTAAACGAATTCACCCATAAATTATAGTAAGGGAACAGAGGAGAGCAAAGCGTAAGTTAATAAAAAACCTGATTACAACAGAAGGAAATTCTCTATGTATACATTGAATATTAGCGGTCACCACGTCCAATCTGGTGAAGAAGTTCAAGAAGTAGTAAAAGAAAAAATGGATCACTTGTCGCGTATCAATAATCAGATTACGACGATTAATGTGACCTTAAATACAGAGAAGCATGGGACTCATGAATTAATAGTAGAAGCCAGTGTGCATATTCCTGGCCATGATCTTTTTGCAATGGTTCAAACGGAAAAACAGCTTAAACCTGCCCTTGATATGTTAGTCAGTAAGTTGGAAAAACAGTTGATTAAGCATAAGGCCAAGCCTAAGAATGCTGGTCGACAGCACCACATTAATGCTAAGGATGTAGAAAGTCCTATCGAGCGCCAGTTACAGGCTGAATTTGATGAGCTTGTTGAGCGTGAAGTTATTTAGTTAACCGAACCTTATGGGATAAAGCCTCGCTTATAGCGGGGCTTTTTTGTGCCCGTATAAAAATAGTATGAAAAACTTCATCACTCTTTTTACAGTTATATTTTCCTAAATTAGCTGGCGAATAAGAAAGGAGAAGCGAAATAAAATGCGGTGCAAAAAAAAGCGACACCTGTTAGGGCGTCGCTTTTTTATGTTACACACTACTTAATCAGTACTGATTAAATATTAGTAGCAGGGATAAACTCAACTGGCGCCATTGTCATCGCATCTAATGGTGGCGCGAAGTCTGTTAGGTGTATGCCATCAACAGCCGCTTTGTACTCTTCCAATGTTGGGAAGCGTCCCAATATTGTAGAAAGCACAACAACTGGAGTCGAGCCTAGCAGTGACTCACCTTTCTTCTCGTTAGAGTCTGCTACCACACGACCTTGGAACAAACGAGTAGAAGTGGCAATAACCGTATCGCCTGGTTCTGCTTTCTCTTGGTTACCCATACATAAGTTACATCCAGGGCGTTCTAGGTACAGGATGTTTTCGTACTTAGTACGTGCTTCGCCTTTTGGTTTCGTATCATCGAATTCGAATCCAGCGTATTTTTTCAAAATATCCCAGTCGCCTTCCGCTTTTAACTCATCAACGATGTTGTATGTTGGTGGTGCAACAACCAATGGCGCTTTGAATGTTACACTACCATTTTGTTTTTCAATGTTGCGTAACATCTGAGCGATGATTTGCATGTCACCTTTGTGAACCATACAAGAACCGACGAAGCCTAGATCAACTGGCTTATCTTTATAGAAAGACACTTGGCGAATCACGTCATGCGTGTAACGTTTAGACACATCATCGTTATTCACATCTGGATCGGCAATCATTGGTTCAATGATTTCGTCTAGGTCAACAACGACTTCAGCATAGTACTTAGCATTATTGTCTGGTACGAGAGCAGGTTGTTCGCCTGACTTGATGCCAGCAATACGCTTGTTCGCAAGGTCGATTAGGTGGTGAAGCGTTTTGGCTTCATTTTCCATACCTTTGTCGATCATGATCTGAATGCGTTTTTTAGCAAGCTCTAGAGACTGGATTAAAGTGTCGTCTTGAGAAATGCAGATAGAAGCTTTCGCTTTCATCTCAGCAGTCCAGTCAGTGAAGGTGAAGGCTTGGTCAGCCAACAATGTACCAATATGTACTTCAATGACGCGACCTTGGAAGACGTTTTCACCGCCAAACTGTTTAAGCATTTGAGCTTGTGTGGCGTGTACGATGTCACGGAAATCCATGTAGCTCTTCATTTCGCCTTTAAAGGTCACCTTGACCGATTCAGGGATTGGCATAGTGGCTTCACCTGTTGCCAGAGCCAATGCCACGGTTCCTGAGTCAGCGCCAAATGCAACGCCTTTAGACATACGAGTATGAGAGTCACCACCAATGATAATCGAGGTATCGTCGACAGTAATATCGTTCAACACTTTGTGGATTACGTCTGTCATTGGCGGGTAGACGCCTTTTGGATCACGACCAGTGATTAATCCAAATTTGTGCATGAAAGACATCAACTTAGGAATGTTAGCTTGTGCTTTTGAATCCCAAACAGAGGCTGTGTGACAGCCTGATTGGTAGGCACCATCAACACTTGGAGAAATAACGGTAGCCGCCATAGACTCCAATTCTTGAGCTGTCATTAGGCCCGTTGTATCCTGTGAGCCGACGATGTTTACTTTAACGCGAACATCTGAACCGGCGTGAAGGGCTTTCTTCGATTTTACGCCTACTGCGTTTTTATTGAAGATTTTTTCAACGGCTGTCATGCCTTGATTGTCTTTGGAGATTTCTTTTGCTGGCGCGTAAACGGTTGGTGCCGTGATGCCCAACGTTTCAGCCGCAAATGTTTGCAGTTTCTTGCCGAATACCACAGCGTAAGAGCTGCCAGCTTTCATGAACTCAACTTGCTGAGGTGTGAAAGCGGAAGAGATATCCACTAACACCTTATCACCGTTGTACAGTTTCTTTTCTTTGGTGTTAATCGTTAATACTGTGCCGGTTTCAACAGAATACGCTTGTTCAAGAACGACATCGCCGTTAGCATCAAGTACAGGCTTGCCATTGGCATCCAGCTTTTTCACCCAGTTTTTAAGATCTAGACCAATACCACCGGTTACACCTACCGTAGTCATGAAGATGGGAGAGATGCCGTTTGTACCAGCGACGATAGGGGCAAAGTTTACAAATGGAATGTAAGGGCTTGCTTGTTGACCCGCCCAAAGTGCCACGTTATTCACACCAGACATACGTGATGAACCAACGCCCATTGTGCCTTTTTCAGCGATAAGCATCACTTTTGCATTTGGGTGTTTGACTTGCAATGCTTTGATTTCTTGCTGAGCTTGCGGGGTGATCATGCATTTGCCGTGAAGTTCACGGTCTGCGCGAGAGTGAGCTTGGTTGCCTGGAGAAAGTAAATCTGTAGAAATATCACCTTCCGCTGCAATGTAGGTTACTACTTCGATTTTTTCACTGATGTCAGGAAGTTTGGTGAAGAATTCAGCGTTGGCGTAGCTTTCTAGGATGTCTTTAGCGATCGTATTGCCCGCTTTGTAGGCTGCTGCAATGCGTTCCATGTCCGCTTCATATAGGAATACTTGTGTTTTTAACACGTCAGCAGCAGGCGTTGCGATAGCCAAATCATCGGACAATGCAAGGTCGATCAATACTTTAACAGAAGGGCCGCCTTTCATATGAGAAAGTAGCTCTAGCGCAAATTCAGGGGTGATTTCTTTTACGCTGGATTCGCCTAAAATGATTTCTTTTAAGAATTGTGCTTTAACAACCGCTGCGCTTGTCGTGCCCGGTAAGGTGTTGTAAATGAAAAAAGAAAGAGATTCTTTACGGTGCTCGTGTTTTTCATCTTTGATTTGAGCAATGATTTCAGCAACCAAGTTACCGTCATCAATGGGTTTAGGATGCAATCCTTGGCCTTTACGATTCTCTATTTCTTGTAAGTACTCTAAATATAAGCTCATTTGCACCTCTGAATAATATTTTACGATAATGTTATGTGCTAATAATGGAATGTAGGTTCACGCTATTTCTCTTTGAGAAACATCGCGTGTCTAACTTTCCTGTGTCATTCCTTTGCTTAGCTTTTTCTATACAGATCGTTATAGGTATCAAGGGTTAGACACAATAATGTATCTAAAACAGGTCTTTCGAAATGCCTACAATATGTGTTTAGCATATTGAATCCCTTGGGCTTTCATTTTCGACTTTACCGGTCGCAATGTTGGAAAACGTTGGATTGATTTAACCAATCAACGTTTTCACTATCTTTACCATTTTTTGATGGGCTTATTTTATAGAAAAAAAGCGCTAAAGACTTACTCTAAGCCATAACAATTTCGAATAGGTGACATTTAGCGGAATTATTCTGATTTAGATATGTCATCATGTTGCTGAATAATGCGTACGACTCTAAAACCCCAATTACTGGCTTTTAGTGTCGGCTCAGCTCGATATCGAGTGGCACTTCTGCCTACTCTTGGAATGTCAAACCAAGATCCACCGCGCAACACTCTGCTGTCACACTGGTCTGATAGCCACACTTGGTTTTTGCTCGGTGCGCCTTCATAAGAGTCGTGATAGCAATCTTCAACCCACTCCGCTACGTTACCATGCATATCAAACAAGCCTAGAGGATTACTCGCCTGACTGCCAACAGGGGCAGTGGAAACGCCATCCCATTGACTCCCACAACTATCACATACACTGTAGCCTGGTTTGACGTTATTGCCATACCAGAAAGCGGTGCTGGAATCGGCTCTGGCAGAATATTCCCACTCTATTTCTGTCGGGAGGCGGTATTCTTCGTTGGTTTGATCAGACAACCAAGCTGTATAGGCCTTAGCGTCGTACCAACTAACGTTAATGACCGGACGTTGGCCGCGCCCCCATCCATTGTCTGGTGGTAGGTCGCGTCCTGTGGCTTTGGCAAATCGATCATATTGATCAAAGGTCACTTCGTGTTTACTGATAAAAAAGCCATTGGGAATGTCAACTTCATGAACCGGCTTTTCATTATCGTCACCTATTCTATTTTGATCCCCCATCATGAATGTGGCCGGCGGAATTTTTTCTATTTTAGGGGCTGTACCGCCAGAGATGAGTGGTTCTTCAAGTGTTTGTGGCAGTGCTTCAAAGTGCGTTTGCGCTTCTACTTTTGGTTCAGGTGTTGGCGCATTCACTGTTTCTTCTTGCCGAGGTTCAGGCCATAAAATGACGGCGGCAATGAGACCTGAAGCCAGTGATGCTCCAGCGATAATCATCGTTTTCGAAGACGTATTGCGAATGTAGCGCTTAATAGCGCGTTTTGTGCTTGAGCTGGGGTTAGCTTCGGGTTTGTAGAGATTTGCCCGCAGCATCTGAATGACTTCGGTCAGAGATTTTGGTCTGTGGCGTTCGCTCTCGCGGCTCCATTTGAGTAGGCGGCTCCAGGTCGCATCACTGAGGTTTGGGTGTGTGTCAGGCAGACTCGTTGCAAAGTCTTTATCAAGAATCGATTCTCCTAATAGTGCTGCCATTAACAGTTTCATAAAAGCAAAACTGTCGGAGATAGGGGCGCGTTTTTGTTCTTTTTTTGAGTATTCAGGTGGAAAAAGACGCACATCCATTTCGGTTTCTTCAATACGCTTCATCCAATTGTAACAGCCAAATCCCGTCATTATGCCCAAACCATTGACCACATGGATGGAATTCAAATCTAGATGCCCGTGAAAGAGTCCATTTTTATGGACCTGATCTAAGGCCTTCGCCATATTGTCAAACAAACCGATGACGACATTTAGTGGCGCCCCGTCTGGGTATTTACCTAAAAAGCTGTATAAGTTCTCTCCACCACAAACAGCAGAACATGAAAATACCCATAAATTTGAGTAAAAAGGAGGGTAATTAGGGGTGATCGCAGGGTGTTTTACACTGGCGTATTTTCTTGCGTTCTGTAAAAAATCTTCAACTTTGCCTTTTTTAGGTTGGAAGAAGCGCAGCACAAAAGGGCGCCCACCTTGGTCTGCGACCCAAGTAGTTTTGGAGCTATCGACTGGGTAATTTAGAACGTAAGGGTCGAGCTCGACACCAACATGTTGTCCAATCTTTAGTTTTTGGGAGTCATAAAAATCATTCATTACGAATTTGATATCCAAATCAAGACGTTGCTGCCTAAGTGTTTAATACAGGGTATAATCACGTTTTTTAACACAAAAAGGTAGAGTAATGTTATCTGCATACCCAGAGCTTGTTGAATTTCTTCCATGCAAATCTCCTGAAGCATGGGTAAATTGGGCGATAGAGAATCAAACCTTGCTGTTAAATGATCACGCTCATTGTGAGAAAAAAGCCGCGTCAACGGCTATGAGTCTAATGTATCGGTATGTGGATCGCGATAATCTGTTGCATAAAATGTCCCGTTTAGCTCGGGAAGAGTTGTTGCATTTTGAGCAAGTGCACAAATTGATGCGCAAAAGAGGGGTTGCTTATGAGCATCTAACCGCATCACGTTATGCCGACGGTATGCGTAAGCATATCAGAACTCACGAACCTGCACGCTTGGTTGATACTTTAATCATCGGCGCCTTTGTTGAGGCGCGTTCTTGTGAGCGCTTTGCCATATTAGCACCTCATCTAGACGAAGAGTTGTCTAGGTTTTATGTCTCCTTGCTTAAATCGGAAGCGCGCCATTTTGAAGACTATCTCGAGCTTGCTCAGGAGTATGCCAACGAGGCAATTGATGATCGTGTTGCGTTCTTCAGAGAGTTAGAACGCCAGTTAATCACGGAGCCTGATGTCGAGTTTCGTGTGCACAGCGGGCCTCCAGGCGTCAATTAAGTTACAAATTGCCACAATCTATTTCTTCTGCTGAATGGAGAGTTTTTAAGAGGCTGCTACACTAATATTTGAGGCCTTGGTGTCCACGCTGTGGATAACGGCCTCATGGTATTACTCGATACTCTGGAGAAATATAATGGGCATACATAAGAGCGAAACCCTCCCAGATGTTACTTATTGGCTTGCCTTAGAGATTGCTAAAGTCGATCCTGTTGTTGATTTGGATGTGATGTATAAGGGGTCTTTAGAACTGGACTTTTTATATCAATTGCTGACTTGCAAAGTACAGCAGCACTGGTGGCAAACTTATGGTATTCAATTAAGCCCTGTCATTGTCAATAATGCCTTTTTCCGCGCAGTGGCTATGTTGCATAACCGCAACATTGAATTTAGCCGATCTCGTAATTCCGAAGAGACGGTTTGGGTTCGGCAGCTGTTGAAGCGTTAAATGGGCGTTCTGGCCATGGCTGGATGCGATGGTTAGAGTGATATGAACGTACTCAGTATGTAGCGTTTTTTTGCTGCGGTATTCATGTAAAAACGCCCCAGCGAATGTATTGGCTGAGGCGTTCGATTTTTGCGTGGTATTATGTGCGTTTACACAGAGAGTATTTCGCGCTGTATTTCTTTTAATCCAACCAGCCCATATTGTAAAAAATCATCCACAGGAGCGCGATATTGGCGATAAATGCTTCCTTCAATACTGGCGAGCCAAACAGCGTCGTCCCAGTCTCCAAGTACACAGCGTAAGCAGTTGTCTGCTTTATGGATATCTGGTCGATGGGTGTGTCCATGAATAACCGTTTTGCATTGATGGTGTTCCAAAGACGCTTTTACGGCGCTTGCTGTGACATCCATGATGTCCATGGATTTTTCTGTCGCCATGGCTTTACTGTCATTACGAAGCTGCGCCGCAAGCGCAATGCGTTGCTCTAATGGCATGGCTAAAACATGTTCTTGCCAAGCTTTGGAGCGAACCGTTGTTCGAAAAGCTTGATATTCTGTGTCTTCTAAACAATATTCGTCGCCATGGGTGAGAAGGACAGCGTTTCCGTCTATGGATAAAAGTGCTTGTTCTTGCATAAAAGAGGCATTAACCCGAGATAACCATGCTTGACCTATGAGAAAATCTCTGTTGCCATGCAGAAAATACAGTTTAATGCCTGAGTGTGTCAGCGCTAGGAGCGCGTTCTCTATTTGGGTGTTCCAATCGGCTTGGAAATCGTCACCGATCCAAGCTTCGTAGAAATCACCTAGAATATACAGTTCCGCTTCTTCTTGGCGAGCAATCAGTTCTTCTGTCATTTGAACAAACGCCCGGATGAGATCCGGACGTCTGTCGCTCAAATGCAAATCTGAGATAAAGTAACGAATCATTAGCCTTCGCTTTTTACCAATTCTGCACTTTCGATGATGACGTCTTCAGCAGGCACATCTTGGTGGCCTGATTTCATTGTCGTTTTCACTTCCTTGATTTTGTTAACGACATCCATACCGGCCGTTACTTTACCAAATACTGCGTAGCCCCAACCGTCAGGCGTCTTGCTGCGGTGGTTTAGGAAGCTATTGTCTGCCACGTTGATAAAAAACTGTGCTGAGGCAGAGTGTGGGTCCATGGTACGAGCCATAGCTAAAGTACCAATTTCATTTTTTAGACCGTTGTCAGCTTCGTTTTCGATGGCTGTGCGCGACTCTTTTTGTGTCATGCCTGGCTCAAAGCCGCCGCCTTGAATCATAAAACCATTGATAACACGGTGAAAAATAACGCCGTTATAAAAGCCTGACGTCACGTAGTCTTCAAAGTTTTTCGCTGATTTTGGCGCTTTCTCGTAATCCAGTTCAACGTGAATGTCACCGTGATTTGTGTGCAAAATAATCATTTAAGATTCCTTGTTTAATGAACAGTAAAGTTTCGTTTATCTAATCAATGTTGAGCATTTTATGTGTTTGTAAGCTAAGACGCCACCTTGGATGCGATAAACAATAGTGCAAAGTGGCTTGTTGGGTATCAATGAGCGGTATTTGATCTGCTGTTAAATGGCTTTGGTCCATGGGTTGCAGGTAGAAATGTGCAAAATCCAGTGTTTCAAATAATTCTGGCGAGAGGTGTGATTGCGGAAACACCAGCTTGAGTTCATCGCCTTTTGATACGACTAAAGGCTTGGCTGTTTTGGGGCTAACACAAACCCAATCTATACCTTGCGGGAGCGCGATTGTGCCGTTGGTTTCTATGGCAATGGTATAACCGTGTTGCTTCATTTCGACTATGAGGGCCTCGTCGAGTTGAAGGGCGGGTTCGCCCCCCGTAAAAACAACGTATTTATGCCCTTGACCATTTGGCCACAGTGAATCGATGTGGGTGCGTAGCTGTGCTGCGGTGGTGAATTTTCCACCATGCTGCCCATCGGTACCGATAAAATCAGTATCACAAAATTGACATTCAGATTTGGCGCGTGTTTTTTCTAGGCCAGACCATAAGTTGCAGCCGGTAAAACGGCAAAATAGAGCAGGGCGTCCCGCATGGGCGCCTTCACCTTGTAATGAATAAAAAGCTTCTTTAATTGAGTACATTGGGTTATACCTATTACATACTGACAAGCAGCATCTCGAAAAACAGTCGAGGTAAGGGTTATAACTTTAGTTGATAATTTAATGGCGAAACTGGTCATTTGTGGAACAAAAGCCAACTCGCATTAAAGCAAACACACTAAAATCAGTTTAAGTTTTGGGTTTAACTCTGTGGTTACCCTTCGTATTCTAGTGGATCTGTTTTGCCTTGTTCTGCAAACGCTTCTAGGCGTTCGTTACAGGCGCCACATTTGCCACACGATTTTTCTCGGCCATTGTAACAGGTCCAGGTATTGGCATAGTTAAGATTCATGCTTAATCCTGCTTTTAAAATCTCGCCTTTTGAAGAATGCAAAAACGGTGTGACGATTTCAACGGATTGATAGTTTGCTATTTTTGATACCGCGTTCATGGCCTCGACGAATTCAGGGCGACAATCTGGGTAAATGTGGTGGTCGCCAGAGTGCGCGCCGTAATAGACTTTGCCAGCCTCTAATGACACCGCATAAGCAATGGCCATGGAGAGTAAGACCATATTACGGTTTGGTACTACGGTTGACTTCATACTGTCGCTTTCGTAATGGCCTTCCGGGATTTCAGCATCGCCGGTGAGCGATGAGTTTGCCATTAAACTGTTGATTGCCGTAATGTCGACCACTTTATGAGAAACGCCTAATTCACGACATACCTGTGCGGCAACCTCGAGTTCTTTGCTGTGCTTTTGTCCGTAGTTAAAAGATAAAGCATAAACATCCAATCCGTTTTGAATGGCCGTATTCAGAACAGTGAAAGAATCCATTCCTCCTGAATACACAACGACGGCTTTTTCAGACATGTTTGTGTCCTCGTAAAGGTCTTTTTGAATGAAAAAAGACAAGGTTAATAAAGCGCTGGAGTATAACAGAAGCGCGAGATACCAAACTAGGAAACTCTGCATAAGACAGTATAAAGGGCGAGAGTAAAAATAAGGGTTTACAGTCAATTTCATCTTTGAGCGCCGTCACCTATAATGCCACTCTTTCGGCTTTTTGTGTGTTAATTAGGTCGCAGTTTCCGTTTTGACCGCCATTATCACCCCTATGACGCTGATGCCGAATCAGTACATAGATTTCTCATTGTCTAATCCTTGGTTGCTTGGTGCGCTCGCGGCTTTCGTTTTCGGTGTTTGGCGTCAGCAACAGTTGTTGACCATTCAAGTGGGCGTTTTGGTTTTCTTTGTGGCGAAATACGGATTTTCTTTATAAAAAAGAGAAAAACACTGAAAAGAGTTTCTGCTCAATATCCCATGCAAACTTAAATACTATATACTTACCGGTCAAAGTAACAATATTGTTAGACCAACACTTATCGGGACTTACATCAAACATGTCAGAAACGTCTAAACCAGGTAATTTTATTACCCAAATCATTGATAAAGATAACGAATCAGGTAAGCATGGCGGTAAGGTTCTTACTCGCTTTCCACCTGAGCCAAATGGCTACTTACACATTGGTCATGCGAAATCCATTTGCCTTAACTTTGGCTTAGCGCAGCGTTACAACGGTCAATGTAATCTACGTTTTGATGACACCAACCCTGAGAAGGAAAGTGTTGAATACATAGAGTCTATTAAGCGTGATGTGGAATGGCTTGGCTTCCAGTGGAGCGGTGAGCCTAAATTTGCCTCGGACTATTTTGACGAGCTATTCGATTTTGCGGTTCAGCTTATTCAGGCCGGTAAGGCCTATGCTTGTGAGCTAAACGCAGAGCAGATGCGTGAATACCGTGGCACGTTGAAAGAGCCCGGCAAGAACAGTCCATTCCGTGACCGTACCGTAGAAGAAAACATGGCCATTTTCATGGACATGAAAGACGGTAAGTACAAAGATGGTGAAGTGGTTTTGCGTGCCAAAATTGATATGGCTAGCCCAAATATTAACATGCGTGATCCTATCATTTATCGCGTTCGCCATGTGCACCATCATCAAACGGGTGATAAGTGGTGCGTGTACCCAATGTACGACTTCACACATTGCTTGTCCGATGCATTGGAAAATATTACGCATTCTGTTTGTACGCTGGAATTCCAAGATCACCGACCATTGTACGATTGGGTACTAGAAACATTAAATACAGCGCATCCGCAGCAAATTGAATTCGCGCGTTTGAACTTAAACTACACAGTGACGAGTAAGCGTAAGCTTAAGCAGCTAGTGGATGAAAAACACGTTCATGGTTGGGATGACCCGCGTATGCCAACGATTTCTGGTCTGCGTCGTCGTGGTTACACGGCGTTGTCTATCCGAAATTTCTGTGAGCGTATTGGCGTGACCAAATCTGACGGTGTTGTGGATGTAGGCATGCTGGAGCACGCTATTCGTGAAGATTTGGACGCAAGCGCCAATCGTGTCATGGTGGTGTTAAATCCAATTAAGGTGACCTTGACCAACTATCCTGCCGACAAAGAAGAAATCTTCACAGTTGGAAATCACCCGAAAAACGAAGAAGCGGGTACGCGTGAAGTGCCGTTTAGTAAGGATCTGTACATTGATGCGGCGGATTTTGCTGAAGTGCCACCTCGTAAGTGGAAACGTTTGACACTGGATGGTGCGGTTCGTCTTCGTGGCGGTTACGTGATTACCTGTGATGAGGCAATCAAAAACGAAGCCGGTGACGTGGTCGAGCTGCTTTGTCGCTATGATGAAAATACCCTTGGTGTGAATCCAGAAGATTACAAACCAAAAGGTGTGATTCATTGGGTTAGCGCAAAACATGCAGTAGACGCAACGGTGAATCTTTATGATCGTTTGTTCGTTAATGAAGCGCCAGACGCGAATTATGAAGACAAAACTTTCTTAGACTTTATCAATCCAGATTCTTTGACTGTGCTAACCACTGCCAAAGTTGAGCCTTCATTGGTGGCGTCTGATAAAGGTCAGGGCTTCCAGTTTGAGCGTGAAGGGTATTTCTGCCGAGATTTAAAAGAAGACGGTTTGGTATTTAACCGCACGGTAACATTGCGTGACTCTTGGGCAAAGATCGAAGCAAAAGGAAATTAAGCGCATGCTGAAGATTTATAATACCCTCAGCGGTAAAAAAGAAGTTTTCAAACCGATTGTTGAAGGCAAAGTCGGCATGTATGTCTGTGGCAATACAGTTTATGACTTCTGCCACATAGGGCATGCACGTGCGATGATTTCCTTCGATGTTATTTCGCGTTTTATTCGCCATCTTGGTTACGATCTGAATTATGTTCGTAATATTACGGATGTTGATGACAAGATCATCAAACGTGCTGAAGAGAATAATGAATCAACCCAGTCTTTGACTGAGCGAATGATTGCAGCACAGCGCGAAGATGAACTGCGCCTTGGAAACAAAATGCCAAATCGCGAGCCAAAAGCGACGGAATTTATGCAAGAAATTATCGATATGGTGCAAATCCTTATTGATAAAGGTTTTGCTTATCAAGGCGCTTCTGGTGACGTTTATTATCGAGCGACGAAATTCAAAGATTACGGCAAATTAAATAATCGTAAACTTGAAGATATGTTGGCCGGTGCGCGAATTGATGTTGAGGTGGCGAAAGAGCACCCGGCAGATTTCGTTTTGTGGAAACAAGCGAAAGCTGGCGAAGTGTCTTGGCCGTCACCTTGGGGTGATGGTCGTCCTGGTTGGCACATTGAATGTTCTGCTATGTCGACGAACTGTCTAGGTAGTCATTTTGATATTCATGGTGGCGGTCCTGACCTTAAGTTTCCGCACCATGAAAATGAAATTGCTCAGTCAGAAGCGGCAACCGGTAAAGACTATGTTAACTACTGGATGCACTGTGGTGCGGTTCGCGTAAATAACGAAAAGATGTCCAAGTCTTTGGGTAACTTTTTCACAGTGCGTGATGTATTGGCTAAGTTTAATCCTGAAGTGGTTCGTTATCTGATGGTGTCTAGTCAGTATCGCAGTGCCATTGATTATTCAGATCAAAGTTTGCACGACGCAAAAGTGGCGTTAGAGCGTCTTTATACGGCATTGCGTTACCAGCCCATTGCTGAATCCTATGTATCGACAGAATTTACTGCGCGATTCGAAGAGGCTATGAAGGATGATTTTAATACCGCTGTGGCGGTTTCTGTTTTATTTGAATTGGTTCGAGATTTAAATAAAGCGAAAACTGAGGACGCGGATAAGGCATCAAAATTGGCTGCGGAGCTACGTTCTTTGGCGGAATTGCTTGGGTTGCTTTACCAAGACCCAGAATACTTTTTACAAAATAGTACGGTATCTGAAGGGCTGAGCGAAGCGGCAATACAGACTTTGATTGATGAAAGAGCACAGGCACGCAAAGATAAGAATTTTGCGCGCGGTGACGAGATTCGTGATGAATTAGCCAGTCAAGGTATTGAGCTTTTGGACAGTCGTGAAGGAACAACTTGGACTAGGCATTAAGTGTATTTCGCAAAAGCAGAACAAAAGAGTGGGCTATAATAAATAAAAAGGCGATGGGAGCATCGCCTTTTTATTGTGTTGTGGTTTGCGTTGTCGGTTTAGTCTTTCACAACTTTGACGGCCAGTACGTCGCACGGTGCGCCATGCAGTACACCGTTGGCAGTAGAGCCCAATAAAAGTGCTAGACCATGACGGCCATGGCTACCAACCACAATAAGATCGACTCTTTTTTCTTCGGCAATACGGTGTATTTCGCTTTCTATGCCACCTTGGGAAATACAGCTTTCGCTCACGGGAACATCAAGCTGGGCCTCTAGGATGGATATACGTTCTTTGGCGGTTTCTTGCAGTTGGGCTTGAATGTCAGTTATGTCGATTGGTACATCACCGCCGTAGGCATAGTTCAAGGACTCAATGACATGGAGTATGGTCAGTTCTGCGCCGGTTGCTTTACATAATGCGACAGCTTTATTGGCAACCTTAATGCTTTCATCGGTTAGATCAACAGCGAGTAGAATTCTGTTATACATCATAGAACACCTCCAAAAATTGGCTTGATTAACTTATTTTAGTTGAAAACTCGAGAGACATGAAAATATGACTGCTCTTATTGTTATTTTTATTACACTATCATTAATGGGGTCGGCATTGTGGATCATGCCACCTAAAAAAGAGCGTCAACGCATGGCATTACGTATGCATGCTCGAAAACTGGGTCTTACTGTTCAGCTTACATCAATTGACCTTCCTGACAAGTGGGATAAGTCAATCAACCGACAAAAAACAGTCGCTTATTCTTTTTATCGCTTAAAGCCTGTTGCTACTTTGCCGCCGCAGCTTTTGTTATTGCCTTTCGAGGTATGGAAATATCATGCCTTGGCTGATGGGTGGTGGTCTAGTAAATTTTTTGAATTAAATGAAGTGTCTAAAAAGACATTGGAAGGTTATGGTCACTTGCTTACTGCGGTAAGAATTACCCCAGAGTATGTCACATTGTATTGGAACGAGGCTGGAGACGAAGAGGCGCTAGAGGCACTGACAAAGCTGATTTTTTCATTGGTAGAGTTAAAAAGCGTCGCCGTTTAGTGGCGGCGCTTATTGCTGTTTGCCTAAGATCTTTTAGGTGTCTCTAAATTATGCAGTAACTCGCTTAGCACTTCTTCTGGGTTGTCACTGTCTTTTATGGCTTCAAGTTTGGGTGATAAAATTTGCCTAATTCGATCTGTGACAAAATTTTTTAAGGTGTTTTTTTCGGGTCGCTCTGTCGCATCCGATTTAAGGTGTGACAAGATGACGCCGTAAAGCGTTTGCGCAACGCGCATGTCGCCACTGGCAAAGTTTTTATTGGCTTGAACTATTTGGCGATTCAATTGAATCCAGAGGTTGAGCCAGCGTAGATACTCATAGCACGCTTGGTAATGAGAGTGACTGATACGGCCTTTTCGGCGAAGATAGAGTAACATTTTGGCCAGTTTTGTTAAGCGTTCTCTGTAATTGGTTTTTTCCTGAAAGCTGAATAACTCGGGTTCTGGATTAAATGGATGTGGATCATTATTACGATTTTCTTCGGCGGTCGCAATGCGGATTTCTATTTTTTCTGGGTCATCTGAATATTGCAGAAGTTCACGAAGTGTGTCTAGATAGAAATCATAGAGTACATCCGTGGCGATGGTGTCTGTGTTAATATCCTTTAAACCGCGGATATGTTGCTCAGCACGATCTGCTCGATTAGAAAGTTGTAGTTGTTTGACGCGTCGCTGCGTAATTTCTTTTTCTTTTTGGTGTGCGCGTGATCCAATGACCACAGACAAAAGTACAATGATGATCAAAAATGCAATTGTTAGTATTTGAAGGGTAGCCATGATTGTCCTTAAGCAATGAATTCAGTATGTTAAATAAGAAATACTAAGTTCAGCAAGATTTAATGTGAAACAATACAGGGATCGCTTGTCATATAAAAGGTGTTTGCTTAATATCAGCGCCCCTAGAGATGAAACTTCGTGCAACGTGGATTTGCAGACCTACTTTATAAAAGGCTTACACAGTTCAATGGGAAAATCACTGGTTATCGTGGAATCGCCGGCTAAGGCGAAAACCATCAACAAATACCTGGGCAACGACTTTATTGTTAAATCGAGTGTAGGACACATTCGAGATTTGCCAACAGGTACAACTGCCACCTCTACGCCTCAAGAGCGCGCAAAGCAAGCCGCTTTGACACGTAAGATGAGTCCGGAAGAAAAACTTGAGTATAAAAGTAGTAAATCCCGTCAACAGTTAATTTCTAGAATGGGTGTGGATCCAGAGCACAACTGGAAAGCGCACTATGAAATTTTGCCGGGTAAAGAAAAGGTTGTCGACGAATTAAAACGACTTGCTAAGAATGCTGACACCATCTATCTCGCAACCGACTTGGATAGAGAGGGGGAGGCGATTGCTTGGCATTTGCGTGAAGCTATTGGTGGTGATGACAGTCGTTATAAGCGTGTTGTTTTTAATGAAATTACTAAAAAAGCCATAAAAGCGGCGTTTGAAACACCATCTGAATTGGATATGAACCGAGTCAATGCGCAGCAAGCGCGCCGCTTCTTGGATCGTGTGGTTGGCTTTATGGTGTCGCCTTTGCTTTGGGCAAAAGTCGCCAGAGGTCTTTCTGCGGGTCGTGTTCAGTCTGTGGCTGTGCGTCTGATTGTAGAGCGTGAAAAAGAGATTCGTGCATTTGTTCCTGATGAGTTTTGGGAACTCGATGCGATGCTAGCGACGCCTTCGAAGGAAGTGATCAAATTCGAGGCGGCAAAATATCAAGATAAAGAATATCGTCCCGTTAACAAGGCGCAATCTGACGAGCATGTTGCACGTTTGAACGATGCCAAATATCTGGTTAGCAGCCGCGAAGACAAACCGACAAGCAGTAAGCCTTCTGCGCCTTTCATTACGTCTACGTTGCAACAAGCGGCAAGTACGCGTTTAGGTTATGGCGTTAAAAAGACCATGATGCTTGCTCAGCGTCTGTATGAAGGGGGTTATATCACCTACATGCGTACTGACTCGACGAATTTGAGTGTCGATGCAGTCGAGGCGTTAAGAGGTTATATACTGTCTAATTTTGGTGAAGCGTATTTGCCTGAAGAGCCGATTCGTTATAGCAGTAAAGAAGGCGCGCAAGAGGCCCATGAAGCCATTCGTCCTTCTGACGTGACAGTGCGTGTTGACGACTTGCAAGGTATGGAAAAAGACGCACATCGATTGTACGACCTGATTCGCAGTCAGTTTATGGCGTGTCAAATGACACCTGCAGAGTACACGTCAACGACGATTACGGTTACTTCTGGAGATTATGAATTTAAAGCCAAAGGGCGCATTCTACGTTTTGACGGTTATACACGTGCGATGCATACCGTGGCTAAAAAAGGGGAAGACAATATTCTTCCGGATGTTGGTCAGGGAGAATATCTGGATCTTAAAGAGCTTTTGCCTGAGCAGCATTTTACTAAACCAGTCGCTCGCTTTAGCGAAGCCAGTTTGGTGAAAGAGCTGGAGAAGCGTGGTATTGGTCGACCTTCAACGTATGCTTCTATCATTTCTACTATTCAAGATCGTGGTTATGTTCGGGTTGAAAATCGTCGTTTTTATGCCGAAAAAATGGGCGATATTGTGACTGAACGTTTGGTGGATAGCTTTAGTTCTTTGATGAATTTTAGTTTTACTGCACAAATGGAAGAGCAATTAGATGATATTGCTGAAGGCCATAAAGATTGGATTAAAACACTGAATGCGTTTTATAGGGATTTTAGTACGGTACTGGCTAAAGCAGAGTCGCCTGATGATGGCATGATGCTCAATGAGCCGACGCCGACGGATATTGAGTGCCCAACATGCTCTCGCCCAATGCAGATTCGTACTGCCAGCACAGGTGTGTTCATGTCCTGCTCTGGTTATGCGTTGCCGCCTAAAGAGCGTTGTAAGGCAACGATTAATCTTATACGTGGTGACGAAGCGATTGCGGTGGATGACGAAGAGGGTGAATCGAAAGCCCTTATCAATAAACATCGTTGTAAAATTTGTGGCTCGGCGATGGACAGTTATTTGATGGATGAGCACCGCAAACTGCATGTTTGTGGTAATAATCCGGCGTGTTCTGGTTACGAAGTAGAAACTGGCGCCTTTAAAATAAAAGGTTATGACGGCCCAACGCTGGAATGTGATAAGTGTGGATCCGAGATGCAGCTTAAAACGGGCCGTTTTGGCAAGTATTTTGGTTGTACTAACGAAGCGTGCAAAAACACTCGTAAACTGCTGAAAAGTGGTGAAGCTGCGCCGCCGAAAATGGACCCTGTGCCTATGCCTGATTTGGCTTGCCAGAAGGTAGAAGATCATTATGTACTGCGTGATGGTGCTACGGGGCTGTTTTTAGCCGCCAGCCAATTTCCTCGTAAGCGTGAAACGCGTGCGCCATTAGTGGAAGAGTTGTTGCCATACATGGATCAGATTGACCCTAAATATCACTTTTTTGCGGATGCACCAAAGAAAGACCCTGAAGGTCGTCCTGCTATTATCCGTTACAGTCGTAAGACAAAAGAACAGTACGTTATGACGGAAGAGGAAGGTAAGCCAACGGGTTGGAAGGCGTTTTATGTTGGTTCTAAATGGGTGATTGAAGAAGGTAAGAAAAAATGAGCGGTGTTACCTTAGCAAGTTTGACAAACCAAAAGCTGGATACGGCAAGGCGCTTTATTCAGCAAAGTCAAATCAGTGAAGAAACATGGCTCAATGTCGGCCTGGAAAGTTCAGCGATTTTCCAGTTAAGAAGTGCGCTGAATGGTTTGTTGAAAGAAGTGTCGACGACGTATTCATTATCTGGTTCTTTGGATGTGCCTAGCATGCTACGCGAGGCTGAAAAAAAACAGATAATGGTTCCGGTGCTGACGGAGCTGGCGGATTTGTTTTCACGCCCTGAGTCTTGGTGTTCTCAGCTGAATCAAGCTTATTTGGTGCAATTTGAATGTCGAGGCTCTTTGTCTTCTCCGGTTCAAAGTGATAATTTGATTGGTCGCGGCAGTGATAACGGAGCGTCTGTGAGTTTTTATTTAACCAAATTGGTTGAGTTGGTTTTGCGTTTTAGAGAAGAGTCATCAGAGTATTGAATATGAAAGAGTCCTACCTAGAAATTGTTGAGCTGGAGAATGGTGATATCGTGCTTCGTCCAGCCAGCGAGGATGGTGAGGAAACCGTTCCTTTGGCAATCTTGCAGATCCCAGATGATACTCGATCTTATCTAAAGAATCGTTATTTTGAGTTGGCAAAATGCATGTTTCACGCGGGCATTGATTTTGTTTATTCTGAAGACACCTTTTTTGATGACGATTCAGATTATCTTGATGATGAAGAATTTCGACCTAAAATTCTGCATTAGTTTATGAGCGGATATAAGCACAAATAAAAAAGCGATGCTTAAGCTTCGCTTTTTTATTTGTGTGTTGAAGAGTGTTTAAATACCTTGGCGAATCACGCCAACGGATAAACCTTCTATCGCAAAGTCTTCGCTTTCAAGGTCAACGATGATGTCTGTAAACTCTTCGTTTTCAGGAATCAGGCGAACAATTTTGCCATTTTGTTCAAAGCGTTTAACGGTGACTTCGTCGCCAATGCGAGCAACCACTATTTGTCCGTTACGGACCGTGGTTGTTTTGTGTACGGCGAGCAGATCACCCTCCATGATGCCGATATTTTTCATGCTGGTTCCTGACACAGATAAGAAATAGTCGGCTTGTGGTGAAAACATACTGGCAGGTATGTTCACGTGTGAGGCGATGTTCTCTTGGGCTAAAATAGGGTAACCTGCAGCGACTTTGCCAATGACAGGCAGGCCAAGGTCTTCTTTTAGATCGTCATTAGAAGCCCGCTCAACTAAGCGTATCCCTCTTGAGGCGCCAGACAGCATCTCAATTGCGCCTTTTTTGCATAAGGCTTTAAGATGCTCTTCAGCCGCATTGGGAGATTTAAACCCTAATCGGCGCGCTATTTCTGCTCTTGTTGGCGGAAACCCTGTTTCGCCAATAAATTCGCGAATGGTTTCTAGTACGTCAGATTGTCTTTTGGTTAGTTTAATCATAAGTTGTCTGGTTGTTTATACAGTAACTGTTATTATATACAGCATTCTTAACGATACTCAATGATATAAATGCTTTCAGATGAACTAAAAACACAAATTCAACTTGCATACCGAGCTTCTTTGGATGCAAAGTCCCATAAACCAAGGTCTGGGCAGCGTCAAATGATTGCTGCGATCGCGCGAACTTTGGGTAACATTAATCGCGGCTCTGAAGGTGAGCGGTTAGGAGAAAAGCATGTTGCTGTGATTGAAGCGGGAACAGGGACGGGGAAAACCTTGTCGTATTGTCTTGCTGCTATTCCAATTGCCAAAGCGCGAGGGTTGAAATTAATTATTTCCACTGCCACTGTGGCGCTGCAAGAGCAAATCTTACACAAAGAATTGCCAGATCTGCTAGAGCATACCCAGCTTAGTTTTAAATACACGCTTGCCAAAGGGCGTGGACGTTACCTGTGTTTGAACAATCTAGAAGGTTTTCTCAATTCGGAAGAACAAGCAATGGACGATATGTTCGCGGGTCTTTTTGAGCAACATCTTCATTCCGATGATATCAATACCGTGCTTTATCAAGAAATGGACGCTGCTTTACAAAAAGGTGAGTGGGACGGTGATAAAGACAACTGGGCAGGCATCGTTCGTGATCAAGATTGGCGACGCTTAACAACCGACCATCAACAATGTACAAATCGTAATTGTGCGAATTACTCCGCCTGCCCATTTTTTAAGGCGCGTGCCGAGATCGAAGTGGCGGATGTTATTGTAGCCAATCATGACCTTGTGCTCGCTGATTTGTCATTGGGGGGCGGTGCTATTTTGACGCCACCAAAAGATACGATCTACGTATTTGATGAAGGGCATCACCTGCCAGATAAAGCGATTGGGCATTTCCGCCATGAAGTGCGCTTGCAGCAAAGCATCACTTGGTTGCGTCAGTTAGAGAAAAACTTGGTGAATTTAAAACAAGAGCTAACGGATGATGTGAGTGTCACCGGCCAGCTTTTATTGAAGATACCGCAGCAAATACAGAGTATTGTGAACTTTATTCAATATGCGCAGCAAGGTTTAGCGCCTTATATTCAAGGTTTGGGGTTGGATCAAGATAATAATCAGCATCGCTTCGAGTTTGGTCAAATTCCAGACGAATTGCGGCAATTGGCTTATAGCCTGCAAACTTCTTATCAAAAGTTATTTAACAATATTGAAAGTATTCAGGACGAATGCAAAAAGACAAAACAAAATGAAGGAATGGGCGTGACGCCTGAAACGGCCGAAACGTGGCAGCCTATTTTGGGCGTTATTCTTGGTCGCTTAGAGCAATGTATTGGTTTGTGGCGATTATACTCTGCAATTGATGATCAGAACTTTCCCCCAAATGCTCGTTGGTTGGTGTTATCCGGCCAGGGGATGGAGCAAGATATTGAATTGGGCGGTTCGCCTATTCTTGCCGCGAATACATTAAGACAACAATTATGGGATAAGTGTTTTGGTGCGGTGGTGACCTCTGCAACGCTGACCGCTCTTAACCAGTTCCATCGTTTTAATATGCGTTCTGGAGTGCCCTATGAAAGTGAATATTTACGGGTACTAAGCCCGTTTGACTTTCAAAAGAATGGTTTGCTGATTGTGCCCAATATGGTGAATGAGCCGAATAAAGTGGAACAGCATACCGCTGAAATCATTACCTACTTAAACGAGCATGTTGATGTCGAAAAAGGCAGTTTGGCGTTGTTTTCGTCTCGTCGGCAGATGGAGGAAGTGGCGCAGTCTTTGTCTTCTAAGCTGCAAGAAATCTTGTTGATGCAAGGAGAGCAATCCAAACGCGTCATTTTGGATTCTCATAAAGCGCGTATTGATGAGGGGAAAGGCAGCTTGTTGCTTGGATTGGCAAGCTTTGCAGAGGGTGTAGACTTGCCAGGAAAGTACTTAACCTGCGTATATATTGCGAAGATTCCTTTTGCTGTGCCGGACGATCCCGTTGAAGCCACTCTGGCTGAATGGATACAAAAGCGTGGCGGCAACCCATTTATGGAGATCACCATTCCTGACGCTTCATTGCGTTTAGTTCAGGCCACGGGCAGGCTGCTGAGAAGTGAACAAGACGCTGGCGAAATACATATTTTAGATAAGCGATTGCGTACCAAGCGTTATGGATCGCAATTAATTAACAGCTTGCCACCTTATAAGTATCAATAGACAGACAAAGCGTAAGCAAGGGGTGATAAAGCTTTACCAATTAGGTACACTCTTTGCAAAGATCATTAACCTCAAAACATAGAAGCGTAAAGATTCCAATATGGAAAACCAAATTCAAGAAGCACCATCAGAAATTAGCACAAAACCAAAACGCACCCGTCGCCCAAATAAGCGACCAAGAAATAATGATGAGGCTCAAAATGGAGTTCAATCCAACACCCAAGTCGGTCATGAAGCCGTGACGACGGGTAGTGGAAAAAATGCTATTTGGTCTATAGAGGATTTTCCGGTTGCTAAGGTAGATGGGAAATTGCGCTTTCATGATTTGAATCTACCTGATCGTGTGATTAAGTCGATTGCAGAAATGGGCTTTGAGTATTGCAGTGAAATTCAAGCTGAAACTCTGCCTATGACCTTACTGGGTTATGACATTATCGGACAAGCCCAAACTGGAACGGGTAAAACGGCTGCATTTTTAATCGCGATGATCAGTGATTTTCTGGATTATCCCCTTGAAGAGAAGCGCCCTAATAACTTTGCCCGCGGTTTGATTATTGCGCCTACTCGTGAGCTGGCCATTCAAATTGCGGATGAAGCGGTAAAGCTGACATCAAACTGCCATTTGAATGTGGTGACTTTGGTCGGCGGATTGAGTTACGAAAAGCAAAAGATCGCCTTGGAAACGGAAAATGTTGATATTTTGGTGGCGACACCTGGGCGTTTGTTGGACTTCGCGCGCAGCCGTAAGGTGCAATTGGGTAAAGTGGAATGTTTGGTGTTGGATGAAGCCGACCGTATGTTGTCGATGGGCTTTATTCCTGATGTAAAAAGCATTATCCGCATGACGCCTCATAAAGAACTAAGGCAAACCATGCTATTCAGTGCGACTTTCCCGAAAGACATTCAAGCGCTTGCGCAGCAATGGACATATTTTCCAAAAGAAGTCTCTGTGGTGCCAAAAGAAGCCACTAATCAGAACATTGATCAGGTGATTTATACGGTTGAAGCGGATCAAAAATGGCCCGTTTTAAAACAGCTGATTAATGAAAATGGCGGTCAGCGTACGATTATTTTTGCTAATCGTCGTGATGAAACGCGTGATTTATACGAGCGTCTACGTAAAGCAAACATCAACTGTGCGATCTTATCTGGCGAAGTGGCTCAAGATAAGCGAGTTAAGACATTAAACAACTTCAAAGAGGGTATCATTCAGGTGCTGGTGGCAACGGATGTTGCAGGTCGTGGTATTCATGTTGATAACGTCGAACTCGTTGTTAACTATTCATTACCGGAAGACCCTGAAGATTATGTGCATCGCATCGGCCGAACTGGCCGCGGTGGTGAAACTGGCAAATCTGTCAGTTTTGCGAGCGAGGACGATGCGTTCATGATCCCTGAAATTGAAAGGGTTGTGGGCGAGAGCATTCGCTGTGAGTACATGGTTGATACCTCGCTATAAAGATCGCTTAATTTTTAAGTGAGATAAAATGAATTTAAAGCACCATTTTGCCAGTCTGGGGGAGGCGTTTTCTTCGAAAACCCTTGTCCAGCCACTTCTTGAGCAGCGATTGGTAGAGTTTAATCAATCGCTCGCTTCTTTTCTGTCTATTGATATTAAATCCACTGAAACCAAACGCATTTTGAGTGGCGAAGACGCATTGCCGCACAGTTTAAGCATGGTGTACGCCGGTCATCAGTTTGGTGGCTTTTCGCCTCAACTGGGAGATGGTCGAGGCGTTTTGTTAGGTGAAGTTCGTGGTCAAGATGGCCTTTTGTATGACTTGCACATGAAAGGGGCAGGGCCGACACCTTATTCTCGTCGAGGCGATGGTCGTGCTGTGTTGCGTTCTTGTATTCGTGAGTACTTAGCCAGTGAGGCCATGACGGCGCTCTCTATCCCTTCGTCTCGCGCTTTAGCGCTTTATGACAGCAGAGAAGCTGTTTATCGAGAAACGCCAGAGGCGGGGGCGATGTTATTAAGGGTTGCGCAAGGTCATATCCGCTTCGGTCATTTTGAGTACTTTTTTTATCAAGGTAAGCAGGCGGAGCTGGATCAGCTTATTGAATATTGTCTTACACACTATTACCCCGAGTGTTTGGCAGCCGAGTCTCCCCTAGAAAGTATGTTGATTGAAGTGGTTAAGCGTACCGCTAGAATAATGGCGAAGTGGCAATCTGTTGGTTTTCAACATGGCGTGATGAACACCGATAATTTCTCGTTCACCGGAGAGACGATTGACTACGGTCCTTATGGTTTTATGGAGGATTATGAACCCGATTGGGTTTGCAATCATTCTGACCACGAGGGGCGTTATGCCTTTTCTCGGCAGCCGGGTGTGGGTTTATGGAATCTTAACTGTTTGATGCGTTGCTTTTCAAAACACCTTGAGCGCGATCAGCTTATTGCCATTTTGCAATGTTATGAGCCAGAGTTGCAGTCTCATTACGATGTTTTGATGATGAGTAAGATGGGGTTAGATTCAGCGCAGGATGTTTATGCTTTATTGCCGTCATTGTTGTCAATATTGGCGTCAGAAAAAATGGATTATAACGTGTTTTTTCGTCTGTTGAGTCGTCTTGAGCAAGGCGTTTACACGCCTATATTGGATGAGGTGGTTGATCGCGAAAAAATGTCAGTTTGGCTTGAGCGCTATGAGGCTGTGCGCGTCAAAAGCGTGCATGCCTGGTCTCAGGTGAACGCCTCTATGTTGACGGTTAATCCGAAGTTTATACTCAGGAATTATTTGGCACATGAGGCAATCCTTTCCGCTGAACGAGGTGATTACTTGCCCTTTCGACGTTTGTTGCATGTGCTGACTCATCCTTTTGATGAACATCCAGAATCCGACAGTCTTGCGCAAAGATCGCCAGAATGGGGGAGATCATTAGAAGTAAGTTGTTCGTCTTAGTTTTGTTCATTTTTCTATAATTGGACGATATTTTTAAAGAGAAATAGTCGATATGAAGCATTCTGTGTGTGTATTAGGTGGTGGTAGTTTTGGTACGGCTTTGGCGAATATTATGGCGAAAAATGGCCATCAGGTGAGCCAGTGGATGCGTAATGAAGAGCAGGTGGAAGAGATTAATTTAACCGGCTTGAATAGTCGTTATTTGCCTAATGCGCCTTTGCACCGTGAGTTGTTGGCCACCAGTAATTTAGAGCAAGCTATTCGTGACAGTGATACTGTGTTTGTATCAATTCCGTCCAAATCTTTTGAACAAGTTGTGCAGCGCATTGAACCTTTGCTGACGGCGGATAAAATATTAATTAGCACCACAAAGGGATTTAATCCAAATCGTTTTGAACTTATGAGTGATGTTTTGCGTCGAAACCCTATAACGCAAAAAATTGGTGTTTTGAGTGGTCCGAATTTGGCGAAAGAGATAGCCGCGGGTCAAATGACTGGAACGGTTATTGCCAGTGCGGACGATCAAGTTCGTCGCAGAGTGATTGAATTGCTCAAGTCCCCGACGTTTCGTGTGTATGAAAACAAAGACAGTAAGGGGGTTGAATTAGCGGGCGCTTTAAAAAATATTTATGCGATTGTGTGTGGTCTTGCTAAAGCGCTCAATGTAGGTGAGAACACCATGTCGATGATTATGACACGCAGTCTGGCGGAGATGAGTCGATTTGCCGTGCATTTTGGTGCCAATCCGATGACGTTTCTCGGGCTGGCAGGAATGGGGGATTTGATTGCCACTTGTACTTCGCCGTTGAGTCGAAATTATCGAGTCGGCTTTGCTATTGGTTCCGGCCATAATTTGGACGAAGCCATTGGGGGGATTGGTGAGGTCGCTGAAGGGGTAAATACCTTGAAGATGGTGGTTGATGAAGCTCATAAGCATGGGCTCTATATGCCGCTTGCTGAGGGTTTGTCTAAGTTATTATTTGAAAATGCTCAGTTGGAGTCGTTGATTGGTTCGATGATGACGGGGGAGCAAAAGTGGGATGTCGAATTTGCGACAAACGAGGAGAATGACAATGTCTAAGCCAGGTTATGCTGATCAAGGTTTTTGGTTTCGGGTAATTTTCATGTTGCTGTATTGGGTTGTGCTAAATATTGCGGTGACTGTGTTTGGTATTTTGCTGTTGCTAGTGAGCTTGGTCAAATTAGGTTCAAAACATGAGCCTATCATGCTGTCTTCTTGGTTAAACAGTGTGACTGCTTTTATTGGTCAAATATTTTCTTTTTTGTCTTTCCAGTCAGAAGAAAAGCCTTTCCCATTTCAACCTTGGCCCTCGGTAGGTGTGGATGAGGAAGCTTAAGCGTCTCTATGTTTTACGCCACGGCAATGCCCAGCCTTATGGTTACGCTCATGATGAAAGTCGTGAGCTGACTGAGCTTGGGGTGGCCGAGGTAAAAATGGCGGCACAAGCGTTCCGTGAACGAGGTGAGACGTTTGATGTGGCTTTTGTGAGCCCTTATGTTCGGGCGCAACAAACGGCAAAGGTTTTTTTGGCCAGTCTAGATGGCTCGGTTGAAATAAAAGATTGCCCTCTTATTACTCCCAATGGCCAAAAAATTGATGTGGCACTGTGGTTAAATGATCAGCCTTATGAGTCTATTTTATTGGTCACGCACCAACCGTTTTCTCATCAGTTTGTGGATTATTTGGTAGATCAACCTTTGCCGATCAATTTCGCTATGACTACTGGGGCGTTGGCCTCGGTTGAAGGGGAGTTTTTTGCTGGGGCCTGTTGCCAATTTCGTTGGTGTGTTTCGCCATCATGAATGATTGAATTAAATTTTGTGGATCGGTAAAAAAACAAATATGGGAAATGACATTGTTTATAAGCTTACGCATACGGAAATAGCTGGGTTGCAGTGGCTGCCTAAAAATTCATCCGCCTTTAAAGTGTTGTCCTTACATGGCTGGCTTGATAACGCGGCGAGCTTTTCTAATTTGTCTCCTCATTTGTCTGATTTTTCTCATATCGCGTTAGATCTCGCAGGGCATGGTCTGTCTTTGCATCGACCAGCAGGCAGTTTTTATCACCTGTGGGATTATGTTTTGGATGTGGTGTCTATATTGAACCAGTCTAAACAGAGCGTGTGGTTAATTGGGCACAGTATGGGGGGGGCGGTGGCGATGTTGGTCGCGGCCATTGCGCCAGACAAAGTGCGAGGTCTAATTGTTTTAGATAATATGGGGCCTTTGACGGGAACGCCTGCCGATCGTGTAGTGACGTTGCAGAGAGCAGTCAATAAAATGGCCAAATTTCGTTTAGGTCGAGAAACCAGTTACCCAACGAAAGAGGACATGGTGCTTGCGCGAATGGAGGGTTTTACCCAGCTGTCTAAATCGGCTTCGAAAATTTTGGTAGATCGTGGTGCTAAACAAAATGCGGACGATGCCTGGGTGTGGCGACACGATGGTAAACTGACGTTTCCATCTCCGTTTCGTATGGATGAAGAGGGTGTTGAAGCTTTTATTCAAGAGATTAAATGTCCTACTTTGGCGTTGGTTGCTAAGTCGGGTATTTATCAAAATGATCGCAACCTAGTTGAAAAGCGCGCGGCTCAGTTTCCATGGATAAAACTCAAATGGCTTGAAGGTAATCATCATTTTCACCTCGAACCTGAAACATGTTTTGCCGTTGCGACGGAAATTCAGCGATTTATCGATCAAAATTAATAGGGTGTCTTTGTTGTTTAGTGTCGAGCAAAGTTATCCATCCCGAATTGGGTGAAAGGAAGGTTATATGCTTACGTTACGTGTGATGTCATTTTCGTTATTGGCTTTTTTTAGTGGCTTCTCTGCGGCTGGTATTTTAGGAATAGAGCCATACCGAGATGCTCAATTGGTGAAAAGTAACTCACAAACAGGGCAGTTTGCTGAAATACCGCTTGGCAAAATTAGCCGCGCCGGAAGCGGTTGGGAGCCAGAGAGTGTTGAGCGCGTGGAAGGTGATCTTTTCTCATCGTTATATAAGATTCATCGTAATGCGGTGTTGTCCGATGTCTATGGACACTATCGTTCGCAAATGGTGGTCGATGGGCGAACGGTCTTGTTTGAGTGTGATAGCCGTAGCTGTGGTAGCAGTAATGCATGGGCGAATAACTTTTTCGGTGACTACCTTTTATACGGCCCAGATCAAAGTCAATTTCTGTTAGTGGTCAAAAATCCACAAGACATTTACCAAGTTTTATATATTAACCGCCGTGGTGCTGGCGATGTCATGGTTCGCTTAGATGAAGTGAAGTCGGCGCGAGCAAACGGAACGGAGTTTGAGATAGTGGCTCAAATGGACGTTCAGGACATTCCCCGAATACGTCGCTTTGTTAGTGCATTATCGGCCGATCAGAGTTTGGTTGGCTTTGTGACGAGTCAAAAAACCGCTGGGTTGAGTGCGCTTGAGTCTGGTGATCAACTTATTTCTATTATGCAAGCGGGTTTAGGGGATAGGTTCAAGGATAGGGTTCGTTTTGTTAATTTGGCGGATTTAGGCCGTGAATCACTTGGTATTAATCGTGTGTCCTTTGTTTATGTACGTCCATAGGGGGTATTGGTGAGTGCAAAAAAAACAGTTGCTCTGATATTGGGTAGTGGAGCAGCGCGTGGTCATGCGCATATTGGTGTTATTCAGGCCATTGAAGAGCGCGGCTATGAAATTATTAGTATTTCGGGTTGCTCGATTGGCGCTATCGTCGGCGGTGTTTTTGCGGCAGGTAAGCTGCCTGAGTATCGTGAGTGGGCGGAATCGTTAGATCGGGTGAGTGTGTTGCGTTTGTTGGATATGTCGTTTTTGAATGGCGGTTACATAAAGGGAGACCGTTTTTTTGAAAAGATTCAAAGTATGATAGGGACGCCTGTGATTGAGTCTTTGCCGATAGATTACACGTCTGTTGCGGTCGATTTGTTGAATCAAAAAGAGTTTTGGTTTCAGCGAGGTGATCTAATCAGTGCGATGCGGGCCTCATCCGCTATTCCTTCGATAGTATCGCCTGTGCCGTTAAATGGTCGAATGTATGTTGATGGTGGTGTATTGAATCCGCTGCCTATCATCCCTTCTGTGCCTGCTGGAGCGGATTATATTATTGCGGTGGATCTGAATGGGCCAGCAGAAGGTATGTTAGAGGACGTGTCTGAGGCAACGTCTAATGCGCCTGCTTGGTGGTTGAACGCGAAAGGTTTTTTTGCGAAAGAAAAAGGCGACGATTTGGAGGAAAAGCCCAAGTACTCACCTGAAAGCTGGGGGCGTCTTCAAACAATTAATATGATGTTTGAAACCATGCAGGAGTCCCTTACTCAATACAAATTGGCTGGCTACCCGCCTGATTTGCTTATTTCTATGCCAAAAGACATTTCAGGCTTCTATGAATTTTGGCGGGCAAAGGAATTGATTGATTTTGGTTATGAAGTGGCTCTCAAGGCGATTGACGGTTTGGAATCGCCAACGTCGAGTTATTTTTCATTTCCAAAAGGGTATTAACGGTTTTTACGCCATTTAGTCTCTAGCCTATTGGGTTGATGTCGAGCTCACGCAACAGACGCGAGAGTGTGATCAATGGCAACCCAATAAGGCTGTTAGGGTCATCTCCTTCCATTTTATCGAATAAGCAGACACCTAGGCCTTCACATTTAAAGCTACCAGCGCAATCAAGTGGTTGCTCAAGTAAAACATATTGGCGAATTTCATTGAGAGTAAGTGCTCTAAAATAAACGTGATATTCGCTTAGTGTATATTGATACGACTGGTCTTGTTGATTAAATACGCACAACCCTGTTAGGAAACTGACTTTTTTGCCGCTAAAACGGCTTAGTTGATTTATCGCATTGTCTACGGTGTGAGGTTTGCCTAAAATTTTATTATTTAAAACGGCCACTTGATCAGAGGTGATAATGATCCCATTGGGTGTGTGATCCGTCACCCGTCGTTCACGGTCCACAGCAAACGCTTTGGCAATGCTTAGGCGCTTGACTAAATCAACAGCAGATTCTGGGTGTAATGGGGTCTCGTCAATGTTGGGTGAGTGACATTCAAAGGGGACGCCTAAGCGTTTGAGAAGGTCTTTTCGGTAGGGTGAGGAGGAACCTAATATGAGTTTGTTTGGCATTGTTTTTTTCATCGTTTTAATAAAATGAGAGTGTATTTTACTTTTTTTTGCTTCCAATGGTGTAAAAAAGAGAAAAAAAGCGCTTTAAGAGCAGTTAGACTTTGACAAAATGGGTCCTTAGCAATATTATCCCCCGCCATGTTGAATGATACGTTACCTAAATATTTTGACCCTCGAAAATACGCAAGCAATGAGCAAGCGTTCGAAGGGTACGTGCGCCTTAATGAATTTAAGGAGCTTTGTGCTATATTAGCCTCTGATGAGGGTAATGCTTTTATTCATCTAGACTTTAGAGTTGATGAGGATAGGCGTTACATTGCTACTGGATTATTAACCGCTCAAGTACAAGTTGTTTGTCAGCGTTGTATGGGAGCTGTTACACATGATCTAGCGTTAGATTTATCCTTGGGGTTCGTCTACGACGAAGACCATGCGAAAAACCTACCGCACAATTACGATCCTGTTGTCATGACCGATGGTGAAGTAATTTTAGCAGATATGGTAGAGCAAGAAATTATACTTGCCTTACCCATTGTCGCTTATCACGAAGAAAGTGGTTGCAACCCAACAGCTGTAAAGTATGCCTCGTCTACCGATGACGCACCGGATGACGAAAAACCGAATCCATTTAGTATATTGGCCCAATTAAAGGTCAAGTAAAGTTAGGAGCTCCAAAAATGGCAGTACAAAAAAGTAAAGTAACTCGTTCACGTCGCGGCCAGCGCCGTTCTCACGATGCTTTGACTGGTCCAACTCTTTCTGTAGAAAAGACTACTGGTGAACTTCACCGTCGTCACCACATTTCTGCTGATGGTTTCTACCGTGGTCGTCAAGTTATCACCCCTAAAGGTGAGTAACTAAGATACCCATGATCAGGGTAGCTTTAGACGCTATGGGCGGGGACTTAGGTCCCCGCATTGCATTTGACGGTGCAATAGAGATCCTTTCTCGCCATGAAGATGTCGTCATTACTGTGTATTATTCCCCTCACTCTGGTTTGGACCTTCCTAAGCCTCACAAACGTTTGTCTTTGATTGCTTGCTCCGATGTGATTGATGGCGATGAAGAAATTGTTTTGTCCTTATTTCGTCGTCGTAATAGTACGCTTTACCAATCTTTAAATGCCTTAGCAAATAGGTCTTCAGATGTTGTCGTGACCTTAGGCAACACGGGTGCTATGGTGGCACTTGCTCGTCATTTGTTGGGTGTATTGCGTCCTAAACTTTATCCGGCTTTAATTAGGGAGCTTTATTCGAATCCACTTCGATGTTTGGTGGATTTGGGGGCGAATGTTCATTGTCCGCCATCCATGTTAGTGGGTTTTGCTGAGCTTGGCGCGGCGTATGTTGAAGCCTTGAGTGATGAGATACCAAAAGTTGGTCTGTTAAACGTTGGTGTTGAAAGTTCTAAGGGAAGTGCGGTTATTCGTGAGGCAAATAGGCTTTTAGCCAGTAAGGTGTGGCCGACTTATCTCGGGTATGCGGAAGGCACGGAGCTATTTGAAGGGGAGAAAAATGTCATTGTGTGCGATGGCATGGTTGGGAATGCCGTATTAAAGGCATCTGAGGGTCTGCTTTCCTTTATGGTGAACAAATTTAAAAAGGCAGAGGGTGTGTCATCGTTATTTGAGACTTTTTACCAAACTGAGCGTAGGCATGGGGCCTGCCTTGTGGGTGTGCGTGGCAATTTGGTAAAAGGTCATGGTCGTTCTGATTTGCCGGCTATGGTAGGCGCGATAGAATATGGTATCGATATTGCGCGAGCGAATTTGTATTCAGCGATTGAAACGCGTCTTTGTAATGAAGCTTTAGAGTCAGGAGATTAAATGAGCAGTAAATTAGCGTTTGTTTTTCCGGGGCAGGGTTCTCAGCAATTGGGAATGTTGGCGGATTTGGCAGAAAAACATGATGTAATAGAGCAAACGTTCGCACAGGCATCTGCTGTGCTTGGTTATGATTTGTGGGATCTTGTGCAAAACGACGCAGACAAATTGAGCCAAACAGACAAAACACAACCTGCGCTTTTGACCGCAAGTGTTGCTTTGTGGCGTTTGTGGGAGCAGCAGGGCGGTGAAAAACCAGCGTATGTTGCGGGTCACAGTCTTGGAGAATATTCCGCCTTAGTGTGTGCGGGTGTAATGGCGTTTACTGATGCTGTAGAACTTGTTAAATTACGCGGCGAATACATGCAGCAAGCGGTGCCTGCAGGCGAAGGTGCCATGGCTGCCATTATTGGTCTGGACGATGATAAGGTCGTGGCCGCATGTGATGCTGCGCCAGGTATCGTGAGTGCGGTTAATTTTAACTCGCCCGGTCAGGTGGTTATTGCCGGTCATGTTGCTGCGGTAGAAGCGGCTATGGTGAATGCGAAAGAAGCGGGTGCTAAGCGAGCGCTGCCGTTGCCTGTTAGCGTGCCTTCTCATTGCGAATTGATGATTCCAGCGGGCAAGAAATTGGCAGAAAAACTTGAAACCATTGTGTTTCATTCGCCTTCTTGTACTTTGGTGCAAAATGTTACTGCTCAGGCTGTGTCGGACCCCGCTGTGATCAAAGCCAATCTTGTGTCTCAGTTGAGCGAGCCTGTATTGTGGACGCAATCCGTTATGTTGCTGGCTGAATTGGGTGTGACCTCTACAGCAGAGTGCGGCCCTGGTAAAGTGCTTAGTGGCTTGAATAAGCGTATTGTCAAAGGCCTAGAAACGGCTTCGCTTGGTGATATTGCTAGCTTTGAAGCGGCTTTGCATGCGTAATAGAATTTTTATTTGTTCGAAAAGTATTTGATTCGAAATATATTGTTGGAGACAAGCATGAGTCTTGAAGGAAAAGTTGCTCTGGTAACAGGCGCTACTCGCGGTATTGGTAAAGCGATTGCTGTCGCACTGGTTGAACAAGGTGCGACTGTTATTGGCACGGCAACGAGTGAGTCTGGTGCGCAAAGTATTAGTGAATACCTTGGTGCTAATGGTAAAGGCTGGGTGCTAGATGTATCATCAAGCGAGTCCGTTGATGCTGTTGTAAAAGAGATTACAGCCGAATTTGGTGCGCCAACGATTTTGGTAAATAACGCGGGCATTACTCGTGATAATCTCATGATGCGAATGAAAGAAGACGAGTGGGATCAAGTAGTAAATACGAATCTAACGTCTGTATTTCGTGTCACAAAAGCTTGCTTGCGCGGCATGACTAAGGCAAAGTTTGGTCGTGTTATTAGCATCAGCTCAGTTGTTGGCTCTATGGGCAATGGCGGGCAAACGAATTATTCTGCAGCCAAAGCGGGTCTAGAAGGTTTTAGCCGTTCTCTAGCTGCAGAAATTGCGTCTCGTGGTATCACAGTGAATTGTGTTGCACCGGGGTTCATTGAAACAGACATGACTAAGGTCTTACCTGAAGAGCATAAAGCCAAATTGGTTGAAAAAGTGCCTTCATCACGACTTGGTCAACCCGAAGAAATTGCGGCAGCAGTCGCGTTTTTGGCGTCAAATGGCGCCGCTTACATCACTGGAGAGACATTACATGTCAATGGCGGTATGTATATGTCGTAATTTGAGTTGAATTTTATGTTTAATTCAACGAAAATACATCTCCGGTTCATGTCGAGAATCACGCCTTTTAGGTGATCGAATTTTATAATATGCTCACACTGAGCTGTTAATGAGTAGAGTAGGAACTTCTAATGAGTAGCATTGAAGAACGCGTTAAAAAAATCGTTTGTGAACAACTAGGCGTTAAAGAAGAAGATGTTGTTGCTTCAGCATCTTTTGTTGATGACCTAGGTGCAGATTCCCTAGATACAGTTGAGCTTGTAATGGCTCTTGAAGAGGAATTTGATACTGAAATTCCTGATGAAGAAGCTGAAAAAATCACTACCGTACAAGCAGCGAACGACTACATCAACGCTAACTTGTAATATATTGGTGAACTGAGTTTTCCGAAAAGCCGCTTGTATTCGTTACAGCGGCTTTTCTTATTAATAGCCCTGAGAGTTGAGGGCGAATTGCTGGAGAAATCTTATGTCTCGTCGTCGGGTTGTAGTCACAGGAATGGGAATGGTGACACCCCTTGGCAATAATGTGAAAGATACGTGGGATAATATATTGGAAGGTAAGAGTGGTGTATCGGAGATCACCTCTTTTGACGCAAGCCAATTTTCCACTCGTTTTGCGGCACAAGTAAACGGTTTTGATGCGACTCAGTACATGAGCGTGAAAGAAGCCCGCAAGATGGATCTTTTCATTCAGTATGGTATCGCTGCTGCCGTGCAGGCTTTGGATGATGCTAACCTTAATTCCGATACGGCGAATTTGAGCCGAGTTGGTTGTGCGATAGGTTCTGGCATTGGTGGCTTACCAATGATAGAAAAAAATCTAGAGCTATTGAATGAATCAGGTCCAAAGCGTATTTCTCCTTTTTTTGTTCCAGGCGCGATTATTAATATGATTTCAGGTCATGTTGCGATTCGTTTTGGTTTTAAAGGCCCCAATATATCGATTGTGACTGCCTGTACCACTGGTACGCATAACATTGGTATGGCGGGCCGTATGATTGCTTATGGTGACGCTGATGTCATGATTGCCGGTGGCGCTGAAATGGCGATTACGCCACTTGGTATCGGTGGTTTTGGTGCTGCTAGAGCACTGTCGACGCGAAATGATGATTATAAAACAGCAAGTCGTCCATGGGATAAAAATCGTGATGGTTTTGTCATGGGGGACGGTGCCGGTATCTTGGTGTTAGAAGAATATGAGCATGCCGTAGCGCGTGGAGCAAAAATATACGCCGAATTAGCTGGCTTTGGTATGAGTGATGACGCTTACCATATGACAGCGCCACCAGAAGGTGGAGAGGGCGCAGCCTCGGCTATGAGGGCGGCATTAAAAGACGCTAAGCTAAAGCCGCTGGATATCGATTATATAAACGCCCACGGTACGTCTACTCCAGCTGGTGATTTAGCTGAGACTCAGGCGGTTAAGGCTGTGATGGGGGCCGATGCATCGGATGTTGCTATCAGCTCCACTAAGTCTATGATAGGGCATTTATTGGGGGCATCTGGCGCTGTTGAGTCTATTTTTTCGATATTAGCCATTCGTGATCAAGTCGCTCCACCTACCATTAATTTAGAAGAGCCTGGTGACGGTTGCGATTTAAATTATGTTCCTGGAACCCCACAAAAGCGTAAAATAGACGTTGTTTTAAATAATTCATTTGGCTTTGGTGGTACAAACGGCACTTTGGTTTTTAAGAAAATATCTTGAAATCATTTTCTTGAGAACGCTTTGGCTTTGTTCTCTTGGGGGTGTTGTAATAACGGTCGGCCTATAACCGACCGTTATCGTTAACTATGGCTAATGAATTTGGGTTGTTGCGCCGCGTAGTACATTGATTTCTTCCTGAATATCGTAGCTTCTATTGTGACTGTCTAGATCATAAAGGTGTTCTTCCAGCTGTTGATAAAGCGCAATTTCCTCATCACCTAAAAAGTGTAAGCATTCTCCGCCGACAAACCACAATAGTTCCCGTTTGATCAGCGGGACTAGGTTTGCGTAGCAACGTATGAAGCGTGATAATACTTCTTGGGCATCAAAGCTGTAGTCGTGGGAGGTACTCTGTATGTTTTTTACCAGTTGGTCCCATGTTTCTAAGAAGTCTAATTCTTCTTCAGCCAGTTCTGGCTGGTTAAAGGGAGCATGTTCTGCAATGCGCTGACGCAAATCAGCAAAAGCGTTAAGTATGTATTGTGTGCGTGATTCCACGTAATAAAAGCCTATTCAAGTAAGTAACTATTTTAGTCGGCATTGCCGTACGAGAACTTCAATTATGACATATGCAATCGAAATTAGTGACCTTAAAAAACGCTATGGAAGTGGTTTTGAGGCGTTAAAAGGTATCGATTTAAAAGTTGAAAAGGGAGATTTCTTTGCGTTATTGGGGCCAAATGGCGCCGGTAAGTCCACCACTATTGGTATTTTATGTTCTTTGGTGAACAAAACATCAGGTAGCGTTTCTATTTTTGGGACAGATATTGATAAAGATTTTGCCAAAGCCAAAAAATACTTAGGTGTGGTACCACAAGAATTTAACTTTAATGTATTTGAAACCGTTTTTAATGTGGTTGTTACTCAAGCGGGTTTTTATGGCATAAGTCGTTCCGTTGCTGAGGAGCGTGCAGAGAAATATCTAAAGCAGCTTGATCTTTGGGATAAAAGAAATGATCAGTCCCGTATGCTGTCTGGAGGAATGAAGAGACGATTAATGATAGCCAGGGCTCTGATACATGAGCCTGAGGTGCTTATTTTAGATGAACCTACTGCTGGCGTGGATATTGAATTGCGTCGTTCTATGTGGGAGTTCATTAAAAAATTAAACGAGCAAGGTACGACGATTATTTTAACGACGCATTACCTAGAGGAAGCTGAACAGTTGTGTCGCAATATTGCGATTATCAATGCGGGAGAGATTGTCGAAAATACCAGTATTAAAGCGTTACTGAAAACACTGAATCAAGAGACGTTTATTCTGGATTTGGATTCAAGCTTACCGACTGGTTGGTCTTTACCCGGTTTTAGTGTTGTGGTGAGTAAAGATGCAAGTTCAGTCGAGGTTGAAGTCGTTAAGGGGCAATCGATCAACGCTATTTTTAAAGCATTGGATGCCATATCGATTAATGTTGTTAGCATGCGCAATAAGTCTAATCGACTCGAAGAACTCTTCGTTAAATTAATAAAAGGCTAGATAGATGAAAAATTCGGAAATTTGGGTCGCATTTTATACGATTTTAGTGAGAGAGATTCGTCGTTTTACTCGAATTTGGCCACAAACATTATTGCCTCCAGCCATTACGATGACATTATACTTTGCTATTTTTGGCAACTTGATCGGTGATCGAATTGGCCAGATGGGCGGCTTTAGTTATATGCAGTATATTGTGCCAGGTCTGATCATGATGTCTGTCATTACTAACGCTTACTCAAACGTTTCGTCGTCGTTCTTCTCCGCAAAATTCCAGCATAGTGTGCAGGAGTTATTGGTATCACCTACTCCAAATTGGGTAATCTTACTCGGTTATACGTTAGGCGGTGTCGCGCGTGGGTTGTGCGTAGGCCTAATCGTCACCGTGCTGTCGTTGTTTTTTACGCATTTAGCATTGGAAAATTTGTTGTTAACTGTCTTGGTGGTGTGTTTGACAGCGATTATGTTTTCTCTCGGTGGCTTTGTTAATGCCATTTATGCGAGGAATTTTGACGATGTTTCCATTGTCCCCACTTTTATTTTGACGCCGTTAACCTATCTTGGTGGTGTGTTCTACTCGATTGATTTATTACCAGACTTTTGGCAGTCGGTTTCCTTGTTAAACCCTGTTTTGTATATGGTGAATGCGTTTCGCTTCGGCGTATTAGGCGTTTCTGATATTAATGTGTATTGGGCGCTTGTGATCGTGAGTGTTTTTATTGTGGTGTTGTTTGGTTTTGGTCTGCGTTTGCTCAATCAGGGCAAAGGTATTAGAAATTGAGGTAATGTATATGGGCTTTTTACCCTTAGGTCAGCAAACAGAGTATGTTTCTGAGTATGATGCAGGGTTGCTTTTTCCCATTGCGAGAGTGGACAAATGGACTGAAATGGGGATTGAATCTGAGCGCTTGCCATTTTATGGTGAGGACGTTTGGAATGCTTATGAATTGTCATGGTTAAACTTAAAAGGTAAGCCGATCGTTGCTTTGGCTGAATTTCGTTTGCCCTGTGACTCGCCAAATATTATTGAGTCTAAATCGTTTAAATTGTATTTGAATTCATTGAATCAAATGCGTTATGAGTCTGTTGAGGCGGTACAGTCGCTTCTTGAAAAGGATTTATCTGCCGCCGCTGGGGCAGCAGTGACCGTGATGATTCGAGACGTTGATTCGATGGCCTCTTTGGTTGTGTTAACACCTGACTACTGTGTGGATGAGTTGGATGTTGATGTATCGGAATATCATCCTAACGCGAGCTTGTTGACAACTGACGAGACCATGGGGATGGTTGAAGAGCGTTTGGTGAGTCATCTTTTAAAATCCAATTGTCCGGTTACCAATCAACCTGATTGGGGCTCGGTTTTTATTGATTATAAAGGGCCTAAAATTCACCACGAAAGTTTGTTGAAATATGTTATTTCGTTTCGTGAACATACGGACTTTCATGAGCAATGCGTTGAGCGAATTTTTATTGATATCATGCGTCAATGTAAGCCTGAGAATCTTACTGTTTATGCGCGTTATGTAAGACGTGGCGGTTTGGATATCAATCCTTATCGTTCAACCATGCCTCTAGTATTAGGGAATGACCGCTTAACGCGCCAGTAGCTTTTTTATTCAAACATTGCTCTGGTAAAGCCAAAAAGCCGCCGGCTAAAAAGCAGGCGGCTAAAAAGCAGGCGGCTTTTTGTTTTAAAGACGTGCGTTTACAGTATATCTAGTTGTTTTTTCACGACCGGCAATGCAGGATTTCCTTCAAAAGTGGTCACGCCTTGCAGCCATTTTTCAAGTACTTCTGGGTGAGCCTTGATCCAATTTGCCGCTGCTTGTTCTGGCTTTTCACTTGAGTCGATGATTTCGTTTTCCATTGTTAGGGTAAATTCGAGATTATTTAACAGTTTGCCAACATTGGGGCACTCCTCTGAATAGCCTTTACGAGTTAGGGTGCGAATGGTTGCACCACCGTAATTAGGGCCAAAATATTCGTCGCCACCTGTTAGATATTTTAGGTCAAAATTTACGTTCATTGGATGAGGCTCCCAGGCAAGAAACACGATAAAGTTGTCGCGTTTTACACTTCTTGCCACTTGAGAGAGCATGGCTTGTTCACCAGATTCCACCACTTTCCAGTCTTGTAAACTAAAGTCGTTGCTGTCTATCATATTTTGCAATTTTTGATTGGCTGGTGCGCCCGCGTCAATGCCATAGATTCGTTGGCGAAATTCTTTGCTGAATGTATGCAGGTCAGCGAAGTCTTTGACGCCTGCGTCGAAAACGTATGTTGGGACAGCCAAAGTGAATTTTACCCCTTCTAAATTGGTGCGTACCACATCTACATTGTCTTTGTATTTATCAATAAAAGCGGACTGGGCGGGCATCCAGTTCCCCATAAAGGCGTCTATTTCTGCATTTTTTAAGCCTTCAAATCCCACTGGCACGCTGAGTAAATACACTTGCGTATCGTACCCCATGGCTTTTAAAAGAGTGATAGCGATACCATTTGTGGCACCTATGTCAGTCCAACCAGGGTCACTAAACGTCACTTTTTTACATTGCTCCGGTGCGGCAGATATGGCGAAACTACTGCCAATCAGTAGGCTGGCTATCCCTATGCTTTTTAGTCCTGCGATACTAAAAGGAAGTGCTTTCTTCATTGGTGTGCTCCTATTTGTGATGTGGCTTTTTTATGTATTTGGTTTATTCAACTTTAGGGAAGCGAGATCGACTTTCCAAATCATCGAGGTCGATGTGATTTCTCATATACATCTCGCTGCTATCGAACAGGGGTTGATGATCCCATGTTGTTTTTTTGCCTTTGTTCATGGCGCTTACAATCAATCGACGTCTACGCTGGCTGATGACTACGTCTTGGGTAAGAGCGTCCGAATCCCAACGCGCTAATGTTTCTTTTTTGAAGCTTTGGAGTAAATCAGCATATTCTGGGTTAGTCGCAAGATTTACTAATTCATTGGGGTCGTTGTTGAGATCAAAGAGCTGTTCTGGATCGATGTGACAGTAGACATACTTATATTGCGCTCTTCGTATCATTAGCAGTGGCGCTATGGCGCCTTCGCCAAAATATTCACCAATTACTTCATCGTGAGCGCCACTTTTGCCTTGAATGTGTGGCATTAAACTTCGGCCTTGTATTGGCATGGCATATTCATGATTGGAAATGCCCGTTGCCATTTCAAGGAAAGTGGGCAATAAGTCTATGGTGGAAACCGACTCTTTAACCCGTTTTGCGGTAAAGCGATTGGGGGCATGAACGATCATGGGGACACGAGCAGACCCTTCAAAGAAGGACATTTTATACCAAAGGTTGCGTTCGCCTAACATATCGCCATGATCGCCAGAGAAGACAATAATGGTATTGTCATCGAGCCCTGTTTCTTTCAGCGTTTTGAGTAGCATACCAATTTTATCATCGACATAACTGATGGCACCATAATAGGCGTGTCTAGCGTTACGGATCTGTTGCTCACTTAAATCTTGAGCGTAATAGTCATACACGTTTTGCAAGCGAGCAGAATGAGGATCTTGGTCTTCTTTTTTAATAGTGATTTTCGGCAGATCGATTTCATCGTCCTCATATCTGTCCCAGTATTCGGGCGGAATGGCGTATGGGTCGTGAGGGTGTGTCATTGATACCGTTAAGCAAAAAGGACGATCTTGCTCCCGTCTTACATAGTCGTATAGGTAACGTTGTGCGTGGAATACGACTTCATCATCAAAGTCTAGCTGATTGCTGCGTATACAAGGTCCAGCTTGAGTGACAGAAGACATGTTGTGGTACCAAGTAGGGCGTGTTTTTACATCATCCCAATTTGGAAACCAACCATAATCGGCTGGATAAATGTCTGTAGTAAGGCGCTCTTCAAACCCGTGCAGTTGGTCTGGGCCACAAAAATGCATTTTTCCTGATAGGGCGGTTTTGTAGTTTTGTGCTCGAAGGTAATGGGCAAATGTTGGAATATCAGCCGAAAGGTCAGCGGCATTGTCATAAGCGCCTATTTTGCTCGGCAGTTGACCTGTCATAAGGACATATCGAGAGGGGGCACAAAGTGGGCTGTTGCAATAGGCTGAGTCAAAGACGACACCATTTTGTGCGAGCGAACTCAAGTTTGGGGTTTTAACAAGAGGGTGTCCATAAAAGGGTAGAGCAGAAGCTGCTAGTTGATCTGCCATAATGAAAAGAATGTTTGGTTTTTTTTCTGCCATGATTTTCTCTAATGGATAAGGAGTGAAGACAAGATAAGTGAACACGGATTGCTCAATAATCTTATGATGTCCACTAGATTGCGCTATGGAAACAATGCTGTAAACTGACTAAAAATTTATACATGGGATAAGCTGAGCTTATGTTATCAGATTCAGATCTTCCACCTTTGCAATTACTTGTCGTTTTTGAGTCAGCAGCAAGGTTGTTAAGTTTTA
Organism: Marinomonas arctica; assembly: GCF_003259225.1. Taxonomy (GTDB): domain Bacteria; phylum Pseudomonadota; class Gammaproteobacteria; order Pseudomonadales; family Marinomonadaceae; genus Marinomonas; species Marinomonas arctica. The sequence continues at coordinate 48,387 of NZ_QHJF01000021.1, read as the reverse complement.
CGGCGGCGGCACGTGAATTAGGTACAACTCAGCCAGCGGTAAGCCAGCAAATACAGGCCTTGGAAGCGTCACTGGGTGTCGCTTTATTTGAGCGGGTATATCGCGGTGTTGTGCTCACCGATGCGGGGCATATTTTACTAAAAACGACTCAGTCGAGTTTGCGAGATTTGCGTGAGGTGTTACAAAAAATAAAGCAAAAACCCAAATCCCAACGAATTTCTGTCGCAACGGATTTTGCTTTTGCCGCTTTTTGGCTGATGCCGCGCTTGCCTGAATTTCGACGATTGCATAAAGATATTGATATTCGCATCCACACATCTCAATCCGAGGTCGATTTGGCGTCTCTTGAGGCCGATGTGGCTGTACTGTTTGGTGAGGGGCAATACCAAGGGTATGTGGCAGAAAAACTTTTACCAGAAGTGGTCTATCCGGTGTGTAGTCCGAAATTATATGCCGAGTTTGGTGGCTTTCCTGGTCTTGCTGATTTGATAAAGGCGCCATTACTAAAGTTGAATGCAGACATGGGGCAAAAATGGATGGATTGGGATCTTTTATTCCAGCTCAATGGCTCACAATGGACACCTTCAGAATCTGTCATGGAATTTGATAATTATACCTTATTGGCTCAAGCGGCTATTTCTGGACAGGGAATTGGTCTTGGTTGGTCGCCACTGCTGGATGATTTTATCCAAAGTGGCGTTTTGATTGCGCTGTCCGAGTTTGCCGTCCAATCGGATCATGGTTATCACATTGTTGTCTCAAAAAAACGTGCGCCGACAGCGTCAGTTTCTGCTTTTATCGATTGGCTTAAATCTTAGGTTGTTCATATATACAACCACCATAGTAAACCCACTGTACAAAGCGACATTGGCAGTGAAAGTAATATCATGAGTGCAATTTCATCCACGGGTCCTTTGAATTTAGTCGCCAGCATGTAGCTAATAACAGCAACGGGCATGGTGCTAAGAACGATCAGTACGGCACCCTCTAGCTGGCTTAAGGGGAACCACATCACCACAAAACTGGCGCATAATGCCCCGACAAGAGGGCGGAACAACGACAGCAACATAGCTCGGTTAATCTTGCTGCTTTCTTTGATCGTAAGGCTGCTGATGGAGTTACCAAGCAGCATGAGCATGATAGGTAAGGTTATTTGACTGAGCATGTTCATTGTATTCATTAAAGGCGCAGGCAGACTTACGTTTAAACTTAACAACACACCGCCAGCGACTAGCGCAATCACAGGGCCATTTTTGAGGATTTGCTTAGGGTGGTAGGCGCCAGACATAAACCCAACACCTAATGTGAAATGGCTTATTTGCACGACAGATGAAATCACCACCGCGATGGCCATTCCTTCCGCGCCAAACAAAGCGTACGCAACGGGGATGCCTAAATTCCCCGTATTGGGGTTGACCAATGGTGGTAAATAAAACCGTGTCGGAAGTTTGAGAAGCTTTAGAAAACCATAAGAAAGTAAACTAACCAGTGCTAAGACAATCGTAGTCGCTACAATGATTTTTAGCATACTAAAAATCTGCATCTGCATGGACAGTACGGAATGAAGTAGCAGAGCGGGTAAGCCTAAATTGGAAACTAGGGCGCCTAGTGACGGATTTTCTAGGTAGTTGGTTTTTTTGCCGAGAAAAAAGCCTAAGCAAATCAGTAATAGAATGGGAGTAAGTGCGCCTGCTAGTGCTGTTAGCATAAAGAACCCTTGCGAGTGGTTTGGTTTATGGTTATTTCAATGGGATTAATTAGCGGTTATGTTAAAGGCTTCTATTAAATAGTCCACCAAGGTTTTCACTCTTAAGCTGATATTTCTTGATTTAGGGTAGAGCAAAGTGACGTCAGAAGAGGATAGCTGCCAGTCTGGTAAAGGGTTAACGAGTAGTCCTTCCGCTATTTCTTGCTCTACATAATAGGCAGGCTGTCTGGAAATGCCGGCTCCATTGAGCGTTGCCAGCTTGGAGACATGACCATTTGAACAGGTTAATTTTCCTAATACGGGGAGCTCATACTTTTCTTTGGTGGTGGTGTGTGTAAAAGACCATCTTTTCACCGAGCCATTGATTAATGCATGGTCTAATAAGTCTTTCGGACTCTTCAGTGTAGGCATGGATGTTAAATAGACTGGGCTCGCCACGAGATGATTCGTATAGTGGGTTAACTTGCGACCGATTAGATTAGAGTTGGACAAGCTTCCCATTCTGACCACTAAATCATACTGCGCCTCAATTAGATCTTCTCGAGTACTGGAAAAACTCAGGTCTATTTCTATTTGCGGATTGTCAATCATAAAGCGAATCATGATCGGTGCGAGTATGGCTTCACCAAACAAACCTCCAACCGAGTTTATCCGAATTTTCCCACCGATACTGGCATGAGCATTTTGCGCCGATTGCACCGCATGTTCCAACTGATCTATGCCTTGGCGAGAAAGTTGGTAAAAGGTCTCGCCTGCGGGAGACAAAGACAGAGAGCGTGTGGATCGATAGAGCAATTGAACGCCCATGTGTTTTTCTAACCCACTGATGATTTGCGATATTCTCGCACGTGACAGATTGCGTTGTTCGGCTGCCTTTGAAAAGCTCTGTGTTTCTACCACGGCCAAAAACTCGGGTATGCCTTCTGGGACGTTGGCGCTCATATTGTTAAGCCTTAATAAACAATGCATTTAATGGATTGATAATTATAAACAGTAAAAAGGCTCGTATAGTAGTGTTATGGGTTATTAAATCTCGCCGAGGAGGATGTATGAAAACGAGAGTGTTAGGAAAAACAGGCTTTGAAGTATCAGAGATTGGCTTAGGTTGTTGGCAACTGGGTAACGACTTCGGCCCTTTAGAAGACAAAGACGCTGAGCAGATATTGCAAACGGCGATGGCTGAGGGAATTCGTTTTTTTGACACTGCGGATGTATATGGTGGTGGAATCAGTGAGCAGCGAATTGGAGAGTGGCGTAAAGCCTTAGCTAAGCCGCCCATTATTGCTACAAAAGTGGGACGAAATGCCGCGTTATACCCAAACGGTTACAGCAAGGCAGCAGTGAAAAAAAGTCTGCAAGAGTCAGCGAAACGGTTGGGGGTTGATAGTATCGATTTGGCGCAATTACATTGTGTACCAAGAGAGGTACTGTTTGATGGTGATATCCTTGCTTGGATGGAAGATCTTAAGCAAGAGGGCATTATTAAGCATTTTGGTGCCAGCGTAGAAATGTTAGACGAAGCAAGGTTTTGCTGTGAACATCCTGAAATGGCCAGCTTACAAATTTTGTTTAATGTATTTCGTCAAGATGCCGTTGAGTCGCTTTTGCCATTAGCCGAAAAGAATAATGTTGGCATCATAGTACGTTTGCCTTTAGCAAGCGGATTGTTGTCAGGCAAAATGTCCAGCCATCATCAATTTGATGAGCATGATCATCGCTCTTATAACAAAGATGGCGCAGCGTTTCATGTGGGCGAAACTTTTAATGGCATTCCGTTTGAAAAAGGTGTGGCGTTAGTGGAATCATTAAAGTCGAAATTACCTGAAGGGCAGAATATTCTTGATGTATCACTGCGCTGGATTTTAGATCAACCTCAGGTGTCTAGTATTATTGCCGGAGCCAGTCGTTCCTCACAAGTTGTTCGTAATGCGGCGGCATCTTCACTGCCTCCATTGAGCAAAGAGCTGCATGTGTTGCTGGCCGATTTTTATCGTGATGAGGTGAGATCGGAAATTCGCGGCGGCATTTAACGTATTAAGAATTCAGGCAAGAAAAAGTGGGACGCGAACATAATAGCGTCCCACTCTGAATGCTTTATTTTAGTATTTGTTCTGCATGAGCCTTGGTTTTCACCTTGCTGATAATGTCCGCAATAACACCTTCTTCATCGATAATAAATGTGGTTCTTACTGTGCCCATCGACTCCTTACCCATGAACTTTTTCAATTGCCAAGTCCCATATAGCTCGTGTACCTCTTTTTCAGTGTCGGCGATTAAAGGGAATGGCAAATCGTATTTGGCAATGAAGTTTTGGTGTTTCTTTTCTGTGTCCGTGCTCACACCAAGAACGACGTAGTCTTGATCTAACAGTGCTTGGTAATTGTCACGCAAATCGCAGGCCTGAGCGGTACAGCCAGGTGTTGCGTCTCTTGGGTAAAAATACAGCACCACTTTTTTGCCTTTAAACTGGCTCAAAGTGATGGTTTCGCCATTTTGATCTTTGGCGCTAAAATCAGGCGCAATTTGTCCAATTTCGATTGTCATAATGCTACTCTCTGTTATTAACGAAATGTGTTAAATAAGAATAGCTTACCAAGAGCGAAGCAAAAAATCCCCTTGAATGCGTTTTCTTGCTAATTTACTCTGGCTTTACGTCCCTCAATTATTGTTAAAGCTGAGTCTGGACGTTACTATAGGCGCGCTTATAATTTTATCGGAGACTCGAAATGATCACAGGTAGTTTAGTTGCGCTTATCACACCTATGTCACCAGATGGCGCTGTAGACACTAAAAAATTAGATGATCTAATAGAGTTTCATATTAACGAGGGAACGCATGGTATTGTTGCGGTTGGGACCACAGGTGAGTCATCGACCTTAACCCCAGAAGAACATGCCAATGTTATTCGCCAAGTAGTGAAAACGGTTAAGGGTAGAGTGCCTGTTATTGCTGGCACAGGCGCTAACGCAACCCATGAAGCCATTGATTTAACTCGCCGAGCAAAAGAAGCGGGTGCTGATGCCTGTTTGCTTGTCACACCATATTATAATAAACCCACTCAGGAAGGTCTGTATCAGCATTTCAAGGCCATTGCTGAGGCGGTTGATATTCCACAAATTCTATATAATGTACCGGGCCGTACCGCCTGCGATATGCAAAATGAGACTGTTGTTCGCCTTGCTTCTGTTAAAAATATTGTGGGTATCAAGGACGCTACAGGTAACCTTGAGCGTGGCGAAGCCTTGATTAAAGCTTTGCCAGAGCATTTTGCTGTGTACTCGGGAGATGATGCGACTGCGGTTTCGTTAATCCTATTGGGTGGTAAAGGTAATATTTCTGTAACCGCAAATGTTGCCCCAAGAGCCGTTGCTCAGGCCGCTGAACTCGCTTTAGCAGGAAAAGCAGATCAAGCGCACTCTGTTGACACAACGGTAGCATCTCTTCATAAAAATTTGTTTTTAGAATCCAATCCTATCCCCGTTAAATGGGCTTGCAGCCAATTAGGTCTGTGTGAAGAAGGAATTCGATTGCCACTTACCCCACTTTCAGCGCCGCATCATGCCGCTGTTCGACAAGCTATGATAGAAGCTGGAGTTTTATTAGTATGAATAAGTTCACGTTACAGTTAATGAGCGCAAGTTCATTGGCTATTTTATTGTCTGGTTGCAGTCTTTTTTTGACCGATCATTCTGACGATTATCAAGATGGCACCCCAAAAGCAACAACCTTGGTTGTGCCTGAAGGGTCTGTACCGTCAAAAGATGTGTTAGTGATTCCGAATGAAGATAAAATTGCCAGTTTGGAGCCATCTAAGCCATTTACGACGCCACGGGCGCCTTTTATTTTCTACCCAATGGTCGATGTTGGCGTAATGGAGCAAGATGATTCATTGGAATTGTCTGTGCCAGCAAACATGGAGCAATCTAAGCGTATTGTAGCGGATTTTTTGACCGCCCTGAATGGCGCGGGCGACCCGATAGCGTCACAAACACAAGATCAAATTATTTCCATTCCTTTCGACTTCCATCCGCAAGGATGGTGGGCATCATTGTGGAGCGGTATTACCCGTTTACACCCAGCGCAAACGGCTTTCTCGTTTCGCTTTAGTGAATCTGGCGAGAAAACATTGGTAAGTGTTCAGTTCCGCAACGAGCAACAGGATGTTGAGCCAACTGGCTGGATGAGTCCTGTTCAGAACGATGATGCTTATTCCGTTGCTGTACGTTTGTGGGGCGCAATGGGTCGTCAATTAAACCAATCCTCTGCGTATCTTTCAAACCGTAATGACGCCTCTTCTTTCCCAGTTTGGGTGGATCATCAGGGGCTGTATGCCATTTATTTAGGCAATAACGTTTCTCAATCGGACATTGAAGCTAAGTTAAATGCGGCGGATATTTATCTGATTCCAGGCGTTGAAAACATGCTTGCTCCTGTGCGACCAGAAGATGTTGCTAGAGTCGGTGATGTCATTGATTTCAGTGTTCCTCTAAGCAGTGGGAAAAAACTAGAATCCATTAAGACAATTCGTCGCGACTTAGACGACGTAAGCTGGGAAGAGCGCGAGTACGCTTACAAAATCACGCATCAAAAAGCAGGTGACTTTTTGGTGATTGATGTGTCCTCCATGGCATTTCCAGAAGTCGTGTCGTTTCATTTGGCACAACGTTTTGTAAACTAAAGATTAACCCCTCAAAAAAGAAAACCGGAGACCCTCCAATGGAAAAACGACAAGAGCTGTATGCAGGTAAGGCAAAATCTGTATTTCGTACAGATGATCCTGACAAGATGGTTCTAGTGTTTCGTGATGATACCTCTGCCTTTGACGGTAAAAGAATAGAGCAGCTTGACCGAAAGGGCATGGTGAACAATAAGTTCAATGCATTCATCATGACAAAATTACAAGAAGCCGGTATTCCAACCCATTTTGAAAAACTGTTAAGTGATACTGAGTCGCTGGTTAAGTGTCTCGATATGATTCCAGTGGAATGCGTGGTTCGAAATGTCGCTGCTGGCAGTCTATGTCGTCGATTAGGTGTCGAAGAAGGTATTACGCTTACACCGCCAACATTTGAGTTGTTCTTAAAGAATGATGCGCTAGGTGATCCAATGATCAATGAGTCGCATGTTGAATCATTTGGTTGGGCGAAAGCCACAGATTTAGCCAAAGCGAAAGAGCTTACATTCAAGGTGAATGATGTATTAAAAGCGATTTTTGCGGAAGGCGGCATGATTCTAGTTGATTACAAATTAGAATTTGGACTATATAAGGGCGAGGTTGTATTAGGGGATGAGTTTTCTCCTGATGGCTGCCGTTTATGGGATGCCAAAACCAAAGAAAAATTAGATAAAGATCGTTTCCGTCAAGGCTTGGGTGGCGTAATCGAAGCTTACGAAGATGTAGGTCGTCGTATAGGTATCGATTTCGACGCATAAGCGTATTGGTAACTTAGTTCAAAATGGAGGACAAGCGCCTCCATTTTTACCGCGCAAGGACAAACATTGATTAACTTCCTTCCTATTGCCATTGGCTTGCGTTATGCCCGGGCAAAACGTTCCAATCACTTTATTTCTTTTATTAGCTTTTCTTCCATTGCTGGCTTGGCACTTGGGGTCATGGTACTTATTACTGTTTTATCCGTAATGAATGGCTTTGACAGAGAGTTGCGACAGCGCATATTGGGCATGGTGCCTCATGCTACATTGTGGGGAACTCCTGTACTAGATGATTGGCGAGCTACGGCCAAGCTTGTTGAAAAAATGCCCAACGTGATTGGTGTTGCGCCTCATATTCAAGCTCAGGTGATGTTTCAATCTGGCGACAGTGTTCATGGTGCCATTCTTAATGGGATTAATCCCAATATGGAAAAAAAGGTCTCCATTATTGATAACAATATGGCATCGGGCTCATTAAGTGCGCTTGATGACACCAGTTTCGGTATCGTTTTAGGGGCTCAGCTCGCAAAAATGCTAGGAGTGGCGGTGGGTGATAAGGTCACGGCCATTTTACCCAAAGCCAATGTATCGATTGCAGGTGTGGCTCCGGTTTTGAAACGCTTTACGGTTGTTGGTACGTTTGAGGTTGGGGCTGAGTTAGACAGTAGTTTGGCCTATATCAATATCAAAGATGCCGCCAAACTTAAGCGTTACAACGATGATGACGCGGAAGCGTTAAGAATTTCTTTTGACGATCTGTTTGTGGCGCCGGTCCGTATCTGGGACATTGCTCGTGACATACCAGGACAAAATAGAGTCAGTGACTGGACTCGCACGCACGGAAATTTGTTTCAAGCCATCCAGATGGAAAAGACCATGATTGGCTTGCTGCTGCTGCTTATTGTTGCGGTTGCTGCCTTTAATATTGTGTCTACGTTGGTTATGGTCGTAACAGACAAGCGCAATGATATCGCGATTTTAAGAACGATGGGATTAACGTCCGCTCAAGTGATGTGGGTGTTTATTGTTCAGGGGATGTTCATCGGGATGTTGGGGACCTTAATTGGTGTGATATCTGGGGTTGCTTTAGCATTGAACGTCAGTGATCTGATTGCGGCTGTACAAACCTTATTTAATGTTGAATTTTTGAATTCAGATGTGTATTTCATTAATTATTTGCCATCACAGTTAGAATGGTCTGACGTCAGGCTTATTGTAGTGTCCGCTTTTATTATGACGGTCGCAGCGACAATTTATCCAGCGTGGCGAGCTTCCAAAGTAGAGCCAGCAGAGGCATTACGCTATGAGTAATAATATTGTTCTAGAGTGTCATGCACTTTCTAAGCAGTATCAAGATGGTAAGCAGGTTGTAGATGTGTTTCGATCCATCGACTTGTCCGTGAATAAGGGCGAGGCTTGCGCTATTGTGGGGGCGTCGGGGTCAGGGAAAACAACTTTATTGAACTTGTTGGCGGGCTTAGACCTAGCAACGACAGGAGAGGTTAAGCTTGCGCAAGTTTCTTGGTCTAGCATGAGCGATTCAAAGCGCGCCAAAATGCGCAATCGTGAAATGGGTTTTGTTTATCAATTTCATCATTTGTTGGCGGAGTTTAGTGCTTTAGAAAACGTACTGATGCCAATGTGGATAGCCGGTATGAATAAGCAGGAGGCAAAGTTGCGCGGTGAGGAATTGCTTGCACAAGTGGGCCTGAAGGATCGCTTTAATCACAGGCCTTCACAGCTTTCTGGTGGCGAGAGACAGAGGGTGGCCATTGCTAGAGCACTGGCTAATCGACCTGCTTGCGTGTTGATGGATGAGCCAACAGGGAACTTAGATGAAACCACGTCGTTGGAGATCCAGAATTTAATTAACGAATTAAAAGTGACTTATAACATGGCATTTTTACTCGTTACTCACGATGAAAAAATGCTGAGCTGGATGGATTCTGCTTATCGCTTATCTAAAGGGACGCTACAGTCACTGAAGTGATCAATCGCTGCGTGTTCTAAAAGCATTTCTATCGCTTGAAAGCCAGGCTAAAAAATAGCTTGGCTTTTAAGCCTATTTTTGAGATTGGTTACGTTGTGCGCGCTCTTTCCAGCGCTTTACAACGTGTAGTCGCCATAATATGGTGATTAAAGCGTAGCTAATAGCACCTACAATCACGCCGGACACAATTGAGCCAACATAGAGTGGTAGCCAAATGTGTTCCATTTTGTCCCAAATCCATTCAACAGAAAGTTGAAAGTCTTTCTTGTCATGAGCGCCAAGGATAAAGGTCCCAAGTTTATAGTTGAAATAAAAGACAAATGGCATAGTTAGTGGATTGGTGATCCAAACCAATGCAATCGATAACGGTATATTGGCACGCAAGGGAATAGCGAGCAAAGCGGAAGCCAACATCTGAAAAGGCATGGGTAAAAATGCCCAGAATAGGCCATTAAAAAAAGCGCGAGCAACGGACTTACGGTTTAGGTGCCATAAATTCGCTTCATAAATTTGAGCGCCTAATAAGCCAAGGGCTTTACTTTGCTTCAGCTTTTCTGGATTTGGTATGAATTTTTTAAGATAGTTTTTTGGCATAATTAGGTGAAAAATAATTTAGCAATTTAAGACATGGAGGTCTTGTGTTACTAAGTAGTTTATCCATATTGATGGGCGCCATATTGGTGCCGAGCCATTATTTGTGGCTGTATTCTACGCATATCATTCTGGTGTGTCTCTACCTAATATGGTCAAAGCGTTTAATAGTTTTGTTTTTGACACTTCTCTCCTTTATTTCCGTTCTTTTTAATGAGTTTTCCGCGGTAACCATGCTTACGGTGAGTGCGGGAGACGAAGTATCAATTGATTTTGAAAAGAAAAGTGTGCTTATCGAACGAGCATCATCCTTTGATGAAGCGGCGTTTTCCCGAAATCAGCGTGTTCAAATTATGTACTTTTCTGAAGACGGTTCGCGATTCGTACAAGAAGATTTTACACTTATTTTTTACGACTCTAATGGCGCATCAGTCGCAAGCCGTGACAACGCACAAAAGCCAAACGCCATATTGCATCAAGGCGTTGTTACGGGGGTTGTATTGGCCGATAAAACAGGCCCTTGGTGGCAACGAAATCTTTATATACAACGACAGTTAGCCCAGCTAAACCTTCGGTTTGAGCATTATGATCCACAGCGCTTCCATCAAGCCGATGTTTCCTTAAGAGACCAGATATTGTTTAAGCTTGATCACCATTTGGAGCGTTTTGACTATTGGCGTTTTACTAAAGCGTTATTACTAGGAAAGGATGACCTATGGAGTCAAAGGGACACCTGGATTGTGCGTACTCTTGGGTTGGCTCATCTATTTGTTGTGTCGGGGTTGCATACTGGTTTTATGTTTATTATTGGTCGAATGCTAAGCCGGATAGTTTGGCAGATCATGCCGCGTAATATTCTTTTATCCGGGGTAACGCGTTGGCATTGTGACGCTGTTATTGTGATTCCTTTGCTGTTTGCTTATGCCTATGTGACAAGCTGGGGAGAACCGGTTGTTAGGGCATCCATTATGCTAAGTGTGTATTTGTGCGCACGTATGCTTGCTTTAAAAGTGTCTCCTTATAGCATCATTACGTTTGCGCTATGGTTGGTATTGTTGTTTGATCCAAGGGCTGTTTTGAGCCCTGGCTTATGGCTGTCGTTTAGCATGGTGTATTTGTTAATAGGGTTCTGCCAGACATCGACAAAGTTGCTACGCCTATTAGCGGTTCAGGTGATGTTAAGCACGGCATCGATGGTGCTCATCCTTGGCTGGCAAGAGGTTATTTCAAGCGTTTCAATTTTCGTCAATATTCTGCTTATTCCGCTTGCGGGCGTTGTTTGGTTTCCATGGGGGCTGCTTTCTTGTGCTGAAGTGTTGTTGCTGGGATCGAGTTATAGCTACGCGCTGTTAGACACAGGGCTTGGTTACCTTATGTTAGGTATTGAGTGGGTCGCTTTTTCGTTACCGGTATTGTCATTTGACACATTTTCGTCGAATTTACCAAGATGGATAATGTTATCGTTGTTAATTGCATGGGTGTACCAAAGTCCATTAAAGCGTGGGGTTATAGCGGCGACAAGTATTTGGGCAATTCTGTTTTCCTCTACTTTTTTTAACGGATTTGAGGCCGATGTAACAATAGTAAACAACCACCATTCGTTGGTATTAATGGATCAAGAAACACCGGTCTTAGTGGATACTTGGGCGGGCTCTGATTTGAGTAAATTAAGGTTTGATTCATACTTGAATCGTGCTCAGGATGGGTATTTTTTATCGCCAAAGCCTGCTGCAGAACTCACGCCACACGCTTTGCTGCATCATGATGTGAAATGGGTTGTTTTGCATCAGGAAGGGCTGTCTAAAACCGAGATTATATTGGACGCTTTGGGCGTGAATTGGTTGGTGGTTCCGGCTGGGGAATCACTGGCTTTTTATTTTCATGATGGTTCTGTTTCGTTGCGGCATTCTTTGTGTATTTATGACTTTTTTCTCTTAAAATCTGACACTTGCAAGCGTGTAGAAAAGTTAGAGAGTGTGTTAAATTACAAGCAAATCTAAAATTGGAGAGCGAAGTGTTAGCTTTTATTCAAACTGGTGGTGTTTTTATGTGGCCTTTGTTGGCCTGTTCCATTCTTGCACTGGCTATTATTCTTGAGCGATTTTGGACGCTGCGTAGGTCAGGAGTAGCCCCCAAAGGGTTGTTGTCGGATGTTATGGCGCGATTGCGTGATGACAGAATGACCATTGAGTACATTCGTTCTATGCAAGCGAAAACAGGCCTTGCGTCTATTTTCGCCGCGGGACTTTTAAATTCTAAACATGGTCGAGATGCGATGAAAGAAAGTGTTCAAGAGGCCGCCAGTCATGTCATCCATGAGTTAGAGCGCTTTATGAATACTTTGGGTACCATTGCTGCCATTTCTCCATTGCTAGGTTTGCTAGGGACAGTGGTTGGTATGATTAAGGTCTTTTCTGTCTTGATGGAAAGTGGGGCTGGAAATACGGCGTTACTCGCAGGCGGTATCTCTGAAGCATTGCTTACCACCGCGGCGGGTTTAGGTGTGGCCATTCCAGCGTTAATTTTCCATCGGTTTTTCAGTCGTCGAATTGATGAGCTTGTTGTGACAATGGAACAGCAGTCCACAAAATTGGTCGATGCTTTGCATGGCGATCGAGATAAAACAGGAGTCGCCCAGTGAAATTTCGTCGTCAGAAAATAGATGACGTTCAAATCAATCTAACACCACTGATTGACGTCGTTTTTTTATTGCTTATTTTCTTTATGGTCAGTACGACATTTAATCAAAGTACTGAGTTGACGATTGACTTACCAACGGCCACCTCAAATGCCCCTAGTTCTGATCGTGCTAAAAATGTCGAGTTGGTCATTACTGCGGATGGTCAGTATGTTATCAATGGCCAAACACTCATTAATGAGAAAGTGAGCACATTAATACAAGGATTAGAAGAAGTCAGTGAGGGCGACTATACTCGTCCGCTTATTATTACTGCTGACGCAAAAGCCTCTTATGACATGGTGCTTAGGGTGTATGATGCGGCAGCAAGCCTCGGTATTACAAAACTTGCTCATACTGCACAGAAAGAGCCCATCCAGTGAGTTTAGAGTCTTTATTTACTCGTTCTTGGTACGGTCGTTGTGGTTGGACAAGTGTGTTTCGGCCGTTACAGCCTCTTGTTCGAAGAGTGATACTCAATAAAAGGCAACGCTTTTTAGCACACCCTGAATGGTCTTATAAAGCGCCTGTTCCCGTGGTGATCGTAGGTAATATCAGTGTCGGCGGTACGGGGAAGTCTCCCATGGTTGTGGCATTGTGTGAACTGTTGTCCGCCCAAGGCTATCGACCCGGTATTGTTTCCCGAGGACATGGCGTAACGCTTAAGGTGCCGACTAGGGTGTATCCTGACAGCTCAGCTCAGGCCGTTGGTGATGAGCCTGTTATGCTTGCTCGTCGAACGGCTTGTCCTATGGTGGTATTCTCAAAACGAGATGAAGCCGTGAAACACCTTCTTGCAACAACAGATGTAAACATTATTGTTAGCGACGACGGTATGCAACATTACCAATTAGACAGAGACATTGAAATCGCAATGCTAGACGCAAAGCGTGGGGTGGGGAATGGCCATTTGTTACCCGTCGGGCCGTTAAGGGAACCGATTGACCGTTTAAAAGACGTGGATTTTATTGTCAGTGTGGCGGACAACATGACGAATGCCCTCGATCAACTGAATTTGCCTATTACCGTCGCACCTTTGGTGCCGAGTATGTTGCTGTCTTTAGATGGCACAAAACGCGTAGATTGTCTTGGCGCATTTGTGGATCAGGCAAAATGGCATATTATGGCGGGTATTGGTAATCCAGAGCGTTTTATTGAAACATTAGAGCGACTCGGCCTGCAAAAAGAAAACATTACTCATCAATGGTTTGCCGATCATCACGTGTTTGATGTTAACGATATTCCATCTGATGGTGCCGTTATTATGACGGAAAAAGACGCTGTGAAATGCCAGTCCTTAGGTCTAGAGAATTCAAACGTCTGGTATTTGCCAGTCTCTTTAGTATTGCCAGAGCATTTTAAGCAGCGCTTTTTAGAAAAACTCAACCTTATAAAATTGGATCATAGCCATGAATAAAACGTTATTAGACATACTTGTTTGCCCTGTCACGAAAGCGGCACTTACCTTGAGTAAGGATGGTACTGAGCTGATCAGCAAGATTGGTGGAATGGCGTATCCCATTCGTGATGGTATTCCTGTGTTGTTAGAAACCGAAGCGCGTACTTTAACAACAGACGAGAGACTGGAGTCAGGTTCATCAAAATGACATCGCAAAAAGTGCTGACCGTGTGTTTGGGGAATATATGTCGTTCTCCAGCCGCACAGGGCATCATAGAAAGCTTGAGCGCTGAAAGTAAAAGCGTCTTTTTGGAACTCGATTCTGCTGGGACAGCCGCTTACCACATTGGCAGTCCACCGGATCCTCGATCCATTGCTGTATTAAAGCAAGTTGGTATTCATATTGATCAACAAAAAGCCAGACAAGTAAGTAAGGCGGATTTCGATGAGTTTGATTGGATTCTAGCCATGGACAGAGAGAATTTAGCCAATCTTAAGAAAATTCAACCTAAGCACAGTCGGGCCACTTTGGTTTTGTTTGGTGAGTTTCATCCAAGTGTGTCCTTTGGGGAAGTGGTGGACCCTTATTATGGCGATGAAAGCGGGTTTATTGAAATGAGACAGCACCTTACTAATATTGCACAAGCGTTTGTTAACCACCTTACTTTAAAACGAGAAGACTCTGTCAGCCGATGAATATGCGACTTAATACCAGCGATTTTTTCACGCAAACCGTTGAAGATTCCATCCAAAAAAACATGTCTTTGGCTGCTTACAATACGTTCCGATTTGCTTATCAGGCGGAATATTTTGCTATTGCAGACAGCCTTGACGCGCTCAAAGTCTTATTGGCTTGGGCGAATCGCTTGGAACACCATGTCACCATGATAGGCGGTGGTAGTAATTTGCTTATTTCTGATGATGTGCCAGGGTTGGTCATTATTAACCGATTGTCTGGTATCAATGCCAGAGAGCACAGTGGCAATTTGATGAGTTTGACGGTTGCGGCGGGTGAAAATTGGCATCAGCTGGTCGAATTTGTTGTCACTCAAGGGTGGTTTGGTATTGAGAATTTGGCTCTCATCCCTGGAACGGTTGGGGCCGCCCCTGTTCAAAATATCGGTGCTTATGGGGTTGAGATAAAAGATGTATTGGCCCGAGTTCAAGTTATTAATACCGTGTCTGGGGATGTTTACTGGATTAATGCTCGCGACTGTGGATTGGCTTATCGCGACAGTTATTTTAAAAGCAAATGGCAATCTGTGTTTATTATTACGGCGGTGGAGTTATCACTGAAAAAACAGGGGCAACTGCAGTTAAGTTATGGCGGTCTATCTGACCGAGTTCAAGCTCAGCCGAGCTTGAAAGATGTTTTTAACACCGTGTGTCAGGTTCGCAATGAAAAATTACCCGATCCAACCGTGTTGGCTAATGCTGGCAGTTTTTTCAAAAATCCAATTGTCAGTCAGGCCAAACATAGCGAGTTAATCGCTCGTTTTCCCTCGCTCGTTTCTTTTCCTTTTGAGCAAGGATTTAAATTGGCGGCTGGTTGGATGATTGATCAAGCTGGTTGGAAAGGAAAGCAATTCCAAGGGGTTGGTGTCTATGATAAACAGGCGCTGGTGCTGGTTAATTATCAGGAGGACACAGCGGATTCTTTATTGACGCTAGAAGCACAGATAAAACAATCTGTTTTGGATTTGTATGGTGTTGAGCTAGAGCGTGAACCCGTTCAATTGCCCTCGACAATCTCGGTTGATCACAGTATGAACGCGGAGTCATTAGGTTGAAAGTTGGGGTGATTGATTCTGGCGCTGGGGGCTTAACCATTCTCAACGCGATACAT
Organism: Marinomonas arctica; assembly: GCF_003259225.1. Lineage (GTDB taxonomy): Bacteria > Pseudomonadota > Gammaproteobacteria > Pseudomonadales > Marinomonadaceae > Marinomonas > Marinomonas arctica. The sequence continues at coordinate 32,743 of NZ_QHJF01000021.1, read as the reverse complement.
AAAAAACAACCTTATCTTGATTTGGTCTATTTGGCCGATGATGCGTTTGCGCCCTATGGTAGTAAAAGCATCCCGCAATTGCAGGAAAGGTTGATAAAAATAGGACAGTTTTTTGAAAATGAAAAAGTGTCTGCTATTGTAGTTGCTTGTAATACGGCAACGGTGGCTGCCATTGATGCGTTAAGGGCGAGCACGTCATTGCCTATTATTGGCGTTGAGCCTGCCGTAAAACCAGCTTTTCGTATTAGTAAGCAGCGTAAAGTGGCGGTGTTGGGTACGCCAGTGACAGCACAAAGTCCGCGTTTGAACCAATTGATTGGGCTTTGGAAGTCGGACAGTCAGGTATCGATTATGTCCAGCGATACCTTGGCGTTTGATATCGACGCCTGGCCTGAGACAGAAGATAAAATCAAACAGACGATCAATGTGTTGAGCCAAGATATGCTAGCTCAAAACATTGATACGTTGGTTTTGGCTTGTACCCATTATCCTTTGGTGAAGCATTTGTTTGTTCAGGCCTTAGGAAGTGAATGCGAAATTATTGAGCCAAGTGAGGGGGTGACCGCTCAACTTATTCGGCGTTTAGAAGCGTCTTATCCTGAGCAAATGAACGCTTTGCAGAACTCCTCCTCTCAGCCAAAGGGGCAGATAGAGCTATGCAGTTCTTTGGGCGCCAAAAACATGCAGCGACTCACCTCATGGGTGGTGGCAAGTGACGCTATAAGCGATAAAAGACACGTTAATATTTAAACGTGTCCTTCAAAAAAAGCAATAATTCTATCCTTTTCCCACATGGCATCCTGATACCCCAAATCCATCAAGGCTCGGCAATATTGCGGCGTGAAAAGTAAGTAGCTTGCTGCTGAGCTTATTTTCTCTGAAGTCGATCCGCCTGCCGCCTTTAAGAGGATACGCACATTTTTCGGTAGTGTCTTAATGTAGTGATGGGCTATGGCGTTAAGTTCTTCCGATGGAGAAATGATTAACGTCTCTGTGGGAAGGTTTTGATGTAATGCTTGTTTATCTTTAGGTAGATCTCGAATAAGGCTATTCATGATCTCTAATTGGTTGATATCGTCTTCCAAATTATCAATAAAAGCGCTATTCAATAACTGACCTAGTATTTGCGCCATACTGGGAGCGCTGGACTCTACCTCTTCATCCGGTGCGGCCCATTTTTTTGCGCTGCGGTTACCGCTCACGCCAATGATAAATAACTTGTTTGCTCCCAATTTAAGGGCAGGATAGATGGCCGATTTTTGGCGAATGGCGCCATCGCCGTAATAATGATTTTGAATTTTATGAGCAGGAAAAATAGTGGGAATGGCGCTGGACGCTAACAAGTGGTCCACCCCTAAGCGCGCTATCACGCCTTTGCGTCTTTTTTCTTGCCAGCCTTGAATATCGGCTTGTCCTTGAAAAAAAGTAGTCGATTCACCTGTGCTATAGCTCATAGCGGTGATCGCTAATGCTCTTAGTTGTTGTTTGTCTATTGCAGTGTGTATTTTAGAAAAGTCTAAATGATTTGAGAGCAGTTCTTTCAGTGGCGTATTGTCCATCAATGCCATGGATGTTTCGCTATTGTGGACATGAAAAAGGGATAATAAAGTCTTTGTGAGGGACGTGGCCACAGGCCAGCGTCCCACGGTATAGATTTGATCCGGAGTTAAATGACGCCACACAAAAGCTAAGGTCGAAACGGCTTTCGAAAAATTGTCTGCATAGGAGGCCAGCATAGTGGCGTTCAATGCGCCAGCAGAAGTGCCGCATAATATTGAAAAAGGTAAAGCGGTATGTTTTGGCAGTATTTTTCCCATTGCTGAGAGTACACCTACTTGGTAGGCTGCACGCGCACCACCGCCAGATAGAATTAATGCATTGTTATTGGTCATAAAAGTCCACTTTGTATGGTTTTATTCCAGTGATCTATGTATCACATAAAAACAGCGTTTCTTCAATTAAAACAATCATTGAGAAACAGTATGGGAGAATTTTACTGAGAATGCCATGCTATAAAACCAGTCTATTATAAGTATTCTGGATAATATGCTGCCATTGTTATTACATTTTGTAGACTGGCGCCATAATGTGATTCACAATCTCTTCTATACTGTTGTTAAAAACAATAAAAAGGATACGAAATGAATTATTCCGCCGTTATTAGTGGGGTGGGTCTATGGACCCCCATGCATTCTATTAGCAATGAAGAGCTTGTCGCGAGTTATAACGCATGGGCTGAAAAGTATAATCTTGAGCACGCTCAAGATATTGAACGTGGCGACATTGAAGCAAAGCCTTTATCTAGCGCTGCGTTTATTGAGAAGGCCTCTGGTATTAAAAGTCGCTATGTTTATTCCAAAGAAGGCGCTTTAGATATCCACCGGATGCGCCCTGTATTAGAAGTTCGTACTGACGAGCAGCTATCTCATCAAGCTGAAATGGCGATTGCCGCTGCCCAGAAAGCCCTCCAAGCAGCCAATAAAACCGCCGCAGACATCGATATGGTGATAGTGTCTTGTGCCTATACTCAGCGTTCTTACCCCGCTATTGCCATCGAAGTGCAAGCGGCACTAGGCATAGAGGGCTTTGGTTTTGATATGTTAGTAGCGTGTTCTGCTGCGACATTTGGTTTGCAAAGAGCGGTGGACGCGGTCAAAGCGGGCACGGCAAAAGGGGTATTGGTTATTAACCCTGAACTAACGTCTCCACAAGTAAACTATATGGATCGGGATTCTCACTTTATTTTTGGCGATGTGGCAACCGCTGTCGTTGTAGAAAGTAGTGAAACCTGTCAGTCAGCTCACTCGTTCGATGTGCTAAGTACGAAATGCATTACGTCTTTTTCGAATAATATTCGTTCTAATTTTGGCTACACCACTCGTGTTACTGATGAAGACCCTTATGGTGCGGATAAGCTATTTCACCAAAATGGTCGTAAAGTATTTAAAGAGGTTTGTCCAATGGCGGCCGATCACATTGAGGGCCACCTGAATAGTCAAGGCATTCAGGTGTCACAGTTAAAACGTTGGTGGTTACATCAAGCGAATATCAATATGAATGTGCTGATCAGTAAGCGTCTATTGGGTCGTGATGCCACCCTTGAAGAAGCGCCAGTGGTGCTTGATGAATACGCAAATACGGCGTCAGCGGGCTCGATTATTGCCTTTGCGAAATATCATGAGGACTTAGTGGCTGGCGACATTGGTGTGATTTGTTCATTTGGGGCGGGGTATTCAATAGGCAGTTTGATTCTTCGTAAACGTTAGTGTTTGCTTCGGATTGCTTATTCTTTTCAATGCGTGGATAAATTGTCTAAGTTAAGTAATACCTTGGTTAAGTCATTGAAACAGATCTGATTATAAGAGAGACTAATTGCACTGGTTTCCATGACTTAATAGGGCATCTTACATATGGCAATTCATCCACAAGCAGGGCAGCTTGCTTCTCACGATTTACTGGTCAATCTTCCTGAACTCATGTCAGCTTATTACCTGAAAAAGCCTCGAGTGGCGACTCATCCAGATGAGCGTGTCAGTTTTGGTACATCCGGTCATCGTGGCAGTGCCTTACTAACCAGTTTCAATGAAAATCACATTTTTGCGATTGCCCAGGCGATTGCGGAATATCGACTCTCTAAAAATATCTTTGGTCCTTTATACTTAGGTAAAGATACGCATGCGTTGTCTGAAGCGGCGTTTCAAACTGCAGTGAGCGTGCTCACCGCAAATGGTGTTCGCGTTCGCACGCAGTTAAACGGCGGCTACACGCCAACGCCAGTTATTTCTCACGCAGTCTTAACCCATAACAAGACCCAGTCCGATATCAGCGATGGGATTGTCATTACGCCTTCACATAATCCGCCTGAAGACGGCGGTATTAAATACAATTCCAGCAAAGGTGGGCCAGCCGATAAAGACATTACCGATTGGGTAGCAAAACGCGCTAATGCGTTACTGGAAGCAGACTTGCAAGGCGTTAAACGCTTCTCTCCAGAAGAAGTCGAAGCCAGTGGCTTGATTGAGCCTTTTGATTATATTAGTCATTATGTTGACGATCTTGAAAACGTCATTGATATGAAAGCCATTGCAGATGCGAAGATTCGCATTGGTGTTGACCCTATGGGTGGGTCAGGTATTCACTACTGGGAGCCTATCGCCAAAAAATACGCCTTGAACATTACTGTCGTGAATAAAGAGGTTGATCCAACGTTTCGCTTTGTACCTCGTGACAAAGATGGTCGTATTCGTATGGACTGTTCATCCCCTTATGCCATGCAAGGGCTGCTAAAGCTGAAAGACGAGTTTGATATTGCCGTTGGTAATGATCCAGATTATGACCGCCATGGGATTGTCTGTGCCAAATCTGGTTTAATGAACCCGAACGCCTATTTAGCCGTTGCGATTGAATATTTATCGCAACACAGAAAACATTGGCCACAAGATGTTCAATTTGGCAAAACACTGGTCTCCAGTGGCATGATTGATCGTGTGGTAAATGGATTAGAGCGCCAACTTTGTGAAGTGCCTGTTGGTTTTAAATGGTATGTTGATGGCATGTTTGAAGGCACGATGGCATTTGGTGGCGAAGAAAGTGCCGGAGCATCCTTTCTTCGTAAAGATGCGACCGTCTGGACCACCGATAAAGACGGCTTCATTATGGCGTTGCTGGCGGCTGAAATTTTAGCGGTAACTGGCAAGGATCCGCAGGCGCTTTATGAAGAGCAAGTAGCTAAATATGGTAAACCTTTCTATAAACGCATTGATGTTGTTGCGACTTCTGCACAAAAAGCACTACTCGGTGCGTTGGATGTAAAAAATGTCACGCAAACCGAATTGGCGGGTGAAGCCATTGTGTCTGTATTGACGCATGCACCTGGCAATGGTGCTGCCATTGGTGGACTGAAAGTGTCTACTAAGAATGGTTGGTTTGCCGCTCGACCTTCTGGTACAGAAAACGTGTATAAAATTTATCTAGAAAGCTTTGTATCAGAAGATCACCTTGCTGAACTTGAAAACGAAGCAAAAGCGTTGGTGGATAGTGTGCTTGGTAGCTAACCAAACACGTTACCCTGTTTGAAACAGAAGAAAACGCCGCTTATTCTTATAAAAAGATAAGCGGCGTTTTTGTTTGATCTCACAAGCCGCTGGGTTAAATTTCAGATAACCTAGATAACCATTTGGTCAATTGAAAGCCCATTTTGTCGCTGAGTCTTTGTGCAGCGGCTTTGAGCTCTTTTGCGTTACTGCTATCGACTCTTTTGCCCGCGATAATAACCCAGTTGCCGCTGCCAGTATCCAGTGCTCGAACGTCATTAAAATGCTGCTTGATGATAGCGGTTAATTCATGGTTGTTTTTTTGATCGATCCAGCAATTTAACGCTAACCAGCCATCTTCTTTGATGTTCTTCGCACAATTTTCAATGAAGCTTGTTTGGAGGACGGCACGATCCATTCCTTCGGTGTTATAGAGATCGGTCATTAATACATCGACTTTTTTAGGCAGGCCATCCGCTATGTAATCAATGGCGTTAGCCACTTCCAGGTTAATGCGTTTGCCTCTGGGGAGTTTAAAATACATCTCGGCCGCATCCATGACTTCTTGACGCAGCTCAACCGCGGTGATGTGAATAGCGGGCACGGTATGATAAAGCGCATTCAGTAAGGTTCCACCTCCCAACCCCAATATACAGACGCGTTTGGGTTCGCAGAATAAGAGTGGCAACATCATGGCTTGGGTATATTCATGCTGTAAAACATGTGGCGTAGAAAGACGAATACGGCTTTGCTCATCACCATCAGCAAATGACAAAATGCGATATTGCCCATCATCAAAAATGCGAATAGGGCCAAGTTCATCGGCGCTGTCATGTAGTAAGTGTTGGTGACTCATGTTGTCCCTTTTTTAAATATCATCGTTGCGTAGATTTCTTATAAAAAAATAAGGCTCGGGGTGCCGAGCCTTAGAAGATCACTAATAGTGACTATTTGCTCACCGTTGCGTCTCTTAGGTGTTTCAAAAGCGCCTGCACAGGGTGCGGTATTTCAACATCGTCAAAGCGTTTTGCTTGGCTTCTGCAAGAGTAACCTGTTGCTACGAGTTTACCGAGCAGCCCTTGGTCAGTGACCTTGTCTTTCCATGACAAATCATAAATGGTTTTAGACATCTCTTTATTGGCGGTTTCATGGCCATAGGTTCCTGCCATACCGCAACAACCAACGTTTTCGACTTTTAGTTCAAGCCCTAAAATGCGATAGACTTTTTGCCAGTCTTGAATAGACGCCGCCGCATTGGTTTTTTCGGTGCAGTGGGTCATTAGGTGATAAGTTGTATTATCGCACACCAAAGGTTGTTTAATCAGGTGGTCGCTTTTTTTCATCAACCATTCCTGCATCAACTGGATATTTGGAATCTGCCGACTGTCGCCAAAGGCTTTTGTGTATTCCGCTCGGTAGGTCAGCGTCATAGAAGGGTCAATGCCAATAAAGGGTAAACCATAGAAGGCCAAACTTTGCAGCATGTCTAAATTTTTACGCGCTGTGCGCTGAAAGGCTTTCATAAAGCCATGCACATGCAAGGGTTTACCATTAGGCATGTAAGGCGCCAGATAGGCCTGAAAGCCTAGACGACTCAGTGTTTCCATGGTGTCTAATACCAGCTCGGTTTCAAAATAACTGGTAAACGCATCTTGTACGACAATGACAGCGCGAGAGCGGTCTCTTGGGCTTAAGGCTTCAATAGAGAGTGGCGTGGCCAGACGAATGCCACGGCGTGACATTTCTTTTTTTAGATTGAGCTTGCTCAGTTTAGGGTTGTCTGACAAACCAATGTACTTGCTGCTGAAATGATTCACCCAGCTGCGGCTAACTAACCAGTTATAAGGTTGCGGAAAGATCGCCATCATTGGTATCACAAACTCTAATGAGCCAATCAGATAATCTTTGGTAGGGCGAAGATAGCGGCTATAGTAGAGTTCTAAGAACTTTGCTCTGAATTCTGGGACATCGACTTTAATTGGACATTGACCAACACAAGACTTGCACGCCAGGCAGCCCATCATTGATTCATGAACCTCGTTGGAAAAGTCATAATCACCACGACGCTTTGCTAGCGTGTTTTTCAATCTGGGTAAGAAGCTAAGTAAAAAACGGCGGTCTTTCGCGTCTTTGCTGGCTTGGACAGTATCAACGCCTTGCTGACTCATGCCACGCAGCCATTCACGCATTAAAGAGGCGCGACCTTTGGGCGAGTGGCGACGATCTCGCGTACCTTTCCAAGAAGGACACATGGCATCATTTGGGTCGAAGTTGTAGCAAGCTCCGTTACCGTTGCAATACATGCCTTCTTGAAATTGATCGCGGTTTTTAACGGGGATTTGGCGATCAAATTGACCTCGTAGTGGGACGGCATCGATTTTTAATAAGTCAGCACCCAGTTCAAAGGGGGTGGCTATCTTGCCCGGGTTTAATTGGTTTCTTGGGTCGAAAGCGCCTTTAACTTGTTGAATGCTTGGATAAAGCTCCCCAAAAAAAGCTGGGGCATATTCAGAGCGAACCCCTTTGCCATGTTCCCCCCACAGTAGACCATTATACTTTTGCGTAAGAGCAACCACTTTGTCGGTGATGGCACGGATCTTTTTTTCTTGGGACTTTTCTTTCAGATCAAGCGCTGGACGAACGTGCAATACGCCCGCATCGACGTGACCAAACATGCCATATTGTACTTTGTAGCTGTCTAATACTTCGCGGAATTCCATAATAAAGTCAGCCAAATTTTCTGGCGGAACGGCGGTATCCTCAACAAATGGAATCGGTCGTTTTTCTCCCTTGGCGTTACCTAATAACCCCACCGATTTTTTTCGCATTGCCCAAAGTTTGTTAACGCTGTCGTGCCCCATGGCAATGGTATAGCCTAAGGTGCTGCTGTCTCCCTGCTTGGCTAAATTATCCAGCTTATCGGTGAGGATTTTAATTTTATCGGCAACCTCTTTTTCATCGTTACCTGTGTACTCAACGAGATTAATGCCTTGAATGTTTTCTCCTGGGTTTTCCGGGAAAAACTCAGACACTGAATTCCAGATAATATCGCCTTTGGCAAGACCGAGTACTTTTGAATCGACGGTTTCGATTGAAGTAGGTTTGGTGGCGAGTAACTCACGCGCATGGCGCAGCGAACCTTCGAAACTATCGTAGCGAATATTGACTAACGCCGCATAGGTCGGAATAGGGAGGAGGTTTACTTTGGCTTCAACAATAAAACCTAATGTACCTTCTGATCCACATAGTACTGAGTTCATATTGAATCGACCGTCTTCGGTGCGAATGTGAGCTAAGTCATAGCCTGTCAAACACCGGTTTAGTGCTGGGAAAGTATCTTTGATCTGTTGCGCTTTGCTTTTCTGAATACTGTCGACAATACGGTGGGCATGGGCGGAATAGTCACTGCCGCTTTGGATTTCAGCCAGTGTTTCGTCATCAATAGGCGCGGATTCTAATAGATGACCATCTAGTAACACCGTTTTAAGGGAAAGAACATGATCACGCGTTTTGCCATACATTACCGAACCTTGACCGCTGGCGTCGGTGTTGATCATGCCGCCAATGGTGGCACGATTGCTGGTAGATAGCTCCGGAGCGAAGAATAAACCATGGGGTTGAATCGCTTTGTTCAGCTGATCTTTTACCACACCCGCTTCCACACGAGCCCAACCTTCTTCGGCATTAATTTCCAAAATTCGATTCATGTGCTTGGATAAGTCTACGATCAGACCATCGGTTAGAGACTGGCCGTTGGTGCCCGTACCGCCGCCTCTTGGACTGAGTACAATGTCGTTAAATTCTTCTTGGTTAGATAGTTTGACAAGCAACTGAATGTCTAGAATATTTTTTGGGTAAATAACCCCTTGAGGCAGTATTTGATAAATAGAGTTATCGGTAGAAAGGACCACTCGGTTGGCGTAATCAGGCTGAGTATCTCCTGAGAATCCTGAAGCGTTCAGGCGTTCGATAAAAGACAGGTACTTAGTTTGAACGGGCGACACGTCAGAAAGCTTTGGAATCATGTTTCATCTCCACAAATGATGAGTGCGCCGATTTTAACAAAGAAATAGAAGAGGTAGTGATATTTATCTGATGAAAAACAGCGATTTCCACCAGATAAATCGAGTTTGTGTTATTCGTAGGTCGCTTTGGCTTTAGTGACCTTTTCAAGGTATTTTTGCGATTCTGTTCTGGGGTGGTTGTACCTAAGCTTTCTATACACTTCTTTGGTCGAGGTCTGATTTATTTTCTGCACAGCTCTGTTTCTATCTGCATCAAAGGTTTTCAAAACATTGCCGGTTCCTCCGTTATAAGCTGAAATAATGGAGTATTCTTGGCTTGTTTTATTCGTTACGTTAACCAAATAGCGCGTTTGTAGGAGATACAGATAAGCACTGCCAATGTCTATGTTATTTTCGGGCGAGAACAAGACGGCTTTTGTTGGCTGCCCTGCTCTTTTTTTGACTAGGCTGTATACATCTTTTCCCGCCGTGGAAGGGACCACTTGCATTAACCCATATGCATTAGCTGGACTAACCGCGTAGGGATTGAAAGAGCTTTCTGTTTCAATAATGCCATAGATAAGAGCGGGAGATAAGTGATACCGATTGGCTGCAGCGATCACATATTGACTGTACTTTTCCTGACGAAGGTGTTGATGTTGTTGAACCAGTTTAAATTCTACGGCATAAACTGTTTTGCCATTGGCTTGTGTTTTTTGTAATTGATTAGTAACCAAATAAGTTGAATAACGTTGTGCACGCCAAGGGTATCTTACTAATTCCCCATCATGGTCCATGACCTGTGGGTATAAAAAAGGGACGCCATCAACATTCGGTGCTGAACTGGAGAAAATGTCGGTTTTGCTCGGATCGGAGGTTGTCAGTAACGTGGTAGTAATCGCGTTTGTTAATGCGTCTAGGGGGGCGCTAGTGGCTAACGTCTCGACACGGACAAGACCTTTTTCAAAATCGACGATGGTTCTTGCTTGATAATCGTTAGTATATTTGACGTATTTTTTCTTATCAGGCAGTTCGCTGTTTCCTTTGCCCCATCGCTTATTTACCTGTTCATCCAGTTCTTTATATAAGGCTTGAATTGCTTTTATGTCCGCTCTAATCAAGTCCCGACTTGTTTTAGCTTGCTGAGCAATCGCTTTGATGTCATCGATGTCCTCTGCGTTTTTTATTTGTTCAGACAGTTTTTTAACTGAAGTGACAGAGTCAAACGAGGCGAGGGATTCGCAACCGCTCAATGTTAGCAAAATGAGGCTAATCCATGACATTGAGTAGGGTGAGATAGTGCTCTTGGACATTAATGATTACTCATACAAATAAACGGCGTAATATTTTGTCGGAAAATTATATCAGAACAGTCGTTTGAGGGGGAAATCGACTTGGTAGTATGAACATATAGAGCCGATAGGCTCCCTAGGGCGTTTATGGATATGTTATTGTGTGCTGTTTTGTTTTTCGATGGATTCAGTTATGTCGTATCTTTGCCCAATTGATTTGTCTTTGTTGGGGTCGCATCTTGCAGATGGTGATTACAGGTTTGATGTTTATCGTGGCGATCTTGAGCATGCTCAGGCACCGGGTAATAAATGGCATAAACTTCAACACCATTTGAGTGCTGCAGCTCAACAAAACGCAGATGCTATCGCCACGTTTGGTGGCCCTTTTTCAAATCACTTGCATGCGTTTGCGAAAACACTGAAGAATCGGCCGTTTGAGGCTGTTGCTGTCGTGAGAGGAGAGTTACACCCGCAGTTAACCCCCACTTTACAAGATATGGTCGACGATGGGGTGAATTTGTGGCCCTCTTCTCGTTCAGACTATCGATTAGGAACGTCCTCCGATGTGGCGGATGCAATCAACCTGTATTATAGAAATGTTTATTGGATACCTGAGGGCGGTGGCGGAATTCTTGGGGCACGAGGGTGTCTCGATTGGGCCGAAAAAATTCGTCGCTTGGCTGGTGATTATGATGCGTGGGTCGTGTCAGCAGGGACGGGGACAACGGCTGCAGGTCTATTATCTTATGATAAAACACCTGATTTACATGTATTTAGCGCTTTAAAAGGTGCTCAAGCGCAAAGGCAGCACATTATTGAGCAAGCTCATTTGCTTACAAATAAACGTGTGTCGCAAAAATATCTTGCAGAAAAGCTGTTTTTTCACGCAAATTGCCATGAAGGTGGTTATGCCAAACATAGCCAGACATTGGTGCGTTTCATGCATGAGTTTGCAAAGGACAATCCAAGTTGCTTCTTAGACCCCGTTTATACCTGTAAAAGCATGTTTGCAGTAATAAGTGCTATGAAAGCTGGGACTTGGCCATATCGTCGTACATTATTTATTCATACGGGAGGTCTGCAGGGATGGCGAGGTTTTTCATCAGACCGTAATCCTTTTGTGCTTTCTTAACGAGATGGCGAGAATAGGCTGCTTCATGTTAAAGTTATGCTAATTATGTAAAACCCAGACTAATAAAATAGCGTTACACAATACCAATGGGTTGCTTTGCTTACATCGACAGACGGGAAGAGAATGACACATGAGTCTTTTTAGACGTGTTGGTATTATTGCTCGGTTAGACAAACCTCAGATTCTTGATACGGTTAAGAAGCTGATGGAGTACCTTCAAGAAAAAAACATTGCGCCAGTGCTTGAAGATCAATTGGCGACTATGATGCCGGGCGTGAAAGTCGCATCATCGGCTCTAAAAGAATTAGGCGATCACTGTGATATGGTTATGGTGGTTGGCGGTGACGGCAGTTTTCTTGGTGCCGCTCGAGCCATTTGTAATTATGATATTCCAGTATTAGGGATCAACCGAGGGACGTTGGGGTTTTTAACGGATATCTCTCCTCATAACTTACAAGAAGAGTTGGATCCTATTTTTCGTGGTGAATACCAAGAAGAAAAACGCTTTATGATCGAAGCCAAGATCAAGCGCCAGAATCGCCCTAGTGGTGAAGGTATTGCGTTGAACGATTTGGTTCTTCATCCAGGTAAATCCGCTCGAATGATTCGCTTTGATCTTTTTATTGATGATCAATTTGTGATGAACCAAAAGTCCGATGGTTTAATTGTGGCAACTCCGACAGGGTCAACCGCTTATGCTTTATCGGCTGGTGGTCCTATTATGCTGCCAAAGTTGGATGCCTTAGTCTTGGTGCCAATGCATCCTCATACCTTGAGTAATCGTCCTATCGTGATTGATGCTAATGCGCGAATTCGCATTGTTGTATGCGAATCCAATTTAACGTATCCAAGTGTGAGTTGTGATGGCCAGCTAAATATTACAGCGGCACCAGGCGATGAAATCCATATCACTAAGAAAACAGGGGGTATACGTTTAATACACCCTAAAAACCACGATTTTTATAACGTATGCCGTGATAAGTTGGGTTGGCAATCCAGCTATCGACCGTAAAGTACATTTGGTTATAGTGTCGCATCTTACCATTTTACAAAGAGAATCTTTTTTAGGGGCCCCATGTATTTTGTTTATCAGTTCGAAGAAACAGAAGACCCTTCAGGCTTAACCAAAGCGTTGTGGCAACACAAAGTAGCCCATCAAATTGTTTCAACACAACAGCATGATGAGTTGTGGATATTGGATCAAAGTCAATTGCCAACGGTTGAGCAACTGATAAGCATTTGGAAAGACGACCCTTCATTGTTACAGCAGGCAAAACCCGCTGTCATTGCTAGAGAATTGTCTAAGAGTGGATTCTTTTCTCAGCTTAAAATGGCCCCGATCACCAGCTTGCTATTATTATTGACCTTGTTGGTGGCGGTTGCTACTCAACTTGGTGCAGACCTTACAACAGTTTCTTACTTGTCCATTAGCCCATTTGATATAAAAAATGGGCATATTTATTTTTATACCTCGGCTGAGGTCTTTGCTAGAGGTGAGTATTGGCGATTTTTTACACCGGCATTACTGCATTTTAGTGTGCTTCATATTGTGTTCAATACGCTATGGGTATGGGACATCGGCAGAAAACTTGAGCGTCTACTAGGACCGGTAGTGTGGAGTTTGGGTGTTATTGTTATCGCGGTGCTGAGCAATCTTGTGCAATATCAAATAAGCAAATACCCCTTATTTGGCGGTTTATCCGGTGTCGTTTATGGTCTCATCGGCTTTGCTTGGCTACTACCACTGCTTAGTAAGCGGTGGCCTACGATTATTAGTAAACAACTCATGATTTTTTTTACCGTTTGGCTAGGGATAGGCTATACCCCTTTTCCAGAGATGATAGGTCTCGGTAGTATTGCGAATACGGCACATACTATAGGCTTACTATCAGGATTGAGTCTTAGTGTAATCTATTGGTTAGCGACCAAATACCGCCGTAATTGATTAGTATATTTCACTTTATATTTACTATTAGCCTGCCTAGGCGCAGGGAGATCCGAAAATGAATTTTAAAGAAATGATCGACAATATGTCGCCTGAAGTTTATGTCAGATTAAAGCAAGCGGTAGAGCTTGGAAAATGGCCAAATGGCGTGAGACTGACTCCAGAACAAACAGAGTTATGTTTGCAAGCTGTCATTACTTACGACTACAGCAATAAAGAAGAAAAAGATCGTGTTGGTTACATTGATACCACCGGTCATAAAAATATAGGCAAAAAAGACCCTGCTAAAGAGCAAGATACCATCAAATGGGTTGGCGATGGCCCTGAGGGGCAAGCTTAATGTTACAGGGTAACCTTAAGAAGATGTCAACTGAGGTTCGTGATGGTCAGGTTTATTATCATTTAGACTTGGGTGATGACCGCGTATTCGTCAATGATTTATTGGGTAAAAAAGTGAGCTTGCACATTGATGGAACCATTCATTGTGTTAATTGCGGCAAAGTCACTAAAAAGTCCTTTAGCCAAGGCTTTTGCTTTAATTGTTTTCGCAAATTAGCTGCGTGTGATACCTGTATCATGAGTCCAGAAAAATGCCATTTTCATTTAGGCACTTGCCGTGAACCTGAATGGGCAGAGCAATATTGCATGCAGAGTCATTATGTTTATCTGGCTAACTCGTCCGCGTTGAAAGTGGGGATTACCCGTGGCGATCAATTGCCAACGCGTTGGATCGATCAAGGAGCAACGCAAGCGAGGGCTTTGTTTCGAGTTCAAAATCGCCGAATGTCAGGTTTGGTTGAAACCTTATTTAAGACCCAAGTAGCGGATAAAACTAATTGGCGAAATATGCTCAAAGGATCATCGGTCGAGATGGATCTTGAACAAGAGCAAGAACGACTTATTGATCGAGTGTATGAAGGCTTAGACTCTTTGCAACATGAATTCGGATTGCAGTCTATCACCGATTTGTCAGACGAGAATGAAACCCATGAATTTGCTTACCCCGTTTTAGAATATCCCACCAAAATAACCAGCCTCAATGCAGAAAAAAAACCCGTTATTGAAGGCACCTTGATGGGCATTAAAGGCCAATATTGGATGCTTGATACAGGTGTGATCAATATTCGTAAATACACTGGTTATCAAGCGACATTGAATTTTTAGGAGAGAGCACATGAAAGAGAGTCAGCCATCTGCGATTTATTTAAAAGACTATAAAGTTCCTCCTTTTCTCATTGATAAAACAGAATTAACGTTTGATTTGGATGAGACCACTACGATCGTGACGTCTCGTCTGCATATGCGTCGTAATCCAGCGTTTGGCAAATCCACCGCGCCTTTAATTTTAGACGGTGGAGAAGAGGTCAAGCTGATTGGTGTCGCAATGGACGATTACGAATTGCCTCCGGAAGAATACCGCATCAGCGAAGATAAGCTGATCATTACGGCAACTGCGGATGAGTTTGTGTTGACCTGCGAAACCTTGATTGAACCGCAAAATAACACGCGTCTTGAAGGTTTATACCGTTCGTCTTCCATGTTCTGCACTCAATGTGAAGCGGAAGGTTTCCGTCACATTACGTATTATCTAGATCGTCCAGATGTAATGTCTGTTTTTACAACGACGATCATTGCTGATGAAGCTCGCTATCCAGTGATGTTGTCCAACGGGAATGAAGTGGAGCGTGGCAAAACTGACGAAGGTAAAACGGTTGTGGTATGGCACGATCCATTTCCTAAGCCGGCTTACCTTTTTGCCTTGGTGGCAGGGAATTTAGCGGTAAAAAACGATGTCTTTATAACGCAAAGCCAGCGTGAAATTAAATTGCAAATATTCACAGAGTCTCACAACATCGACAAGGTCGATTACGCGATGGAAGCTCTAAAGCGTTCTATGCGTTGGGATGAAGTAACCTACGGACGTGAATACGATTTAGACATTTTTATGATCGTTGCTGTCGATGACTTCAATATGGGCGCCATGGAAAACAAAGGATTGAATATTTTCAATTCCTCTTGTTTGTTGGCGAGCCCAGAAACCACAACGGACGACACTTATCTGCGGGTTGAAGCCATTGTTGCTCATGAATATTTCCATAATTGGTCTGGCAACCGTGTGACCTGCCGTGATTGGTTCCAGTTAAGTTTAAAGGAAGGTTTTACTGTATTCCGCGATCAAACCTTCTCTGCTGATATGCATTCTGAAACTGTAAAACGCGTGGAAGACGTGTCTTTTCTGAAAACAGCGCAGTTTGCTGAAGATGCTGGTCCGATGGCGCATCCTGTTCGTCCTGCGTCTTTTATTGAAATCTCCAATTTTTATACGCTAACGGTTTATGAAAAAGGTGCAGAAATTGTACGAATGATTCATACGCTGTTAGGTGCGGAGAAATTTCGTGCTGGTTCGGATTTGTATTTTGATCGTCATGATGGGCAAGCGGTGACGTGCGATGACTTTGTTGCCGCCATGCAAGACGCTTCGGGAGTCGATTTGTCACAGTTCAAGCGTTGGTATTCACAAGCTGGAACACCAGTGGTTACCGTGACCGATAGCTATGAAGAGTCAACGGGTACGTATCGCCTGATCATGAAGCAGCACACGCCAGCAACGCCTGGGCAGCCAACGAAATTGCCATTGCATATTCCTGTTCGTGTTGGTTTATTGAGCCAGCAGGGTGGTGCTTTGTCTGCGCAAGTCAATGGTGTCGCAGCAGAAGATCATGTGCTGCATTTGAAAGCGAATGAGCAAGAGTTCGTGTTTACGGGGTTGACGTCCCGCCCAGTGCCGTCTTTGCTGCGCAGTTTCTCTGCACCAGTAAAATTACGTTATGAGTATTCTGCAAAAGATTTGCTGCTACTATTGTCAGCGGATTCTGATGGTTTTAATCGTTGGAGTGCGTCACAACAGTTGGCCGTGAATGAGTTGACATTGCTGATTAATCAGGCGATTAAGGGAGATGAACTGAGTATTGAATCTCAGTTAATCCAAGGATTTAAAGCCTTGTTGAGTGATGCGGCACTTGACCCCGCTATGGTGGCTTTGATTCTTGCGTTACCAAGCCAAGCCTATTTGTCTGAACTGGCTGATCCCATTTACCCAGCCGCCATTAAACAGGCAAGACAATACTTAAAGGCGCAACTGGCCAATGCATTGTCAGCGGACTTTGAGCGAGTGTATCGCGAACATAAAATCCATGGTGAATATCAAGCAACCGCAGAAGACATTGCTCACCGTTCTCTAAAAAATATAGCGTTATCGTATTGGGTGGAAACTGGGGATGAGCTTGCTCAGCAAGAGCTGGTGACACAATTTCAGACAGCAAACAACATGACAGATCAATTTTCAGCTTTGTCTATTGCCGTTCATTCTCAGCATCCTAAGGCGGCCGAGCTACTGGCTGCTTTTTATGAGCAATGGCAGTCTGAACCATTGGTTGTTAATAAGTGGTTAATGCTCAGTGCGAGTCAAGAGCAAGAGAATGCTTTGGCGACAGTCAAAGGTTTGTTGGAGCATCCTGCTTTTGACTTGAAGAATCCAAATAAAGTTCGTTCTGTTCTTGGTGGTTTTGGTCAAAGCGTTTCAGGTTTTCATAAGGCGGATGGCAGTGGCTATCAGTTTCTTGCAGACCAAATTATTTTATTGAATAAACGCAATCCACAAATTGCGTCTAGGCTTTGCACACCGCTCACGCGCTGGAAAAAACTGCAGCCGGAGTTAAGTGTAAAAATGAAAGCAGAACTTGAGCGTATTTTGGCAGAAAATTTGTCCAAAGATGTGTACGAGGTTGTCTCTAAAAGTTTGGCATAATAGGTTCAATGTCATAGCTTCGTTATCTGTTGCTACTGATTGCGTGCTTTTATGTTTGTGTAAAAAAACACCCAAAACCTTCATGGCTTTCCCCATGAAGGTTTTTTTAGGCCATAATTCAAAGTTCTTTACCTGTTCTTTGCATTCTGTACGCAAATCTGGCATAAGAGTGTTAACCTATTGTCGACCTTGATTTTATTTAAGGAGCGAAAAATGAAAGCACGTACGACGATTTTAATTCCGATCACGTTGGGGCTGATGATGTCTGCTTGTAGTACGACATCACGCCAACAAACTGATGGAATAACTGAACCTGTTAATAATCAGATTGAATCGCCCTTACAGAGTTCGGAAGTCAGTTCAAAGGAAATTGAGTTAGAAAAAGTATTAGAGTCCAAAGTTTCTCTTATCGATACGCTCCAACAGCAATTGGCCGCTAATAAAAAGCAATTGTTTGCGCTTAATCAATCTCTTGATGAAAAAGACGCAAGGATAGCGGCTTTGCAAAAATCCGCTAATAATGCCGAAAATTTGATGGCATTAGAAGAGCAGAAAAAGTTACGTCAGGCTTTAGAGTCACGCTACGCGGCGTTGAAGCTTGATAATGATTTACTCGTGCGTCGTATTAGCCAATTGGAAAATGAAAACACATCTTTAAAGAGTCAAGTGTCAAGCCTGGAAAATATGCCAACGTCTCAGGATGACTTTAAGCAAAGTTACCTTGCATTGTTGAGCGATAATACTGAGTTACAAAAAAAATATGCTAATTTAGAAGCGGATAATCAAGTTAATCAGCAAAGACTCAGTGCATTAAAAAAAGAAAATCTCATGTTGGGAGGAGCGCTGTCTGATGCCCGTGCTCAGCACCAAGTTTTATGGGATAAAATTCGTGCGTTAAGTGGTGAAGAAGCGGTTGAATCTTTACCTTCTGAAGGTACTGACGCAACACCAATGTTGGATGGGAGTGCTGATTATGAGCGTGAAAATGCTCAGTTGCGTGTAGAACTTGCCGACTTAAGAAATCAAATGGCCGCACAAAAATCCCTGATTGATGAATATAAACGTGACGTATTGAAATTAGAGGCGGCGCTTGATGAAGGCGCTGATTACGCTGCCCGTTGGAAGGATCTTGATAATAAATTGGCACAAGCACTACAAAATAATGCCTTACTCACTGATCAATTAAATACAGCAAGTGCAGCGTTAGCTGCTAGCCAAACGGAACTTGAAGCCTTGTCTGCTCGCCTAGCCAGCACACAACAGGCATTAGAATCCAAAGAAAACAGTGGTATTTCCATTGCTGCAGCAATAGATGCTCTGCAATTGCAACTGAGTTCAACATTGCAGAATGTTCAATGGCAACTGCCAAGCGAAGTCTCTTTGCACAATAACTTTGAAATTTTAGTGTCGGCTGAGGTTCAGCCTTCGCTTTCTGGACAGAGTTATCAGGCAGAATTAGTAACAGACAGTGATATTCAGATGGTAAGTGATAGCATTGCGACGGCTGTCGTTCAAAATGGTCGTTTGCAGTGGCGTTGGCGCGTGGCGGGGTTAAACGAAAAGCCGGACGCACAACTGAATTTGTTTGTCAGTCAGCAAATTAGCTTCCAAGATCAAACGATTCAAAAGCAGGTCTATCGTGGTAATGAAACCTTATCTTTGATTAACACTAATTGGTTTGAAAAATATGGCTATTGGGCTGGGGCAATTTTACTTGCTTTACTAGGCGGGTTCTTCATTGGTCGCCTAAATAAACGCAAACACAATCAAGAATTGAACTCTTAAGCTTTCTGCTATAGTAAGATCGCAAGGTCGATACAGGATGTCGACTTTGCAATCCTTTCCCTCTCGTATCATTCAACTCCGCATTACTTTTTTTCAACGCCAAAAGCATGACTTTTCGGTATAGTACCCTCGCATATTCTTTTTTGAGGTGGTGAGCGTGGTAAAGTCCGATTCGTATTCTATTATTGAGAAACGATTAGCTGAAAACGTATTGATCTTGGATGGCGCCATGGGCACCATGATTCAATCGTATAAATTAGAAGAACAAGATTATCGCGGTGAACGTTTTGCTGATTGGAACAGTGACTTAAAAGGCAACAATGACCTGCTTTCTCTGACTCAGCCAAAGATCATTAAAGACATTTATTCCAGCTACCTTGCCGCTGGCGCCGATATCATTGAAACCAACACCTTTAACGCCAATTACATTTCCATGCTTGACTATCACATGGAAGATCTTAGCTACGAGCTTAACTTCGAATCCGCTCGTTTAGCGCGTGAAGCCGCAGATCAATTTACTCTGCAAGATCCACATAAGCCACGTTTTGTTGCCGGTGCGGTTGGTCCGACTAGCCGTACTTGTACTATTTCGCCGGATGTAAACGATCCAGGGTTTCGTAACGTGCATTTTGATGAACTTGTTGCGGCCTATACCACAGCGGTTGATGGTTTAATCAAGGGTGGCGTTGATATTATTCTTATCGAGACAATTTTCGATACATTGAATGCCAAAGCCGCTATTTACGCGGTATTAGATTATTTCGAAAAAACTGGCGTTCGTTACCCGATCATGATTTCAGGCACTATTACGGATGCCTCAGGTCGTACTTTATCTGGCCAAACCACTGAAGCTTTTTGGAATTCTATCTCTCATGCTAAGCCGATTTCTGTAGGTTTGAACTGTGCTTTGGGGCCAAAAGAGCTGCGTCAATATGTTGAAGAACTTTCACGTATTGCGGATACGCATGTCTCTGCTCACCCTAACGCAGGCTTACCCAATGCATTTGGTGAATACGATGAGTCACCAGAGGAAATGTTGGAAGAAATTCAGGGCTGGGTGGACTCAGGCTTTTTGAACATCATTGGTGGTTGTTGCGGTACGTCACCAGAACACATTGCTACCTTCGCCAAAGCATTTGCTGATGCGACGCCTCGTGTTATTCCTGTCATTGAAAAAGCGTGTCGTTTGTCCGGTTTAGAGCCGTTTAATATTGATGGTAATAGTTTGTTTGTGAACGTCGGTGAGCGTACCAATGTGACGGGCTCGGCGATGTTTAAACGTCTTATTAAAGAAGGGGATTTTGATACCGCGCTGGATGTGGCACGTCAACAAGTGGAAAACGGTGCTCAGATCATCGACATCAACATGGACGAAGGCATGTTGGATTCGCAGGCTGCCATGGAGCGTTTTCTTAAGCTTATCGCATCAGAACCTGATATTTCTCGCGTACCTATCATGCTTGATTCTTCGAAATGGGAGATTTTAGAAGCTGGACTGAAATGGATTCAAGGTAAAGGCGTCGTTAACTCTATCAGTATGAAAGAGGGCGAAGATAAGTTCCGTGAGCAAGCTCGTAAACTCATGAAATACGGCGCAGCCGTTATTGTCATGGCGTTTGACGAAGTAGGGCAAGCGGATACCCGTTCTCGCAAGATCGAGATTTGTCGCCGTTCGTATCATATTTTGGTTGATGAAGTCGGCTTTCCGCCAGAAGACATTATTTTTGATCCAAATATTTTTGCGATTGCCACTGGGATAGAAGAGCATAACCGTTACGCTTTAGACTTCATTGAGGCAACAGGCGACATTACTCGTGAATTGCCTTATGCCAAGGTATCGGGTGGTGTGTCGAACGTTTCCTTCTCGTTCCGTGGCAATAACCCTGTTCGCGAAGCGATTCACGCTGTGTTCTTGTATCATGCCATCAAACAGGGCATGACAATGGGGATTGTTAATGCGGGGCAGCTTGCGCTGTATGAAGATATTCCACCTAAGCTGCGTAATGCGGTAGAGGACGCAGTACTGAACCGCACTCCCGATGCAACGGACAATCTACTTGCGATGGCGGGTGAATTTGCCGGCAATGGTGAAGTGGCTGAGAAAGAAACCCAAGAATGGCGAGGGTTGTCTGTATCTGAGCGCCTGAGTCATGCACTGGTCAAAGGTATTACGGAATTTATTGATGAAGACACTGAAGAGGCGCGCCAGGCTTTCGCTCGACCATTAGAAGTCATTGAAGGGCCATTAATGGATGGCATGAGCATCGTTGGTGATTTGTTTGGTTCTGGGAAAATGTTTTTACCACAAGTGGTAAAATCGGCTCGTGTTATGAAGAAGGCCGTTGCCTACTTGATGCCCTTTATCGAGGAAGAAAAACGCCTAAACATGGACACTGCATCGTCTAGTAATGGCAAAATTGTCATGGCAACAGTGAAAGGCGATGTACATGATATCGGTAAAAATATCGTCGGTGTTGTGCTGCAGTGTAATAACTTTGAAGTGATTGATCTTGGCGTCATGGTGCCTGCCGAAAAAATCTTGCGTACGGCGAAAGAAGAGGGCGCAGACATGATTGGCTTGTCAGGCTTGATTACGCCGTCACTCGATGAAATGGTGCACGTAGCGAAAGAAATGGAGCGTCAAGGGTTTAACTTACCGGTGATGATTGGCGGTGCGACCACATCAAAAGCGCATACCGCGGTAAAAATCGAACAAAATTACAAGCGTAATCAAGTGGTTCATGTCACTAACGCTTCTCGAAGTGTGGGGGTTGCTAGCGCCTTATTAAGCAAAGACACAGAGCGCCGTCAAAAATTTGTGGATGAGATCAAAGCGGATTACGAGAAAACGCGTATTCGTTATAAGGATCGAGCCAAAGCTGGTCGACGAGTTTCCTTGGATAAAGCGCGTCAGAACAAACCACCTATTCAATTCGATGGTCATGTTGTTCAACCTAAGAAATTGGGTGTAACTGTACTGACCGAAAAGGACATCGATCTTAATGTGGTTAAAGATTACATTGATTGGACGCCATTTTTCCAAACATGGGAATTGGCAGGCGCTTACCCGCGTATTTTAACCGATGATGTGGTGGGTGTTGAGGCAACGCGAGTCTACCAAGACGCGCTAAACATGCTCGATGAAGTGATAGCAACACAGTGCTTGCAAGCACGTGCCGTGGTGGGGTTGTTCCCTGCCAACCAAGTGAATCATGATGACATCGAAATTTATGCGGATGAATCTCGTGGCGACGTGATTGAGCGCTTGTCTTTCCTTCGTATTCAGAACGAACTCACCGCACCGGGTAAATATAATCACAGTTTAGCGGACTTCGTTGCACCAAAGGACAGTGGTGTCGCGGACTATGTTGGTGCGTTTGCTTGTGCAGCAGGCTTTGGTATTGATCCTTTGGTGGCAAAATATGAAGCGGATCATGATGATTATAACTCTATTATGATAAAAGCCGTTGCTGACCGATTGGCGGAAGCAACGGCAGAATATTTACACGAAAAAGTGCGTAAAGAGTTTTGGGGGTATGCCGAAGCGGAAGTGCTCACCAATGAACAATTGATCAAAGAAAAATACCAAGGTATTCGTCCAGCGCCTGGCTATCCAGCCTGTCCTGACCATACTGAAAAAGCCAAACTTTGGACCTTGTTGGGGGTGAAGGAAAAGATTGATATGGAGATCACAGAAAGCTTTGCTATGCTGCCAACAGCGGCGGTAAGTGGCTGGTATTTTGCTCATCCAGACGCCACTTACTTTGGTGTTGGTAAGATTGGTCCAGATCAGGTGGATGATTACGCAGAGCGCAAAGGAATGAGTAAAGATGACGCTGAGCGATGGTTAGCTCCCAATCTTGGCTACGATCCTGAAGACGATCGTATTTAGACGTTTTTAGTCCATTTTTGAAAACCTAATTTGTGTCACCCATAAGCGCAAATTAGGTTTTTCTACTTTAAAGGGTGTTTACATGTCAAAAACAGTCAAAGATCCAGAATTACACAAAAAACGCATGCAAGCCATTAAGTCTCATGTGGATAAACGCATTGCGAAAGCGCAAGAAGACAAAGGCACTTTTGTGCTATTAACCGGAAATGGCAAAGGCAAATCCAGTTCCGCGTTGGGAATGGTCGCCCGCGCTTTAGGTCATGGTATGAAGGTTGGGGTGGTGCAATTCCTCAAAGGGGAATGGAACACAGGAGAGATTGATTTCTTCAAAGAGCAAAAAAATGTGCAATGGGAAATCATGCCTGCTGGATTTACTTGGGAGACACAAAACCGTGAATCTGATATTGCTTCGTCAGAGCAAGCATGGGAAAAAGCGTCCGCCATGCTAGCAGACCCTAGTATCGACTTGGTGGTTCTTGATGAATTAACCTATTTATTGCATTACGAGTATTTACTTGAGGATAGGGTGTTAAAAGCTTTGATGGACCGTCCTGAAGCACAGCATTTAGTGGTGACGGGGCGTGGCGCTTCTGATGCTTTAATTGAGCTTGCTGATACAGTTAGTGAGATCAAAGAAGTAAAGCATGCTTTCAAAAGAGGAATAAAAGCGCAAAAAGGGCTGGAGTTTTAATGCCTTGTCGTTTTATATTAGTCGGCTAATGATTTGTAAAATATTCTAATAACAACAAGATTATAATCTTTAATTCTCAATCAAATAGAGGTTTTTATGGCAACCATTGAGCGCATGGAAGTTGGTCAACGTATGAGTCGTATCGTTAAGCATAATGAGACGGTGTATTTATGTGGCCAAGTTGGTGCGGATGCGAATACGGACATTACCGAGCAGACACGAACAATGCTGAATAAGGTAGATGTTTTGCTTGAGCAAGCTGGTACGGATAAATCTTACATATTGTCTGCGACTATTTATCTTCGAGATATGAAAGATTTTGCAGCTATGAACGCAGTTTGGGATTCGTGGATTCCCGAGGGGCATGCTCCTGCTAGAGCATGTGTTGAAGCGAGACTCGCACGACCTGAGTTGTTGGTCGAAATATCCGTCGTTGCGGCGTTGCAATAATTCTTCAGAACAGACTAACGATTGACACCATTGCACTACCGTTAGTCTGTTTTAATTTCTTTTAACGACGACATCATTTTCTACCAAGGCATTACTCAAAACACGAATGGTTCTTGCCATATCCCTAGAAAGATTCATCAGCAAGATGCCAAAATCGAATGGATATTGATCGTGCAAATCACTAAATAGCTGACTGGAAATTTCCAAAAGCAAGCAGTCTTCTAAAGCGTATAGGCTGCCAACACGTTCATGCAATGCAATCATGGAAACAAAACCAATCGCTTCACCAAAACTAATGGTTCGCGTACGTGTTTTCTTTTCACCATGCTGTTTGTAAAAATCCAGCTTTCCATGCAGTACTGCGTGGAAGCTATTGCCTTTACTGCCATAGGCAAAAATTTCATCGCCCTCACTAACGTTATGCAACACACCATTTTCTAATAAGAATTGAATGGCATTATCAGAGAGCGCTCCAAAAATGGATCCCTCTTTCAGATGTTTAGGTGATATGTCATACCTTACTTGTTTTTTCAAGACGGTTTTCACTGTTTCCTCCGCCGCTATTGGGTCTTTTTATGTCATCGGCTACAAAATACTTTTCTAAAGAGCCTAAACAATAATTATAGTTTTAGGCTCATTCAGCCAATAACGATAGGAGTATTTTGTATTCTCTAGTAACACTTATGAGGCTCAATGTAACAGTTAGTTCCAGCTTTTTTGTGGAATATGTGTTTTCTCTCTTAAAGACTGTTGTCAAACTGTGCGATAATGCCCTATGTCATTTTCACTCTAGCAGTTTTATTGATCTAAGACTGGAGTGCTCTAATTTACCTCATGATAAACGGAAGAATACTTTGTTAACGACGGCCAACATCACCATGCAATTTGGTGCAAAACCTCTTTTTGAAAACGTCTCTGTGAAATTCGGAGAAGGTAAGCGCTACGGCCTTATCGGTGCGAATGGGTGTGGTAAATCCACCTTCATGAAAATCCTTGGCGGCGACTTGGAGCCAAGTTCTGGAAACGTTTCTAAAGATCCTAATGAACGCCTTGGTAAGTTGAAGCAAGATCAATTTGCTTACGAAGAATATTCGGTTATTGACACCGTCAT
The DNA here is from genome assembly GCF_003259225.1 of Marinomonas arctica. Lineage (GTDB taxonomy): Bacteria > Pseudomonadota > Gammaproteobacteria > Pseudomonadales > Marinomonadaceae > Marinomonas > Marinomonas arctica. The sequence goes on along the minus strand of NZ_QHJF01000021.1, from coordinate 7,600 downwards.
CATGGGGCACACTGAACTTTGGGCGATTAAGTCTGAAAAAGACGCTATTTACGCCAATCCAGAAATGACGGAAGCAGATGGACTTCGTGCCGGTGATTTGGAAGCGGAATTCGCTGAGATGGATGGTTACACTGCCGATGCTCGTGCTGGAGAGTTACTTTTAGGTGTCGGTATTCCAACTGAGCAGCATTATGGTTTGATGAGTGAAGTTGCCCCTGGTTTAAAGTTACGCGTTTTGCTTGCTCAGGCTTTGTTTTCTGATCCAGATATTTTGTTGTTGGACGAGCCAACCAACAACCTAGATATCAATACCATACGCTGGTTGGAAGGGGTTTTGGTTGAGCGTAATTGCACCATGATTATTATTTCCCACGATCGCCACTTTTTAAATTCTGTTTGTACGAATATGGCGGATTTAGATTACGGCGAGTTGCGCCTGTTTTCTGGTAACTATGATGAGTACATGACAGCGGCAACTCAAGCTCGTGAGCGTTTGTTGTCTGATAATGCGAAGAAAAAAGCTCAAATTAGTGAGTTAAAATCTTTCGTAAGTCGATTCTCTGCTAACGCATCAAAGTCAAAGCAAGCCACGTCTCGTGCGAAGCAAATTGACAAAATTCAGTTGGAAGAGGTGAAGCCTTCTAGTCGTCAAAGCCCATTTATTCGCTTCGAGCAAGAGAAAAAATTACATCGTATGGCGGTACAAATCGAAAATGTTGCCAAATCATATGATGAAGAATTGTTTAGTGGTTTAAACATGATGGTTGAGGTGGGTGAGCGTATAGCGGTTATCGGACCAAATGGTATCGGTAAAACCACTTTACTAAAATGCTTGGTGGGCGATACTGAGCTAACGAAAGGTCACATAAAGTGGTCTGAAAATGCCAATATTGGTTATTACGCCCAAGATCATCATCACGAATTTGAGAAAGATGTGGATTTGATCGAATGGATGTCGCAGTGGGCTCAAGAAGGCGACGATGAACAGGTTATTCGCGGTACCTTAGGGCGTCTTTTGTTTTCACAAAACGATATTAAAAAGTCTGTAAAGGTCCTGTCTGGTGGTGAGCAAGGTCGTATGTTGTTCGGTAAACTGATGCTGCAAAAACCGAACGTTTTAGTGATGGATGAGCCAACCAATCACATGGACATGGAATCTATTGAGTCTTTAAACTTAGCCCTTGAAAACTACCCTGGCACTTTGATTTTCGTCAGTCACGACCGTGAGTTTGTCTCGACATTGGCCACGCGCATTGTGGAAGTAACCAGTGCGGGTATTGTCGATTTCCATGGCACATACGATGAGTATTTGGAAAAACAGGAAGCGTGAAGCAAAGTGTTTTGACCATGTAGCGAATAAAAAAGGAAGGCTCTTTTGCCTTCCTTTTTTTTAGCCAAGTGGGTGATACCAAGTAATATGCGATTTACTTGCGTCTGTCTTGGTATTTTTCCGCTTCTTGATACTCTAGTATCTCAACCTCATCGCCAATATGGATGATGCCTGTATTAAGTGCGATTAGATTCGCGCCGAATGTAATGCCTTTTCCGTCAAGAAGGCGAAATTTGCCCAGTGTTTTTAATGGTTCGCCTTTCGGAATTCTCTCAGCCGTTTGAGGATTCAATGTCGTAAAAATACAGCGTACGCAGGGTTTAATGTTTTCAAATTCCACATCGCCAATGCGAATGCGCTTCCAGCGGTCTTCTTCAAATGCTGAGTTACCACGAATAACGATATTAGGGCGAAATTGAGCCATCTGAATGTGCTGTGCGCAGGTTCGATTTAATTCCGACAGCGAGGCTTCTGTCGTTAATAAAAATGGATACCCATCAGCAAAGCCCATTGGTACGTCGGGTCTACGTTTGGTAAAACGTTGTGAATGTTCACCAAAATGCATTAGGTGAACGGATTCGCCTGCTATTTTACTAAACCAAGCGTCCGCTTCGTCTGAGGTGCGTTGCGCGTTTACGGTGTTTTCCCAAACAACTATCTCGCTATACTCTTGCGCGTATTTGGTTAAATCCAAGATAAGAGACGTTTGTGTGCTAGGGTGTGAGAGTTGCCAGCAGTGATCTTCTAATGCTTTCGCTGTAATGAGCGTTAATTGTGGGTGTGTTCGGCCTGTCACAAGTTCACCATTTGGTGTCACTAAAGTATAGCGCCGATCTCCACAAAGACCGGCATCATCTACCCTGCTAGACTGCAAAGCGATACCTTGGATAGATTTTACTGGATAAATGGCGAGTTCACTTAGTGAATACAAGAAAACAATCCTTTCATAGTAAGAGGTTAGGTTAGTATTGCTTAGATTATTGCTTAAGAAGACGAACATGCCAATAAAAAAGCCCCAGACGTTTTCACTCTGAGGCTTTATGGGCTTAATTTTTAGCCGATGTTATTACAAGTAGTAAGAAGCCAATGGCGGGAAGCCATTAAATTCTACAGCACTGTAGGTAGTCGTGTAGGCACCCGTTGAAAGCCAGTACATACGATCACCAATGGCCAAATTAAGTGGTAGGCCATATTTGTAGTTTTCATACATAATGTCAGCACTATCACACGTTGGGCCAGCAATAATCACTTCTTCTAGCTCACCGCCTTTTTCAACATGAATGGGGTACTTAATAGACTCATCAAGTGTCTCAATCAGGCCGGAGAATTTACCCACATCCGTGAAGACCCAACGGTTTAGGGCCGTGTGCGATTTACGGGAAATCAGTACAACTTCACTCACCAAAACGCCTGCATTTGATATTAAAGAACGACCAGGCTCTAGAATGATGCGAGGTAGATCTGTACCAAAATCTTCTTCTAAGAAGCGTGTGATTTCCTCTGCATAAGTGGCAAGATCATTGGTGCGAGCAATGTAATTTGCTGGAAAACCGCCACCCATGTTGATCATCTCTAGCACTATGCCGTCTTCTTCTTTAAGGCGCTCGAATATCACTTTGACGCTGGCAATCGCCGCATCCCATGCGCCGATATCGCGTTGCTGAGAGCCAACATGGAAAGAAATGCCGTATGGGATCAATCCTAGCTCTTTTGCAAGAACAAGAAGGTCCATTGCCATGTCAGGACGGCAGCCAAATTTACGAGAAAGCGGCCAGTCAGCCGTCACTGTGCCTTCTGTTAAAATACGCACATATACACGAGACCCTGGGGCAGCCTTTGCTATATTGCGCAAATCTGCTTCTGAATCAGTGGCAAACATGCGCACACCTTTTTCATAAAAATAGCGAACGTCTTTCGCCTTTTTAATGGTGTTGCCATAACTCACTCTATCAGGGGAAACGCCGCCAATGGCCATTAGTTTGTCAAGCTCATAGCGTGATGCCACATCAAAATTGGAGCCGCGGTCGCGAAGCAACGTTAGGATTTCTGGTGCTGGGTTGGCTTTAATAGCGTAAAAAATATCCGCAACTGGGAAACCTGTTGTTAATTCCGTGTAGGCTTCGTCGATAATTTCTGTATCGATAACAACGAAAGGGGTGTCTTTAGTTTCTGCAAACGCTTTAAAACGGGCAAAACGCTCTGGAGTGTAAAATGAGTTGACATCAATAGTCATGGGCTAGAAGCTCCTTAATTATGCAAAACATAAACCGATTAAAAAAAGTAAACGCCTTTACTCTATCACGTCCTACTTATGGCTGTTACTTATCCGGCTCTATGGCCTTAAGCGACTAGCGCAGCAGTTGAAGCGGTGCGGATTATGTTCAGCAATGACGCGGGCGAAATTTAAGACGCAAGGCGCCTTTGGTCAAGTATTTTTTCATATTTTAGGGCAAAAAAAAGCGACCCAGGCCGTCTCCTTTTTATTTCAGCAATGTTTTCTTTACATTTTCACTGCACGGGTTTGGAAATGATGCGCAGCACTGCCAACGATTAATGCAATAACAAAATAAATGCCTTCGCTTGGGTTGTTGACTAAGGCGGTTAATCCTGGCCCTGGGCAATAGCCACTGATGCCCCAGCCAATTCCAAAGAGCGCCGAGCCAATGATTAATTTTGAATCAATCTGTCTTAAAGTCGGTACTTGCCATTTACTGGCAACAAAGGGCGCTAAGCGTTTGCCTTTGATAAGGTAACCAATCATGCCGACTGCAATGGCGCTTGCCATGACAATAATTAGAGAAGGATTCCAATTTCCAAAGACATCTAAGAAACCCAAAACAACAGCAGGGTTTGTCATCTCAGAAAACGCTAACCCGAGGCCAAACAATAAACCGCAGATAAAGGTGATAATGGCGTACATGATTATTCTCCTAATTAAGAATGCTGACGGTAATGATGGCTGTAGTCATAAAAACTAAGGTGGCAACGACAGAACGAGGCGAAAGTCTGGAGATGCCACACACGCCATGGCCACTCGTGCACCCACTTCCTAGCCGTGTGCCATAGCCTACCAATAGTCCAGAAATGATTAAAATAAGTGGGCTTCTCGTTTCGGGAAAAGCCACGGTTTGCTCAGTGAATACACCATATGCACTGCCGCCTATGATAAGCCCTGCAATAAATAGAAACGGTAAAAATCGCTCCTTACTAAAAAGTAATTGAGATAATATCCCGCTAATGCCAATGACTTTACCAAGGCTTAGGAGATAAATGACTGTTGTGATGCCTATCAATAAGCCGCCCACTAATGGGTTAAAAATCATGTCCATCGTTAAATCCTCAAATTAATATTAGACTATTCTAATTTATATTTATAAGTAATGTCTAATGTATTGTGTAGCATATTGTTAAATGTTTTATTGCGTTAAAAAGTGCATGCTACCCCAGCATTGCTCTGTGTGGTGCTTTAAATTGCACTGTCTTTACCCATTGCTTAGCGGATATTTGCCAGTGTGCATTGTATTCTTAATAGAATTTGGAGTTTGTCATGAATCGTTTATGGTTAGGGGCTTGTTTAGAGAAAGCGGATTACGTCTTCCTCCTGCCCAACGTTCCGATTTTGCCTAGTGCGCCATTGGATCCTTCTTTTTTAGAGCGACCGAACGCGGCTATTTTAATTGAACTAAACGGTAATCATTGGCGTAAAATATTGACCATCATGGCGAAGCTTACAGCACCTGACTACCACTCATGGAAAACGTTTCGGGATGATCAGCTGTTTGACAAGGTTGGAATGGTTTTTTCTTGTGATCAGCTTGATCACTATAAGGGGACTGTTTTTATTGTTGGGAATACGTTTCGAAGCGCATGGCCAGTGGACGACCGTGCCCAATCCATGGGTTATTCACACCATGCTTATGTGCATTTTCCCTATGTTTGGTGTCCTTATCTAGATTATCGACAGTTTCCGAATGTTCTAATCGAAGCTCTGCGTGAGCATATTTTGGAGAGATAATGTTTAAAGTATTAAAAAATCTTTTTAGCCTTCCTGTTGAGCAGGGAGAACAAATATCCTATCAAAAGGCTGTGGCTGCATTGTTGATGGAAGTCATGCTCGCGGATCATCATGTTAGTGAGAAAGAAGAGAGTCAAGTTAAACGGCTTTTGCGCGATGTCAGTGAGCTGGGCGATGATGTGGATATACTTTTTGAAGAAGCCCGCGCGGGCGTTGAGGAAGCGAATGATCTGTATCAGTTTACTAAGGTCATCAATGAAACGGCAACGCTAGAGCAAAAAATGTCATTGCTGAGAGGGTTGTGGTATGTGGCATTGGCTGATGGCAATATTGATGCTCATGAAGACCATCGCATTAGAAGAATAAGTGAGCTCTTGTTTATGCCTCATTCAGAGTTTATTCAAGCAAAGCTCTTTGTGCAAAATGAGATCCAAGCTTCTTAATAAAAAAAAACGCGGCACAGGCCGCGTTTTTTGACTGGTCTAACACTATTTTCAAATCAGAAAATAGGTTTAAGCTGCGAAGTTCGCTGCCGCGAATTCCCAGTTAGCAAGTGCCCAAAAACCTTTTAGGTAGTCAGGACGAACATTGCGGTAATCAATATAGTAAGCATGTTCCCACAAATCGACAGTAATGATCGCTGTTTGACCGCTTGTCATTGGTGTTGCAGCATTACTTGTATTAACGATGTCTAGAGAACCGTCAGCATTTTTAACCAACCAAGTCCAGCTAGAACCAAAGTTGTTTACTGCTTTGTCATCAAAAGCCGCTTGGAACTTTTCGAAAGAGCCCCATTTTGCATTGATAGCATCAGCAAGAGCGCCAGTCGGTTCGCCGCCGCCATTAGGGCTTAGGCTGTTCCAGAAAAAGGTATGGTTCCAGATTTGCGCTGCGTTGTTGAAAACAGGGCCCGCAGGAGCAGATACAATGATCTCTTCAAGCGTTTTGTTTTCGTATTCAGACCCAGGAAGCAAACCATTTAATTTAACAACGTAAGTGTTGTGGTGCTTGCCGTGGTGATACTCAAGTGTCTCAACCGACATGTGAGGCTCTAGTGCGTCTTTAGCATAAGGAAGAGCGGGTAATTCAAAAGCCATTTCAATTCTCCTTGCTTTTTATTAACGAAAAATGCTTGTTATCAAGCAGTTAATGGTGCTTATATAGTAGCACCGAACAACTTAAGATAATATTATTTAGGTTTGTTCTAGAACAATTTTCCATAATTCCTGTTAATAGCGACTATATAAGATATCCATGCGAAGAGACGATGATGTTGAGATCCCAAGCCTGACTCTGGATCAAGATGAAGTCAGCGAAAGAAGGCCGGGTACTGGTGTGCCCAAAGGTTCTTCAACCCCAACCCCAGCAAGACCAGCCCATGCGCCCATTGTGGTGCACAAAAAGCCCAGTCTTGCTGGTATATATTTTTTATTAATACTGTTGCTTTTGGTCTCTGGCGGAGCTGGTTATTGGCTGTGGCAGCAAAACACGCAGCTTAAAAATGAGCTTTATGGTGCTAAAAGCGAAATACAGAATCTTGATCATCAGCTTCTTGCTGCCGATGTTTCTGCCAACAAACAAGGTGAGACGTTGGAAGAGACGTTGAAGAATCATGATAGCGAGATTCGTAAATTATGGGGCGTTGCCTACGATACCAACCGTCCGGCGATTGCTAATAATACAGCGGCGATTAATGATTTGCAGAAAAAGCTATCAACCATGCGTGATGATATGTCAACTCAGTCTAAGCTTATCGCCGTTCAGGCTGATGCATTTAATGAAGTTGAGGCGGGTTACAATAAGCTGGTTCCTTCGGTTGCATCGATTGACGATACTGTTAAGGCATTGGCAACAAAGCAAGAGAGTCAGGTTAAGCTTATCACAGCTCAAGTAGGGCAGAACCAAGCGCAGCAGCTTAGCCTTGATCAGATTCTGCAAGATCTGACGGCACTTCAGAAAAAAGTAGATGCTCTTGATAAGCAAACGGCTGATACAAGCGTTTCAGATATGGTTAGTATTCAGCAGACGCTAACGAAGCACCAAGATGCAATCAATTCAAGTGATGCATTTAGAACGCAAGTGAATGCTGAAATCATCCGTCTTCGTAAGCAAATTAACCAGCTTATGCTAGAGCAGCAACTTAGTAGTCAATAATAAAACAGTGTTTAAAAAAGGCCGATTTATCGGCCTTTTTTTGTTTGCCCAGCGAAGCTGGCAAACCCGTCAGGTTGAAAGAAACCTGTCTCACCCCGACT
>NZ_QHJF01000020.1 GCF_003259225.1 Marinomonas arctica | reverse complement strand
AAAAAATCGAAGCGCTGTTGCCCTGGAACATGCCGAAAGCAAGCTAGATTAGCAGAACTGACTGTATAGTTTTAGAGGGCTAATATAAGATCGCTTACGTTTTAACGCTATAACTTGGCTCGCCCCATTTTAACGATTCTTCCACTTCGCCCAACGCCAAGTCAGAAGCGACGAGAAGAACCAAACTTCGTAATTCCTCTAATCGAATACGAACGTCTTCTGGATATTCAGCGAAGCGGTCTGTAACTGCCTTATTCATTGGCTTCTCCCATGAAAGTAACACCCACATCAAGCGCCACTTCGGAATGGAGATGAAGCCGCAATGCAGTAGGCGTCACTGTGCCTAGCCTTGTTATGTGTTTAGCTCCCGACAATACAGAGCATATTTCTCGAAGTCATTTCTGCTATAGGCCCCCTCTGCGAGAGTCAAAGGCTCACCATTTAGGAAACGTTTGTGATGAATATAAGACTCTAGTGAATCCCACGCTTTCACAAAAGCGGGCCCCCACATTTTCGCAAAATGCTCTTTACTAATAAGCCCTGACATGGCCATATAAGACAGCCGTTGCATGACAATACTGACGCGATATGCTGCGTCAACTGTTTCTTGAGGCCAAGCAACCGCATGATCTTCACTCCCTAATTCACCGATAGCATAGTCACCCGCATTATGAATCAATGATAGATCTGGCTTAATTTTAGAAATCTCGTCCATTGCCCAAAGTAACAAGCTACTGTCTCTGTTCTTTACCTCTTCCTTAATTGTGCGGTAAGCAAAAATTATTGACACAAGTAAGAAAATGTTTATAAAAAGCATCAATATTGATGTGATTGCTGAAACACCAGACCAATCCAAAGGGTTTAACGCTACTTGAACCGATTCCATTTGACCTCTCAACTAGAAATACACATGACTCCGCGCTCTGCGGAAATTTAGGAGCGCCTTGTAAATCAACAACTCAGTGAGCTTCATTGTAATTTAGGGTCAGATGAAAATTAATGCTACTTTCCTGTGCTTGTCACGTATTTTCATCTGGCTTATAAAAGTGTGGTTCGTGTATTTGAGGATTTACCTCGTAGATTCCATCCATTTCTTTTGGCTTAAGCTCAGGATAACGCGCCCATAAAGGCTGTAGCATCTCTAAGAAAATCTCTCCCATAACTTTCCCTACATTTGATCTATAAGATTCAAAATTTTCTTTTGTATCCTTATCCATAACGAAACGTACGCTTTGGTCAAGCTTTCCTGAAACTTGCATTAGTAGAACACTTAGCTCTTCGGCTTCCTTCTTATTCACTTAGATCTCCATATACATAATAATTAAGGGTTATACAGCAGCGTAGCTGTGGCTATAACCCACGGTTGAAAGGCTACGTCTATATAAGGGATGTGCTTTTTTCATGATATGACTTCCCTGTTATATAACTCGCTAAATACCAACGTCTGTTTGGACTCTGCGGCTTCAGATTGTCTTTGATCACCGATATGCTGGTTCTTTATTTGCCCTTTTGTAGCGCGTTTTAACCCGCGAGACAAGCGATTCCCTTAGACCTTATGAGCTGATCTGTTTTTATACTCTGATCTCACCGTGTGCTAACGCTGACTGCCATTGTCCCATGGCAGCATAATGCGAAGCCGCTTTGTCACCTTACTCTCAGATAAAATAGTGATCTACATCTAAAAGAAAGCTTCGCTTTCGCGGCAGATCACGCTGCGCTCATCTGCCCTACAGGGTGGCTTGGAATGCAAGGCATTTTGTTGATTGATGTAAAAACCCCTCCCTCGCCCTCCCCTTGGAAGACATAAGGGGAGAGAATAAATACATTATCAGACAAACAACGACCAATTTTTAATCGATCAACCTATCGATTATGGCGCGCCGCAGAAAAAACGCACCAAAACTAGGCGTTTCTACGTATTCTGTTTCTGGCAAGGATGACTAATAACACGCCGCCTAGGACGCTTGATGTGGCGATGATGAGGTGTAAGGTGATGGATTCATTGGCGAAGATGATGCCGCCGATGGTGGCGATGATGGGGACTAACAGCTGTAAGACCGCAGCGGCCGAAGCACTAAGATAAGGCAACACAGCGTACCAGATGGCGTAGCCGAGTCCGGACATGATCGCGCCCGATGTAATAGCGAGGATAATGCCTTTAAGCTGGGCGCTTGGCGCAGGTTCAGTGCTGATATACACAATCAGCAAGGTAATCAGCAACATAGGAAGGGTTCGAACAAAGTTTGACGTGGTGGTAAGCAGCGGCTTAGTTGATACCTTGCCTCGCCATGTGTACACACCCCATGCCATGCCCGCTAACGTCATTAAGACAAAGCCCAATACAGAAGGTGACGACAAGGTCGGAAGCACCAAATAAACAAAGCCGCCAAAGGCGATCGTTAGCCCTAACCATTCTAACCAAACCAGCTGTTGCCCTGCCCTGACAGCCAATGAGATCAAAGTCAGTTGCACGGCACCAAAGAGGATCAAAGCGCCCATTCCAGTCGATAAAGTAACGTAGGCATAAGAAAACCCTAACGCGTAAATAAACAACGCAAGCGCCGATAACCAACTACCCTCTAGCCAGGCGGTTTTCAAATCACCACGCGGCTTTGTTAGCGACGACAAGACACAGAGTAAGACCAAGGTCACAGCGCCACTCAGCAGGCGCCAAGCGGTGAATTGCGTCGGATCAATCAGACCGCCGTTGAGCGCAAGACGGCACAATACCGAGTTGGCTGCGAAGGCCAACAAAGCCAGAATCACCAAGACACATAACCGTAGCAAAGTTGTCATATAGTTGTTTATTAGCCCAGTTAGTCTTGGGCATGTACCTCGTAAGTAAAGCGCCACTGTTACGCACTGGCACCAGATTTGCAAGACTATGACTAACGTCCACCAGTGGTATTTTGATGGACCCAAGAAGGAATCGATATGACAACGCTTTTAATTTTTACCGATTTGGATGGCACCTTACTCGATCATCACACCTACAGCTTTCAGCCGGCGCAAGCGGCTATGCAGTCTTTAAAGACCTTTTCTATTCCCTGTGTGATCAATACCAGCAAGACGTTTATGGAGCTTGTAGCGCTGAGAAAAGCACTCAATCACCAAGACCCATTTATCGTAGAAAACGGGTCTGCCGTATACATCCCGAAGCATTTAACGCTCACGGTGAACGAGACGTTAGAAGATTGTGGCGAGTACTGGCGCAAGTCATTTGGGCCAAAGCGCGCCGAGCTCATCGCGTTGACGAACGATAAACAAGATCAATACACCTTTAAACGCTTTAGTGACATGACGTGGCAAGAGCTGGTTGCTCTGACCGGATTAAACGAAACCAACGCCAAACTCGCCATGCAGCGCGAGTTTACTGAGCCGATGGTGTGGACAGATTCCAATCTTGCATTGCGCATTTTCCGTGACGATCTTGCCAAGTTTGATGTTCAAGTGCAAAAAGGTGGCCGTTTTGCGCATTTAATGGGAAAAAACTGCGACAAAGCCAACGCCATGTTATGGCTAAAAGCGGTATACGCCGAGCAAAGCGATGAAGAGATTACAACCATGGCGCTAGGCGATGGCGAGAACGATGTCGGCATGTTGAGTAAAGCCGATATTCCTGTGGTGATTCGCTCGCCCGTGCATGCTCCGCCAGAAATTCCTAACCGCAGCGATGCGTGGTTGAGCGATGCCTACGGTCCTGAAGGATGGGCGCAAGCCATTAATTTAGCGTTAACCAAGCAAGGTATTTTGTAGATCCAGACACAAAAAATAATACCAATAGTCATTTTGAAACTAGGAGAAATAACATGGGCGATTTTCATCAAAACGGTATCATCACCACACTTCACAATCTGGCACACCGCCCGTTAGAAGAAATGGAAAAAGAACTGTGTGAGTTCGCAAAAACGCGGCCCATGTCACTTATCCTGCCTTGTCTGTATTCCGAGCTGGAAACAGACGCCATGCCGAATATTCTCAAGCATTTACAGCAAGTACCTTATTTGTCTGAAATCGTGATCGGATTGGACCGTGCTACGGAAGAACAATACCGACATGCGCTTGAGTTTTTCAGTGTGTTACCACAAAACGTCAAGGTGCTATGGAACGATGGCCCACGTTTACGAGAAATCGATAACGTCTTAAAGGGCGAACACCTTTCACCTTCGGATCCAGGCAAAGGTCGCAATGTTTGGTTTTGCATGGGGTACAACCTAGCGGCTGGCAAAGCCGAATCCATCGCCATGCACGACTGTGATATTGTCACTTACGACAGAGAGCTGCTGGCGCGACTGATTTACCCCGTTGCCAATCCGAATTTTAACTACGAATTCTGTAAGGGTTTTTATGCTCGTGCCGCCAATGGCAAGATGAACGGCCGCGTCAGCCGTTTACTGGTTACACCGCTGCTGTGCTCCCTCAAAAAAGTCTTCGGTCATTTAGATTATCTGGATTACTTAGACAGCTACCGTTATCCATTAGCGGGGGAGTTTTCGTTCCGTCGTGATGTGATGACAGACCTTCGTATTCCGAGTGATTGGGGGCTTGAAATTGGCGTACTCAGTGAAATGTACCGCAACTACTCGACCAACCGTTTGTGTCAGGTCGATATTGCCGACATTTACGATCATAAACACCAAGACCTATCGGCCGACAATGACGATGGCGGTTTGTCAAAAATGTCCATCGACATTACCAAAGCGATTTTTAGAAAACTCGCGACCAATGGCACTATTTTCAATCAAGAAACCTTCCGTACCATTAAGGCCACCTATTATCGCGTTGCACTGGATTTCATTGAAACCTACAAAAACGATGCGGAAATAAATGGTCTAAAATTAGATGTTCATACCGAAGAACAAGCGGTTGAATTGTTTGCCAGTAACATCATGAAAGCGGGCAACCAATATCTAGACAACCCAATGGAAACGCCCTTTATTCCAAGCTGGAACCGTGTCGTCAGCGCTTTCCCAGGTGTGATGAGCCAACTCGCCCAAGCGGTTGAATTGGATATGGCTCAATACGGACCGAAAAAATAACACAGCGTAAAAATAGCCACCCGCAAAACGGTGGCCCTAAACAGAATTCGCCCTGTCAACGTAAAGCGTCGTCCTTGTCGACGTCTTTACGTGGTTTTCACTCAACAAGACATAAGTAGGTAACCATGGAAAATGCGCCTTTATCGCCCTTAGAGCAGCGAATCATTGCTCATTTACACGTCATTTACCCGAACTTAGATCACAAAGAGCTTGCTCAGAAATGCCTAACCACCTTTCAGCTCGATCCTGCGACGGAATCCCCTCGTCCCCATAGAAACCTGTGGGATCAGTCAGACATCATGCTGATTACCTATGCGGATACCTTACGAAGAAAAGAAGAAGCACCATTGGAAACACTGCACCAGTTCGTGAAAAGCACCTTATCGGATTGTATTTCTGCGGTGCATTTATTGCCCTTTTTCCCCTACAGCTCAGACGATGGTTTTAGCGTGATGGATTACACCACCGTTAACCCATCCTGTGGACGCTGGGCTCACATTGTCAATTTATCAAAAGACTTTAAGGTCATGGGGGATCTGGTGATTAACCATTGCTCCAGCCGAAGCATGTGGTTTGAAAATTACAAAGCGGGGGTCGATCCCGGCTCACGCTTTTTTTATGAGGCCGACCCGAATGCGGACTTAAGTGCCGTTGTTCGACCCAGAACTTCGCCACTGCTGCGGGAAGTGCAAACCAAAAATGGCACCAAATACGTTTGGTGTACTTTTAGTCATGACCAAATTGATTTGAACTTCGAAAACCCCGATGTCCTGCTGGAGTTTTTGCGCATTATTCATCTGTATCTGGAGAAAGGCATCCGTTGGTTTCGTTTAGACGCAGTGGCTTTCTTATGGAAGATTCCCGGTACCAGCTGCATCAACTTACCACAGACTCACGAAATGATTCGTCTGTTGCGCTTACTGATTGAACATTATGCACCAGAAGCCGTGATCATCACCGAAACCAACATACCGAATCAGGAAAACTTAACCTACTTCGGCAACGCCAATGAAGCCCATTTGATCTACAACTTTTCTTTACCTCCGCTGTTAATCAATAGCTTGGTGACAGGCAATTGCCGCCATTTAAAACAATGGCTAATGAGCATGACTCCAGCACAACAAGGTACCACGTACCTCAACTTTATTGCTTCCCACGACGGTATCGGCCTGCGCCCCACAGAAGGCTTACTGACTGAATGGGAACTAGAAACGCTGATCAATACCATGAAGCGTTTTGGTGGCAAAATCAGCTCTCGCACCACACCGCAAGGAGAGGCCAAGCCCTATGAAATTAATATCAGCCTATGGAACGCGTTGTCAGGTTCAGCACAACAAGGACCAGATCAATGGCAGTTTGCGCGTTTCCTGTGTGCCGCCGGTGTGATGATGGCGCTAGAAGGCGTACCCGCTTTTTACATTCATAGCTTGTTTGGTACCGAAAACGATGTAGAGCGTGTCGATAATACCGGTCAATTCCGCTCTATTAATCGACATATTTGGGATATGGAAGATTTAGAACACGTTTTAAACACGCCAACGCATCATCAAAAAGTCTTCCAGAGTGTCACTAAATTAACCAAAATTCGCCGTGCTCAACCGGCTTTTCACCCCAATGCCACTCAATATGTATTGCATATGGGAGAAAATCTATTCGCCTTCTGGCGCCAAAGTTTAGACCGAAGACAAAGCCTGTTTGCCGTGTATAACATGACGGATCAGCCGCAAAGCTTTAATTTGTCTGAACTCAATCTTATTGCCACCGATGATTGGACAGATCTCGTCTCAGAACAAGTATACGAAGATCATCTAGGCAAGGTGACACTCATGCCTTACCAATTCGTGTGGCTTGCCAATAAAAAGGGAAAAATCAAAGACAATTAATTTTGTTTCACATTGAGCAACACATCGTGCCAACTTATGGTCAAGAAACTCACCGCTAAAAATGAGACAATGATAACCATTATCAAAAGTTGATAATGGTTATTTTTATTTCAGGACATAGGTAATTGTGAACATGATGAATTTACGGAAAATACTCGCCGTTGGCACCTTGGTTGCTTTCAGCCAACTCAGCACAGCCGCAACGTCTTCACCAACGGCAGCCATCTTCGATCTTGGCAGCTTAGACACCATGGCGGCGCTTGGATTAGAGGCTCATGTGGTTGGCATCCCGAAACAAACGCTGCCGGATTATTTAACGCAATTTAAAGACGCACGTTATACCGATGTTGGTGGCTTAAAGACGCCAGACATTGAGACCCTAAAAGCCTTAAACCCAGATATTGTTGTGATCACCGGTCGCCAAGCCGCCAGCAAAGCCGAACTGGAAGCCGTTAGTACGGTGAAACAAGTTGACGCTTCTGGTGATGATTACTGGCAAAGCTTGCATAACAACGTGACCTCACTGGCTGCTTTATTTGATGCTAAAGCCTCAGCAGACACGGCCCTTACTGCGTTGAACACAAACATAGAAACCAGCAAAATGGCGATAGAAGGGGCCCCCACTGTTCTGTTTGTTACCCATAACAATGGTTCTTTTGGATTACGCGATGAACCCATTGCAACCCAGCTATTGGGTTTAGCAACGTCCCCTCTTCCTGACCATGTGAAGCCTCAACAACGTGGCACTCGAACCTTTACCTCGCTTACCATAAAGGACATGGCGGAGATGACACCCACCACTTTATTCATCATTGATCGCAGTGCCGCCATTGGCAACACAAAAGAGGCACTCGATATTGAAAAGCTCAAAGCCGATTTAGCCGCTCAAGGTGGTCAATCCATCAAGGTCGCGTATTTATCACCTAAACTTTGGTACTTGTCAGGCAATGGCTTGCAAAGCCTTAACATGCAAATCAAAGAAATCACTGACGCATTGTAATTACGCGTTTAACCGCCTCAAAAGATGTAAAAAAATCCCTCGCTGACCAAGATCAACGAGGGATTTTTTTGCTTTCCTACTTGCCGTGCACGATTGTCTTTATAAACACAGCAACGGCTTGGCTGTATTTTAATGGCTTACCGTTTTAGAGAAGACATTAATCACTACCACACCAGCGACAATCAGGGACATGCCAAGGCAAGCCGCCAAGTCGAGTTTTTCATGATTAAACAAATAACCAAATACCGAAATCAACACAATCCCTAAACCGGACCAAATCGCGTACGTCACGCCCGTGGGCATAGAGCGCATCACAATGGTTAACAGATAAAAGGACACACCATAACCAACAACCAGCACGATACTAGGGCCCAATTTAGTAAAAGAATCAGACGCCTTTAACGCCGTGGTGGCAATGACTTCCGCCAATATCGCCAGAAACAAAATTAAATACGTCATGATCTTTCTCTGCCTTAGATTTTCAACGAATACGGTTATTTGATTGGCTCTTCTTGCTTAATCGCATCCAGATCAACCTCGTCTAAATCAATATCCTCTGCTAAGAAGCCGCCGGTCTGATGCGCCCACAGTGACGCGTAAATCCCCGCATGCTGAATCAACTCTTCATGACTGCCCTGTTCTACAATGTTGCCTTTGTCCAACACAATCAAACGATCCATGGCCGCAATAGTCGACAAGCGATGAGCAATGGCGATAACCGTTTTGCCCTGCATCAATTTGTACAAACTGTCCTGAATAGCGGCTTCCACTTCCGAATCCAATGCCGACGTCGCTTCGTCTAAAATCAACAAAGGCGCGTCTTTTAGCAAGACACGAGCAATGGCAATACGCTGACGCTGACCACCAGACAACTTGATCCCACGCTCGCCTACCATGGCATCGTAGCCAGAATTACCAAACGGGTCGGTTAGCTCCTGAATGAACTCGTGAGCTTCGGCTTTTTTCGCTGCCGCAATCATCTCTTCTTCGGTGGCATCGGGACGACCATACAGTAGATTTTCCCGCACCGTTCTGTGCAACAAGGAAGTATCTTGCGTCACCATACCAATTTGCGCTCGCAAAGAGTCTTGCTTAACCGCACTGATGTCTTGCCCGTCAATGCGAATTTGACCGGATTCGATGTCATGAAAGCGCATTAACAAGTTCACAATGGTCGATTTACCCGCACCAGAGCGCCCTACAAGACCAACCTTTTCACCTGCTTTAATAGACAATTTCAGGTTTTCAATGACCTTGCTATCTTGTTTGCCATAATGAAAATTCACCGCATCGTACTCAATCATACCGTTTGGCACAGATAAAGCCGGCGCGTTGGGCTTGTCCTCTATCTCAATGGCTCGAGACAAGGTTTTCATGCCGTCGTTAACCATGCCGATGTTTTCAAACAGGGCACTGATTTCCCACATAATCCATTGCGACATACCATTCAATCTCAGTGCTAAACTGACCGCAATGGCAATCGCGCCAACACTGATAATGCTGCCCGTCCACAACCAAATAGACAACGCCGCCACGGAAAATGCCAACACATAGTTACAGGTTTGCACGCCTACGCTGAGCATGGTAACCAAGCGCATTTGCTTATAAACCGTTTGTAAAAAACCATCCATGCCTTCTTTGGCATAGTCTGCTTCACGTTGGTGATGAGAAAACAGTTTTACCGTCGAAATATTACTGTAGCTGTCTACCACTCGCCCTGTCATGGTAGAACGAGCATCCGCCTGCTCGGCAGAAACCTTTTTCAGCTTAGGCACAAAATACAGTTGCAACAGCACATAACAGACTAACCATCCCAACATGGGAATCATCAGGCGGTAATCGGCCTTCGCGATCAACACCACCATGGAGATGAAATAGACCCCAATGTAAACCAAGACATCCAACAACTTCATCACGGTTTCACGAACCGCAAGGGAGGTTTGCATCACCTTAGTGGAGATACGCCCAGCAAATTCGTCCTGAAAGAAAGACATGCTTTGACGCAAAATATAATGGTGCGACAACCAACGAATACGCATTGGGTAATTACCCAATAAGGTTTGATGAATAATGGTCGAGTGCAAAAAAGCCACTAACGGCATCACCACTAAAATCATCAAGGACATCCACAATAAATGCGTACCCTCTTCGGCAAAAAAGGTCTCTGGATCTTTGTTGATCAACCAGTCCACCAATTGCCCCATAAAGCTGAACAAGGTCACTTCTAAAATGGCAATAGTCGCGGTTAATAACGACATAATCAAAAGCGGAATCTCTACTCCTTTTGAGTAGTAGCGGCAGAACGCAAATAAGGTTTTAGGCGCTTTTATCGCATCTGTGTCTGGGTAAGCAGACACCCACTTTTCAAAAAAACGTAACATGGATATTCCTTAGTAAACCTAACTTTGGCCGACAAAAAAGCAGCACCTTATAAAAAAGTGCTTGGCGGGACATAAAAGCAATGTGATTATCGAGGTGAAATAGAGACGAAATTGAACCACGTTCCATTATATAAAACCAGAAAAGATAATCCTTTTCATTATACCTGTTTAGACTGAGCCTGACAGTTATCTTATTTTTTGATAGCGCCTTTCTGGGCGACCAACCGTGCCGTAACTGACTTCTGCGGTCAGCTCCCCACGGCTCACCAAGTGCTCTAAATAGCGTCTTGCAGTGGTTCGACTGGCGTTGATTTGTTTGCCCACTTCCTCGGCATTAAGAGGCGTATTTGTCTCATGAATCACCTCAATAACCTTGGCTAAGGTAAGCGCATCGACGCCTTTTGGTAATGGCGAAGCCACTGGCGCCGAGGAAGGGTGTTGACCTCGTGGCAGCAAACGGTCTACCTCGGTTTGCACCAGAGTGCTCATCCCATGAAGTTTTTCCAGATGCAGCGCATAATTCGCAAGGGCTTCTTTGAGTCGCTCGAATACTAAGGGCTTTAAAATATAATCAAATATACCGCCATGCAAAGCCGCTCGAAGGGTATCAATCTCGCGCGCAGCGGTAATCAAAATCACATCCGTCGCACAGTGATTAGCGCGAAGATCGCGCAGCAATTCCAGCCCATTGCCTTTGGGAAACTGAACATCTAAAAGCAAAAGCTCAGGTTTTAATATGTCGACTAGATCTCGAGCCTCTTCAAGACCATGAGCCAAACCAACCAATTCGAAGCCCTCTATGCGCTCTAAAAAGCGTTTCTGAATTTCCGCAATCTGCAAATCATCTTCGGCAATTACGACACGTATATTGGTACTCATAACGTCACTCCTGAGTCGATTTCGGATCAATAGAAGGTTTCTTTTTGGGGATATAAACAGTAAAGCGACTGCCGCATAAATCGGCTGGCTCAATAATAATGGTCGCCCCCATGCGTGTCAGCAGTTGATTCACCAAGTGTAGGCCGATGCCTCGATTTGGCTCTCCCTTTGTGGAGACACCACGTTCAAAAATACGTGCCTGCTCTTCAAGCGGAATACCAGCTCCTTGGTCTTCTATCTCAAAAATCAGATCGTTGCCTAAGTCTGTCATGGTCAAGCTGACCTCACCTCCGGCCCCCGTATGAGACAGTGTGGCTTCAAACGCATTGTCTAATAGATTTCCAATCACACTGACTAATAACTCACGGGGAATGTGTGCAGGAATATCCGTCATATGGCTTTCTGAGTCGATGATGAGACGCAAACCAAGTTCACGCGCTCGGTTGTATTTGCCCAATAGACACCCGGCTAATACAGGATCAGGAATGGCCGCCACCAGCAGATCAATTAACGCTTGATGATTCTCCGTTTCCTGACCGATCAAAGCCAACGCTTCTTTAGCGGCGCCGATTTGGATTAAACCCGCAATGGTGTGCAATTTATTGGAATACTCATGGGTTTGGCTGCGCAAACTATCCGCATACTGGCGAATACGCGTCAGCTTGCGACTGACCATGTCCAGCTCATCTTTTGGTCGAAAACTGGACACCACACCAATAATGCGATCATCTTGACGCACTGGCAGGCGGTTTGTAATAAAACACGCCTCCCCCAACCACACTTCTTGATCGAATTGCGGCTGTCCGTTTTCCAGTACGCTGATCATCTGACTATCAGGCAGTACTTTTTGAATAGGCTGCCCCAACAAACCGTCCTTGTTTGACAAATTCAAGGTGTTTAACGCCGCACGGTTAAAGGTCGTAATAACCCCTTCTGCGTTAATCGCAATAATACCCTCACGAATCGACTCTAAGGTGGCATTACGCTCTTCAAACAACAGCCCTATTTGCTCGGGTTCAAGCCCAAAAATGGCTTTCTTAAAATGACGGGCAAACCAGAGTGCAATCAACACACTGAGCATAAAAGCCGATAAAATCGCGATTAACAAGGTAGTGCGATAACGCGCCAGAATGCTTTCTACCGTATCTAAAATAAAGCCAACCGAAACAATGCCAACAATGTCACCACCTTGATCAACAATGGGCGTTTTGCCTCGGATGGAAACACCTAAGCTCCCGGTGGCTTTTTGCACATACGCTTTGCCATCCAATAAGGCGGGATTGTTGTACTCACCGCCCACGCCATCTTCATCATCATCGTTCATCGGTTTGCCGATTCGCTCTGGGGTAGGATGAGATAAGCGTAGGCCATGTTTATCGCCAATAACCACAAAACGGGCGTGGGTCACCTCTGCCAGCTGTAAACTTAAAGGCTGTAAAAATGCGGTATCCGACGCCTTAACCGCGGCAATAATTTCTGGCATGACAGCAATGGTTTTAGCAACCTGCAGCGCACGTTCCGCCACCTGCTCTTCCAGCGACTCATTAAGATGATTAAGAGCAAATAGGCCTAAAAAGCCCGTTTGCAATAGGGCCATCAGCCCCAAAACTAAGGTCATGCGAGTCTTGAGTTTAAGGTTACGTAAAGGGTTTGTCATAGGATGTGTGGCTCTTTTTTTATTCTATGGTACCGAAGATCGGATCAATTCGCCTGTGAACAAAATGCACAAAATGATTTTAAAGGATGATATAGCCTTTAAGTGCAATATATTTTTAAAAACAAAATGTCCGAATATAGTAAAGAAATCACTAAAAATATAAAAACAACTGAGGATACTTCTATGTTATCTCGATTTCTTACTCGTCAACGTTCAACTCTATTGGCAGCCGCTTTCGCCTCTACATTGACTGCAGGCATGGCACAAGCCGCGAACGATCAAATTCATTTCTTGGTTCCAGGCGGCGCAGGCGGTGGCTGGGACAGTACCGCCCGCGGTGTCGGTGAAGCACTGACTAAGTCAGGCTTAATAGAAAGAGCGTCTTTTGAAAACCTATCGGGTGGCGGCGGCGGCAAAGCCATCGCAAACCTCATTGAAAAAGCCGATCAGAGCCATGGCACCTTGATGGTGAACTCTACGCCTATTGTTATTAGCTCTTTGTCTAAAGTGTTTCCACAATCTTTCCGTGACTTAAAACCCATTGCCGCCGTGGTCGGTGACTATGGTGCTTTTGTCGTACCTACCAGCTCAAAATACATGACGTTTACCGAAGTAGTAAGCGATTTTAACAATGACCCTCGCTCGGTCTCAATCGCTGGCGGTTCAGCCCGTGGCAGCATGGATCACCTAGTTGCCGCCATGGCATTCAAAGCCGCGGGTGGTGATGCTCGTCGTCTAAAATACGTGGCTTATGATGCCGGTGGTACCGCTATGGCGGGTATTTTGTCTGGTGAAGCCAACATATTGTCGACTGGTTTCAGTGAAGCCTTGGTGTTAGCCAATGCGGGTGAAGTGCGCATCCTAGCCATTACTGGGGATGAACGCTCAGCTACGGCACCGGATGTACCTACACTAAAAGAACTAGGCTATGACGCCAGTTTTCTAAACTGGCGCGGCTTCTTCGGCGCACCAACGCTATCCGATGCTGAAGCCGATGAATACGCGAATGTACTGTCTAAAATGTACGACACAGCCGAATGGGAAGTCGTTCGTGACCGCAACGGTTGGACAGAAGTATTCAAACCTCGTGCAGACTTTGTTGCCTTCTTAGAAAATCAAGAAACCGTGATTGGTGACCTGATGCGTGAGCTAGGCTTCTTAAGATAACGGCACTGGTACCCCAACGCTCTTAGAGCTTCAACGGCAATCCATGCCCTTGAAGCTCTTTCTTATCCTACCCTTTTATTATGAGATGGACGGCATTTGTACCGTCAAAGGTGAACCCTATGGTGATTACGAAAGATCATATTGGTGGTTTGGCGTTCCTGTGCCTTTCCGCCGCTTATGGCTACTACACAGGCGACATACCTATGTTGCCAGGTGATGAATACGAACCCTTCAACGCACAAACCTTGCCGACTGTACTGGCTTTTATGGGCGGAATCTTATCCATCGCCCTCATCGTCAATGCCAGTAAAAATGGTGGCGAGCGCCTTTCTTTGCAAGGCTATGATTTCGGTATTGTGATTAAGCTCTTAGTACTGGTGATACTGTTTGGTTTGGCATTAGAGTGGGTCGGATTTTTGCTTTCTACCATGTTATTTCTCATTGGTGGCTATTGGGTGTTAGGAGAACGTCGCTGGAAAATGCTGATCATCGCCTCGCTTCCTTTTAGCGTCTTTATTTGGTTCTCTCTGTCCCAACTGCTGGATATTTATCTTGCTCCTGGGCGCTTAATAACCATGCTGTTTGGAGGTTAAGAACATGTTAGACGGAATATTTGTTGGTCTTAGCACCGCGATCATGCCTTTCAACATCATGATGGTTGTCGTGGGTTGTTTTGCGGGTACCTTCATCGGTATGCTGCCAGGCCTTGGGCCAATATCGGCAGTGGCCTTGATGATTCCTATCACTTACGGCCTCGACCCTTCTTCTGGCATTATTTTAATGGCCGGCGTCTATTATGGCGCAGTATTTGGTGGCTCCACCTCTTCTATTTTGATTAATGCGCCGGGCTGTTCTAGTACCGTGGTGACCTCGTTTGATGGTTATCCTATCGCGCAACGCGGCCAAGCCGGTAAAGCACTAGCCTTAGCGGCTTATTGCTCCTTTACTGGCGGTACAGTGGGCGCGATTATCTTATTGTTTGCGGCGCCCGCGCTGGCGACCGTTTCATTAAGCTTTCAGTCTGGTGACTATTTTGCCTTGATGGTACTGGGCCTCACTGCGGTGGCAGCGTTTTCTGGTAAGGGACAAGTCATTAAAGCCATGATCATGACGGTTTTTGGTCTGATGATTGCTACGATGGGCGCCGATGTCATGACAGGCGTACCACGCTTTACCTTTGGCAGTCTCGATTTGCTAGATGGCGTTAGCTTCCTGTTATTGGCGATGGCGACGTTTGCGCTAACCGAAGTCATCATGTCCGTCATGAAGGGACAGCATCTTGAAAAAGACCCTGAAATCAACATGGCCGCATTGGGCAGCATGAAGCTTAGCAAAGAAGAAGTAAAAGAAGTGGCGCCTACGGTTGCACGTTCTTCTGTATTTGGTTTTATCATTGGTGTCTTGCCAGGTGCAGGGGCTACCATCGCGTCCTTCTTGGCCTACGGCATGGAGCGTAACTTTGCTTCGGCAAAAGAAAAACTTAAATTTGGTAAAGGTTCATTGCGTGGTCTTGCCGCTCCTGAAACGGCTAACAATGCGGCGTCTACAGGGTCTTTTGTACCGCTTTTAACCTTGGGGATTCCAGGGTCAGGTACCACCGCCATCATGCTGGGCGCACTGATTGCCGCTGGTGTGCAACCTGGTCCACGTTTGTTTGTCGACAATCCTGATGTATTTTGGTCGGTGATCATTTCAATGTACTTTGGTAACTTAGTACTGTTGATTTTGAATCTACCCTTGATTCCCTATATTTCACGTTTGTTAGCCATTCCTCGTCCCATACTGATTCCGCTGATTTTGTTCTTCTCAGTCACGGGCGTGTATTTGGTCAGCTTCAATACGTTTGATATTCAGATGATGGTGTTCATTACTGTCATTGCGATCTTTCTTAAGATGTTGGACTTCCCTATGGCGCCGATGCTGTTGGGCTACATTCTTGGTGACATTATGGAACAAAACCTCAGCCGTTCCATGGTATTGTCGGATGGCAGTTTGTCTTTCCTTTGGGAGCGTCCGCTAACGTTAACCATCATGATCATTGCAGTAATATTGTTGCTTATGCCATTGATTAGCAAATTGCTAGGCAAAAGAAACAAAACCGCAGCGTCATGAAATAGTCGTGTGTGACACGATACTGCAATAGATGTTATTAGATAGGGTATTATTTGGAGACAATTCCGTCATTGGGTTGTCTCTTTTTTTATTTGACCAAACCTATCAGACAACCCCTCTTCCCTTATGATCACCCAGCTTTACTTATTGATTGCACAATTAGCCTGCTCCATTGTGCCTAAACCGATTATAATTTAGCCCGTTATGTTATTGGCTATGCCCTCTGTCGATTAGCGACCAACCTATATTGAGTCACCCTATGAAACTCACCTTCCCAATTATTCTTGTACTTGGTCTTTTGTCTGGACTAACGCCCTTGGCCATTGATGCGTATTTACCCAGTATTCCGACGATTTCAAAAAGCTTAAACACGGAGATCGGTCTCGTTCAGATGACACTCAGTATCTACTTACTGGTGTTTGCGTTTATGCAGATTTTGTTTGGTCCTATTTCTGATGCGATTGGCCGTCGTAAGGTTGTGGTGGGTGGATTAGCCGTTTTTGCCGTAGGCAGTTTTCTCTGCGCACTGGCGCAAAGCTATGAAATGCTATTGGTCGGACGAGCCATTCAGGCCTTTGGTGGCGCAGCGGTAGCGGTGTGCGTTCCGGCGTTGGTGAAAGATGGCCTGTCGATTAATCAGTTTGCCAAAGCCATGTCGATGATCATGTTGGTCATGGCGTTGGCCCCTTTGGCCGCGCCCATTATCGGTGGTGCTATCCTGACGGTATTAAGTTGGCATTATATTTTTGTCCTGTTGGGCGTTTTAGCCATCATTGCCATCGCACTATTCTTGCGCACTATTCCAGAAACACTGCCTAAGGCAAAACGATCACCTTTCTCATTCGGCAACGCCATTCGCAATTATATAATATTGCTGAAAAATCGTTCTGTTATGGGTTACATAGTCGCTTCCGCTTTTTATTTTGCTGGCATGATGAGTTTTATCACTGGTTGTTCTTTTGTTTATATTGAAATTTATGCGGTTGACCCAGCTCACTTTGGTTTTTTAGTCGGTCTGAACGTGATTTCCATGATGCTTGCGTCCACCATTAACGGTCGTTATGTAGAGAAGCTGGGCACCGAAGTCTTGTCTAAATACGCTATTTACGTACCGCTAGCCGCCTCTGCTCTCATGATCACTCTTAGCTTTTTTAACCACCCTCCACTTTGGCTTATTATAGTATCCAGTATGTTATTCATGGGCCCGATGGGCATTTTAGGCAGTGGCTTTATGGCTGGGGCGTTGAAACATGCAGGCAATCACAATGGCAGCGTCACCGCTCTTGCAGGCACATCACGGTTCGCAATGGGGGCATTGGGCGGCGCGGTCGTCAGTATTCTTCATAACGGCACCTTTGTGCCTATGCTAGGGACAATAGCAACGTGCGGTATTATTGCGTTTATCTGCTTTAAAATAACCGTAAAGCATGCAAAACCAACCACAACACAGTAGCAAGTAGTACTCCATATCACGAGTACAAGGGTGCTGAATGCCACTTTCATTTTACCAAAAACCAAGATAGGACGATCCAATGCTAAGCACACAAACGCTCATTGAGAAAATCAAAGCCACACCGGAACAAGTTCAGTTCAAAGAAGTCATTGAAGTGATTGAGCAAGAGTACGATTTCACTCCGATGGCCTTCAGCAACGGCAAACAAAATAACGGCATCAATGAAAACAACGGCTCTTGCAAAGTTTTCTCCTTTGCATCGATCCATCAGCTTAACGAAGTGGAAACCTTGCATTTATTTGGCGACTTCTATCGAGTAGACGTTTTAGATAATCCAGCAGGAAGCGACCACCAAAACATTCGCCAGTTTATTGAGAATGGCTGGTCTGGTATACGCTTAGAAACCCCAGCTTTGGTGAAAAAAAGCGCTTAAACAAAAAGGCCGGAAGCATCCTCGCAACCGGCCAAAACGACTTATCCAGCAAAGTCGTGAACAAAGAATAAGGGGATTATTACTCTAAACCCGCTTTACGTTTACGCTGACGCCAAACCACAAGCACGGCTAACAAAAAGGCAGGGATGAAGAACCATTCTTTTGCCGGTCTGTCTGCCGCCACTTCAAATTGCGTAATTTCCCAGTCAAAATCCAACTTCTGCTGTTCTGCATAACTACCAAACGATAAATTGTCGATCAGATATTTACCCCCTTCTTCACGCAATTCAATGCCAGCACCTTTGAGCAATCGATCAACCGCATCACCTTGACCTAATAACGGCATATGTACCGTTTTCGAGATCCAGCGACCATCTAAACTCTCACCTTCCACCGACATTCTTAGCGTGTCTAAATTAGGGTGCTGATCAATGTAGCGGTACATTTCTTCGGTTGACCGCTCTTGATATGGAGCATCGACCATATCCAGCCAAAAACCGGGACGGAAAAGCGTAAAGGCGATCAATAACAATGCTGCACTTTCATACCATTTACTGCGTGCTATAAAGTAGCCTTGCGTACCAGCCGCAAAAACCAACATGGCCGCCAAAGACACAATGAAAACCACCACCCCTTCGATAAAGGTCACATCAATCAAGAGCAAATCGGTATTAAAGATAAATAAGAACGGCAACAAAGCGGTGCGCATCGAGTAAAAAAATGCGGTAAAGCCCGTTTTAATCGGATCCCCGCCCGACACAGCGGCAGCGGCAAAAGAAGCCAAGCCGACAGGGGGTGTCACATCGGCCATAATGCCAAAATAGAACACAAACATATGGATGGCGATCAAAGGAACAATCAAGCCTGACTGAGCACCCAGCTCCACCACAACGCTTGCCATCAGAGAAGAGACAACAATGTAGTTCGCTGTCGTTGGCAATCCCATTCCAAGCACGAGGGAGATCAACGCCACCATCAGCAGCATAACGATCAAAACACCGCCAGACACCAGCTCGACGAACTCGGCCATAACTTGACCAATCCCCGTCAAGGTAACCGTGCCGACGATAATCCCCGCCGTTGCGGTTGCCACACCAATACCGATCATATTACGAGCGCCAGTATTGAGCCCGTCGATCAAATCAACAACCCCCGACTTTGCCTGCTGCACAATATGCTTTTGTTGACGAAACCACGCTTTTAATGGCTTCTGAGTTAACAAAATGAACGCCATCAGCATACAAGCCCAAAAAGCCGATAACCCTGGAGACTTGCGCTCAACCATTAGAAACCATACTAAAACAAGAAGTGGTACAAGGTAATACAGGCCAGCTTTGTAAACTTCCGAGAAAATAGGCAGCTTAAGAATCTCTTCATCACTGGCCTCTATCTCTAAATCGTCGGATTTTGAAGACACATACAACAAACCAAAATAACCCAGCACCACCAGAGCCAATAACCCCGCGTTGGCATAGTCACCAAGTAACCACTTTACCGCCACCACGATGTAATACAAAAGGCCCGCGAGTATCAACATACTGGTGACAACAATACCGGTGCGAATCAACTGCGCCGTCCAAGTGCGCGCAGGCGTAGAGCGAGGCAAACCTTTCATATCCGCTTTAAGCGCCTCTAAATGCACAATATAGAGCAAGGCTATATAGGAAATCGTAGCGGGTAAAAATGCATGCTTGACCACCTCAATGTATGAAATACCAACGTATTCCACCATCAAAAACGCCACAGCACCCATCACAGGTGGCATGATGACACCGTTCACCGATGACGACACTTCTACCGCACCCGCTTTCTCGGCGCTAAACCCCACCTTCTTCATAAGTGGAATAGTAAAGGTTCCCGTCGTCACCACATTGGCAATAGAAGACCCAGAAATCAAACCGGTCATGGCAGAAGAAAGCACCGCGGCTTTTGCTGGACCACCACGCATGTGACCCAATAAAGCAAACGCCACTTTAATAAAATAATTGCCCGCGCCCGCTTGGTTTAACAAGGCGCCGAACAAAACAAATAGAAAAACAAAGCCAGAAGACACACCCAAAGCAATGCCGAATACCCCTTCGGTCGTAAGCCACATATGATTCATGGCTTTTTCGAAAGAAGCGCCTTTCCAGCGCAATATCTCAGGCAGAATGGCGCTGTCACCAAAAAAGACATACACCAAGAAAAATAAGGCAATCAGCATCAAGGCAGGGCCAAGAGAACGTCTTGCCGCCTCTAGAGTCAACGCCAAGCCAATCGCTGAAACCACAAGGTCCATGGTCGTTGGCAAACCAGGACGTGTCGCTAACTGATCATTAAAGAGAAACAAATAGGAAGCACAGGCCGCTGCCAAAATAGCCAAAACATAATCTACCCAAGGAATATAACCTGTAGGACTTTTGCTAAAGGCAGGAAAGGCTAAAAATGCCAAAAACACAGCAAAAGCCAAATGAACAGCACGGGACTGTGTATCGTTTAAAAAACCGATGCCAAATTGTGAAGGCAAAGGAGAACCTGTCCATAATTGAAACAAGGACCACAAAAGTGGTACCAAAAAAAGTAGACCAATAGAGATCTTACCCGTTGGACTGCGCTTACCGACATCGGCTTCTGCGACAAGTTCATCTAACTTATCGGGGGAAACTGTGGTGCTTGTGTTGATCGACATACCGACTCCTAACCCACTACTTTACAGTGGCAGCGTATTGCAAAACTCAAAAAGCACCCATCGCAAGATAGGTGCTTCATTCAAACCGCATGAAATGTCATGCAACAGAATATTTACTTGATATAACCTTTTTCTCGGTAGTAACGCACAGCACCTGGGTGCAATGGCGCCACAAGGGAAGTGTGAACCATTTCAAGTGGCTCAAGGCGATCGAAGGCGGGGTGTAAACGCTTAAACGAATCTAAGTTTTCAAAAACAGATTTCGTCAGTTGATAAACCACTTCATCAGAAACGTTAGCGGACGTCACTATGGTCGCTTTGGGTCCAAATGTCGCAATATCTTGGTCGTTTCCTGTGTACATTCCGGCTGGAATAATCGCTTGTGAGAAAGCGCTATTTTTTTGCATAACGGCAAGAGAAGCAGGCCCGTTCATTGGAATTAATTTGATATCACAAGTCGTGGCTGCTTCTTGAGCAACGCCATTTGGCAGACCGGAGACATAAATGGTCACATCAAACTTATCATCACAAATACCTTGCGCTTGCTCAGACGCTTTTAACTCGGCGGCAATGGAAAAATCCGCTGTCGTCCAGCCTTTTTCTGCCATTAACAATTCCATCATAGAGCGGTTACCTGAGCCAGGGTTGCCAATATTAACGCGCTTGCCAGCAAGGTCATCAAATGTCTTAATACCGGAATCTGCACGCGCCATTAGATGAATCGGTTCTGGATGCAAAGAGAATACAGAACGCAACTCTGGAAAAGGATTCCCCTCAAACTGCCCAGTACCTTCTAGCGCGGCCGTTTGAACATCAGACTGAGCAACACCAAACTCCAATTCACCAGCGCGGATGCTGTTAACGTTGTAACCCGAACCACCCGTCGATTCGGCAGAACAACGAATGCCATGCTCTTCACGATCTTTGTTCAACATACGGCAAATTGAACCGCCTGCTGGGTAATAGACCCCTGTTACACCACCCGTGCCAATCGAAACAAACTGCGTGTCGGCCATAGACAACATAGAAGCGCCCGCTATCGCAGGTACAAACAAAGCTTTAAATAGTGTTTTTTTAATTATCATAGAATCCTCAAGCATTCCGGTATTTAAAATAATGTCATGTGACGGATGCTGTATGGCAAGTTAAATGCCAACTCCATAAAAAACTCTAACCAATTGATATTTATGAAAATAATAAGATAAAAACACATATTTACTTGCGTTCAAAACTATAACTTAAGTTATAGAAAAAAGACGTTTGAAAAGAAACTGTCAACTAGAGCCTACGAAATATGCACACTCCATACACTTAATAACAAAAGCTATGGCTATAACTTTTGTTATATTGCAAAAAAATTTAAGCTCATTACGTATTCCTATTTTCCTTTCCCATGCTTTTTTTATTCTGTCCATACCGTTAGTATTCGCTTCAATAACATTAATAAAAAAGACATTTCACCCATGCTAAGCTCATTAACAATACGTACTTTGGCCTCTTTATTGTGTTTATTTTTAGGCTTGGCGTCCTTATCCAGTCCGCTCTCTGCAAGAGACAGCAATGCGGCAGTACTGGCTGGAAAAAGGGTGATTTCCGTAGGGGCAGATTATAATTTTCCGCCTTACGAATTTGCGGGAGAGGACGGTGAGCCAACGGGCTACACAGTTGAACTCACACAAGCCATTGCAGAAGTGATGGGGGTTCATATCGAAATAGAAATGGCCGATTGGCAAACCATATTTGAAGACCTACATTCTGGTCGTTTAGATGTTCTTCAAGGCATTGCTTATTCCGATGAACGAGCTCGGAGCATTCGTTTTTCATCTGCACATTCCATCGTAAATTACTCAATATTTGCTCGCAAAGACTCCCCCGTTATCAACGATGTAACGCAGCTCAAAAATAAAGAAGTGATGATCCAAAACGCCAGCATCATGCACGAATACCTAATTGATAATAATATTCAGGCCATCATCATCCCCGTTCAAACTCACGCTGAAGCACTGCGTTTATTGGCATCAGGAAAACACGACTACGCATTAACGGCAAACTCTCCTAGCCTTTATCTAAGCAAAGAAATGCAGCTCAATAATATCCATGCCATCGCCAGCCCAATATCGGGCCAACGCTTAAGTTATGGTGCATTGCCCAAAAACGAAGACATTATCGCTCTGTTTAACGAAGGCCTAGCCATCCTCAAAAATACCGGTAAGCAACAACAAATTTACGAAAAATGGTTTGGAGCCTTAGAGCCAGCGCCTTTTCCATGGAAAAAATTAGGGCTGTACGCGGCTTCTATCATTATCGCTTTGTTGCTCGCCATCGGTGCCATAAGCATATGGAACGCGATGCTGAGAAAAGAAGTAGAAAAGCGCTCTAATCAGCTAAAATCACAGCAAGAACAACTTATTCAAGCGGATAAAATGGCCTCTTTAGGCATACTTGTGTCAGGGGTGGCTCACGAAATAAACAATCCGACGGGCTTATTGATGCTCAACCTTCCCATCCTAAAAGCCGCTTGGATAGATGCGCTACCCTATTTAGCAAAACACGCCCAAAATGACCCTAGTTTTTCACTCGCGGGCCTTAAGTTTGAGCGTTTACGTCAGGAGTTACCGTATTTACTAGACGAAATGGATCAAAGCACATTGCGCATTCGCAACATAGTAAACGACTTAAAAGATTTTGCCCGCGAAGAACCCAATGAAATCACTCAAGAAGTTAACATAAACGACGTGGTGTCCACGGCCATTCGGTTGGTAGACACCAGCATTCGAAACGCCACCGATGACTTTGAACTTTATGTAGACAAACGCGATCCAATCATCATCGGCAGCGCTCAACGAGTAGAACAAGTAATGATTAACTTAATTATCAACGCTTGTGACGCCATAGAAAAACGCCAAGATAGCATTCGTGTCACAACGACTTTAAGCTTGGATGAGAAAGAGGTCCTTATTGTCATTGAGGATCAAGGAAAAGGCATTGATCCTGCCAATCTTATTCGCTTAACCGACCCCTTCTTTACCACCAAGAGAGAACAAGGTGGAACTGGATTAGGGCTGTCTGTTTCTGCCGCGATTATTAACACCCATCAAGGGAAATTAGCCTTTGATTCGGAAGTAGGTAAAGGGACTTGTGTGACGGTGTCTTTCCCCGTTTATCAGCCAAATACAGCAATGGAAGGCGCCTTCAGCAACACTGATATTTTTGAATTACCTAAAAAAAATAAGAGCCTTTCATGAAACATAATCTCTACCCTCAGTTTAAGATTTTATTGGTTGATGATGAAATCGCCTTTCTTAGAAGCATGTCATTAACCCTAGAAATACAAGGCTTTAACCATTTAATAACCTGCTCCGATCCAAGCCAGATTCCTTCACTCATGGAAACGGAAGACATCGGGCTCGTTTTGCTCGACCTCACCATGCCCAAAGTGTCGGGCCAAAAGGTGTTGGCCTGGCTAAAAGAAGAATACCCCAATGTGTGTGTCATCATTATCAGCGGCGTCAATCAAGTGAATACCGCTGTCGAGTGCGTCAAACAAGGCGCCTTTGACTATTTTGTGAAAACGTCAGACCAAAACCAAATCCTAGACGGTTTAAAACGCGCCATTCGCACCCAAGAGCTCACTTTAGAAAACCAAGCACTGCGAGCACAAATCTTATCGAACGAATTGGAAAAGCCGGATGCCTTTGCCAACATTATTACCTCAGATCAAACCATGTGGTCTGCTTTTCGTTATATCGAATCAATCGCTAAAACGCGCCAACCGGTTTTAATTTCTGGTGAAAGTGGTGTGGGCAAAGAGCTCATTGCCAACGTCATTCATGACCTAAGCCGTTGTCCTGGTCCACTGGTAAGCGTCAACGTGGCAGGGGTCGATGACAATGTTTTCGCAGACACCCTATTTGGACACGCTCGTGGTGCCTTTACAGGCGCCGACAAAACACGGCTAGGCCTAGTAGAAAAAGCGGCTGGAGGCACATTATTTCTGGACGAAATTGGTGATCTCAGTCTAGCCTCTCAAGTAAAACTGTTACGCCTTTTGCAAGAAGGTGAGTACTACCCTGTTGGAAGTGACAAGCCTAAAAGAATGGAAGCCAGAATCGTCGTTGCCACACATCAACAATTATCGCAGCTACAAGCGGAAGGAAAATTTCGTAAAGATTTATTTTTTCGCTTAAAAACCCATATGGTGACGATTCCACCGCTACGAGAACGGTTGGCTGACCTTCCTTTATTGATTGATCACTTTATGACATTAGCTTGCAAAGAAATGAACAAGCCAAGCTTAACGGTGCCAAAAAGCCTATCAGTTAACTTGTCTCAGTACTCTTTTCCAGGCAATGCTCGAGAGTTAAAAGCCCTGATTTACGATGCCGTAAGCCAAAGCACAACGGATGAACTAAACTGCGCGCCTTTTGAACCCTTATTCAACCGAGAAAAAGCCGTCGACCTCTCGGAAAACACTCTCCTCTTTCCCCCTCATAGCCCATTACCGACACTGAGTAATATGGCGGACTTATTGGTTGAGGAAGCCATGAAAAGAGCCAACAGTAATCAATCACTCGCAGCAAGAATGCTAGGCATTTCACAACCAGCGCTCAGTAAGCGGCTAAAAAACATGAAGGAAAACCACGGCAAAAACGAAAAAGACACTTGAATACCTCGCTGAATCAGTGCGATAGTCGGTGTCCTAGAGTATGAGGTGATTATGGAATTAGTGGCATTTGATCTAGACGGCACCCTATTAAATCGGCATCAGCGCCTTTCTGAATACACACTTGAGACGCTTGAGCGTTTAAAATCGGCGGGGGTTTTCTACACGATAGCGACGGGCCGAACTCGTTTTGCCGCGCTGCCATGTATCCAAGGGCATGACTTTCCTAACTGGCAAATTTTTAAAAACGGTGTCGAATGGTGGGACCCTCAACAAAACCTTTATCGTCATCGTCACCTTCTGTCTCAAAGTCATATTTCAGAACTGCTGAGCTCTTTTGAAGAAAACCAAGTTACGCCCTTTGTTTTTTGTCTAGAAGACGATGGATCCCATCGTGTTTACCACTCCCCCCTGAGCGGCCATCTGAGCGATCACATTGCTAATGAGTTAGGGAATCACAAAAACATGAGCCTCCATCCTTTAGCTGAACTCTCACACAACGCAAAAATCACCAATATCAGCGCCATGGGACGACCAGAGTTTATTGAAAACATTGTGCAAGATACCCAAAAACACAGCCATTTAACGGCGTATTCTGGCGGTGGCATCTATAATCCAGAGGCATTCTGGTTAGATATTCATCACAGCAATGTGTGTAAAGGTTCGGCATTAATGGAACTAAAGGCAGAAATCGGTGCCCAAACAATGCTAGTCTTTGGAGATGGAGACAATGATCTCTCGATGTTTTCAGTCTCTGATGAGGCGTTTGCTACCGAGAACGCCTTGCTTCATATCAAAGATGCGGCCACGGATGTTATCGGTCATCATGACGAAGACGGTGTTGCACGTTATTTAAGAAAAAGGTATGACTTGTAGCATATCTGTTGTTTAAAGTTACCAAAAGACAACATAAATGCCTTTACCCAACGATCATTTTGAACCATGATTGTTAAAAGAATAATTAGTTTGGAGAAATGCCATGTTTGAATTTTTGTTATTCATCGTTGCCTGCGCAGCAATTGCTTTCTTGGTCGCCAATATCCAGAAACAGACAACACAGCCGAAAACAAAGCTGCAACCGATTAAAATCGAGCGTGAAGAACAACGTCGTCCAGTACCGCGCCACAGACGTCCATACTAAGTTTTTTATTCTCCATACTAACCGAGCACTCCTCAAGCCAGCCTGGGTAAAACCAGTCTGGCTTTTCTATGTGCTAATACCGTATTCCTTTAATTTGTTCGCTATCGCACTGTGGCTCATTCCAACGGCTTTCGCTAATCTTCTTGTGCTTGGAAAGCGAGGATAGAGTTGTTTGAGCAAATCCGCTTCCCATTGTTTTACCGTGACTTCCAATGAGTCGGCAATCAATGTGCGATTGATCAAGTCATGACATTCCGGCAGACAAATATCATCCACTTGCCATTCCCTGTCCTTGACGGTCAAAAATGTCTGCAAACACGTATTTTGTAACTCTTTTAAATTTCCAGGCCATGCATAAAGTGCCAACTTAACAAAAGCACTTTTTGAAATAGTGGGCACGGGCTGGCGATAACGTTCCGATAAGGCCGCGACAATGTGTTGTACCAAGCCTTCCAGATCGTCCTTACGCTCTCGTAAAGAAGGCACAGATAACACCAGCGTTGCCAAAGAAAAATACAGCGATTTCTGTATTCTAGTACCATCGGCTAACTGAACTGGTGTCAAAGAGCTCAGACACACAACCCGCATACGCGCACCAAAGCTCGTACTCTCACTCGGTTGACGTGCAAGCCAATTCGCTAACGCTATTTGAACCTCATCATTCAAATACTCAACGTCCTCGATCACAAACCACCCCGAGCTTTTTTCCAACGTCGGAAGGTGATCCCTTGTCATGTCTCTAGCAGGACAAATAACCAGCTGCGCCTCAGAATCAGCTTGGCCTTTATGCCAATACTGAAACAAAGCATTGATCAAATCGCGCTTGCCTGTTCCCATTTCCCCTTGCACAAACAAAGGCTGTGGCACATCAGCAAAAGCCTTTGCTTGCCGAAGCGTTCGTCGCATGGCTTCACTTTTTGTCACCACTGGCAAAAAATAGCTTTCTAGGCGATTTTCAGCATCAGGCGCTTGTTTTAGGCTGTCCGCTTGACGGTCTAAACGTGCTTTCGATTTTACGTAAATCACCGTTCCTGCAGGGTTGGCCATACCATCGTCATCACAGACAAAGATCGGCTTCATTTCCAGCAATAGGGTTTTATTGCGAATGCGTATTCGCTTGCTCGTGCCTTCTTTCGGATTCGCCCAAGTCTCTTTAGAAAAATACATACCTTTTATAAAGTGCTGCAGCGGTTTATGCAGCAACTGCGCAATAGGCACCTGAAGATCTTCCGCCGCCAACTCTGTCACCATGGTGATATGACCTTTTAAATCAACCGATATCACGCCATCTGGCAAGGCCTCAAGCAAGGTATAAAGGGCGTTGTGCTCTCTTTCAGAGGGCGTAAACATAACGATTTTAACGTCTTCTACGCTGTCTAAACGACGAATATCCGCCAATAACCGCTGTAACTTTGCAAAAGGGATATCGGAAAAACCACAATAAATACAGCGGCGCTTGGTATCCACTTCAACCAAACGCATGTCAATTTGATGAGGGATAAACAGGTCAAGGGCTTCACGCACCATACCAATTCTGTCTTCACAC
The DNA here is from genome assembly GCF_003259225.1 of Marinomonas arctica. Taxonomy (GTDB): domain Bacteria; phylum Pseudomonadota; class Gammaproteobacteria; order Pseudomonadales; family Marinomonadaceae; genus Marinomonas; species Marinomonas arctica. The sequence goes on along the minus strand of NZ_QHJF01000020.1, from coordinate 17,169 downwards.
TGAATTTCTAATCTCATGGTATTGCTAATCTCATGGTCATTTTCTTGCTTCAGAGCGAAGCATTACTTTTCCTTTGAACTACTTTTCTTTTGAACTACTTTTCTTTTGAACTTAAAAGCAACAAATTTTGCTGCGGCGCAAAGGTTTCATACAGGGGCAATACCGCCGCCCCCAACACTCCCGCCGTATGGCCTGTTTGGGCGATGCGTATTATGGGTAATGGCAGCATACTATGAGCCATCAATGAGCGCTCCATGCTTGCTATTAAAGCGTTCAATACGCAAGTCGGTAAACGCCCACCAATGAGAATCGCTTCCGGATCATACAAGGCAATCACCGAAGCCAAAGCTGGTGTGACTTCGAATGCCACCTCTTCTGCCCATTGATCAATAAGACAAGTGTATTGCGAATCTTGCCAGGCCACTGGCGTAGCTGGCCATAAGGCTTGCTGTTCCATAAAAAAACGTCGCAATGACGACAAAGATAAGGCTTCAAGAATCCACTTGCCATGCTTTCCCGTGGCGGACGGAATCAAACCAAAACTGCCAGCTTTGCCATGCGCACCAAAATAACACTCGCCATTGGCAACAAAACTGCCACCACAGGCCGTACTCACAAACAGGTAAAAGAAATGCCGTTGTGGCACCTCTGATGCCAATAATAATTCACTGGTTGCGGCGGCCACGGCATCGTTCTCACAAAAACATGGCAACCCCGTTAACTGCATTAGCCAAAATTCAAATGCATCAGACTGCCAGTAAGCTAACGCTTCTTTTAGCCTGTCTAAGTCCGCCCGCTGGTCGGTATCCGTTACTAAAGTCTCCAGCCACGAATCCATATAATCGGGTCTGGCCAGCCCAACGCCCTGCACCTTACTCCAATTTGCCCCTAAGGTCGCCTTGACCTCTTCAATCAAGTCTTCAGCGATTTTTTTCGCAAGCATTTCTGTCGGAAAAGACACCACGCGCTCTAACAACAAAATACAGCGACCACTAAAATCCAACAGCGCCGCACTGATATGGTCTCGGTCAACGTTAATGCCCAATCCATAAGCGCCTTGTTTGTTGATGCTTAATTTGACCGAAGGCTGCCCACGACGGCCTTTTACCTTGCCGTCAATCTGTAATAGCTGCCGCTCAAGCAAAGACGAGGTAATCACCGAGATCGTTTGAGCGCTTAAGCCAGTTCGCTCTGCAATAGTGACTCGGGATATCTCAGGATGCTGACGCACCAAATGCAAAATAATTCGCTCGTTGTATATACGGCTTTGTTCTGAGGTACTACCAGACGATTTCATATAATCCACTCTCATTTTGAGCTCGCAAACGAACACCTTCTCAGCTCATCGCTGGGATTTAATAAATCTAATTGATTTAATCACATAACTCATTAAGATGAGAAGTCAGCAATCGCTCTTATAAATAACTTAAACAACAATAAAAAGGCTAGCATTATACAGCCAAAGCAAAGGACAACGTCATGCCTTCTTTTCCAGAGTTTAGCTCAATTGCTTTTTTACAAGACCACATCCAGTCGACAATGGGTTTCTATCAACCAAACTGCATTGATCCTAAGGGTGGTTTTTTTCATTTTTTCAAAGACAATGGTGACATTTACGATGCCGATACCCGTCATCTCGTCAGCAGTACACGTTTTGTCTTTAACTACGCCAAAGCCTATCAAGCTGAAGGTAAGCCGGCTTATTTAGACGCCACTCGTCATGGACTTGAATATTTGCGTGGGCGCCATCGTCGTGAAAATGGCGGCTACGTTTGGCTGCTCAGCAAAGACCAAAACCTCGACGAAACCAACCACTGTTACGGTTTTGCATTTGTGATGCTGGCTTATGCGACCGCTTACAAAGCCGGCGTAAAAGAAGCCAAACCGTGGATTGAAGAAACCTTTCATACCATGGAAGAACATTTCTGGGATGCTCAATTCGGTTTATACAAAGATGAAATATCCAGCGATTGGCAGAACGTTTCCCCTTACCGTGGCCAAAACGCCAACATGCACAGCTGCGAAGCACTGCTTGCCGCCTATGATGCAACACATGAACATCGTTATTTAGAACGCGCTACCCTAATCGCGAAACACATTTGCCAACGCCAAGCGGCGTTAGCAGGTGGTGAAATTTGGGAACACTACACGCCAGATTGGCAAGTGGACTGGGATTACAACAAAGACAACCCAAAACATTTATTCCGCCCATGGGGATTTCAACCCGGCCACCAAACAGAATGGGCCAAACTGCTGTTATTGATTCATCAACGCTCACCACTTGATTGGCTGATTCCAACGGCTCAGACACTGTTTGACTCAGCTTGGCAAAAATCTTGGGATCACGACAACGGTGGCCTTTGTTATGGCTATGACCCAGAGGGCAATATTTGTGACGGTGATAAGTATTTCTGGGTTCAAGCCGAATCGTTTGCCGCCGCCGCCATGCTTGCGATCCTAACCAAAGAAACACACTACTGGGACAAATATCAGCAACTGTGGCAATACAGTTGGTCCCACATGATTGATCACCAATACGGCGCTTGGTTTCGCATTCTCACCCAAGACAACCAAGCCTACGATGACTGCAAAAGTCCAGCCGGAAAAACCGACTACCACACCATGGGCGCGTGTTATGAGGTGATAGACCAGCTAACCAAGGCCAAATAATCCCCTCGCTCACTCGTGGGCGACCTTTGTAAGACCTTTGCACGATGCTACGAGCAAAGGTCTCATTCTATTTAGTGGCAAAATACAGTATCATGCAGCCCCAACGTCAGTGGACATGAGCCTCTTTCCTTATGCAGTTAGACAAAATAGATCTCAACTTACTTCGATATTTGGACTCCTTACTTCGCGAGCAGAATGTCACCCACGCCGCCAATCAGTTGGGCATCACTCAGCCAGCGATGAGTAACGGACTAAGACGTTTAAGAGATCTATTCCACGACCCACTTCTAGTTAGAACCAGCGACGGCATGATGCCAACCGCACTCGCCATACAGCTGCAACCTCGTGTGCAAAGCATTTTACAAGCGGTCGATGAAGTACTGCACCTAGGCCAAAACTTTGAAGCGGAATCAAGCTCCCGAGTGTTTCGCATTATGGCCAGCGACTACGCAGAAGCCACGCTCATTCCGCCGCTGATGAAAAAGCTACAGGATGAAGCGCCCAATGTCATACTCGATGTCATGAACCCAAGCGATGTCAGCTTTCATGATGTGGAAAAAGGTAAAGTAGATTTGGTGATCAATCGCTTTGACACCCTGCCACAATCTTTCCACCAAAAGTCCGTTTGGGTAGATCATTTCTCCTGTCTAGTACCTGCCAATTCTGACATTGCCAACAATTTCTCTTTAGAAACCTACCTTGCTTCCCCACACGTTTGGGTCAGTAAAACAGGCTTCGGTGTTGGTGTTGGCATTCAGCCAGAAGAAGTGCAAAAACTGGGCTGGGTCGATGGCACCTTGGCGGACTTAGGCTTTAAACGCAATATCCGCCTGTTTACACGCAATTATAATGTCGCCATGCGTGCTACGGAACAATTGGGGTTGATTGCTACGTTACCGTCATTGGCCACCCGCCTGATGAAAGGCAATCAAAGTGTTGTTGTACTGCCGCCCCCGTTTGACATTCCACCAGTAGAATTAAAAATGCTGTGGAGCCCATTGTTACAACATGATCCCGGTCATATCTGGCTGCGCTCGACCATTGCGGGCTGCGCTCGAACCATCGCAGAAAACAATAATTTATAAAACAACACGCAGAAACCAAAAAACGAGCCTGATGCTCGTTTTTTGTTTATGACCACCAGCATCTCACTACATATTATTCAACTGCTGTAGCGATTCCTCTGCATTAGATACGGTTCTTTTCAAATCCGTAATATGTCCATTTTCTATGCTGTAGCACCAACCATGCACGTGCAACTCTTGACCCATTTTCCAAGCGTTTTGCACGATACTGCTCTGGCAAACGTTCGCCACCTGCTCCACCACATTTAACTCGCACATACGATCAAAACGCGCATGCTCATCTTCAATGCCATCCAACTCTTCACGGTGCAAACGATAAACATCTTTGATATGGCGCAACCAGTTGTCTATCATGCCGTGCTCTTCCGTTCCCATGGCCGCTTTAATACCACCGCAACCATAATGCCCCACCACCATAATGTGTTTTACTTTTAACACGTCCACAGCGAACTGAATAACAGACAGGCAATTTAAATCTGTATGCACCACTACATTGGCAATATTACGATGAACAAACACTTCACCAGGTAAAAGATCCACAATCTGGTTTGCGGGCACACGACTGTCTGCACAGCCAATCCATAGATATTCCGGCTTTTGTTGTTTCGATAAGGTAGAAAAAAACTCTGGGTCCTCTGCCGTCACCTTGGCCGCCCATTCTCTATTTTTATTAAACAGCTCATCTAAATGACTAGACATAATTTACTTCCTTAATTTCTTTTTGATACCAACGCAGCTTAATGTCCGCCGTCAGTGTAATAGAGTTAAGCTGCTTTACCGCCTCGCGGCCATCATAGGAAGCCTTATGGATATGAGGTGTCATGCTCAACAATTGTTGAATGTGTAACTGGGAATCCAGAGTAAAAGTAAAGCGTTCGGCCTGCTCATGTAGCAACTCAAAGCCAGGCACACCCGCCGCAAATGTGGCTTTATACTCATGAATGGATGGATAGAGTAATGTACGCAACTCAATCAAATGATCGGCACCAGACTCCACCAGCAATAACACGCCATGATCGCTCAATACTCGAGAAAACTCAGTAAATACGGGAAAGCCAAACAAGCACAGCACCGCATCAAAGCGTTCCTTTGGCATCGGCAAACTGGCATTACTGGCCACCAGCCAACTGATATCTTTATCGCGCTTACTGGCGGCCGTGACCGCCCATTTGGAAATATCCAATCCCATACGTTCAGCATTGATACCTTGGTCAGACAAGACACGGCCGATTTCACTGAGGTAATAGCCCTCTCCGCACCCAGCGTCAAGAATACGAACCCCGTTGTGCAAATTTTCTTTTGGCCAAGATGAGAGAATTGCTTGAACGATAGGCTGATAGTGATGTTGATTAAGAAAAGCATGGCGCGAAGTCACCATTTCCTTGCTATCGCCGGGATCTTTAGAGCGTTTGTTTTGCACTGGAAGAAGATTGACATAGCCCGTTTTGGCCAAATCATAAGTGTGTCCGTGTTGACAAATTAGGCTGCGTTCGCATCTTTGCAAGGGCGCAGAGTCTATCGGACAAGAAAGATTTTCAAGCGTCGACACAATGTATCCATAGTTGATTAATAAGCACTATTAACGATAAGGATAACCTATTAGTAAGATACTGAACACGAAAAAAAGCCCTGCCATAATGCTTTCTTATTTCAACCGTTCACGCCAGCGAATCGTGACTAAACGACGGCTCTATGACTATCAAGATAGACAAGAAAATCACCGCTATTCAAAGGTTTAGAAAACAAATACCCCTGCACTTCTTGGCAATGATATTTATTCAACACATCCACTTGGGCACGGTTTTCGACGCCTTCTGCAATCACTTTTAGATTCAGGCTATTAGCCATCGCAATGGTGGCTTTGACAATGGCGTCATTATCACTGTCCAAACCCAAATCATGAATAAAAGAACGATCGATTTTTAACGTTTGAATAGGGAATTTTTTCAAATAAGCCAATGAGGAATAGCCCGTGCCAAAATCGTCAATCGATAAGGTTAAGCCAAGCTTACGAAAGCTGTGCAGTTTTTCAATAGACTGCTGTGCGTCGACCATCAACATACTTTCAGTAAGCTCAAGTTCGAAATATTTCGAATCGACGCCCGTTTCTTCAAGCACTTTCTCAACCATATCGACCAAATCTGCCTGCATAAATTGCCGACTGGACAAATTGACCGATAATTTGATATCCGGATAACCTGCTTTGCGCCATTCCTGTAACTGACGGCACGCCCTGCGAATGACCCACTCCCCTAAAGGCAGAATAAGACCGCTCTCTTCTGCTAAAGGAATAAATTGGTCTGGGCTGATCATGCCAAGCTCAGGATGAATCCAGCGAATAAGGGCCTCAGCGCCCACAACCGTCTCATCAGGAAGGCGAATTTTAGGCTGATAGTGCAAAATAAATTGCTCTTCTTCTATCGCTTTTCGCAACCCACCGCCCAATGTTAGATAAGCATCAATGTTATCCGCCATGCTACTTTGATAAACAAAGCACATATTATGACCCATGGATTTTGCACGATACATGGCCGCATCGGCATTTTTCAGTAGATTATCCACGTTATCAGCATGTTGAGGGTAACTGGCAATGCCGATGCTGGCGGTGATCATCATTTCCATTTTGGCGACAGGATAAGTGTTGCTGGCATTCTGCATAATGCTTTCGGCAATGCTTTCTAATTCTGAGATGGAATGCGTGTTCTCTAACACCACAACAAATTCATCACCGCCCAAACGATACAGGCAGGCCCCAGAAGGAATACTCTCTTTGATACGTTCCGCGACTCGTTGAATCAGCTCGTCACCGACTCGATGACCAAAATTATCATTGATAACTTTAAAACCATCTAAATCCAAATACAAAAGACCAAACTGTCGACGACGCTTACGGGCATTAATCAGCGCACTTTCTAGCTGATGATAAAGCAAATTACGATTAGGCAAATTGGTTAAACCATCGTAATTATTAAGACGATAAAGCGCCACCTCATGATCTCGCTCTTCTTGGATATCGTGAGTTAGCAGATAAATCATGTTAGTTAAGGGATGATAAGACACTTCTATCTTATGCCAACGTATTCCGTTTTGTGTCGCCAGCCGAATTTCTTGGAATAAATTTTCTTGATGAGCCAAACGACGAATAAAACTATTCGCCGCGCCAGACACAGCAAACAATTCACGGACGTGTTTAATCCCCCCAAAATGGGTAATAAAATAGTCACTGGCCTCTACAAAAGCACCATGCCGATCAAAAATAGCGAAAGACAAACTTCGAAATTGCGCCAACAAACCAGCATGATGATCAAGGAGGGAATCGACCTGAGAAACAGCAACAACATCCACTTGGGAAGCGGGGTGAGCTTCAATAAACAACCCTTTACGCGCGTTATCTAGAGCAATGACCGAGCCACGAACCTGATACTCAACCCCATCTTTGGACGTAAATGGCCACTTAAAGGGCAAGCTTTCACCAATATCAAGCGACGCCAAATGGAGAGACAAACGCTCTCTTAATTCACTCGGAATAGCACGTTGCCCCGATTTAATGTCGTTCAAAGAGCCTATTAACAAGGCTTCAGCCGCTTGATTACAGCACGGTACACTTGATTGCTCTACGTCTATAATCCACGCGGCTAATGGCATTTTAGCCTGCAGTAACTTTGATAAATCGGTCATCTACTTTTTAATACTACTAGTTTGTAAAGCAACTAAAGTGCATCTTAATATTGGATTCTGTTTCACCAAGAATCTGGCACAATAAATACGTTTCTATTATGTTCAGCATTACGCACAGCTCGCCATAAAAGTACATGTATGGGGCGGCTGTCATGTAGGAATTCGCTTACAAGATTGTAGGCAGATTGTAGAGAATTGAAAGCGAAATTATCAGTTATATTTTGATTCGCCAACCAGTGAGGCTTTTGTAAGATAGAAAAATACGAAAAATGTGGCATGAGCAAGGCTATTTGAGATACCCGTATCCAGCCACCATGCTCTGTTTGTGCTAACCAAGCCGTCACATCGTCAGCATCATTCAAAGCAAGGTATAAACGCCCAAATATCAACAAACTGGTCTGCGGCACACGATCTTTAGCAAACTCCGCAATGGCAGAAAACCCTTCTTGCATTTGTAAAATCTGTAACTGATGCTCTCTGGCTCTGGTCACTTTTTTTAATAAACTATCATTTTTATTTGGCCCAATCCAATCATGGGGAAAAAGATCAGGACGCTCTAAATAAAATTTAACGGCGATTTCAAATTGATGAAGCGCTCCGTCCGGTGTTTCCACCAGCATATCCACTTCGCCCAGCGTCTTTCCTGACCCCGTTATTTGAAAATGTTCGCGAATAACCGTTAAACAAGACAAATGCTCTATCGCAAACGAAAACAGACTTTCAAAGTAGCTGCCCAAAAAATGTGACTTACATTCAGCAAGGGCATTAATCAATGGCGCAGGCACCTGATCCAGTGCCAATAACCGCGCTTCAACATCGGCCACCCAATAGGCTTCAAGGTAAAAATCTCGCTCGATATAATGCCCTTCCACCAACCAAGCAAGGTCTTTCACCAAAGGATGATGAAGCTGATCAGAAATCACAATGCGCCACTTAAATGTTGATCGATGCGATTCAAACAATTGACAAGATGCGCGACGTTGGCTGAAGGCTTATGTTTAAACGCCTCTTCCGCCATGGGAGAAATATGACAGCGCACAGGCAAATCACTCCCAGTGGCTAACAAGGTTTTAAAACGCTCTATCATCACAAATCGCAACCACTGCTCAAACCGCATCGTATCAATACAAAAAGGCTCTGTACTCTGTAAGGCCTCGTTACTTGGCGCACCACATTCCCAAACACCACAATCTTGCATCGCCATTTGCAAGTCCATCAATAAATCCGCCAACACATGATGGTTAGAAAAGGCTTTTTTCAACCTGATTTCTCCTCTAAAAAACGGTAAGATAACGCATCTTTTTATGTAACTTTCTCTTTATACAACTGTCTTTTATTCAACAAAGGGCGCCCACTGCGCCCTTACTTGCAAAACGAGCCCATACTTTATCATGAACAAAATAGAATCGCTTTCTGACTTATTTGATATGGTCGGATGTGATGTGAGCTACTACGACCTAGGACGCAACATCACCAAAATCACTCCGCAGCAAGCCATACAGTTCGATCGCAAACAGCAAGCCTACCCTTTTCCCTTTCGCCAACACGCTTGGCTAGCTTGCCTGTTAACATCAAAAGACACGGCAAAAAAAGACAGTGCCAATGCGGGCGTCATTTGGTTTGTTAAACTGCCGCTCGACGAAGCGGGTTGCCTAAATCTTGGTACGCGAGATCACTTCATCAAAAGTATTGTCGATAAAATACTGCACAAAGGCGAAGAAGCAGGCTTATCAGAAGCTCTTGAAGACAATCCTTATGTCTTCAAGCCAGATCAAGAACGCATGGCCAGTTTTCACGCTATTCTTGGCAAGAATCTTCACAAAGCCCCTTCGCATTACTTTGACGACGTGGTTAAGCACTTGTCATCAGACGTAAACAAACAAGACGACAGCTGGCAAACACTCGGGCTGCAAGGCATTGCCGAACTCGCCGCCAGAGTAGACGAAGACACATACCAAGCGCTCATACAAAAAGCCATTCAACACGCCGCCAAGCCCGTTGTCAGCGCCCTATGCCATGCTCTTGAGCACGAAACACTGTCAAGTCAGCTACAAGAAACGCTGATTGCGCAACTGCAAACAGAGCAAGACGCACTCATGCAAGCAAGCTACCTACGCGCCTTATCCAGAGCCGAGTTAAACAATACATTGTTATTGCCACTGTTTGGTTTGCTTGGCAGTCTAACAGAATGCCAAGACAACGACCTTCACCCCATTGCTGCTCTCGCCGCAAAATGCCCCCATTGGCTTGGTCAAAACCCACAGCTACTGCGTATTATCATGGAAAAACTGGCGCACCGAGAAGACGGCTACATCGCTTTCAGACAAATCGCTGCCGAACTGAGCCAACACCCTGAAGCCAAACAACCCCTTTGGAGCTTGTTACGCTGCGGCCACGTCAGCCCGAAACTGGCCCAAGCGGTAAGTTATTTATTCACACAGACGCCCACATCTGTCCAGTGATTGATTGAGCGTCGTTGGAAATAACAAGAATGGAGTCTGGAGCGTCTGAAATAGCAAGACGCTACCGACTCTAGTTTCTCAATTATGTCTAAATGACCAACACAACATTCATCTTACTAAGCTCGCAGATACTTACTTCAAGATAGAAAGGGCCGCCATCAGTATGCGCTTAACCAACTGCGGATCTTCACCTCGTGCAAGCTGTGACGAAGCATGACTTAGCTGTGCATCGATATAACTGGCAGCAAACTCTGCTGACATATCGGCAGTAAATTCACCTTTGGCCTTTGAACGCTCTATCCATTTCTTATAAGTCGCTATTGCTTGCTCTTGAATCAAATCAATTTGTGCTCGTGTCGCTTCACCTAAATGCATCTGCGCTTCACGCATTTTTATCAACAGACATCCTTTCGGAGCCCCTTGACTATCATTTATCGAAGCGGCAAATAATACTAGATTATCAAGCGTCTCTCGAAACGCTGCATCCGCGCTCAACATCTGCTGAACAGGACTTAGCACCTCTTGGTGATACTTAAGAATGACGGCTTTCATCAAACCATCTTCGTTCAAAAATTCACGATAAAGGCCAGGCTTCGATATATCACATCGCCTACAGATTTCATTAAGAGACAAATTACCGATGTCCTCTTTCCAATAAGACGCCATTGCCACATCCAAAACGTGTTCACGATCTAGAGTCTTTGGTCGCCCTCTTGAAGGCTTACTTGGATTCAAACTCATTTTATACCACCTGGTATTTTAATTTGACAGACTGTACATTTCCGCTTATTGTACCGACTGGTATTTAATTAGCAAACCGAATAGGAAAGAAACATGAGCAACACAAAAAAAAGCATCGTTATTACAGGAAGCAGCAGTGGCTTTGGTCAAAAATCAGTAAAAGATTTTGCCGATAAAGGCTACCAAGTGTTCGCCACCATGCGAGGCCCAGAAGGTAAAAATTCTGCAGTTAAAGCAGAGCTGGAAGCGTATAGCGATTCAATTCAAGTTGTTGATATGGATGTGACCAACGACGAATCAGTCAAAAACGCCATTGCGAGCATACTAAATAAAGCCGGAAAAATTGATGTTTTGCTAAACAATGCGGGCGTAATGTATCTTGGTATTACCGAAGCATTTAGTATTGACCAAGCTCGGGAGCAAATGGAAACCAACTACTATGGCGCTATGCGCACTATTCTGGCCGTTTTACCTGCGATGCGTGAAGCTAAGTCTGGCCTTATCATCAACACCTCATCCATGGTTGGCCAAATTTCGGCACCGTATTTCTCTACCTACGCCGCAACCAAACACGCATTAGAAGGTTACCTTCAAGGCTTACGCTACGAAGTAGCACCATTCGGTATCGATGTCGCCATCGTACAACCTGGCCCCTTCCCAACAGGCCTAAGTGCGTCAGGACAACAACCGTCACGCACAGACATTTTGGACAGCTACGGTGAATTGGCAAACATCCCTGCCGCCATGTTCGAAGAATTCGGTAAATTTATGCAGAGCGATCAAGCACCTAATCCACAAATGGTCGTAGATGCTTATTTAGCCCTAGCAGACATGCCTACCGGTAAACGCCCAACACGCACACCTGTTGGCTTAGTTTGGGGAGTTGATGAAATTAACGCAGCTAAACAACCTATCCAAGACCGTGTTTTAACAGAAATGCAACTAGACAAGGTTCTAGGCGGCGCTGACGTATAAGTTCCGTCATTAGGGGCAAAGGAGGCGGCGCCCCTTTTCAGACAGACGTCAGGCTAGCGTTGAGAATGAATAAGGTCAGATAAGGAACATGAATCATTTTTCGTCTGACCCTTTATTCCCCGCTTTATTCCCGTATCTTCATCAAGCCTTAATCGTGACTTGCTTCTTGAGCTTTTTAGCGTAAGGGTTTTTGACTGAATTTGAAAAATCATAATGATCACGCATAGCGATAATCCTCTAGTTTTCATCCGTAGTAGACAGTAAATACTTGCGTAAATCTCTTTCTTGCCTCAATAGATGAAGGATATAGACTGAATCGCTATCGACTTTGTAGAAAACACGGCAAGGATTCACTACCACCTCTCGATAATTTAGAGTCGAAATTTCTTCAGGGATTCTACCGGAGTCAGGAAATTGTTCGAGTCTCTGCACCTTACTGAAAACATTTTCTACTAATTGCTTCGCAGCGTACGGATTACTCACTGCAATATACTCAGCAATATCGTTCAGATTATTCAGTGCTGGCTCAGTCCAAATTATTTGAGCCATTTACTCATTTTCTCTTTGGCTTGCGACATATCCATTGTTCGACCTTCACGGATGGCCTGCTCGCCCTTCGCAATACCTTCCAAGATCTTCATCCGTTCCACCATCAACTCGTAATCAGCAACATCAAGCAAATAAGCTGATGGCTGACCATGCTCGGTTATGAGAATAGGCTCTTTTGACTCACGCAAGTCAGCAAGCAGCTTCGTTGCCTGCCTCTTTAATGTAGTAACGACTTCGGTTCTCATAGCGACACCTCAGATTAAAATGTATCACTATAGTATCACTCCAATTTAAAAAGAACTAATACTTGCCATCACCAGCTTATAATTATCTCTAGTCTCAATAATTGGCAAACATTCGCTCAACCGATCACGTAGGTCAGATGAGACGAGGAACGAGGCGTGATCTGACGGGACATCCCCCCTCGACGCCGCAGTTCAATTTAAAAGTGAACACCTTGATCAGACAGGCTTCTAAAAAGTAATGTTTATGCTCATAAGGCTAACGCCAACCATCAGCGACGTACGCATTTGGTACATCCGCTGGATGGTTTTGTTAGCTCTTTATAGCTCTCTACCCTGGTCAATGCTTCTAAGTAAAAGGCGACCTAACGGAGTAATTTCATAGCCTTGAGCCTTGATCATCCCTGTTTTTTCATCGAATTCGGGAGACTCACCACGTTTAGGCTTTTTAAATTTCTGACGAAGAAGGCCAATATTTGCAAGGTGGATTCTATGTGTTTGAAATAGTGTATGCCTATCAATCTCTTCTTGGGCGGAGCCCAAGTGTGCGATAGGAGCCGTCAGTGCATCTTCGTGCTTTTCCCAGAACTCATTATGCTCTTCCATGCCTCTGTAAATGGCATGAGACTTCAAAATTAATACTTCAAGATCATTCATCTCGCCCAATATTGTAAGAAGCCTTTTATGCTCAATGTGTTCTAACTCATCGCTCGTTAGGCTGTTTTTGAGTAATGAGGCAATATAATCTTTACGTTCTTCAGATAATGCCCTCGAAGCCTGAATGAAGCCATCCTCCATCAAATCCACTGATTCTTGAGACGTAATTCTTTCTTTGACCTTTTCTTGATCTTCTTCTGATATCTTGGATTCCAATAGTTGAAGAAGAGATTCAAGCCTATCGATTCGTTGATTTGGAATTATTGCACCAACAATTTCCGCAGCCAGTGGACCTACAAAAGGAATTGCACCAACAAGCCCTTTGCCAAGAATCGTTGCAATATCAGTTCTCTTTGTGCTCATAGTGTCTCCCTCTTAGAGCTAACGCCAACAGCACGCACGGCTGCAGAATGGAGGCGAAGCCGCAATGTAGTAGCCGTCGCCGTGCCTGTGATTGTTAGGCATTAGTCAAACTTGATCTCTATAGATTCAGTTACTGTGACCGCCATGTTGTCTCTGGTATGTCCAACAAGACAGCAAAACATATATCTGACCGCTTCGGTGATAAGTTTATGCAGTTTCTGCTTGTCATGCACGACTGGCACCACCCAGTCGCCGTTAAACTCCCGCAAACTTTCCTCACTGATGTTTCCATTGTGTGCGGCCGAATTTCTCAATTTGACCAGCAAATCAATGACATCTCGCCCTTCTGGCAATTGCACGCCGCATTCAGTAGCTAACAATGCCAAGTCGCCAGAAAAACCAATTTTCTCACTGAAGCTTCTCAGTCTTTCAGCAAATGACGAGGCGTTTTCATTATCAGATGCTTCTTCAAATAAAATGAGCTGGAACAATATCTGATTGTCGATTTCCGACTCTCGAAGGGAGGCCCTAAACAAGCGAAGCAATAGCGAAAACTTTGCATCAGTCTGCGCCCTATGCTCAATATTGGGAAGAGCATCAAAATATCCGGGAATATTAGTTCCGTGCCGGATAACACGATCAGAGGGTATATAGAATTTGACACCAGGATTTTTCGATGATTCAGCAAAGGCACAAAGTGGAGTCGCAGGGTTAGCGGAAATTACAGACAAAGCACCAACAATGTTTTCCGCTTCACTCTCTTTACTTTCTATCGCTTCAACAAAGCTATCGCTCTCAACAGCCTCAAACTCTACAAGCGTGCAATGCCCAGTGCTCGCGTAGTTCCTCAGTGTGTTTTCGAGATCTCTTCGTATAAAACTAAAACGTATTGATTCAAGCTTCTTCTTGGCGTCATGGATCTCACCGGCAAAACCAGTAGGTGACAGCGGCTTTACGGTCGCGGAAGGGAGCCTGATTTCTTTTTGAACAAAAGATCTGCTGAAAACGAATCCGACTCTGTATGTTTCCATGGCTCCCTCTTGCCTAACAATTAAGGGTTATACAGCAGCGTAGCTGCGGCTATAACCCACTGTTGAACGGCTGCGATGTCTATATAGGGGATTTGCTTTTTTCATGGTAGGACTTCCCTGTTATATAACTCGCTAGATACCAAAATCTGTTTGGACGTTGCCGCTTCAGATGGTCTTTGATCGCCGCTATGTTGATTCTTTATTTGCTCTTTTGTAGCGCGATTTGGCCAAAGAGGCAAGCGATTCCCTCAGACCTTATGACCTGATCTGTTTTTATACTCTGATCTCACCATGTGCTAACGCAGAATTCTATCAGGACACACATGTTAAAAACCTTGTAAATACTGACTTTCTAAAGTACATGTTTTATGAACGGTCCTTCTTAACGGTCTTTAAGGTTTGGTTTTAAGTCCAATATACCACTTGGGCTCCATTTCGTTAAAATCGGTTCGAACATTAGAAGCCAAATAACTAGCAGAATCGAGAACAAGGTCTCGCCCATCCACACGTTTAAAAACAACCCAGTGCCAAAAATCTCTCCCCTCTTCCTGATGATGCTTGATAGCCAACAACGCCAGATCAGGCAATCCGCCCCAAGATTCAAATAGGATTTCATTCTCAGTAGCCTCAACACCAACACGAGACAGCATATGTCGAACATATTGCGTATCCGACCACAGCGATGTATCAGAAGCATAAATACCCATTGAATTCGCTAACGCCTTCATCTCAGCGTAACTTTTACCAACAACATTAGCCACAGAAGCAATCCCGCATCCTGTGGTTTCTTCTTGTATAATGGGACTAATCACAGCCGCTCCTTTTGTGCACAACGCCAGTATGCAAATATTTACCAACTACATACTGGTCTTTTTGTCTCAATATCATATTTTGATAGCGTCTATCTTGTGGTCGGCCATTGTACATAAAACGAGGCAAGGCTCTTTCGACTCCGAACTGAAAACACGCTCTCCACTTGCATTCCAAATTGAGTTATTACCGCATGAGGACCAACCGCCCGTTGTAGATATATGGTTGCTCAAAAGCACAGGAAAACCATGTGTTGCAGCAATAGAAGACAACATTTTGGCGTCTGCTTCAAAGCCACGTTCAGATATTAAAGCGCTGGCAATGTATATATCAGCACCCAGTTCGCGTGCTTTTTGAGCGTGTTCTGGTGATGCAAAATCTGCGCATATCGCCAACGCAATTCGATAACCATTTACAGTGAAAACGTAGTCAACCACACCGCTTGAACAATGCTTAGCCTCACCTTCATGCAAATACTGCTTAGCATAGAACTCTCGTGTCCCATCAGGAAAACAAATAACCGCTCCGATGGTTGGTTTGGCGTCCCTTCCCGATGTAAGAGTGACTTTAAGAGGACACCCTGCGAGAACAATAATGTTGTGATCTACTGACGCTTGAGATAACGCTTCGAACACATGTGATGTTTCAGATAAAGCCAGTTCTTGAGCAAGTTCAAGCTCATAGCCCGTCAAAGATAACTCAGGAAACACCACCACATCAGCTTTGCATGATGAAGACTGCTCAATCATCCTAATATGCTGTGCGAGATTTTCTGTCACATCACCTTTAACAACAGGAACCTGAGCCAAACTGACACTGATACTTGTTTTCAACATCTCTCCTTAACGCACTTCAATTGATAACAGATTTTTGACAAATTAATTTGATAAGCACAAGCATGTTAAAAACCTTGTAAATGCTGGCTTTCTAGGGTGCGTGTGTTATTAACTGGTATAAAATATTAATGATGACATGCTTACTCCGAAAACTAACGCCTCAATCAGCCGACACTCCTGCAGTCGGCTGTATTGGCTTGTTAGATTCGTCCTGTCGTACTTGTTGAAATGATTTCACCGAATTCTTCGAGACAAATTCAATACGTTTTGAGTCAGGATTCCAGACCATGAAATATTGGTCGTAACTTCTTGCTAGGACTCTTTGCTCGACATCATCACCTATATTGAACTCATACAATTTTCCGTTTGGTACTTTTTCTGCCGCTATAGCGCCGAAAAACACAACGAGTAGCAATGCTGCAGGAAGCCAGCGCGATGTTAAGTAAAACGAGCGACTTGTTCGTTCCATTATTCGTTGATGATTGAAAAAGAAGTTATGGAGAATAAACCACCATATGATGGAGCCAAACATCCACGCTTGAAGAGGTAGTTTTACCCCCAAAAAAGGTGTAATCGGAAGAAATATAACAAATGCATAAACTGGGTATTTCAGTGAATATCTGAACCAAGCAGTGAACTTCGGTATTGGGGAGGTGGCAATCAACTCCTCCTCGGTCATACCTTGCTCGATTCGGCGATTGAATAGCTCCATTACAGTTACGCCGAAAACCATTAAGAGTATTGTTGGCGCCCATATAAGAGAGCTTCGAATGTGGTCTGATAAAGACGTTGGAGCTTCCGCCAATGAAACGCCCAACCACAGCAGGAAACCATAGTCATATGACACCGAAACAACCAATATAGCAGCACTGAATGTAGCAATCAGTGCTGGAAGTTTTTCTACTGACATCACTTGTTTCACCATTATGCTTTCTGAATCTAACGCCCGCAGCACGCGTGGCTTTGTAGTGAAGGCGAAGCCGCAACGGAAAAGCCGTCGCTGTGCCTGCGTTTGTTAACTGTATATTGCACGTTCGCTTGCATCTCTTTCCTTATTGGGATCTTCTCGG
>NZ_QHJF01000002.1 GCF_003259225.1 Marinomonas arctica | reverse complement strand
GGATTAAACCGAAATAGGTGTTCGGGTCATACCGAAATGGCTGTTCGGAATGCTCCGAAATACGCATGAGAATCCAACTGTGAAACCAGATGATATAGGTGTGGTTTTTATTGATGGATCGAATTATATTTATGAGTGTTTTAATCAAATATATCATAATGTGATGTCTAGCTTTGGATGGGAAGTTAATAATGCAGTTGAAAGTAAAACCAAGAAATCCGGACAGCTTTTTTTAAGCAATCGTAATAATGTAAAAGGTTTGGAGTTTCCTTTCGTTATTTGTGTTACTCGTGATGTAACTGATTTAACATCATATAGAAATGCTTTATATATGATGATGACGAGATCTTTTTTGAAGAGCTATCTTTTAATAGACTATAGTAGGAATGAAGATTTTGTTAATAGGGTTAATGAAAATCTAAACTATGTTAATGAAAATAATTCATTGCTTATAGATGAGCCATCTGAAGAAGAAAAGGCAGCAATAAAAGCTCGAATAATTTCTATAAAATCGTCTGGAGAAGATAATAAATCAATCTACGAAATAACACATGAAGCATTTGAATATTTAGGTATTGATGTTTCAGTTAGGCCTGATATTTTCGATTTGATAAAGAATATATCTAAAACTAAAGAGCTTACTGTTAAAGATATTGAGAGCTTAATTGTTGCTAATTCAGAAATATTCAAAAGGTTTTAATTTATGAATTTCGATAACAAAATTATTATGCCTAGTTATCTTTCTCATAAAGTAATGAAACCAATTAGAAAGAAAAAGGATTATTTAATTCTTATATGTGAAGTGGCTTCATATCTTCTAAGTTATGTTGATGTAAGTAGAGAAGAAAAAGATTTTATTCATGTATTAAAGGATGATAAAACCACAAGGCTTATTTTTCATTCTAAAGATAAGGTTTTTTCAGTTTCTTTTCCGTTTTTTTTTATATCTTTACGATGGCGGTATATCTTTTAAATATGATGATTTTGAAGTTGATATAATGATGATAAGTTATATGAAATCTATTTTTTTAGACGATGATTTTGATGTTTTTGATGTTAGTGATATTTCTATATTAGCAGATGAGTATGAAGGTAATGTTTATCATCTAAAGAGAGTTTTAACTGCTATGATTTTATTTGAGGAAGGTTATTTTAGGTTTGATCATGATCCTGATAGTGAGAATGGAAGAGTGCACCCTTTGAATCACTTTGATTTTTTCTATTCAAATAGCTCAACATTTAAAATTGGTTCTCATGTAATGCCAAGCCATAAATTTGTATTAGAAATGATTGGGTATAAAAATGAGAAGAAATACTTAGAAAAATAAATGGACACACGGTCATTTTAAAAGTAGTTTCTTCTCTATTTCTTTAGTGAAAGGTCTAAGCTCTTCAGCAGTGAGAATTGTGTATCCTGCAGTTACATCATTCCGTCCTGTTTTGTGGTTTAGTAAGCGTTTAATCGTATAGGTGCCGACTCGTAAGAGCTCAGCTGTGCTTGTGAAAGTTCTCCTAAGGTCGTGAAGTGTAAAGCTAATCCCTGTTTCATCTATAATTTTCTGTATTGATTTTTTGGGCTCTCGAACGTATCCATAGTCGTTTTCAGCTTGAAAAATATACCCATTACTGGTCATTTCCTTGCGTCTCTCAAAAATAGAATGTAAATGATCTGCCATTGGCAGCTCTAAAGCATCACCATTTTTCGTTTCTAAAATTCTAAAAGTTCTCTCTTCTAGGCTTACTTGTTCCCATTTCAAGTTTAGTAACTCAGATTTTCTTAATCCTGTGAATAACGCTACTTCAACGAAGTCACATACAGCAAATAAAAATGTATCTGCGGTTTTACGAACAGTGTTCAAGCCGCTCAATAATTTAGGAATTTCAGACCTTGTTAGGCGTGTTTGTTTGCGTGGTACGTGATTCCATTGCCTTTTATGGCTAAGTATTTGGACTGGGTTGTAGAGAAAGATTGGTTTGTCTTGGGCGTTTTTATATTCGAATTGAGCAAAGTTATACAAAGCTCTGAGTACTCTCATGCAATAGTCGGCTTGCGCTCGACTAGTGCATGAGAGACTCGCGTGTTTTTCTTTGATCATGCTCTCTGTAATGTCTGCAAGGGCCGATTTATGCCAGTCAGCAAGATAGGATCGCATTATTTGGTTATAGCCGCGTAGGCTCGACTCAGACAGCTCCTTTTGTGATATGTAGTCATCATAAACTTCTATTAATGTAATTTTTGACTTTACATCGGCTTTTGCTTGTTCATTTGGGTTGATGCCATGTGCAAGCTTGGATAATTCCTCTAGTGCTTTTTTTCGAGCGTTCTCAATGGTTAAAGAAGGGAATTGGCCTAATGTAATGCTTACAGGAGAGCTTTGTCCTTTGAGGCGTTTGTAGACACGAAATGATTTTCTACCAGAAGGAAGCACCTCAATCACTAGTCCATCGACCTTAGCGTCTTGAATGCGCTGTCTTTTATCTAACGGCTCTATGGCGGAAATGATCTCTTTAGTGAACTTCAGTTTCATATGATACCTAAATTACGTGCTACAAATGTGCTACATAATCTATCAATATAGGTATTGTTAAGTAAAGCTCAATAAAACTGTTTTTAATTTAAATAATTGATTTGTATGTATAAATATATTTTTATCAATCTGTATAAAGCTACGTCAACTAATAGGGATTAAAACTTATAATCGGCAGGTCCCCAGTTCAAGTCTGGGCAGGCCCACCATATAAAATAAGCCTCGATAGGTTAGTGAAAACTGACGTATCGGGGCTTTTTTATTGTCTGAAAAGTGCTCTAGGGGAGTCCGTTGGTTGGAATGTATGCCGTAATTACTGAATAATTTTAAATCGCTCCTCAAGGCATAATGGTTGTTAGCTCCCAGAAAGACAGATATTTCTAACACCTCTTACCTTAACTCTACTGTGACAGTGTTTTAATGCTCTGGCAGGAGTTTATTCTTGAATGCTCAGCGCCTACTACCTATCCAGCACAATAAGCGAATTATGATTAGACGCAATAAGCGAATAATGGTACAACTTAATAAGCGAATAATAGATACGCCCGATAAGCGAATCTTTTCACAGAAAAATAGGAAGAGTAGGCACAATGGCAACTCCCTCCGAAAAACTGGCTGATGCATTAGAAGTCCTTCATCAACTCCAAAAAAATGGCCTAGTGGCTATACGTTCCGCTGAGCTCTCGCGTACTTATCGTGAACGCCTTGTTCAAAATGGCTTTCTTGAGGAAGTTATCAAGGGTTGGTATGTGCCAGCGAGACCCGATGAAACGCGTGGTGAAAGCACGGCTTGGTATGCGTCCTTTTGGCAATTTTGTGCTGCCTACCTTAATTATTTAAAAGGCGATGATTGGTGCTTGTCACCTGAGCAATCTATCGCGCTTCATATTGAGAATATGACAGTACCAAAACAGTTATTGGTTCGAGCCATCAAAGCACGGAACAATGTAACAGCATTGCCTCATGGCACGTCACTTTTGGATATCCGTTCTTCTCTCCCTGAACCCGATCAGGTTAGCGTCAAAAATGGGTTGCGTATTTACAGCCTTTCCGCTGCATTAATTGCTTGTAGTAAACAAAGCTTCACTCAAAAACCAACAGACATGCGTGCCGCATTATCCATGATAAGTGACGCATCCGACGTCCTAGAGCAGCTGTTAGAGGGTGGCCACAGCGCTATTGCTGGTCGTTTAGCTGGCGCATTTAGGAATATTGGCCGCAATCAAATTGCCGATGATATTTTGAGCACGATGCGAGCCGCTGGGTATGATTTGCGAGAGTCTGATCCGTTTGAATATCAGTCAAGTCTAAGCTTCTCTCGACGAGAGCAATCCCCATACGTAAATCGTCTTCGGCTTATGTGGCAGGATATGCGGGAAACAGTGATAGAGCACTTTCCAGCACCTCCTTCGCGAACAGTTGATAAAACCGCGTACATGAAGCGTGTCGAAGACGTGTATGTAACCGACGCCTATCACTCGCTTTCTATCGAGGGTTATCGCGTAACACCAGAGCTAATAAACCGTGTTCGTGCTGGAGATTGGAACCCAGAGCAAAATACCGACGATAAAGAAAGGTTAAATGCTTTAGCCGCCCGAGGATACTGGCAGGCTTATCAAGCCGTGCGCAAAAGTATAGATCAAATACTTGATGGACATAATGCAGGGCAAGTCGTCGATAATGATCATCGAGTGTGGTATCGCGAAATGTTTGCGCCCGGAGTAACGGCTGGCATCCACAAGCCTGCCGATCTGGCAGGTTATCGGAATGCTCCTGTGTTTATCCGACGTTCCAAGCATACGCCTCCCAGTAAAGAGGCGGTGCGGGATATGATGCCTGCATTCTTTGAGTTGCTACAAGGAGAAGAAAATGCCGCTGTGCGCGTTGTGCTTGGGCATTTTATATTTGTCTATATTCATCCTTATATGGATGGGAATGGCCGCACGGGACGTTTTTTAATGAATGCAATGTTGGCGAGTGGTGGCTACCCTTGGACGATTGTGCCGCTAGAAAAACGCAATGACTATATGGCAGCTCTTGAAGAGGTAAGTGTTAACCAAAACATAAAGCCTTTCGCAAAATTTTTAGGATCACTTGTTCAGGCTGCTCTAGAGGGTAAGGAAGAACCTCCACTACCTCGCAGTTAACGAATAATAAGATGCCGCGAGAATTCTACAAAATACGCAGCACAGTTATTTAAGTTAGAAGCTTTGCTTGATGATTGGCTTAGGCTAGCAAGCGGTAGTTGAGCCTTAATATTTATCTGACCAGCGCTACGCTTTTAATTTGCGCCCAGAGTGTTTTCCCTTCTGCCAAGGCGAGGTGGTCTACGGATCGATAGGTCAATCTTGCTATAAGCGTGTTTTTCTCTGTTTGTAACCTGACTAGCGCCATGGCGGGGTCTTGGTCGGGAACAATGTCGAGCACGGTGACGGGCAGTTTGTTTAATATACTGGAGTCGTCATGGGGCGAGAGCGTTAGGCTGACGTCGGTAGCGAGTATGCGTACTCGAATGGTTTGTCCTATGTCGTCGCCATTGTTGCGAATCCATAATTTGCTTCCCGCGCAATTGACCTTTGACAAGTGCCAGCGGGCGTCCTGCTCGATAATCTGACCCTGCCAGAGGACGCTGGTGTCATTATTCATTAGCAGTGGCGATTTAAGCTGTGCAAACACCTCTTCAATCGCGCCTTGTGTTGCGACCTTTCCATCCTGCATTAGCACCACGTGATCCGCCAGACGCATGACTTCTTCGACCGAATGGCTGACGTATAAAATCGGTGTTTTAAGGGTGGATTTAAGCTTTTCGAGGTAAGGCAAAATCTCTTGTTTTCTGGCGTTATCTAACGAAGCCAACGGTTCATCCATGAGTAACAATGTCGGTTGAATCAATAATGCGCGCGCAATGGCAACCCGTTGCTTTTCTCCGCCAGACAGTTGTTGTGAATTATTCGCCAGTACGGATTCGATGCCCATTAAGTCGATGATTTGGTCATATAAGCCCGCTGGTAAGGGAATGCCGCTGCGTTTAATGGCGTACTCTAAATTGCCTTTCGCGGTTAGGTGAGGAAAGAGGCTCGGCTCTTGAAACACATAACCTAATGGTCGTTTATGAGTCGGCAAGAAAACAGTGTCGCTTTGCCATGTTTCGCCTTTCATCACAAAATGCCCTTGTTGTGCTCGCTCTAGCCCTGCAATACAGCGTAGCATGGTGGTTTTGCCTGAGCCTGACTCGCCAAAGATCGCCGTTACGCCACTGTCTGGAAGGATGAGGTCGACATTTAAGGCAAAGCGAGATTGTGGGTGCTGTAAGTGAAATTTGGCGTACAGCCCTTGTTCTGTCTTGTTTGTCTTTTCTAAGCTGTTGGTGTTTTGCGTGGTCGTGCTTTGTTTCGGCATTGTTATTTCGCTCCCCATAGAGTGTTTTTCCGTTGGAAGCTATACAGGCTGAGTAAGACTAAAAAAGAAAAAATGATCATGATAGCGGCGAGCTTATGGGCTTGATCATATTCCAAGGCTTCAACATGATCGTAGATTTGCACGGATATAACGCGAGTTTGCCCTGGGATATTGCCACCTATCATTAAGACAACGCCAAATTCGCCGACCGTATGGGTAAAACCTAAGATGGCTGCGGTAATAAAGCCCGGTTTGGCGAGTGGTAAAACAATGGTAAAAAACCGATCCCAACTGTTGGCGCGCAAGGTAGCGGCGACTTCCAGTGGACGCTCTCCAATGGCTTCAATGGCGTTTTGTATGGGCTGTACGACAAAGGGCAGGGAATAAAATACCGAGGCTACGATCAGTCCCCAGAAGGTAAAGGGCAGGGTTCCTAAGCCGAGTTCTTGAGTTAATTGACCAATAAAACCGTTTGGGCCCATGGCGATCAGTAGATAAAAGCCTAATACAGTGGGCGGCAATACCAGTGGTAGGGCAACAATGGCACTGATTGGCCCTTTCAAACGTGAGTGAGTACGTGCAAGCCACCAAGCGATTGGGGTGCCAATCAGTAATAAAATAATCGTGACGGTGGTCGCCACTCTAATAGTGAGCCAAATGGCTTCTAAGTCTGACGCAGAAAGCATTTTTGGGGTTATTCCATTTTGTAGCCGTAGGAGTGAATGATGCGACGGGCTTTGTCACTGCGTAAGTAGTCAAGTAAGTCTCGTGCAGCAGCGCTGCTTGCGGCGCTTTTTAATAAGACGGCATCTTGGCGTATAGGACTGTATTGATCCGCGGGGATGATCCAGCTTGAGCCTGATTTAATTTGCCCTTGGCTCATGATTTGTGACAACGCCACGAACCCTAGGTCTGCATTCACTGTGCTAACAAATTGATAGGTTTGTGAAATGTTTTCGCCCATGACCCATTTTGGTTGGGTGGCCGTGGTTAGACCAAGACCTTCCAGCACTTCCATGGCGGCCACGCCATAAGGCGCCAGTTTTGGGTTGGCTAATGCGACTTTATTAAAGTCACCGTTTTTTAAACGGTCCTCATTATTATGAATGAAATCCGCTTTGGCTGACCACAAGGCCAGCGCACCAATGGCGTAAGTAAAACGACTGTTTGGAACGACCAGTTCGGCTTTCTCTAAAGCATCAGGTTTGTTTTGGTCGGCGGATAAAAACACTTGAAAAGGCGCGCCGTGTTGAATTTGAGCGACGAATTTACCTGAGGAACCAAAGGTGAGTGCCACTTTGTTGCCTGACTCTGCCTCGTATTGTTTGGCAATGTCTTTCATGGCGTCTGTAAAATTGGAAGCGACAGCAACATAGACTACTTCCGCGTAGAGGGAAGGGCTGATGACCAGTAAGCCGCTAAACAGTAGAGCGCTGAATAGACGCAAGAAGCGCATGAAGGCATCCTTATCGAATTGTCGTGGATAGGGCTGATATTGATGCGTTGTATATTGCGTTATACAGTGAGGTGGCGCAAGTCTGCGGTATTTTCTATTTATCTTCTCTCTGTTTATTTTCTAAATAGGGTTCGATATCAATGTCGTCTATTTGGCTGTCTGGCAAAAATTTCTGTGTGTATTTTAAATAGGTTTTACTGGTTAAAAAGAAACGGAACATCTGTAGGTCAAGGTGACCTTCTAGGCACATCTTGTACATGATGTCGATGGCAACACTGATGGGGTTGGCTGTTTTGTAGGGGCGATCTGAGGCGGTTAGTGCTTCGAATACATCGGCGATCATCAGCACTCTGTCAGGGATACTCAGTTGTTCGGCATTGAGTTTGCGTGGGTAGCCTTGGCCGTCCATTCTTTCGTGGTGAGTGGAAGCGTAATGCGGTACTCGACTGAGCTCGGGTGGAAAGGGCAGGTTTTCCAACATGGTAATGGTGCTGATAATGTGTTCGTTGATTTTAAATCGATCTTCTTTGGTCAGTGTGCCTTTTTGTATGGTGAGATTGTAGATTTCACCTTGGTTATATTGGTGTTCTGGTATGGCCATTTTGATGCCTAATAATGGATCAAATGTCATTTCTTTGAAACGCGGAATAATGTGCTCAGGTTTATCGGATAATAGACTTTCTGTTATGCCTTGCTGTGCTGTTTCTTCATGGTTTAGATCGACTGTTTGGGCTTGTGTGGTTCGCATGGTTTCTTCTGCGGGCGATAAGCCTAAGCGGTCACTAAAGTGTCGTGTCCATGTCTGTGTGCCAATCTCTCTGACTTTTTGTTGGTCTGCTTCACTCATGAACTCGCTGCCAAGGTTGGCTTTGGCAATAAAAGCAAATTGTTCCTGTAAGGCGTTTTGACGTTCTTGCCAGACTTTTAAAGCCGCCGCTGGGTTTTGTTTTTCCATGTGCACTGCATGTAAATACGCTATTTCGGCATCCCGCCATAGGACCTCAAAACGAGTGCGGATTTCGTGAATACGATTATAGAGACATTCTAGTTTGGAGCCCTTGTCCATAATGTGTTCGGGCATGGTGATTTTGCCGCAATCGTGCAGCCAAGCCGCAATGCGAAACTCTAGACGTTCGTTATCATTGGCGAAGGCGAAATCTTTATAAGGGCCCTCTTGGGTCTGCTCTAAGGCCTCGGACAACATTAATCCTAGTTCTGGTACTCGATAACAATGACCGCCTGTATGAGCCGATTTATTATCAATAGC
This sequence comes from Marinomonas arctica, assembly GCF_003259225.1. Classification (GTDB taxonomy): domain Bacteria; phylum Pseudomonadota; class Gammaproteobacteria; order Pseudomonadales; family Marinomonadaceae; genus Marinomonas; species Marinomonas arctica. The sequence goes on along the minus strand of NZ_QHJF01000002.1, from coordinate 157,137 downwards.
AGTAGCGATTAAACGAATTAAGGCTTCCATAAATTCTTTTTGACTGGCTTCATGTTGTTTGATGTCTTGAGACATGGCGACAAAGGCGTTAGACAGTTGCCAGATTTCTTTGATGTGTGAATCGGTGAATGTGACATCGTCAAATTGACGTTGTTTTATCTTCTCGGTTTCGCGTTGTAATTGTCTAATAGGGCGCACGATGGGAGCGCTAAATAGCCAGATAATAGGCAATAGAACGACCATGACCAGAGCACTAAACAGTGCGGAATGGAGTGCTTCTTCGGTGGCGTGTTGAAACAATAGGTCTTTAGGCAAAAGCATGGCTAGGTATTGTCGATTCAATATGTCATTACCGATGGCGGTGACAAACACATAATATTGCTGACGATCTCGTTTTTCGATCAATATGGGTTGTTGTGCTTTTGGGTCATTAGCTAGGTCGATTAAATGATTGGGGGAGGTGCCAAGGTAATCCTGTAAAGATTGAATGGGGGTTGTTTTGTCTGAGTCATAGAGTGTTTTATTTGAGGCGAGAATGTTGCCATTTTGGTTAAACAAGACCGCTTGCTCTTGGCCATTTAAAAACGTTGATGAAGACAACGTCAGTTGATCTGATAGGGAAGAGAGCAGTATGTCTAAGCCAACGACTTGTTCGGTATTGCGGATTCTTTTGGCATAGGTCTGCCCCGATATTTGTAAGTGCTGAAAAAGGTAGGGCTGCGTTTTGTCAATGTGATTTTGCTCTGATGCCACAAACCATGGTCGTTTTGTGGGGAAGAAATGGCTGTTTTCAGTCTTTTGATGATTTAAACGCAAGGTATCAGAATAGTAATAAGTGCGGCGTAGCCGTTGTTCTCCGATGCCTGAAATATCAACTGCGGCCCAACGGTCATCCGTTTGAGCTCCCATTCGTTGTCTTATGTCTTTGGCTGAGTCCAAGTTAACGATTTGAAAAAAGTTCTCTTGTTTGTCACCAATATAAAGGCTGTATAGCTCTGGACGTTCTCGTAAAAATGCGCTTAATAGGCTAGTTTTGTCTTCAATACGGGTGTCTGATAGGTCTGTATCGATGAGTTCTGTCAGTAAGGTAACGGTTTGTTTGGCGTCATTTTCTAGACTGTGAACACTGTCTCTCATATGAGCTGACAGTAAATTCATGCTAGACAGTATGTGAGCAACGACCATATTTTTACTGGCATTGTATTGTAATGAGATGGCGATACCCGCCGTCATTACAATCGCCATAAGAAACATGTTGGCAACGAGTATTCTGATAGGGAAGCGTCTGAGTACTGTTTTTTCAATCGTCACTATGTACTTCCATGGTCTATGAGTTGTGTTAGTAATAACGGGACGCTGTTGTCTTTTAATAGAAGTTGAGCTTGGGGATTTTTGCAAACTCCTAGGCAGTATAATTCGATTTTTTTACTGATTTGTGAAGGGAAGTACTTCTTATTCGTTTTTCTTATATAAGTTAATGATTTTTCCGTCTTATCCATTTGGTCAGCATTTTGTTAACATGGGCTTAACGTATCGTTTTTCTGCTTGCTGTCGTTAAGTAGCAGAGAAGACGGTGTTCTATAGGTGATTTTTTAAGGTTTTCCTCCATGTTGTATCCCATTCTTAACTTAGCGGTGTTCGCTTTGTTAATCGCTTTGTTGTTTAAATTACAAAAAGCCAAAAAGACCTTATCCACTCAAGTATTTACTGGTTTGGGTTTGGGCGTGGCGTTTGGTGCGGCGTTGCAATTTATCTATGGTGTTGACAGTGCAACCAACAGTGAGACGTTAGAGTACGTCAACATTGTTGGTTATGGCTATGTTAGCTTGCTGAAGATGATCATTATGCCGTTGATTTTGGTATCAATCATTGGCGCCATAGTGAAGGTAAAAGACACGGGCTCTTTGGGCAAAATGTCTGGCGGTATCATTGGTATTTTGCTTGCGACGACGGCGGTGTCTGCCTTGATCGGTGTTTTCGTTAGTAACTTATTTGGTTTGTCTGCAGAAGGTATCGTACAAGGCGCCCGTGAAATGGCACGAGGCGCGGCGCTAGAAACTAGCCTAGAAGGGTTGGCCAGTGTGTCGTTTGCTGACATGATTACCTCTTTTTTCCCAGGCAATCCTTTTGCTGATTTAGCAGGTAGTCGTCCTACCTCAACGATTGCGGTGGTTATTTTTGCCGCTTTTGTAGGGATTGCTGGTGTGACAGTTGCGCGTAAAGAGCCAGAGTTAGGGGCAAGTTTCGAGCGTTTTGTTGACGTCGCTCAATCTATTGTTAGAACTTTGGTGCGCATGGTGCTAAGCCTAACACCATACGGTATTCTTGCTCTGATGACCAAAGTGGTTGCAGGGTCCAATGTGTCTGATATTTTGACCTTGTTAAACTTTGTTGTAGCGTCTTATGTGGGGCTGGCGCTGATTCTGGTTATGCATTTATGCTTGCTGGCGTTTAATGGTATTTCCCCTTTACGTTATTTAAAGAAAGTATTGCCTGTTTTGTTGTTTGCTTTTACTTCCCGTTCAAGCGCTGGCACGATTCCACTGAACATTGATACTCAGGTCAAACGCCTTGGTAACGGTGAAGGTGAATCTAACTTCTCGGCGTCTTTTGGTGCCACCATGGGCCAGAATGGTTGTGCCGGTTTGTATCCGGCCATGCTCGCTGTGATGATTGCTCCGACGATTGGTATTAATCCATTGGATCCAAGCTTTATTATTTCACTGATTGCTATCGTAACCATCAGTTCATTTGGTATTGCGGGCATCGGTGGTGGCGCGACTTTTGCGGCCTTGATCGTACTGTCTGCCTTGGATATGCCTGTTGCCTTGGCAGGTTTGTTGATCTCGATTGAGCCTTTGATCGATATGGGGCGTACTGCTGTGAACGTGAACGGTGCCATGACGGCCGGCACTATTACGTCGAAGTGGTTAGGACATTCAGACGCAGGTGTGTTTGCACGCGATGAAGAGCCAGAGTTAGAGCTGAAAAACAGCTAGTTCCATTTCAGACTGTAAAGCATAAAAAAACCACCTAAGCGGTGGTTTTTTTATGCTGTTTACTTAGTTTTTACGCGATGAGTAACGACTAATTGTCGCTGCTTGGTTTGCGGTTACGACGAGCAGGAGCAAGCGGCTTGCTACGCAGACCTTGGCCTGGGGTGACTTCGGCTTTTGGCGCTGGGCGACGGTTGCCAGATTTAGGCGCATTGCCCTGTCTTGCTGGGTTACCACCTTGTTTCGCGCCATTGCCTTGTCTTGGTGCATTGGTTTGTTCACGCGGTCTTTTCGGCTTGTTAGGCTTGATTGGACGCGTATCAAGAGTGGTATCAGGCAACATGTGTGTTGGCATGAAATCATCTTCATAACGACGCTCAATGAGCTTCTGAGTCAAACGTTCAATAGCGCGTAATTGATCTAGCTCGTCGGCGGCTACCAATGAAATGGCTTTGCCTGTTGCGCCAGCACGTCCTGTACGGCCAATACGGTGCACGTAATCTTCTGCTACATCGGGTAGGTCGAAGTTCACTACATGGGGCAGTTGTTCGATGTCTAGTCCACGGGCAGCAATGTCCGTTGCGACCAGAATACGAATTCTACCCTCTTTAAAATCGGCCAGAGCGCGAGTACGTGCGCCTTGGCTTTTGTTGCCATGAATGGCGCTAGAACGAATGCCCGCGTCTTCTAGTTGTTTGGTGATCTTATTGGCGCCGTGTTTGGTGCGTGAGAACACCAAAGCTTGGTCCCAACGTCCCTCGGAAATCAATTGAATCAATAGTTCCGTTTTGCGTTTCTTATCGACAGGGTGCAACCACTGTTCAACAGACACGGCCGTGGCATTGCGCGGCGTCACAGAAATCTCGATAGGGTTGTTTACCAAGCCCTTAGCAAGTTGACGAATTTCAGGTGAAAAGGTCGCAGAAAACAAAAGGTTCTGGCGTTTCTTCGGCAGAATCGCGAGGATTTTTTTAATGTCATGAATAAAGCCCATGTCGAGCATGCGGTCTGCTTCATCCAATACCAGTATTTCGAGCTTGTCGAATTTCACCGCGTTTTGGTTGTATAGATCCATCATGCGGCCAGGCGTGGCGATCAAAATATCCGCGCCGCGACGCAGTGCCATCATCTGTGGATTGATCTTTACGCCACCAAAAACCACAGTGGATTTTAGGGCGAGATGACGTCCGTAATCTTTCACACTTTCCGCCACTTGGGCAGCAAGCTCTCGTGTGGGTGTTAAGACTAATGCACGAACCTGATTGCCTTGAGCGTGTTCGCCTTTACTAAGCAGTTCAAGCAAGGGTAAGGTAAAACCAGCGGTTTTACCTGTGCCGGTTTGGGCGGCGGCCATCACATCTTGGCCTTCAAGGATAGCGGGTATAGCCTGAGCTTGTATTGCAGATGGCTCAGTATAGCCTTGGTCTTCAATGGCTTTTAAGATGGGGGCAGAAAGCCCAAGTTTGTTGAAACTCATAGATGTTCTCATGTTATATCAAAGGCAGGCGCAAAGCTGAATGGTCAGGTTATGCAAGAATTGTGCGAAGCTTACCTTATATCTGATTCACATGCTATGTACTATCAAGTCAAACTCTTCTTACGTCCACTGAGACCGCTAATTGTTGGGAGCCGCCACCTTCAAAAATGACGCCTTGTAAGGGGGTGACGTCTGAATAGTCTCTGCCCCACGCGGTCACAATGTGCTGTTCATTTGGCATTAAATCGTTCGTAGGATCAAATTCTACCCAGCCAAAATCCGGTGTAAATATTGCAAACCAAGCGTGAGAGGCATCCGCTCCGACCAGCTTTTCTTGTCCTGGTGGGGGCAAGGTTTCTAAATAACCGCTCATGTAACGTGCTGGAATGCCCACTGAGCGCAAGCAACCGATGGCTAAATGGGCAAAGTCTTGGCACACACCACTACGTTGCTTTAGCACTTGTTCGAGAGGCGTCGCAACGGTTGTGGTGCTGGGATCGAATTTAAATTCGCTGAAAATTTTGTGGGTAAACGCCATGGCGGCCTGCAAAACAGGCTCGTCATCGGCAAAAGTACTTAGAGCGTAGGCTTTTAAATCCTCTGAACGGCGAATTTGTGGTGAATCTAATAAGTATTCTTTTGCCATCCGCAGTTCTGGCGTGTTGGGGGCGTTCAACATGGCGCGTAATTCACCGCAACTGAGCGTACTTTGTGCTTGCCACTCAAGCACGTTAAGCGAGGCGATTTCAAAGTCGGTTGTGACGTCGATCACCAATTTTTTATGCGCTTCTTGAATTGAGAAATAGAAGGTTTGATTGCCAAAATAATCCTCCCCATCGTTTTGGTAAACGGGGGGCGGATTGATCTGTATTTTCTGATGAAGACAGCGTTGATTTCGGGTATCGCGCGGCAGTAGATGTGCCATGTTGTAGCATAAGCTGACAGGCGCGCCGTAAGTGTATTCTGTAATATGACGAACACGATATCTCATAGGCGAGTTCCTTTGATTGCGTCGGTCAAGGATTGAGGGCCAGCGGTATGATCAAAATACTTATCACTAATGAGCACGGTAAACTGCTCTAGTTGTTCTAAAAGCTCGGTCATCAATCCTTCTAATTTGACACGGCTTTGTGTTTTGTCATCGACCTTGGCCAGTGCCTCTAAATCGGCAAGCTGAATATCGTTCAATGACTTGAGGATAATCTTGTGCTCGGGACTTAGGCCAGCCGTGGTGCTGTTGTTTCTTGGTAATTCGATAATATACTTGCGCAATTGTTCCACTTGATACAACAAAGAGCGTGGATTGGTGCCATCAATCATCAGCAAGTCTAGTCCGTAGGCAACACGTGCTCGGTTGCGGTAGCGGCGACGGAAAGAAATAAGGGCTTCGACGCTCAATAAAACCGATTCTAGAATCTGTTGTTGAGAAGTAGAAGACAAAGGTTTGGTTAATGCCGAGCGTAGCAAGGTGGCGGTTTGCAGCGCGCGCTCTGTACGACGACCAATTTCTTGGAAAGTCCAATCGAGACCACGCAACATACTTTCGTGATTCAAGCCTGATAGCGCCAATAATGAGGTCACTAAGCTGTCTAAAGACTCCTCTGGGGCAGACGGGAGGCCATTGGTATAGGCGCGATCCAATTCATGGATGTGATCACGTAACTCGTTGATAATAATACGAGTGTCGGCAGACAGCATTTCTTTGACCTGCTCACTGCAACTTAGCATGGCTTGTAGGTTGGCTTTCACGGAGCCGGCTCTGCTGCCATCCGTAATAATGGAAACTAGCTCAGCTTCAGGATGCGCAAACATATCCTCATCGCCTTCCATAAAGCCAGGTAAACAGCTTGTCTGAGTAGACGCCATTTCCAGTAATGTGCGTTGGCTTTCTTCTGGTAATGGGTCCACCCCGTTCATTTGTTTAAAAATAGTACGCAGTAAGCGCATGCTGATTTCAGCGCGTTCAGCATAGCGTCCCATCCAAAATAAGTTTTCAATCACTCGACTAGGTAGGTTGGACTGTAGTGCTTCATCGTGCAGAAGAACTTGGTCTATTTGGTAGGACGTTTGTTCTTCTGGCTCGGCGGCCAGTATCCAAGTGTCTTTGCTTTTTGAGCGACTGATGTGCGAGACGATGGCTTCTTGGGACGACTCCCCAGTGCGAGATAATCCTCCAGGCATCACTGTGTATCCCGTTGGATTGGAGACAGTAAAGGCGCGCAAAATACTCGGGCGAGCTTGCATTTTGCCCTCTAACCAAATGGGGGACATGGATCCTGGGACATAGCTTTGCGCCACATAAAGATGCGGATTTTTTTTGATCTTTTCTATCAGACTCAGCTTTTGTTTTTCCGTTAGCGTATGACCATAGGCACTGCTACTGTCATGGCGACGAATGGCCGGCTTAATAATTAAATTGTGTATATTGGCAAGGACGTAATGGAAATCGTCATTGTCGCCACACCACCATGTTGACACAGAGGGAATGGACAGCTGTTCGCCCAATAAAAATTCGCTGATGGCCGGTAAAAACTTAATCAAAGCGGGGGCTTCTAAAATGCCGCTGCCCAACGGGTTGGCAAGCACGACGTTGCCAGCTCGAACCACTTCCAGTAAGCCCGGTACGCCAAGGAAGGAGTCGGCTCTTAATTCTGCTTGATCGCAATAGGCGTCATCCACACGACGTAAGATAACATCGACACGGGCTAAGCCGTTGAGCGACTTCATCCATACGGCGCCATTACGTACTGTTAAGTCACTGCCTTGAACAAGTGAAAAGCCTAAATAATTCGCTAGGTACGCTTGCTCGAAATAGGTGCTGCTTAATGCTCCAGGGCTGAGTACTACGATGCGTGGCGTATCTGTCCATTGGCTGGCTAACGAAGAAAGCATGCTTTTGAAAGACAAAAAGAAGCTTGCGAGTCGACGTACTTGGCTGTCTCGGAAACTGTTTGGAATCACACGTGAGACAACCGTCCGGTTTTCCAACGCATAACCTGCGCCATTGGGCGCTTGGGTTCGGTCGCCAATAACTTGAAATTGGCCACTTGGATCACGTACCAAATCCACGGCGTGCAACAATAATTGGTGAGCGCCAGGTACGGTTACGCCATGGCATTGGCGTAAAAAGCCTGGGTGACTAAAAATGATTTCAGAAGGAATGATGCCGTTTTTCAATAATTCTTGTGGGCCATAAAGATCCTTTAGCACCAGGTCAAACAAGGTTGAGCGCTGTGCTAAACCTTGTTCAATCGTGAGCCATTCCTCGGTCTGAATGATATTTGGAATAAGGTCCAGCGACCACACACTGGGGGTGAGCGGGTCGCTGGTTAAATTATAGGTGGCGCCATCTTCACGAAGGATACGCTGGGCACGACGCTGCCTATCAAGCATCTCCTCATTGGTAAGACTCCCCATGTGACGCATGATGGACTCCCAATGAGGGCGAGGTTGGCGATCTTCCGTGAAGGCCTCATCATAAGCATGCATAGGAGTATCATAGGCGGAAGATAACGTCGGTTTCTCATCGATCACCGACGTTAAAAAAGTACCTGTTTGAAATTGCATAATGTGCTTGAGCCTAAAAAATTAATTATTAGAGAACATTATACTGCTTCCTTAGATCTAATGTATGCGGATATTCATTCATTGGCTCTTCTGCTGGTGGTGACATAGCACGTGGTTCATTGCCATTCGGATAAAAAGAGCGCAATGCACTGAAGGCTGGCGGTGGAGACAGCGTGCCTTGAGTGAAGCCGTGATCCCAAAAACGGTTAACACGACGGGCTTCTGCTTCATTGCTATTGACCGGTACGTTGTCATACGTGCGCCCACCTGGGTGAGACACATGATAAGTACAACCGCCCACAGATAAACCATTCCACGTATCGATCAAATCAAATATTAGCGGCGTATCTGTTCCCAGTGTTGGGTGCAAAGCAGATGGCGGTGCCCACGCTTTGTAGCGCACTGCGCCTACGTATTCGCCTTTGCGACCTGTGGCGCGAATCGGCACACGACGGCCATTACAGCTCAGTACATAGCGTCCATCGGTTAAGCCTGATAGTTTCACCTGCAAACGTTCAACGGAAGAATCCACATAGCGAGCAGTACCCGATCCAGTGATTTCTTCTCCTAGAACGTGCCAAGGCTCAATCGCCCAACGCAATTCAATTTCCATGTCATCGATTTTTTGACGACCATAATGAGGGAAGCGGAACTCTTCAAACGGCGCTAACCATTCTAGTTTGAATGGGAAACCATGGCGCTGAAGATCTTCGACCACTTCTTTGACGTCTTGCCAAACAAAATGTGGCAGCATGAATTTATCATGCAAGCTGGTGCCCCAACGAACCAAAGGTTTCTTGTAGGGTTCTTTCCAGAAACGCGCAACTAAGCAGCGCAACAACAGCATTTGCACGAGAGACATGTGCGGATGCGGCGGCATTTCAAAACCACGGAATTCCAATAGACCTTGGCGACCACTGGCGCTGCCAGCCGCATAGAGCTTATCGATACAGAATTCAGAGCGGTGTGTGTTGCCTGTGATATCGACCAGTAAGTTACGCATCAAACGATCCACCAACCAAGGTTCTTCAACGAAACCGGATGGCATGTTTTGGAAAGCAATTTCCATTTCATACAGGGCTTCGTCGCGCCCTTCATCTGGACGTGGTGCTTGGCTGGTTGGGCCTATGAACATACCAGAGAAAAGATAAGACAAGCCGGGATGATGCTGCCAGAAGGTGACCAAACTTTGCAGTAATTCAGGGCGACGTAACAGTGGACTGTCCGCCGGTGTACGACCACCTAGTGTCACGTGATTGCCACCGCCTGTGCCAGTATGGCGACCATCTAGCATGAATTTCTCGGCACCAAGGCGTGAAAGATACGCTTGGTGGTACAAGGTTTCGGTATTATGAACCAATTCTTTCCAGCTGGCCGCAGGATGAATGTTTACTTCGATTACGCCTGGATCTGGCGTGATCAGAAACTTCTGCAAGCGTGGATCTTTTGGTGGTTCATAACCTTCGATAACGATAGGCAAATCCAGCGTTTTGGCGACTGCTTCCAGCTGCCCAAGCACATCAACAAAGTGCTCAAGATGTGTCATTGGCGGCATGAAAATATGCAAGCGGCCATCACGTGGCTCGATACACAAGGTAGTACGAATCACGTTTTTCAGCGTTTTTTCTGGTGCTAAAGCAGGGGCGACAGCTGGTTTTTTAGCAAAATGCTGTTTGGCTACGCTGTCTAATACCGCGTTGTCTTTTTTGTTCGCCAAAGGTTGGCGAGGATCAAACGGGTCGCGCTCTGGAATACGGTCCTCTTCGGCTTGCGCTGGCAAAGAATTCAGAGGTAAACGATAACCCATAGGGCTGTCGCCCGGAATCAAGGTGATAACGTCACTGCGCATTGGCCAAAGTGAACTGTTCCAACGATTTTGATAGCCATCGAATTCCAGCGGCAAAATAAAGCCTGTGGTGGTGCTCAATCCACGACTAAGCAGTTTAGCGAGACGGCGACGTTCTAAATCGTCTTTTAAATCCGCTTTGGTTGGATCCGCGTCCACAGGAAGGGATTGTTCCATCCATAAATAGTAAAGCGTGTCTTCATAAGTGCTTTGCAGATATTGCTTATCTAGGGCGAGCTTTTCACACAACAATTCCCCAAAGGCTTGCGCGTCTTTGATGGTGTGTTTGTAGTCTTTGTCCACACGTGCTAAATATTTGGGATCATTCCATAGGGCTTCACCGTCGGTGCGCCAGAAACACCCCAGCGCCCAGCGTGGTACTTCTTCACCCGGATACCATTTGCCTTGCCCATAATGGAGTAGGCCGTTAGCACCGAATTCTTGCTTCATTTTGATCAGCAAGTCTTTGGCGAGTTTGAGCTTTTCTGCGCCTAAGGCACCAGTATTCCATTGCTCTGAATCCATGTCATCAATGGACACAAAGGTTGGCTCGCCGCCCATGGTGAGACGAACATCGCCTTTCTCAAGCTCTTTATCGACGGCAAACCCCAGCGCTTTGATGGTTTCCCATTCGCCTTCTGCATAAGGTTTGGTAACACGTGGGTCTTCGTGAATACGCGTAACGATGTTGCTGTAGCTAAATTCGCATTCGCATTCGTCAACAAAGCCGGTAATGGGCGCGGCGGATGCGGGTTCTGGCGTACAAGCCAGAGGAATGTGTCCTTCGCCAGCAAACAAGCCAGAGGTTGGGTCTAAGCCAACCCAGCCTGCGCCCGGTAAGAAGACTTCACACCAAGCGTGTAGGTCGGTGAAGTCTGCTTCTGGGCCGGACGGGCCATCAAGCGCTTTCACGTCTGCTGTCAGTTGTACCAGGTAGCCTGATGCGAAACGAGCCGCTAAGCCTAGGCTGCGTAATATTTGAACCAGTAACCAGGAGGTATCGCGGCAAGAACCTTTTTTAAGAGTCAGGGTTTCTTCGCAGGTTTGAACGCCCGGTTCTAGACGAATGCCATAGCCAATTTCGGCCGCTAAGCGGCTGTTGATGGAGACAAGGAAATCATTAATCGGCACACTTTTGCGATCAACCGTAGATAGCCATTTGTCCAATAACGGGCAGGATTCAGTGACTTGCAAATAGGGCTCAAGTTCTTTTTTGAGTTCTTTTTTATACGCAAACGGAAAGGTTTCCGCGTAGCTTTCGACAAAGAAATCAAACGGATTGATGACCGTCATGTCGGCGATCACTTCCACATAAAACTCTAACTTATTGGTCTTTTCGGGAAACACCAAGCGAGTTTGAAAGTTACCAAACGGGTCTTGTTGCACATTGATAAAATGCGTTTCAGGCAAGACTTTCAGTGAGTAGGCGTGAATTTTAGTACGCGAATGAGCCGCAGGTTTTAGTCGTAAAACGTGGGGGGCCACGTTTACAAAGCGGTCAAACTCATAAGTCGTCTTGTGCTGTATTGCGACTCTAATGGTCATGCAGCGTCTCCTTGCCGAAAATGAAACCAGTTTTCGGTGATCTGGTGATTTATTTCAATGATGGCGATCTGTAGATCGTTCAAATGATTGTGGAAATCCTCATCCAAATCTTCCGAACTAACCAGTGGATAATCGAATTCAAGAATTTTATCCACTTTGGCGGTAAGCAACCCAGCGCGTGGTAGTTTTGTGGCGGCTTCGCCTATTTGCTTAAAGCAATACGCCAAGGTACGTGGGAAGCAGGGATCGTTCATTAAAAACGTCGCCGCTTTTGCGCCATTGATGGACGTTCTTACGGTGCGGCGATAATCCAAATAAGCACTTTGTGATTTGAGCACTTTTGACCAGGTTACTTGACCGAGTTGTGTTCTCGCTTCCGGTTCGGATTTCAGCATCAGCGAAACGGCCGCATCCAGAATACGCGTGCCCATGTCAGCACGCTCTAGGTAACGTCCCATAATGAGAAAGTGCCAGCCAGAATCACGGCTCATGGCGCCAGCAAAGAGGCCGATGATTTTTTGACAGCCTTCGATAATGGTATTTAAGAACAGATGACGTTCTGAACGATTGATGCCTTGTTTAATGTTTTGTTGAGCATACAAATCGAGTTCGTTAATCAGCTCCCATGTTTCTTTGGGCACCACATCGCGGGTCGTTCGAATGTTTTCGCGGACCATTTTTAACGATGACAGCATAGAGCTGGCATTCGTGTCATCCGCTAACAGAAATTTTACTACGTTGCGTTCGTCTTTTACTTTGTAGCGTTGTTCAAAAATTTCTTCGCCACTTAAAATTTCAATAAGATTGTACCAAGATACTTCTATGTCTCTTGGAAGATCAAAAAGAAGATCGTCATACACACTGACCAAGCGGGCGGTGTTTTCAACGCGCTCCAAGTATCGGGCGCTCCAATATAAGCGTTCTGCGACTCTAGATAACATGATTACTGCCCCTTTGTTTCGACGATCCAAGTATCTTTACTACCACCACCTTGTGACGAATTAACGACCAAGGAGCCTTTTTTCATGGCCACACGCGTGAGGCCGCCAGTGGTGACGTAGGTCTCCTTGGCTTGCAGAATAAAAGGACGCAGATCTAAGTGGCGAGGTTCTAAGACACCTTTGGAAATCAGTGTTGGCGCGGTGGATAATTTGAGCGTTGGTTGAGCAATATAATTACGAGGATTTTTCGTAATCAATTCGGCAAACAAAGCTTGTTCTTTTTTGGTGGAATGTGGACCAACTAACATACCATAACCGCCGGATTCGTTGGCGGGTTTAACGACTAGTTTATCGAGGTTTTCTAGCACATAAGCCCGTTGTTCTGGGTCGTCGCACAAGAAGGTTTCGACGTTGTTAAGAATCGGTTCTTCATTTAGGTAGTAGCGGATAATCGCGGGTACATACGCGTATACGACCTTGTCATCGGCGACGCCAGCACCTGGCGCGTTTGCCAAGGCCACATTGCCTGCTCGCCAGGCGCGCATCAAACCAGCCACCCCCAACACCGATTCAGGATCAAAGGCCTCTGGGTCGATAAATAAATCGTCTATGCGACGATAAATAACATCCACGCGTTCTGGACCGTCGATGGTTTTCATATAAACACAATCATCACTGTCGACAAACAGGTCGCTGCCTTCGACTAACTCGGCTCCCATTTGTTGAGCTAAGAAAGCGTGTTCAAAATACGCGGAGTTGTAGATGCCTGGTGTTAGTACAACGATCTCTGGATTTTCTATGTCTCTGGGCGATAAGGCGGCTAGGGTGTCAAACAGTTGAGAAGTATAAGAGTCAACTGGCAAGATGGATTCGTTTTCAAATAATTCTGGCAACACGCGCTTAGTAATGGCGCGGTTCTCTAGCATATAGGACACACCGGAAGGGACGCGTAAGTTATCTTCCAGTACAAAAAAATCGCCGTTTTCATCGCGTACTAAGTCGGTACCACAAATGTGTGCCCACACCCCGTAGGCTGGTGATACGCCCACGCATTCAGGTCGAAAGTTTTTTGAGTCTTTAATAATGTGTTCTGGGATAATGCCGTCTTTGATGACGTTTTGATCGTGGTAGAGGTCGTTAATGAAAAGGTTTAGGGCGGTGAGTCGTTGTTTTAATCCTGCTTCTGCGATTTTCCAGTCTGAGGCTTCGATGGTTCGGGGGATGATGTCAAAGGGCCATGCTCTATCTATGTTGCCTTCTTCTGTGTAGACCGTGAAGCTGATGCCCATCTCTTGTATTGTCGCTTCGGCGGTGAGACGTCTTTTTTCGAGTTCATCTTCTGAGAGACTGTCTAAATATCCCAAGAGTTGTTTTGCTGGCGATCTTGGGGCGCCTTTGTCATCTATTAACTCATCAAAAAAATTAGATGACTGATAATGGCTCGTTAGTTTTTCCATGTATACCTCGTTCTCTTTATCAAGCCGGAGGTGGGTGCTTTAAATTTGCACATGATTGTGTGCCTTTTTTGTGCATCCGCCCCACATTGGGGAGACTTCTTCACTTTGTAAGGGTAGACCCAGTGATATCGTTGTCTTTTTGTTAGGTCACGCATAGTGTTTTCGCACTACTGAGGGAATAAAGCAAGGATCGAGCCATAGTATTTGAAAAGTTTTTTCGCCAGTTAGGTTTCATTAAGCGTGATATAGATCGGTTCTATTCCGCTTGGAATTCGCTAATATGATGTCGTTAAGTTTGTATGAATTCGCTGTTAATAAAAAGGAAAGGTGTGTGGATCAGCTGGGTCGTGTGGTGATTGCTGGGGCAGGAATTGGTGGTTTATGTGCGGCATTAGCGCTTAGTAAACAGGGTATTCAAGTGCTAGTTTGTGAACAGGCAACAACGCTGAGTGAGGTGGGTGCTGGTTTGCAGATAAGCCCAAATGCCTTGAAAGTGTTGCGACATTTGGGCTTAGAGGAGGAACTACGGCCTTTTGCTTTCGTGCCTCAGCATGCGGCGATCCGGGATTATAGAACGGGCGACTATTATCTTAAATCACCGCTAGGAGCATTCGCGCAAGAGCGTTATGGTGCGCCTTATTGGCATTTACATCGCGCTGATTTACATCGAGTGTTGGTAGATGCCTGTTTACAAGCCGGTGTGGAATTGGTACTCAATTCGACCGTGTTAGGGTATCGAGAACATGTTGCACAGCAGCAGGTTTCAATCGATTTAGCCGATGGTCGTGAACTCACCGCCGGTTTGTTGATTGGTGCGGATGGCATTCGTTCTAACATTCGCGAGCACATGTTAGGGCCTGAGTCGCCAAGGTTTATGGGGCAAGTTGCTTGGCGCGGAGTGATTCCAGTGAGTGATTTGACGGTTGATGTGAAGCCCGATGCCTGTGTGTGGGCGGGACCCGGCCGGCATTTTGTCAGTTATTACCTGCGTGGTGGTGATTATGTGAATTTTGTCGCTGTGGAAGAGCGTAGCGATTGGCAGTCCGAATCATGGCGTGAAGAGGGGGATGTTGAAGCATTGCAGCGTGCTTTTTCTGGCTGGCATCCAGAAGTGAGTGGTTTGTTAAAATCGGCGCACAGTACGTTTTTGTGGGCATTAAATGGCCGTGAGGAATTGCCAACGTGGCACAAAGGTAGAGTGGTTTTGTTGGGGGATGCTTGTCACCCAATGTTGCCTTTCATGGCACAAGGCGCCGCGATGGCGATTGAAGACGGGTATGTTTTAGCAAAGTGCCTATCTCGCCACAGCTTGAAAGATGCTTTGCTGCAATATGAACAATCTCGCAAACCTCGAGCGACTAAAATTCAGCAAATGTCGAAAGCCAATGCTGGCCTATATCACATGCATGGGGGCATGCTTGGTAGAATGAAATTAACCGCCCTTCAAGCCGCTGGTCGGTTTGTTCCTACTGTCATTCAAGCTAAGTTAGATGCTGTGTATGGTTATGATGTCACCAAGGATTGAGGCGGAGAGATTATAAATATGTAAGAAAAGAGTCTATTTTGTTGTTTTATGCTCTACACTTTTTCTTTGAGTTGTAATTATTTATTGTAAATAAGCGGCTGACGGTTATTTTGTGGTCGTGCTGCGGCTTTTTTATGAATTAAACAACGAATTTAAACGCGAAGGAATTGTGTCCTATGATTGTTCTCTCGGTACTCTTTTGGGCTATTGGTTTAGCTTTGCTCGTGGGTGGTGGCTGGCTCGTGTCACTTGGTGGCAGCCTCTATTATGTTATTGCTGGTATAGCATTTATTGCCGTTGCTTTGTTGTTAAAAAAGCGCAGCAAAGTCGCCAACTTTTTATACGCTTTGTTGTTAATAGGTACCTTGATCTGGTCGATTATGGAGTCAGGTTTAAGCTGGTGGCCGCTTGCAACGCGTATGGGGCTTTTCTTAGTTCTCGCTATTCCGCTCTTGCTCATGGCGTATTTTAAACACCGTGGTGGCAGTCGTTTTTTATTTCCAGTTTGGCTCGCGACAGCTTTAGTGACGCTCTCTCCTTTATTTATGACGTCACCAACAACAATCGAAGGTGAACTGACGCGTTCTGTTACTTTGCCTGATACTGACATGGGAGATGTCGCTCAGGGAGAGTGGAACGCCTATGGACGTAGTAATTTAGGGCAGCGCTTTTCTCCTCTCAGCCAAATTACGCCAGATAATGCAAATCAGCTTCAGTTAGCGTGGCAATACCAGACTGGTGATAAAAAAGGGCCAAAAGATATTGGCGAGACAACGTACGAAGCAACCCCACTAAAATTGGCGAATGCCCTTTATGTTTGTACTCCACATAACTGGCTTGTGGCCTTGGATGCCGATACCGGAGAGGAGCAATGGGTATACGATGCAAAAGTGCCTGCTGACAGTCAGCGTCAACACCAGACTTGTCGTGGTGTGTCTTACTTACCACCGTCTAATATGGATACGCTTCCACCTGTACAAAAAGCGTCTGTTCCTGCAGAAAGTCTAAATAGTATGCAGTGTGACGCCCAATTGTTTTTACCAACCTCCGATGCGCGTCTCATAGCCGTGGATCCAACGACGGGGGCCCGTTGTGCGAATTTTGCCGACAATGGTGTCTTGGATTTAATGCATAACATGCCGTTTAAACAGTCAGGTTATTATTACTCTACGTCGCCACCATTGGTTGCTGGTGGTGTGGTGATTGTTGCGGGGTCCGTCAATGATAACTACGATATTAATTCTCCCTCTGGTGTGATTCGGGCTTACGATGTAAAAACGGGGGCATTAAAGTGGAACTGGGATTCTGGAAACCCTGAGGATACGGCGCCAATTGGCACGGATGATGTGTATGCGACGAGCTCGCCAAATAGTTGGTCGGTGGCCAGTGCGGATGAAAAATTAGGGTTAGCGTATTTTCCCATGGGCAACCGTACGCCGGATCAGTTGGGCATGTACCGCAGTCCAGCCGAAGAGAAATACGCGACCTCTGTTGTGGCGTTAAGTTTAGAAACGGGCCAAGTGTCTTGGGTGCAACAGTTTGTTCACCATGATTTATGGGACATGGACACACCAGCGCAACCTTCTTTGTTGGATTTAGATACCCCATCAGGTAAGCAGCCTGCTTTGGTTGTTCCGACAAAGCAGGGGGATGTGTATGTGTTGAATCGAGCTACTGGTGAGCCGATTTTCCCAATCACCGAAGAGCCGGCACCGCAAGGCGCTATTCCAGGTGAATATACGGCGAAAACTCAGCCCACTTCAGCGCTGTCTTTTAAACCGGCCGATTTAACCGAAGCGGATATGTGGGGAGCGACACCGTTAGATCAGTTATTGTGTCGGATTGAATTTAAACAATTACGCTATGAAGGGCGTTATACGCCACCTTCCGAGCAAGGATCTATTGTTTATCCTGGTAACTTTGGGGTGTTTAACTGGGGCAGTATTGCGGTTGATCCGAAGCGTCAGCAAATGTTCGGGATGCCTTTGTATCTCGCGTTTACATCGACTTTAGTGCCGAAAGCGGATTTAGATCTAAGCGAAACAAACAAAGGCGAACAGGGTGTGAACTCTAACGATGGTGCCGACTTTGCCGTTCAGTTAAAACCTTTCTTGTCGCCGTTAGGGGTGCCTTGTCAACAACCGCCTTGGGGTTTTGTTGCTGGTGTGGACTTGAAAACAGGCAAAACAGCATGGCAGCATAAAAACGGTACTATTGAAGACATGACGCCCTTTAAGCTGCCAATAACAATCGGTGTGCCAGGGATCGGTGGTCCGGTTATTACGGATGGTGGTGTGGTCTTCATGGCCGCAGCGGTTGATAACTATCTACGCGCTTACGATTTGTCTACTGGCGAAGAGTTATGGAAAGGCCGTTTACCAGCCGGCGGGCAAGCGACACCCATGACTTACTTGAACAGTAAGGGTGAGCAGATGGTGGTTCAGGTGGCTGGGGGACACGGGTCTATTGGCACAACCATTGGTGATTATGTTGTTGCCTATAAGCTTAAGAAATAGGTAGGTTTGCCACAAATTTGCGTGAATAAATCGTAGCCCGGCTTTTGCTGGGCTATTTTATATAAATATAAAGTATAAGGAGTGGGTTTTGTTGTTTATTTTGTTATAACGTTTAGCACCAAACACAGCACTATTTATTATTGGCTTCCGCTATTTGTTTTTACTATTATCTGCGCCTCTTTTCCCTTCGACCATAAGTTGTGGGGCTAACTTAATCTGGAATCCTCAGACGATATGACTTCTAAATCTCCTCTGGCATTGTTGCCACTGTTACTTTTTCTGGTTCTTTTTGTGGGTAGTGGCCTTTGGTATCAATCCGAAGGTGTCGATTTTGCTTTCTACCAAATCTCAGCGCCTGTTGCGATTTTGCCTGCGATTGCCTTGGCTGTTTTGTTGGCCAAGGGCCAATTTAACCAGCGCATTGAAACTTTTATTAATGGTGTGGGTGATAACACTATTATCACCATGGTATTGATTTATTTGTTGGCAGGCGCGTTTGCGAGTGTTGCGAAGAGTATTGGTGGTGTGGACGCAACAGTCAATTTAGGTTTGAGTATTGTGCCACCTTCTTTGTTGTTGCCAGGTTTGTTTGTGATTACAGCATTTGTTGCGACATCGATGGGAACGTCTATGGGCACGATTGCAGCGATAGCACCGATAGCCATTGGTGTTGCTGAAGCGGCGGATCTCCCCTTATTGTTAACGGTTGGTACGGTCATCGGCGGTGCCATGTTTGGTGACAATTTGTCGATTATTTCAGACACCACGATCGCGGCGACGCGAACGCAAGGTTGTGACATGCGTGATAAATTCCGTATGAACTTTAAAATTGCTTTGCCTGCGGCGTTAGTGACATTAGTGTGGTTGTTCTTTCAAAGTAGTAATGCGCAGATTGCGGATATCCAAGATTATGATTTAATTCGTGTTTTGCCGTATGTTGTGGTGTTGGGCTTAGCAATCGCTGGCGTCAATGTCATGTTAGTATTGTTTAGCGGTATTATTTTGGCGGGTGTGATTGGCTTGACCATGCAAGCTGACTATACGGTCGCATCTTGGTCATCTGATATTTATGCTGGTTATACTGGCATGCAAGAGATTTTGATTCTTTCGCTGTTGATTGGTGGTCTTGCCGCCTTAATGAAATCCCAAGGCGGGCTTGATTGGTTGGTCGGTTCTATTGAACGTATTAGTCGTGTACTGGGCGCCAAAGCAGGATCAACACGAGCAGGTGAATTGAGCATCAGCGCGGCTGTCGCGTTAACCAATTTGTGCACGGCGAACAATACGGTGTCTATTTTAATCAACGGTTCTGTCGCAAAAAATATCGCTGAACGCTACAATGTGGATCCAAGACGCAGTGCCAGCTTGCTCGATATTTTCTCATGTGTGGTACAAGGCGTTTTACCTTATGGTGCGCAAATATTGCTAGCCTCTTCTTTGGCGGCCGTTTCTCCTTTTGCTTTGATTGGTTATGTTCAGTACAGCTGGTTGTTGGCTGTTGCTGCTTTGATTTCTATTGTGATCGCTTGGCCTAAAGGCGCAAAATAGACTTTCTTAAAGGGTAAATAATCCTTTTCAAAGCCCGCTAATCTAGTCTTTTTGTACTAGGTGTGCGGGCTTTTTTGTGTTGTCTAATGTTAGTACGTTTTATGCGATAAGGAATATTTTTGAAACAGGTTACTCATGTAAAAGCAGAACTTATTTTGGTATTTGTGACCATTCTTGCTGGGTTCGGCTGGATATTTTCGAAAGAGGCGTTGGCTGGGTTACCACCGCTGTTTTTTATGGGCGTGCGTTTTATCATTGCCGGTTTTGTGTTGTTTCTCGCAGGCCAGAAATATTTTCGCGGTTTAGATTGGCAAGATGTTAAGCAGGCCAGTTTGGTTGGTATGGTCATGGGCATTACCATGATGTTTTGGGTCACGGGATTGGATCAAGGTTCTAATCTTGGTGTGGGCGCTTTTATTACCAGTCTTGGTGTGGTACTTGTTCCCGTGGTTGCGCGATTTATGTTTGGCGCTAGGCCGCCGTTGAGTATTTGGGTGGCTCTACCCATTGCGATCATAGGGCTTGGTTTTTTAGCGCTCAATAACGGCTTAGATTTTGAGTTTGCGCATGTGTACTTTTTGGGCGCTGCGCTGGGGTCGGCTTTACAATTGAACTTATTGTCGCGTTTTTCCATGCGTATGCATGCATTAGTGTTAACCGCCATTCAATTAAGCGTGGCGGGGAGTTTGTTGCTTTTTCTTTCTTTGTTAACGGAAACCTTACCACACAGCATTAGCATGGAGGTCGCAGGTTGGTTTTTGGCCAGTACCTTGATTGCCAGCAGTTTACGATTTTTATTGCAGACTTATGGTATGAGTTTAACCCCTGTCAGCCATGCTGCGGTGATTATGAATTTAGAGCCTGTGTGGACGGCTATTTTTGCGGTATTTTGGTTTAGCGAATCGATGGGGGGCGGTCAGGTGATTGGTTGTTTACTGATCTTTATCGCCATGCTGGTCAGTCGTTGGCCGCAAATTAGAGCCATTTTTAAACCTCATTAATTAAATGTTGTCAGGTAAAATAATATCCAATGTTTGGCGATAAATTTGTTGCATTTCCTCATTGAAAGGTCTCGTTTGGAAATCCCAGCGAACCAGTAATCCTTCTGTCAGTGTCACGAGCATTTCAATTCGTGCTATGGCCTCGCTTTTGGTGATGGTTGGATAGCGTGATTGTAAAATTCCTACGGCTCTGTTTTGTAAGCGGCTGTGGGATTCTATATGGATTTCAGCAATGACAGGGTTTCGAGTGGCTTCTGCTTGAATTTCTGCATGCATAATCCTCATATTGTGAGTTTCTTGATTTTCTTCAGAAAAGTGACGGTCTAACCAATCTTTTTTGTCTAAAAAGGACGCCATAAAGTGTAATCTTTTTTGGGTAAACTGTTCGACCAGTTCACGAATAATGTCGTCTTTGTGGGCAAAATAGCGGTAAATTTGCCCTACACTTAATCCTGCGGATTTGGCAATTTCGCTCATACTTGCTTTATGGAAGCCCTTTGTTAGTGCGTGTTGTTCCATGGCATCAATAATGCATTGTTTACGTTGAGCGCTGTCATAGGGTAATTTATTAGTTCTCATTTATTTGCACGTTTTGTCATATATTAGGTACATTGCTTATATTATAGTGCTAGTGAATGATCATTCTCAATGTTTCAAAAGGAAGTCTCCTCAATGTTGTCTAGATTTAAATATGCTTCAAGTGTGCTGCTTGTTCTATTGTTAGCTGGTTGTCAGGAGGAGGCACCTCAGTCTGCTGCTGCACCGTCTGCACCATCTGCACCGAAAGTTCAGGTTGGTATTGTGACTATTGAACCCCAAAAAATCGACTTGATTACAGAACTGCCTGGTCGCACCACGTCTAGCTTGGTGGCGGAAATTCGTCCACAAGTAGGTGGTATTGTTAAGAAACGGTTTTTTGAAGAAGGTCAAGATGTGAAGACCGGCGATTTACTTTATGAATTGGATGATTCCACTTACATTTCATCCTACAAGCAAGCGCAGGCTGATTTAGAATCTGCCAATGCCAGCCTAAAATCCGCACAGCTAAAATATGAGCGTTACACGCAATTACGTAAGCAAAATAACGTCTCTCAGCAAGATCTTGATGACGCACAGGTGGCTTTTTTAGAAGCAACAGCCAAACAAAAAGGCTCAGAAGCCGCACTAGAAAGTGCCAAAATCAATTTAGACTACACCAAAATTCGCTCACCTATTGATGGTCGTATCGGTATTTCACAGGTCACCGTAGGTGCATTGGTAACAGGCAGTCAAGCGACGGTAATGACGACAGTGCGCTCCTTGGATCCTATCTTTGTTGACTTGGCGCAAACCAGTTTGGATCAGCTTAAACAGCGTACTTTTTTGGCATTAGATGATGTTGAAAAGGGCTCTAACAAGGTTGCTTTGTTGTTGGAAGATGGCACCAAATATCAAGATCAAGGTACCTTAAAAGCACGAGAAGTGAGTGTGGATGAATCGACAGGCAGTGTCACACTGCGTGCGGAGTTTCCTAACCCTGACAACTTGTTGCTTCCTGGCATGTTTGTGCGTGGTTTGATCCATGAATTGACTCATAATGCCGCACTTTTGGTGCCGCAGCAGGGCGTTTCTAGAGATGTAAAAGGCAATCCTATTGCGTACGTGGTCAATGCGGATAACGTAATAGAAAGCCGCATTTTGACAGTAGAAAGAACGGTTGATAATCAGTGGTTGGTCACGGATGGTATTAAGGCGGGTGATAAAGTCGTTGTTGAAGGATCGCTAAAAATTAGATCAGGAAGCGAAGTGACCACGGTCAATATGAAGCGTGATAGTCAAACAGGCGCCATTGTTGCCGACAACGCTAATGGCTCTACAGCCCAAGGGAACTAATCTATGTTTGCGCAGTTTTTTATCAATCGTCCAGTCTTCGCATGGGTTATATCCATTGCGATCATGCTGGCAGGTCTTGCGTCTATTTTGAATCTGCCAGTTGCTCAATATCCAAACGTGGCACCGCCAACCATTAGTATTTCGGCCACTTATTCAGGTGCGTCTGCTGAAACGGTTGAGAACAGTGTGACACAAATATTAGAGCAACAGCTGACAGGTTTGGATGGCTTGTTGTATTTCTCCTCTTCAAGCAGTTCCAATGGCCGTACCAGTATCAATGTAACCTTTGAACAAGGCACTGATGCGGATATTGCTCAGGTTCAGGTGCAAAATAAAATCCAGCAGATCACTTCAAATCTACCGACTTCTGTACAGCAAAACGGTGTCACTGTTAGAAAATCGAACTCGGATTTCTTGATGGTGGCGGCGATTTATGATGAGACAGACAAGGATACCGCCAATGATATTTCGGACTTTTTAGTCTCGACGGTTCAAGATCCTGTTTCTCGTGTTGATGGTGTCGGTAGTATTCAGGTGTTTGGTGCCGAATATGCCATGCGTATATGGTTAGACCCGCTGAAATTAGCGTCTTATAAACTGATGCCTTCTGATGTATCTTCTGCCATTAGTGCTCAAAATACTCAAGTCGCAGCGGGTAGCCTTGGGGCTTATCCGGTTGTAAAAGGGCAGGAGTTAAACGTTACCGTTACGGCGCAGTCCAAGTTACAAACCGCTGATCAGTTTAAAAATATCATTCTAGCGTACGATGACAGTGGTGCTACGGTTCGTTTGAGTGATGTGGCTAGAGTGGAATTGGGCAGTGAATCTTACGGTTATATTCCACGTTTGAATGGTCACCCTGCTTCAGGTATGGCGGTTATGCTGGCGCCTGGGGCGAATGCGTTGTCTACTTCTGAAGCGGTGAAAAGCGTATTAAATGGCCTGTCTAGTAGCTTACCAGATGGCTATAAGCTTTCGTACCCGGTTGATAATACGAGCTTTATTCGTATCTCGATCGAAGAGGTAGTGAAGACATTGTTTGAAGCGATCTTGTTGGTCGTTATCGTCATGTTCATTTTCTTGCAGAACTGGCGCGCAACCTTGATACCTGCGATTGCCGTACCTGTTGTTCTTTTGGGTACCTTTGGTGTTTTAGAACTATTTGGCTTTTCCATTAATACGCTCACTATGTTTGGTATTGTGTTGTCCATCGGTTTGCTGGTGGATGATGCGATCGTTGTGGTTGAGAACGTTGAGCGGGTGATGGAAGAAGAGAAGTTGTCTCCCAAAGAGGCAACCATTAAATCGATGAAAGAGATTACCAGTGCCTTGATTGGTATTGCTGTTGTCTTGTCAGCCGTGTTCTTACCGATGGCCTTCTTTAGTGGTTCCACTGGGGTGATTTATCGCCAGTTTTCCATCACTATCGTTGCGGCCATGACCTTGTCTGTTTTGGTTGCATTAACCTTGACTCCAGCGTTGTGTGCCACCTTCTTAAAACCCAATCATGAAACGGCGAAGAAAGGCTTAGGCGCATGGTTTAACCGTAATTTTGACCGTGCAACAGGGAAATATTTTAGTGGTGTTAATCGCATCATTAAGAAACCCGTTCGTTGGATGCTAGGTTACGGCATTATTGTGGCTGGTTTAAGTGGTTTGATGATGACCTTACCGTCTGGTTTCTTGCCAACGGAAGATCAAGGCCGCGTCATGGTGATGGTGTCTTTGCCGGAAGGTGCTGCCATGTCTCGTACTGATAAAGTGATGCGAGAAGTGGAAAGCTACTTTTTGGAGAAAGAAAAAAGCAACGTAAACGCCATCTTCACTATTTCTGGCTTTAACTTCATGGGCAGTGGACAAAATGCTGGTATGGCGTTTGTTGCGCTAAAAGATTGGAGCGAGCGTGTTGGACCAGAAAACAGTGCCAGTGCAATTGTTGGCCGTTCTTACGGTGCGTTTGCTGGATTACGTGATGCCAGAATTTTCTCGTTGATTCCGCCTTCTATTCAAGGGTTAGGGCAGAGCAGTGGCTTTACGTTCCAGTTACAAGCAACGGGCAATACTGATCGAGCAACCTTGTTGGAAATGCGCGATGCGTTATTGCAAAACGCTAACACCAGTCCTTTGCTGACAGGGGTGCGTTTGGGGTCGGATTCTGAAGCCCCGCAGTTACATATTGATATTGACCAAGAAAAAGCTTCGGCACTCGGTTTGTCTTTGTCTGATATTAGTTCAACCTTGAGCAGTGCGTGGGCGGGATCTTATGTCAATGACTTTGTGGATCGTGGTCGCGTTAAAACCGTTTATATGCAAGGCGATGCACAGTACCGTTCTTCTCCTGAAGATCTGCAGCATTGGTATGTACGCGGTAACGATAATACCATGACGCCTTTCTCTGCTTTTGCTAAGAGCGAATGGACCTACGGACCGAAAAGTTTAACGCGTTTCAATGGATTAGCTTCCTATGAAATTCAAGGCTCGGGAGCGGATGGCGTGAGTTCTGGTGCTGCCATGGATGAGTTACAGCGTATTTCTGATGACTTGCCCACTGGTGTAACCGGCGCGTGGAGCGGTTTGTCTTATCAAGAGCGCTTATCAAGCGGGCAAACTCAAATACTCTATGCGATTTCTATCCTAGTTGTGTTTTTGTGTCTTGCGGCTCTATATGAAAGTTGGACGGTGCCATTCTCGGTGATATTGGTGATACCGCTTGGTGTCATTGGGTCGGCAGCAGCAGCGCATTTACGTGGTTTGGAAAATGATGTGTATTTCCAAGTGGCTCTGTTAACGACCATTGGTCTGTCGTCGAAAAACGCGATATTGATCGTTGAGTTTGCGGAAGCGGCGTACCGTCGAGGGTTAAACGTATGGGATGCCGCCGCCCAAGCCGCGCGTTTGCGGTTACGTCCGATTATCATGACGTCTATGGCGTTCATGGTGGGAACACTGCCGTTGGCCTTGTCTTCTGGCGCGGGCGCCAACAGCCGAATCTCGATTGGTTCCGGTATCGTGGGTGGTACTTTAACCGCCACCGTGCTGGCGATTTTCTTTGTGCCTCTCTTCTTTGTCGTGGTGCGACGCATTTTCCCTAAGCGTCCTGATGGTCTAGTTGAGTCAAAGAATATTGATTGATTTTTTGAAAGTGTAAACAAAAAAAGGAGTCCAACGCGGACTCCTTTTTTATTGCTTAATGGGCATTCATAACGATGGCTTAGATGAGGCGCTTACGCACGTTTACCACTAGAATTTCGGCTAGAATCACGATAATAAAGATCGCCAACAGAGACACAGCCACCCGATCCCATTGGAACAAGTTCATGGAATCATCCAGCACTACACCGATACCACCGGCTCCTACTAACCCAAGTACCGCAGACTCTCGGACATTTATGTCCCAACGAAAAAGGACAATACTAAAAAAGGCAGGCAAGACTTGTGGCCAATAGCCTTTTAGTAAAATCGACAGCCAAGATGCTCCGGTGGCTTTTAGCGCTTCAATGGAGCCCATGTTCACTTCTTCGAGTGCTTCTCCCAAAAGTTTGCCGACAAAACCGATGGAACGAAAGGCAATAGCCAATACCCCTGCGATGACCCCAGGGCCAAAGATAGAGACGAACAAGAGGGCCCATACTAAGGAATTGACTGAGCGGGAAGACACTAGAAAAAACTTTGAAATCCAGTGACACCAAGTGGAGCTTACGATGTTGCTGGCATTCATAAGGGCCAAAGGAATGGCAAAAATCAACGTAATTAAGGTTCCTAGTGTGGCAATGTTGAGGGTTTCAATCATGGCGTCATGGACGGTTACTGGGTAGTAGGCGAAATCCATGGGCCACATGCGAGAAAACATATCCGCCATTTGTTCTGGTGCATCCAGCAAGAACTCGGGAATCACCTCAACAGACTGAATAGACTGTACAAAAGCCATCACCAACACCAAATAAACAGCATAGCGGGACAGTTTTTGCTTTAGGGTAAAGCGTTGCCAATGATGATCGATAGCGTTCATAAAAAAGCTCCTAAGTCAGGTTAGCGAAAAATGTGTCGAACGATGTTGGAAAGAAATTCGCCAAACATAATCAGAGCGATAATGACGATTAAAATAGCCGCCACAAAATCGTAATCAAAGCGCTGAAAGGCTGAGAATAAGGTGCCTCCTAATCCACCCGCGCCGACAATGCCGACCATGGTGGAGTTACGCAGATTCGAGTCGAGCTGATAGGTTGAAAAGCCAATAAAACGCGCAAATACTTGGGGCATGACGGAAAACAAAATGATGCTGGTGAAACCGGCACCGGTCGCTCGAATGGCTTCCACTTGTTTGAGAGAAATCTCTTCAATCGCTTCAGCAAACAGTTTGGCAATAAAGCCAATTGACGCAACGACGAGGGTGAGAATGCCTGCCAGCGCGCCAAAGCCAACACTTTTGACGAACAAAATAGCAATGATAACGGGATGAAAAGTACGACAAAGGGCAATCAAAGCCCGTACAGGCGTACTAATCCAGCTTGGCATTAAATTACGTGCGGCAAATAAGCCGAGGAATAATGAAATGAAAATGCCGCAAATACTTGAAATTACAGCAATTTCTAAGCTTTCTATCAGGCCGCTTAATAATAATGACCAGCGACTAAAATTCGGTGGCACCATACGCGCCAATAAGTCACTGGCGTGTCCTAAGCCGTCGCTAATCCGTCCCAAGCTCAGATCCATTGCATTGAAGGAATAGACAATATAACAGACAACCAGTAGCCAAAGTGAGCTGACCAGCCAGTTATGTTTGAATGGGTTTTCTCTGTCCTTATTAGCGCCCAAGCGAGTAGAGTTTACGCCAGCCATGATTCACCTCCATAGATTTGTTTTAGGTGTTCGTCGGTGATGCCTTCTGGCGGACCGTCGTACACCACCACGCCATTGCTCATGCCTATCATGCGTTTCGCAAAGCGGCTCGCTAGTTTTACGTCGTGAATATTCACTAAGGCTGGGATGTTCTTTTCTTGCGAAAAACGCTCTAAAAGCTCCATGATTTCGACGGCGGTTTTAGGATCAAGAGACGATGTCGGTTCATCCGCAAGCAAGATGCGAGGGTTTTGCATCACGGCTCTGGCAATACCGACACGCTGACGTTGACCACCAGACAAACTGTCCGCGCGTTTACTGGCATGTTCGGTTAAACCAACGGCATCCAATAATTCAAAGGCGGTATTGATGTCTTGTTGACTAAATTTGCGTCGCCACGCTTGCCATGCAGACATATAACCAAGCCGTCCAGTTAAGACGTTTTCAATCACAGTGAGGCGCTCAACAAGATTGTACTCTTGGAACACCATGCCGACTTGACGGCGTAGTTTGCGTAGCTGAGCCCCTTTGGCTAAGCAAAGGTCGGCGTTATCAAACAGGATCTTACCTTCCGTTGGATCAATTAATCGGTTGATACAACGTAATAGCGTACTTTTTCCTGTTCCAGACGGGCCGATAATGGCCACAATGCCTGGCTCCGTAATGTGAATATCGATGCCTTTTAAAATGGGGTTACCAGCCGTGTATTCTTTTTTTAAGTTGCGAATTTCAAGGAAGTTTGAGTGCTCAACAGAGCTTTGCGTGACAGACATAATCATTTCCTACGGGCGAAGAAGGCTAACAACCTGGTGACTTAGGCTGTTAGCATGTGTTAATTGAATGGTTGGTTAAGCGAAAGACCGCTGCTTATTGGCTTTTGCTGGCGGCTTCTTTGGCGCGTTTATCCGCAGCCGCTTTGGCGGCATCGGCTTCGGCTAACTGTTTAAGTCCCGTTTTGGTATAGGCAGTACCTGAGGAGTGGGCGATGTCACGAATGACTTGCCAATCTTCTTTATAGGTGATTGGGAAGAAACGGTCAGCGCCACCGAAGGTTTTTTGCATTTCGGCTGGAAAGCGGAAAGAGAAAAAAGCGTGTTTGATTTTTTCAACCAGCTCAGGGTGTAAATCGTAGGCGTATCCAAACGAAGAGGTTGGAAAACGTGGACTGGTATAGATAATACGGAAGTCGTCTTCACTGACACGTTTGGCGTCAATCATGCGTTTTAACACGTCAGAAGCAACCGGAGCGGCATCGTAATCCCCAGATAATACCCCCATCACGGACTGATCGTGTTTGCCTGAATATTTTACTTCATAGTCTTGGTCTGGTGTCAGCCCTAGCGCTGGAAAAATCGCTCGTGGAGCAAGGTTTCCCGAGTTTGACGACGCAGAGGTATGAGCAACCACCTTGCCCTTTAAGTCTGCCATTTTCATGATGCTACTGTCTTTGCGGACAATAGTGACTAGGTTGTAGCCTTGAAATGCTTCTTCGGTACCTTTTACGGCGATAGGAACGAGACCACCCAAGTTAACAGCATAACCGGTTGGACCGGTTGAGAAACCAGCAATGTGTAAACGGCCTGAGCGCAATGCTTCCACTTCGGCGGCATTAGAGTGAACCGTGTAATACACCACTTTTTTACCAGTGACTTCACTGAGGTATTTTTGGAAGTCACTGAACGCGTCTTTATAAACCGCAGGATCTTCTACCGGCGTGTAGGTAAACACTAAGGTACTAGGATCGCGCCATTGGCTTTGATCTTTTGGAAGATCAGCAACGAGATCGTAGTTTTCGTCACAGAACTTATCATCCAGTACGCCACGATAGCGGCAATCATCGGCTAAAGCGACACTGCTTCCTATCAAGAGTGAGCCAGAGAGCATTAAACCAGTCAGTAATTTAATAGACATTATTGTTTTCCTCGAGATGTATTTTTTATTGTTATCACCGGTCGGGAGGTTCCGTTGTCGGAGATGGGTCAATCCTGTAAATACACAGGACTGACTGCCTTGTGAGCACATAGAACATAGCAAGGCTGGTGCCAATAGTGAAAAATCCATGTAAAACATAGTGTTGTGTATTCTGTTGGCTTAGGTTTTTTGGGCTTTGGGACTTTCGCGTCTCATCAAAAACGTCAAATGGGTCATTCTTGTCCTTCATCCTCGAGCGTTTTAAAGTGCTGTTTGTCTAACTGGTGTTTTTTCATTTTGCGATACAGCGTTTTACGTGACATATCCAACAGTTCGGCCGCTTCGTTTAATTGACCGTTTGTGACTCTTAGCCCTTCTTCGATTATGTGACGTTCGAATTGCTCCATGCGTTCTTCGTAACTGCCGTTACTATCGTCTTCGCGCTTAATGGAGGCGAGGGAAGTTTCACTGATACCGAGCACAAAACGATCAGCGGCATTTTTCAGTTCACGGACATTGCCAGGCCACGGGTGCTGAATTAAGTATTCTAAGTACGCAGATGTGATGAGAGGTAAGGGCTTAGAAAAATGCTCGGCGGCTTTGCGGGCGTAATGATGGAAAAGCGGGAGAATATCTTCCGGACGGTCTCTGAGGGGCGGAATGGTGAGATTGGCAACGTTAAGACGGTAAAACAAGTCTTTGCGGAATTTTCCCTCTTCGCCCAATTGGGCAAGGTTGTCCTTGCTGGCAGCGATGACGGTCAGTTCAACGGGAATGGGCTGAGTACTGCCAACGCGCTCAATCGTACGTTCTTGCAGCACTCTCAATAATTTGATTTGTGCGGGTAGTGGCATGGTTTCTATTTCATCGAGAAACAAGGTGCCCCCATTGGCAGCTTCTATTTTGCCAATGTGGCGTTTATTGGCACCTGTGAAGGCACCAGCTTCGTGACCAAAAAGCTCACTTTCAATCAGGCTTTCGCTGATGCCACCACAGTTGATGGCAATGAAGCGACCTTTGTTTCTAAGACTAAACTGATGTAAAGCTCGGGCAACAACGTCTTTACCACAGCCCGTTTCACCGTAAATAATGGTGTCGATATTGGCTTGTGCCAAAGAGGATATATGCTGACGAATGCTCTTGATGGCCGCCGATTCGCCAATAATCAGTGATTCTAGGCCAGTTTGTTGGGCAATGTTTTGCTTTAGTTTGCGGTTTTCTAATACTAATTGTCTTTTTTCCACTGCGCGTTGCAGTTGGTTGATCAGTTGCGCAGGTTGTAGCGGTTTTTCGAGAAAGTCGTAAGCGCCTTCCTTCATGGCTTCTATCGCCATAGGAATATCCCCATGACCACTCATCAGGATAACCGGCAGTTCATTGTCCAACGCCTGAATACGTGCTAGCAGGCTTAAGCCATCCATTTTGGGCATTCTAACATCGCTTAAAACAACCGCGGCGCTTTGGTGATCCAATGCGTTAATGGCTTTATCCGCATGTAAATAGCTGATGACTTGGAAGCCTTCGAGTTCTAGCATTTCGGTTAATGCTTCGATAATGGTTTGGTCGTCGTCAATGATGATTACTTTGCTTGTATTGCCCATTTATTTTTCTGCCTTGTTTAATACTAAGGTAAAGCGGCTGCCTTTTTCCGGTGTCGATACCACTCTCATTTGACCACCAAAATCTTGCACTATGTTATAGCTGATGGATAAGCCAAGTCCGAGGCCTTGCCCTACGTCTTTTTGAGTAAAAAAGGGATCAAATATTTGTTCTATCTTGTCTGCTTCTATACCGATGCCTGTATCACTTACATCAATCATGACGGTATCGTCGAGCTCGAATACTTCAATGCTTAATTGCTTAACTGGGGCGCTAGACAAGGCGTCAACAGCGTTACTGATCAGGTTTACCATTACTTGCTCAAGGCGAATGGGTTCGGCTAATACGCACAGTGAGGGATGACTTGACCGATAACGGAGCGTGCCGTTTTGTTCATGGATCTGGCTAGACATCAGTTCAATCGCATCTTCAATCACGGTGGTTAAGCGAACGGGTGTCAGTTCTGTGCCGGCAACGCGTGCGAAGGCTTTAAGGTGTTTGGTAATGCGGGTGATTTTGGTGAGCAGCTGGCCAATTTTATCTAGGCTGTTTTGTGCTTTATCCAGTTGATTTTTTTCCATATGGCGTCCCGCTGTATGAAGGTGGCTAGCGATGGCGGTTAACGGTTGATTGATTTCATGGGTAATGCCCACGCCAAGTTGGCCTAGTGCCGCGAGTTTTCCAGCTTGTACCAGTTCATTTTGAGTGGCTTTTAGCTGTGCTTCGGCAGCGACTCTTTCTTCTATCTCCGCCGCGAGTCTTTGGTTGGTTCGTTCCACCTGAATGGCGGTTTGTTGGAAATACTGTAGGTCACGTGCCATGCTGGAAACTTCATCGTTGCCTAGAATACGGATTTGCGTGTCGAGCTGAGAGCTGGCAATGGCACGCATGTTTTGTTGCAGTTCTATAATACGTTGCAGCACATTACGACGGACGTAAAACCAAGAGATAGCGCAGGCAACGCTTAAACTAATGAGAGACAGCAGTAAGATATTGCGAATACTACTGTTGATGGATTTAATGGCACCTTCTAGCGAACCTCGAATACTGGTGTTGGTATAGTTGGTGTATTGATTGATTTGGGCGGCCAATTGTTGAATATGTCGCTGACTGTTTTCAAGTAAAAAGCTTTGCTGATACAGTAAATCCAATTCTTCGTTTTTGAGTTGAAACAGTTCGCCTTGCCGAGAGCTCATGTGTAAAAGCGCTCGTAAATTTTGCCTTAATGCTGGGGATACTTGTGGTAGTAATGTCAGATATTGAGCGATTTCCCCACCCAGCTTTTCCAGCCGTAAAAAGGTGTAATCCAGTTCGTTGAATGATGCATCGTTGCCGATTTTTTCCATTAAGCCGGAAAAGTAATGTAGCCGATGAATGATTTGCTCTAATTCGGCGCTGCGTTCTAGCTGATCCAGTTGTTGAATATTCGCCTGAAACAGGGGGAAGATGAGTAAGGATGTTTGCGCCAATTCGCGCCTTATGACTTCGCGGCGTTCAACGCTTTGGTTGAGTAACGTGAGGCTATTTTGGATCTGAGTGATGAGTTCCAAAAAGTATCGATTGTAATCCGGTAAGTTACGCATTAAAGCGTCCATTTCACTGATAGCAAGACGGAGTGCTGCCATGGTTTGTTCTCTTGAGATGGCGGCATCGCTAGTGACCAGAAGTGGTGCCGTTGCGACAATGAGACGACTTTTATCGTTTAGTCTAGCGGCGGCATCTAGGCCCGGAATGTCTTGGTATTTTAGTAGTAAAAGGCGATCACTCAGTTGCAAATAGGTATTGGTTGCCAAGCCGCTGGCGACAATGGTAATAGAGGAAATCAGCACAAAGGCGAGAAAAAGCCGACCACCAATGCCGATATTGCGAAGCCAAAATAATGTGGGAATACCCATTAGTCACTTGTCCTGTTATTTTTATAATTGGATGACACGTTGGTACGATTCTTGTGTCGGTTAGTACAATGAAAAATTAATGCCAACTTTTAGCCTGTGTACTCAGGGGGATTGAGTGACGCTGAGGACAACAATGTCCCATTTAAAGTGTTTGGGAATTAATCTCATCGGAATATATCATGATACCGATGATTGGGAATGAGCTGTTTTGGAAATGATATGATTTTGACTTTGGCATACAGTGAAAAAGCGTTTGCGATTGAAAATAGTCTGGACGAAGCAGAAAGGTTGCGTGCTGCTGCATTTCGCTTTGCGCATTTACGTGATGCTTATGTGTTTGCCCATGCCTTTAAACGTCGCGTTTTGAGTCATTATTTTCCATTTAAAAAAACATCAGAATGGTGCTTTTATCGAACGTCGTCTGGTAAGCCTTTTATACAAGAGGGCATTGCCTTTAATTTGAGTCACAGCGCGGAGTCGGTGGCAGTAGCGTTGGCTCAGTCTAGCGATGAATGCGCTATCGGGGTGGACGTAGAATGTTACAAAGATATGGATGATCTTGAGAGCATGATTGATATGGTATGTCATCCAGATGAGAAGAGTCAGCTGAATGTATGTGCAGACAGGCAAGCGAGTTTTTTTTGCCTTTGGACATCCAAAGAAGCGCTATTAAAAGCCAATGGCAGCGGCTTAGTTGATAATTTGAGTCAGATTAACTGTGCCCCGAGTTTGCTGAATGGGGAGGCGTATGGTTTGCCTTGGCAAGGTGATCAATATCGCTTGC
The DNA here is from genome assembly GCF_003259225.1 of Marinomonas arctica. GTDB lineage: Bacteria > Pseudomonadota > Gammaproteobacteria > Pseudomonadales > Marinomonadaceae > Marinomonas > Marinomonas arctica. Next base: position 123,818 of record NZ_QHJF01000002.1, on the reverse strand, counting down.
AAAGCTTTCATTTTCCTTGGGGGGTGATTTCTCTTGCCTGGCGAGAAAGGCTCAGTGTGTCTGATATTCAACTGGTTGATTGGACATCTGGGGCGCCTATTGTTGAGATTATTCGCTTGTAACTTCCGCTGAACTAGCTGTGCTGTATGATTTTAAGATTTTGATATTCCGTTATTTTTGACTACGGAAGCTAATGGCCAGCTTTATTTGAAAAATAGAACCGCTTTTTTGCGTCGGTAGAAAGGATATTTCTCCTCCCATTGCTTCTATTAGGCCCTTACTTACCGCTAAGCTTAGTCCTGTACCTTCATAGCGGCGATCTGTCTTGCTGTCCTGTTGGCGAAAGGGCGCAAATAAATAAGGAATAAAGTCAGGACTAACGCCTATTCCTTGATCTTCAACTCTTAACAATACGTATTTATTTTCCACAAAAAAAACCACTTTAACTGTCGTGTTCGATGTTGAAAATTTTATAGCATTAGAAATTAAAGTTGCCATAACCTTTAAAAAACGTACAGGATCGAGGTAAATAGGTATATTTTCAGTAGGACCTTCCATCAATAGTGTTATTTGTTTTTTGTTTGCATAATCTTTTTGCTTTTCGATGGACTTTTCTAATAACGATTGTAAAAAAACGCTTTGCATCGATATGGGGGGCGAGATAGATTCTATTTCAGAGAAGTCAATAATTTTATCGATTAGATCTTTAAGTCTATTGCCATTGTCTAATGCTATGTTGATTAGATATCTTGATTTTTTAGATAGATATCCAACTTTTCCCGATTTTAATATATTTAATCCACCAAGAATGGAGGTTAATGGTGTTTTCAGCTCATGTGTTATGGTGGTAATGAAATTATTTTGTAGGGTTTCGTATTCCTTTCTTTGGCTAATATTACTTATGAGAACGATAAATTGAATGTTGTTAGTACTAAACTCCGTTTCTATCTTTCTAATTTGAATATGAATGTCGATTGATTTTGTGTGTTTTTGATGAATCTTGGTATCAAATACGCAGGCATTATTGACCATAGAAAATGGTATGTCTGTTGATAACATGGTTTTGTACCATGCATCTAATTCTGCGCATGGTGTCACGGGGTTGAGTAAGGTGTGGATAGGTTGATCTTTTAGATTGTTGAATTGTTGTTCAAACAGTGTCTCTGCTCCCTTGTTAGCGAATATAACAAGTCCGTGTTCTGATACGGCTAATATTGCGATGTCTTCAGCGCCATCAAGTACTGTTTGCAGAAGGTGACGGTTTGAATTGGCTTCTTGTGCGTATTCCTGTAGCTGTTGGCGGGCTTTAAGTAATTCTTGCTCAAAGCTGGCACGTTCGGCAGCGGGTAACATAACCCATTGATAACAGGACTGCTCATCAAAGTGTCCGGATTGGGCGTTCAATAAAATCGGCAGAGTGATTCCATCTGCCAGATTGATTTTTACATACATTTCTTTGATGACACCATTGGCTCTTAACATAGGCCAGAGGTGGGTTTGCAAAAAGATCCTAGTCGGAACGGGAAAAAGCTGCTCAATATGCTCTATTTCGTGTGGGCTTGTCAGTTCAAAAGACGTTATGGCGCATTCATTGATGAATACGATACCGCCCTCTTGGTCAGTAATAACCAAAGGGCAGGGCAGGGCGTCAAGTTCAGAGTGTCGCGTCATGCGGGTAAATCCGATCTAAGATATTCTTCAATCGCATCAATCACCAGATGAGGGTGACTCATGTGTGCCGCGTGGCCGGCGACATCCAGTATCTGCAGCGTGCTATTTGGTATGTGTTGGTGTAAAAACTTTCCTACTTCTACCGACGCAAGGGCATCTTCTTTATGCTGTAAAATGAGACTAGGCACTTCGAGCTTGGTAAAATCCTCTCGGTTGTCTGAGAAAAACGTCGCTTTAGCAAAGTGTCGAGTAATGATTGGGTCGGTTGAACAAAAGCTGTCTGATAGCTGCCCCGATATTTTTGGATCTGCATCGGTTCCAGCAACCACTGGCCCAAGGTAGCTTGCCCAGCCAAGGTAGTTTTGATCCATCAATTCTAATAACCCTTCAAGGTCTGCTCGCTCAAAGCCTCCTTGGTAATCTGGTGGCATGTTCAAGAAGCAAGGAGAAGGGCCTAAAAAAATCATTTTTTTGAATAAATTTGGTCTCTCGTTCGCGACGAGCACCCCAATGCTGCAACTGACTGAGTGGCCAATAAAAATGACATCGGAATCAAGTTTTAGAGCGTCGCAAATTTCGATAACATCTTGAGCGTATCCTTCTAACCTTCTGTAACGTTCGAAACTGTAGTCTGCGATGTCTGATTGACCACTTCCAACAAAATCAAAAGAAATTTGCTTGGCTTTCTCTTTAAAGGCTGGTATCACATTATTCCACATGGCTTGACTGCATCCAAAGCCGTGGGCATAAAGTAGAGTGGGTTTGTTAACATGGTGGGTTGATACATGCACATTGTTCCGATGCAAGACATTCATAAAGAACTCCCATAGCCTGCGTTCTACAGATAGTGTAGAACAGATCGTAAAACCGTACCAATAAATTTCACACGTTATAATAAAGTTGCCAATTAAAGAATTTACGCTTAATTTTATTTGATAGCAAAAAAATCCGGTGTGATTTTTATAATAAATAGGGAGTTTTATGAGTATAAGTAGGTCATTTTTGTAAAGTAGTAGGATAATGTTGAAAAAAAATATTACTCAGAAAATATAGGGAAAAAAATGAGCCGGTTGTCGCTTAATGTTCGAGTTATACTGCTAATTCTTCTCACTATTGGTATATTAGTGTGTGGAATGTTAATTACTTTTTATCGATTGATCATTGATGATTATACTCAACTCGTGGTTGAACGAGAGTCTGTACAAATAGAACGTTTAGCATCAGAACTGGAGCTGTCATTAAAGCAGCGGGTGCTGGGATTAGAGGCATTTTCGACAAGATTTTTAGATGACAATAATGAGCTATTAAAAACTCAATCGCTACAAACTCTAATGTTAAGGCCTTCTGTGGCAGGTGATCTTTTCCCCGATGGCTTATTGGCTTTTGATGCGAATGCCGTTGCCATAGCGGAAAGTATTTATGTGCCCAATAGATTAGGAACCAGTTACTTAGACAGACCGCATTTTCAGCGAAGTTTTTTCACCAAAAAAGCCATTATTTCTGAACCTATTTTAGGCAGAGTAACGGGTCTTCCCTTGCTTTCATTTCTTCAGCCTATTCTTTCTTCTGATGGCGAAATAAAAGGTTTTATTGCCGGCTTGCTTGATTTATCGAACACTCCTCTTATTGATTCAAAGGTTGCACTAAAAGACGACTCCAGTGTTTACAGTGTAGTTGTTGATCCTCGACACCGTCTTTTTGTATCTATGCAGAAAAGGTTTACCTCGCCTCAACGACTTCCTCCTGAGGGCACTGATGCTATGGTCGATGCCGCTTTGTCCCTCGCATCGGCAGGCACGTTAATTGAATACAATAAAAAGAGGTATTTAGTAGCGACCGAGAAGTTAGATACTCTAGGGTGGATTGCGTTACGTGCCATTCCTTATGAAGATGCTATAGCACCAGCTAAAGCGTCTTACCGTCATTTTTTATTTATTACACTGTGTGCCATGGTGTTGGTGAGTTTAGCGGGCGTGTGGATGGCACGAAGTTTAACTCGCCCGATCGAAATAATGACTCATCGAATCGATAAAATGGTTGAAAAAAATACGTTTGACGTCGACCTCCAAGAGCAAGGAGGACCCGAAGTGAGAGCGTTAGTACGAGCAATGAATCGCCTCGAAAGCGAGAGAAAAGCGACCAATGCTACTATTCGAGATACTGAGCGTTTTTTATCCAGCGTACTGGAGGCGGCTTCGGAGTTTTCTATTATTGCGACCGATGCGAATGGCCTAATAACGGCCTTTAATAAAGGTGCTGAAAAGATGCTTGGCTATACTAAGTTGGATACGATTAATAAAAAAACGCCTGCCATTTTTCATCTTGATCACGAGGTAAAGGCAAGATCGGCCGAATTAACGGCAGAGTTACGCAAACCAATAGAAGGTTTTAGAGTATTTGTTGAAAAAGCAGAAGCTCAGGGTGTTGAGACACGGGAATGGACTTACGTACATAAAAATGGCGAGTATATTCCTGTTTCACTCGTTGTCACGTCGATGCGTGATGAATCGCATAATATCATTGGTTATCTTGGTATTGCTGAGGATATTACAGAGCGAAAACGTATTGACCAGATGAAAAGTGAGTTTATTTCCACTGTAAGTCATGAGTTACGAACTCCTCTCACTTCTATATCCGGAGCATTGGGTTTAATGGTGGGAGGAAGCTTTGGTGTCTTGCCAGAAAAAGCCAATAAGCTACTAATAACAGCTCATCGCAATAGTAAGCGGCTTGCCTTATTGATTAATGACTTATTAGATTTCGAGAAAATTACAGCTGGTAAACTACATTTTGATATGCAGGTTCAAGAGTTAACGCCCTTACTTGAGCAAGCATTAGAGTCCATACAAGAGTTTAGCACTGAGCGCAGAGTGACTGCGACACTGACAACCAGTGCCAGTTACACACTGATCAAAGTGGACAGTCAGCGTTTGATGCAAGTGCTGGTTAATCTGCTATCAAATGCGATTAAATTTTCACCAGAGAATGGTCATGTATCTGTTGAGGTAGAAACCTTCAATGATAAAGTTGTTGTCAGTGTGGTTGATCATGGACCTGGTATCCCTGAAGCTTTCCGAGCTCGAGTTTTTCAACGCTTTGCACAAGCCGATTCTTCTGATACGAGAGCAAAAGAGGGAACAGGACTCGGTCTTGCTATTACTCGTGAGTTGATTGAGCGAATGGGAGGGAGTGTAGATTTTGAGTCTGTTGAAGGCAAAGGCGCGCGTTTCTTTTTTGAATTACCTGTGATGCAGCCTATTAACAGTGTTTCATTTGTAAACCATATTAACACTGAAATTACGTCGAAAACACAACGTATCTTGGTAATAGAAGACGATGCAGACGTCGCTAATCTACTGAGTATTATGCTGAAAGAAGCGGGCTATGTTGTCGATATTGCTCTCACAGGCCAAGATGCTTTAAATCGTCTGCAGGTGCAAAGCTATGATTTGGTTAGTGTTGATTTAATGCTACCAGACATAGGAGGGTTAGATGTTATTAGAAAGTTGCGACAAGATTCAGAGACGTTAAATTTGCCGATAGTGGTAGTTTCAGCCAAAGTAGAGCAAGGACGTTTAGAGATTAGTGGGGATGTTTCCAATATTGATTGGTTAGCAAAACCTATTGATCAGCAACGTCTTCTTAGTATTGTGCATCATCAGCTGTCGTTGAAAAGTGAACGGCATTCCCGTGTACTGCATGTAGAAGATGATGCAGATTTGCATGAAGTGATTCGAGCTATGGCGGGTGAATTGTTTGACTTTGAGGTGGCTCGTACCTTAGAGGAAGCACGGTTAAAGTTAAAAAAAGAGCCGTTTGACGTTATTTTATTAGATGTTAGTCTGCCAGATGGGGTGGGTTGGGAATTACTGCCTGAAATAAGAGCGTTTATGCCAGCCACTAAAGTCGTCATATTATCGGGTGAGGATATAGCTGTACAAGAAGCGAGCAAGGTAGAGGCGGTGATGCTTAAATCGCGATTGTCTAGCCAAGAATTACTGAATGGAATTAACACGCGCATTCAAACGTCTAAACCAAGCTAAAATGTATAAAATGGATTGATATAGAATAAAACAGAGATGGTGGGACTAATGGAACTAAATACAATTTTACATGTAGAGGACGATGAGTCTATTCGAGTGATTGTAGAAATGTCGCTGGTGGATCTTTTGGGGTTTACTCTCTTCTCGTTTGACAATGGTAAGGATGCAAGTGCTGCAGTGGAGGGGTTACAACCTGACTTGATTTTGCTTGATGCCATGATGCCTAGTATGGATGGATTGCAAACGTTAGCAGAAATCCGAAAGATACCAAGTTGCCAATCTATTCCAGTTGTTTTCATGACGGCACGTGTCCAACAATCCGAAAAGAAACAATATCTAGAAGCTGGTGCGGTTGCTGTGATTGAAAAGCCTTTTGATGCCGCTAACTTAGGTAATGAATTATTGTCTATTTATGACCAGTGCCATCAAGGTGTTTAAAGTATAAGGGTGGTAGGTATCTTTTATGCAAATACCAAGTAAGCCTGACAATGAAGTTGAACGCCTCGAAGCACTTCATCTAATTCAAATGCTTGATACACCGTCAGAACCGCGTTTTGATCGATTAACGCGTTTAGCGCAGTTTAGCTTAAAGAGTGATATTGTACTGATTTCACTGGTTGACGAGGATAGACAATGGTTTAAATCTCGGCAAGGGTTAGCGGTTTGCCAGACTGGTCGTGATATCTCATTTTGTGGTCATACTATTTTAAGTGGCGATATTTTTGAGATATCAGACACATTGAAAGATGAGCGCTTTGCTGATAATCCCCTAGTCGTGGGTGAGCCATCTATTCGCTTTTACGCTGGAGTTCCCCTCAAATACGATGGGCAAGCAGTAGGCACACTGTGCTTCCTTGGTTGTCAACCCCGTATTTTTTCTGTTGAAGAACGTGAAATTGCGTTTGAATTTGCACAAGCCGTTGAGCAGGAAATAGAAGACCGGTTGCAAGAATATGCCCATGATAAATTGCTCACTAGTGAACAGATGTATCGCTCTGTGCTTGACGGTACTAGAATAGGCACCTGGCAGTGGAATATTCAGACAGGAGAGACTATTTTCAATGAGCGTTGGGCCAATATTATTGGCTATCAGCTGGATGAACTTGAACCTATTTCTATTGAAACTTGGTTGTCTTTCGCTCATCAAGACGATTTGGCTGAATCTGGTCGGTTGCTCGAAGAACATTTCAACGGTATGAGTCCTTTTTACGACTATAAATGTCGCATGAAACATAAAAATGGCCATTACGTCTGGGTCCATGATAGAGGGCAAGTGGTTTCATGGACGGAAGATGGTAAGCCATTGATGATGTACGGAACCCACGCTGATATTTCAGAGCAGATGAATGCCGAGATGTCTCTACTCGAAAGCAGAGATCAGTTTAGAACCTTAGTCGCGAATATTCCGGGAATAACCTATCGATGTAAGGCGGACGAGAGTTGGACCATGCTGTTTATGAGCGGTCATATTGATCCTTTGTCTGGCTACCCGTCGAGTGATTTTATTGGTAACGCTGTTCGTACGTATAGTAGCGTTATCCATCCTGAGGATAGAACGCGTCTGGAGCACAGTATAGACGTTGCCCTTAATGACAAATCAAGCTGGTTACTTCATTATCGGATTATACATGCCGATGGCTCTATTCGTTGGGTTGAAGAAAGAGGAGCGGCAGAATATAACGATGTTGGGCAAGTGCTTTATCTTAACGGCTTTATATTAGACGTAAGCAATGAAAAGAAATTGCAAGAGCGTTTAATCAAGCTCACTCAACAACTGCCCGGTATGGTTTATCAATTTCAGTTATGGCCTAACGGACACTCTGCGTTTCCTTATGCTAGTGTCGCTATTAAATCTATCTATGGTGTTACTCCAGATGATGTTATTGAGGATGCTTCAGCGGCATTTTCTCGAATACATGCAGATGATCTAGATGCGATTATCCAAAGTATTGAGGTGTCACGTGAGCATCAAACGGTTTGGCAGGATGAGTATCGAGTACACCGAGATGATCAATCTATTATGTGGCTGTCAGGTAATGCGACACCTGAAAAAATGCCCGATGGTAGCACGCTATGGCATGGGTACATTCAAGATATCACTCAAACAAAAGAATATTATTTAACCCTTGAAAAGCTTAATCAGCAATTAAAAGTGGCTCAGCAAAGTTTAGATCTTGCTAGTGAGCAGGCGCAAATAGGGTATTGGAAAATATCGCTTAAGCATGGTTCGCTGTGGTGGTCTCCCATTATCTATCAAATACTTGGTTTCAATTCTGAGGATATTCAGCCCAGCCTTTCTTTATTTAAAAGTATGATTCACCCTGATGACGTGAAAAAAGTAGAGCAGGGACAGGAGCAAGCTAGACAGTCTGGCATCTATAATATGGTGCATCGTATTATTCGCTCAGATGGCGAAATTCGTTGGGTACATGAATTGTCTCAGTTTGTACCAGAAGAGAAAAATCCTGAGTTGATTATGGTCGGGTCGGTGCAAGATGTCACGGAAAGAATGAGGTTGCAGAAAATGAAAGAAGCATTTATTGCAACAGTCAGTCATGAGTTAAGAACACCATTGACGTCTATTTCAGGTGCACTGAATCTGCTGCAGTCGGGTGAACTTGCATCTTTATCTGAAAAATCTGCTAAATTACTGAATATCGCAAGTAATAATTGTAATCAGCTAATACATCTAATAAGTGATCTACTGGATATTGAGAAGCTTGTGGCTGGCAAAATGTCGTTTGAAATGAGAGAGACGAATATTAGGTCGGTACTTCAAAGATCCATACATGATCATCAATTGTATTTGGGCGGAAAAAGCGTTCGCTTCGCTTTAAATATTGCAGAATGTATAGACGAGATCTCCATTCTTATTGACGAACATCGTTTGATGCAAATATTAGCAAATTTATTATCCAATGCTGTTAAGTACTCGCCTAATGAGGGCATGGTAGCATTGTCTGCACAAAAAATAGCCAACTATATCGAGCTTTCGGTAGAAGATGAAGGGGAAGGTGTTCCAGAAGAATTTCGTTCCCGTATTTTTCAGCGTTTTTCTCAGGCCGACACAAGCACTTCAAAAATGAAGGGCGGGACTGGATTAGGGCTTGCGCTGTGTAAAGAGTTAGTGGAAGCAATGGGAGGGACGATTGGCTACACATCAAATAAAACGTCTGGAGCAAGATTTTATCTTCATTTACCAATACCAGTAACATCTTAAATTTATTTATGGATAGGGGTCACTAAGTTTGCCTACTAAAAAAACACCCGAAGACATTCAATTAGCGATGCAGTCATTGCAGGCTAATTTTAAGCATGTTCTAAGTCAAAGGACGGATTTTTTTTCGCAAGTCCTTGTGTCTATACGTGAGAACGACTTTTCACAACTGCCAGATGTTATTAGCAAAGCCCATCAATTAGCCGGTTCTTGTGGTAGTTTTGGGTTGCACTTTCTTGGCCGCTTAGCGCGTCAAATTGAAGTGAATGCCTTGCTTACTAGCGATAAGACAGACTCAGATGTTGCCCGACTCAATTTATGTGAAGCGATTAATAACTTTATTGAAGAATCTAATTCTAATAAAGATCAGCCAGTAACGCTTCAATCTTTGGGTAAAGCCCTGAATGCTCCAAACACGATTCAAAGTGTTTGGTTTGTGTTGCCCGACTCAAATTTTCGTTCAGAACTTGAACTTCAACTGACGGCATTTGACTTTACAGTTAGAAGTTTTTCTTCCTACGCTGAATGCTCTCTCGCAATTAAAGATAGCATGCCAGGCTTATTGTTTTGCGAGACGCAATTGGCAGGCGATTCCTTATTTTCTCAGGATGATTTACTCGATTGTATTGTACAGAACAAGACGAAATTAATGCTTTGCTCTAAGGATGATGATTTTGAGACTCGTATTAATGCGGTGCGTCATCAGGCCCAAGCGTTTTTTGTTGGTCAGCTAGACTCCACTCGTATTTTGCAAAGAATTATTCTTCTGTTTGATGAGATGGACTTTGTGGATAAAAAGGTGAGTATATTAGACGACGATTCGTTATTGGCAGAGCATTATAGCTGGATATTAGGTGCTGCAGGAATAGAGGTTCAGGTTATTGAGTCGGCCAAATATATTATCCAAGATTTACTGTCTTTTAAGCCAGATTTGTTGTTGTTAGATATGCATATGCCAGACTACTCAGGTTCTGATGTATCAGGTTTGATCCGTCAATACGACCAACTCAGTAGTTTGCATATCACTTTTTTATCGGCTGAGCATGACATTCACAGGCAGTTGCAGGCTTTATCTTATGGTGCTGATGACTTTTTAACCAAGCCAATCAGTAATCAACATTTGGTGAGTGCTGTGAAGTTGAGGTTGGCTCGAAATCGCGACATTAAATCTATGATTGAGTGTGACAGTTTGACTGGGTTGGTGAGACACGGCTCAATCAAAGACACAGTTTATACTGAGTTTGAAAAAATGAAGCGTAACGGGCAGCATTTTTGCGTGGCTATGGTCGATCTTGATCACTTCAAAAGCGTGAATGACTCCCATGGTCATGCTGTCGGCGATATTGTTATTAGTACGATAGCGGCATTATTGCAAAAACGGCTACGTCGCAGTGATCGGGCGGGGCGCTATGGTGGTGAAGAGTTTTTGGTGGTCTTACCCGATTGTTCAGTGAGTAATGCGAAAAGATTACTTGGATCTCTTTTGGATTCGTTTAAGAGCATTCAATTTAGCGGTGCTAACAGTCAATTTAGCTGTACTTTTTCAGCTGGTTTGGTGTGCAGTTCTCGTGAGTTTGTTGGCGCGGATGCGCTGATTGAAGCAGCAGATCAGGCTTTGTATCAAGCTAAGCATAATGGTAGAAATCAGGTGTCTATTTTGGCTGATGCCTAATTTATTGATGCTGTGTCGCTTCTTTTCATATTTAAGGGGCGGATTGCTCAGTGTATTTTTAAAAATATTTATACCATTAAACGAGTCTTCTGCGGGGACATTGATTGTTTATAACCTCGAGATCAGCGAAAATAGCGCCAAACGTAATCACGATTAACATGACGGGGTTGGCAAGCGCTGATTATGCTGTGCTGGTCTTTAAGAAGATGAGAGCAACGCCCGCGTATAACTTAAAAGAATTTTTTAATGGCAAACCAGAATTTTCTCAACGAAGTAAACGAACGAAGAACTTTTGCGATCATATCGCACCCTGACGCAGGTAAAACCACCATAACGGAAAAGCTTTTGCTGCTTGGTCAGCTTATTCAAACCGCGGGTTCAGTAAAAGGCCGTAAAGGTGACAAGCATGCGACATCTGACTGGATGGCAATGGAGAAGCAGCGCGGTATCTCGATTACCTCTTCTGTGATGCAGTTCCCATACAAAGACCGCATCGTCAATTTACTTGATACGCCTGGGCACGAAGATTTCTCGGAAGATACCTACCGTACGCTTACCGCAGTTGACTCGGTATTGATGATTATCGACGGCGCAAAAGGGGTAGAGGATCGCACTATCAAGTTGATGGACGTTTGTCGTCTTCGGGATACGCCTATTCTGACGTTTATCAACAAGATGGACCGAGATATTCGTGATCCGATTGATCTGTTAGATGAAGTGGAAGACGTTCTAAAAATTGCCGCCGCCCCCATTACTTGGCCGATCGGCATGAGTGATTTTTTCAAAGGGGTGTATAACCTTTATACTGACACGATTCATGTATTTGTGCGTGGTCGCGGCCATACGCTGATGGATGATATCCGCATCGAAGGTCTGCAGTCGGATGAAGCCAAGGCTTTGTTGGGTGATGATTGGGAAGCGTATGTAGACGAGATCGAACTGGTGCGTGGTGCAAGCCATGAATTTGATCATGCTGCGTATTTAGCCGGTGAGTTAACACCTGTTTTCTTTGGTACAGCTTTATCTAACTTCGGTGTTCGTGAAATGCTGGATGGGTTTGTTGAGTGGGCGCCTTCACCGATTGATCGTGAGACCAACAGCCGAAAAGTATCAGCAACGGAAGAGAAGTTTTCAGGGTTTATTTTTAAAATTCAAGCCAACATGGATCCGAAACACCGTGACCGTATCGCGTTCATGCGAGTGTGTTCTGGAACCTATAGTCGCGGTATGAAGATGCGTCATTGCCGTATCGGCAAAGACATTAAAGTGACGGATGCCGTGTCGTTTACTGCGGGCGATCGTGAAGGGGTTGAAGAGGCCTTTTCTGGCGATATCATTGGTTTGCATAACCATGGCACGATTCAGATCGGGGATACGTTCACGGAAGGGGAAGATTTAAAGTTCACTGGTATTCCTCACTTCGCACCGGAGCTGTTTCGTCGTGTTCGCTTGAAAGACCCAATGAAAATGAAAGCCTTGCAAAAAGGCCTTCAGCAGCTCTCTGAAGAAGGGTCGACTCAGTTGTTTATGCCACAACGTAATAACGAATTAATCGTGGGGGCCGTGGGGCAGTTGCAATACGAAGTAGTGGCCTACCGCTTGCAGGATGAATACAAGGTAGAATGTATTTATGAGGCGGTCAACGTTAACACCGCGCGCTGGGTAGACTGCGACGACGCTAGGAAATTTGAAGAGTTTAAGAATAAGTGCCGTGATTATTTGGCTGTTGATGGCGGTGGGCATTTGACTTACCTGGCACCAACGCGAGTAAATTTAATGATGGCAGAGGAAAAGTGGCCTCAGGTTCGTTTCCGTTCAACTCGAGAACATTGATCAATACTTGACTAAATTACTAGGTTAAGCGGATAATCTGATCATCGGTAATTGTTATAGTGGTGTCAAAATGAGCATGGTTGAATCGATTGATCCTATCGAATTTACAGACGCAGCGGCTGCAAAGCTGCAATCTTTGATCGAAGAAGAAGAGAATGATCGGCTCATGTTACGTGTTTATGTGACAGGGGGTGGTTGTTCTGGCTTTCAGTATGGTTTTACGTTTGATGAAGAGCATCAAGAAGACGATACAGAAGTAAAGCGTAACGGTGTGACCTTGGTGGTTGATCCGTTGAGTTTTCAATATCTTGTTGGGTCAGAAGTAGACTACAAAGAGAATTTAGAAGGCTCGCGTTTTGTCGTGCAAAACCCTAACGCGACGTCTACCTGTGGTTGTGGTGCGAGTTTTAGTATTTAGTCTTTTAGTTGCTTGTCTGTGACGTCTTTAGAAATAACCCTTCGTATGCAGATGCGAAGGGTTTTTTTATGCCTTTGTATAAAGGTTGTTGGCCTGTCTTGCTCGCTCTTCTTCGGTAATGGGATTTCCTTCTATGGGAGGGTAGTGACCCACAAATAATAAGCCTACTTTGCTGTCTCCTAGCACCGCGGGGGTTAAAACCTGGTTTTTTGCCCTCCAAATTCGCAAACCGAAAATCGCAGATTGGGTATTGTTTTCAGCGATTTTGCTTTGATTGATGTGTGCATGGAGTGACGACAATTGATCTTGTTCACCATCTTGGTCTAATAGTATGTGGTAGTGCGTGATTTGCTGGTTAAGAAATTCCGGTGAATAGGGTGTGTGCAAAATAGGTAGCCAGCTTTCCTTTGGAAAGGTATGAAAAAAAATGGGCGTTTCTGGCGATCCGTTATGGGGCGATAATAAAACGGTCATTTCAACAGGAGTGCCATAGAGCGGCTTTACTGGAATATGGAAGATAAGTTGCTTTGCCGGCGGTCTTTGCGGGACTTCTGGTGTTATGTAGTCATCTGCTTTATTGATTTTTTCTGTGTTCAGTGGCGGGACTTGTAAAAATATCTTCCACTCTTTTGAGTCCAAATTAAGCTCTTCCGGGGAGTGCAGGTGAAGGGTAGAATTCATGATGTGGCTTAATACGTGCTCAATCAGATTGGCAAAAATGCTGGTTGACGCTGTGAGTGTTTTTTTTGTTTGGCTATCTAAGTGTATTTCTTTGACTTGATGAGCCGCAGAACTGAGATCAACCGAGTCTTTATTGCTGATGACAGGACGATATTTGTTTCTAGAGATCAACTTTTTTTCGTTGGTTTGGGTGCTGGCTCTGTTGAGTGCCTCTATAAATATCATGGTCTAGCTCCTTTGTTGACTGTCAAAGGTATCGGCCATTTTTTTAAAGAGTTTAGAGATAGTCTGTTTTTTGAGCAAAAAAAGACTATCTCACCGTGGTCTATTAACGAAGTAAGTTTGACAATTTAGGATTTGGCTTTAGTGCAGCACGGTAAAAAAGTGCTACTTTGCCAATTGTTTGTACGGTTTCAGACTTCATTATTTTGTTGATTTCTTCAATCAGAGCCGTGCGTACTTCACGATCTGTGATGCTAATGCGTATTTTAATCAATTCGTGATCTTCAAGGGCGCGATCGATTTCAGTAAGAACGGACTCAGTTAGGCCGTTGCCCGCAATCATAACCACTGGATTAAGTGCGTGTCCGATTAGGCGATATTGCTTTTTTTGGGCGTTTGTAAGACTCATAGTAAAATTTTCTCATATTAGTTGATCCTCTTTATTGGAGGCTGAAGAGGTTAAGCGATATTATAGCGGAATATTGACTGATTTAGGTATGATGAAAACGTGGCAAGATCAAAAAGTAGTAATAATTGGATGAAGGAACATTTTGACGATCCGTATGTCAAAAAATCGCAACAAGATGGTTATCGCTCCAGAGCCAGTTATAAACTCATCGAAATAAACGATAAGGATAAGTTGTTTCGACCCACGATGCGTGTCGTTGACTTAGGTGCAGCGCCAGGTGGCTGGTCTCAGGTGGCGGCGAAATTGGTAGGAGATAAGGGAACGGTTGTTGCTTCGGATATATTGGAAATGGCGCCTTTGCCGGGTGTGCGTTTTGTTCAGGGGGATTTTACTGAACAGGAAGTATACGAAGCGATTTTAAGGGAGATCGGAGATGAAAAAGCAGATCTTGTAATTTCCGATATGGCCCCCAATATGAGTGGGAACAGTTCTACTGATCAGCCACAAGCTATGTATCTTGTAGAACTTGCTTTGGATATGGCATCTCAAGTGCTGCGTCCGGGCGGAAATTTTCTAGTGAAGGTGTTTCAGGGGGAGGGGTTTGAAGAATACCTCAAAGCCATGCGGGCTCAATTTGATTCTGTTGTAACACGTAAGCCGGATGCCTCGCGAGCAAGAAGTCGCGAAGTTTACTTATTAGGAAGACAATATAAGGGTTAATGGGATATGTTCTGGTATCATTACCAGAGATATTAAAAATAACCTTTAAGAGGTGTGCTCTTGAACGATATGCTGAAAAATATACTGTTATGGTTAGTGATAGCTGCTGTACTGCTAACTGTGTTTAACAATTTTAATACAACGGCCGATACGAACCGGATTTCTTATTCCGAATTCGTAAAAGAAGTGCAAGATGGTCGTATAGCAAAAGTAGTGGTGGATGGCTATACCATTAGCGGCAGCCGAACGAGCGGTGATACTTTTGATACCGTGCGTCCTGCGGCAGCGGATCCAAAGATAATGGACGATTTATTGAGCAATAATGTGGTTGTTGAGGGGCGCATGCCTGAGCAACAAAGCATTTGGACTCAATTATTGGTGGCCAGTTTCCCAATCCTTCTTATACTTGCGATTTTTATGTTCTTCATGCGTCAGATGCAAGGTGGCGCTGGTGGCAAGGGCGGCCCTATGTCTTTTGGTAAATCCAAAGCACGCCTTTTACCAGAAGATCAAATTAAGACCACTTTTGCTGATGTCGCAGGTTGCGATGAAGCGAAAGAGGACACCGAAGAGCTTGTTGATTTCTTGCGTGAGCCAAGCAAATTTCAGCGCCTAGGCGGAAAAATTCCTCGTGGTATCCTGATGTGTGGACCTCCAGGAACAGGTAAGACTTTGCTTGCTAAGGCAATTGCTGGTGAAGCCAAAGTACCTTTCTTCACTATTTCAGGCTCTGATTTCGTTGAAATGTTTGTTGGTGTCGGTGCGTCTCGTGTTCGTGACATGTTTGAGCAAGCTAAAAAGCATGCGCCATGCATTATCTTTATCGACGAGATTGATGCGGTTGGCCGTAATCGTGGTTCCGGCATGGGCGGCGGTAACGATGAGCGTGAGCAAACGTTAAACCAGCTATTGGTTGAAATGGATGGCTTTGAAGGTAATGAAGGCATTATTGTTATTGCGGCAACAAACCGTCCTGACGTATTAGACCCTGCTTTATTGCGTCCAGGTCGTTTCGATCGTCAAGTGCAAGTGGGCTTGCCTGATATTCGTGGTCGTGAGCAGATTTTGAAAGTGCATTTGCGTAAAGTGCCTTGTGATGACGATGTTGAGCCAAAAAACATCGCTCGTGGTACGCCTGGTTTCTCTGGTGCTGACTTAGCGAACTTGGTTAACGAGGCAGCGTTGTTTGCGGCTCGTTCTAATCGTCGCTTAGTGAACATGGAACAACTTGAGCTTGCGAAAGACAAAATCCTCATGGGCGCAGAGCGCAAAACCATGGTGATGAGTGACAAAGAAAAACTGAACACGGCATATCATGAAGCGGGTCATACTATTATTGGTTATCTAATGCCAGAACATGATCCAGTATACAAAGTGTCTATTATTCCTCGTGGTCGTGCACTTGGTGTCACTATGTATTTGCCAGAAGAAGACAAATACAGTATCAGTAAACGTGGTCTTGAAAGTCAGGTTTGCAGTTTGTATGGTGGTCGTATAGCAGAAGAGATGATCCATGGTTTTGATGGCGTCTCTACAGGTGCCTCAAATGATATTGAACGAGCCACTAGTATAGCTCGTAACATGGTGACTAAATGGGGCTTGTCTGAAAAATTAGGCCCATTTGCTTACGAAGAAGACGATAATAGTGGTAGTTATATCACGGGCCCTACAGGCAGCAAGGCAAATTACTTCTCACCGGAAACGGGTAAGATCATTGATGCTGAGGTTCAAGATATTATTACTCGTTGCTATGCAAAGGCGACGCAGATATTAGAAGAGAACCGCGCTAAGCTAGATGTTATGGCGGAAGCCTTGATGCAATATGAAACCATTGATGCGAAGCAGATTAAAGAAATTATGGACGGTAATAAGCCTTCTGCCCCTGAGGGTTGGTCAGACCCTAGTGCGAATTCGCCAAAAGGTGATGACGCAAAAGCGGTGAAAGAGGATGGCGTTACTGAGTCTTCTGAAGAAGAATCGTCCAATCTTGATGATTCTACTGGGACAGTATCTCCTAAACCTACGGGTGAGTGATTTTTCCTTGTTAATCTGCTGATATGGATTTTTCATGTCGTTAATGTCGTTCGGGGACAAGTCGTTAGACTTGTCCCTTCCTCATGTAATGGGGATCTTAAATGTGACACCAGATTCTTTTTCGGATGGCGGTGTCTTTCATTCCCTTGATGCGGCTCTGCGTCAATCTGAAAAAATGATTGTCGAAGGTGCTAGTATTATCGATGTCGGTGGTGAGTCAACTCGCCCCGGTGCTGTTCCCGTCAGTATCCAGCAAGAAATGGATCGTGTCTTACCTGTTATAGAGGCGATAAAGAAACGCTTTGATATCATAGTCTCTGTTGATACCAGTACCACTCAAGTGATTCGAGAGGCCGCCCGCTTAGGGGCAGGTCTGATTAATGATGTTCGTGCCCTTGAGCGTGATGGTGCCTTGCAAGCTGTTGCTGAAACGGTCTTGCCTGTTTGTTTGATGCACATGAAAGGGGTGCCGCAAACCATGCAGCAGCAACCGGATTATGGTTCGGTCGTAGATGACGTGATGCAATATCTATTGTCCAGAGTGGTAGAGTGTGAGCGTGTGGGGATTGATCGTTCTCGGCTTATTTTGGACCCTGGTATAGGGTTTGGAAAAACCTTGTCTCATAATTTATCCTTGCTGAATCGGACGTCTCAGTTTAAAGAAATGGGGTTTGAGGTCCTGATTGGTCTTTCGAGAAAAACCATGATAGGGGATGTGTTGAATTTACCAGTTGATGAGCGTTTGTATGGCACGATGGGGGCAAATGCCTCTGCCTATTCAAAAGGTGCTCGTCTATTTAGGGTTCATGATGTTAGGCCGCATGTTGAGATGTTGGCACTAATGTCTCGTATTGAGAGAGAAATTTGATGCGTAAGTATTTTGGAACAGATGGCATTCGTGGCAAAGTTGGAACTATGCCAATTACACCTGAGTTTATGCTTAAACTGGGTTGGGCAGCTGGGCAGGTTTTTAAAGAAAATGATAAAAAAATCTTAATCGGTAAAGACACGCGAATCTCTGGTTACATGTTTGAGTCAGCGCTTGAGTCCGGTATTGTTGCTGCGGGTGCGGATGTCCGTTTAGTGGGGCCTATGCCAACGCCTGCCATTGCCTATCTGACGCGCACGTTTCGCGCCAGCGCTGGGATTGTTATCAGTGCTTCCCATAATCCGTATACCGACAATGGTATTAAGTTTTTTTCAGCAGAAGGTGGGAAGATTTCTGATGAAATAGAAGAGCGCATTGAGTATTTTCTTGAGCAGCCGATGGTTGTGGTGGAGTCCAGTCTTATCGGGCGTGCTAAGCGCATTGATGATGCGGCTGGGCGTTACATAGAATACTGTAAAGGCACGTTCCCGATCGGTTTGCAATTAAGCGGGCTAAAGATTGTCGTCGATTGTGCTGACGGCGCCACTTACCATGTTGCTCCCCGAGTGTTTTCAGAGCTAGGGGCTGAGGTTATCTCTATTGGTGTCAATCCTGATGGCCTAAATATCAATGAGTTTAGTGGGGCAACAAAACCTGAATTGCTACGAAAGAATGTCTTGGCAGAAGAGGCTGATATCGGTATTGCTCTAGATGGGGATGGCGATCGTTTGATTTTGGTTGATCGTCATGGCGAAATTCGTGACGGCGATGATATTCTTTATATCATTGCGAATCATCTAATGCGTACAGGGCGTTTTAGTGGCGGTGTTGTTGGTACATTGATGAGTAATTTTGGTCTTGAGTTGGCGTTCTCCGAAACGGGTATTGGTTTTAGTCGGGCGGCGGTGGGAGATCGATATGTGAATGAAAAGCTGATGCAGCATGGCTGGGTGTTAGGTGGTGAGCCTTCTGGGCATATTGTTTGTCGCTCTATTACGACGACTGGTGACGGTATTATTGCGGCCCTTCAAGTACTTCGTGCCATGGTGGAAGAGGGTAAGTCCCTCGATGAGCTTTTGGTCGGTCTTGTAAAATTTCCACAAAAATTAAAAAACATACGCGTCGCTAAGCGTTTTGTGCCAAATGAAGAGCCTGCTTTGCAGAAAGCCATCGCCGTCGCTAATGAGCGTTTGAATGGTCTTGGTCGAGTGTTGCTTCGGGCTTCGGGTACAGAGCCTTTGATTCGTGTCATGGTAGAAGGTCGAGACGACCAAACAGTGGATGAGCTTGTTGATTATTTGGTCGAGGAAGTGAATTCTGTTGTTTCAGCAAAAGCGAGCTCATAAAGCAAAATTTATGAGCTGAATAGTAATAAATGACTTGAAACTAAAGCGCCCATTCCATAGAATGGGCGCCTCGAATTTAGGGGTTAGAATATGATTCGTCAAAAGATAGTGGCTGGTAATTGGAAAATGAATGGCTCAAAAGAGTCCATATCCTTACTGATTAACGGTTTACTTGAGATGGAAGGTTCTAACTCTGAAGTGGTTGTTGCACCATCTTTTCCCTACTTGTCTCAAGTTGAGAGTTTGATTTCTGGCAGTGCTATCGTGCTAGCGGCTCAAAATGTGAGTCAAGAAGTAAAAGGCGCCTTTACGGGAGAAGTATCCGCTTCCATGTTGGGTGATTTTGGGGTTAAGTATGTTTTACTTGGTCACTCTGAGAGACGTTCTCTTTATGGTGAGATAGATGCGTTAGTTGCATCAAAAGTAAAGGCAGTATTAGATTTTGGCTTGGTTCCTATGTTATGTGTCGGAGAGACGCTGGCAGAACGTGAAGCAGGCAAGACGCTTGAAGTATGTGAACGACAAATTCAAGCTGTCATTGATGTTGTTGGTATTGCTGCGTTCGAAGGCTTGGTTATAGCCTACGAACCTGTGTGGGCAATAGGCACCGGTTTGTCAGCCAGTGCAGAGCAGGCACAAGAAGTTCATAAAGCAATCAGAGAGTTTTTAGCTCAATCGTCAGAATCTGTTTCTCAGAAAGTGCAGATTTTGTATGGTGGAAGTGTTAAGGCATCAACCAGCTCGGCTTTGTTTCAAATGCCTGATGTAGATGGTGCCCTTGTTGGCGGTGCATCGCTTGATGCAAAAGAATTTATAGCAATAGTAAAAGCAGCAGGTTAATTAATGGAAGCACTTATTTTAGTTTTGCATGTACTGGCGGCAGTAGTCATTATTGCGTTGGTCTTGTTACAGCAAGGTAAAGGTGCGGACGCGGGTGCCTCTTTTGGTGGTGGTGCGTCCCAGACTGTATTTGGCAGTCAAGGTGGTGGCAGTTTTTTTGGAAAGATGACAGCGCTTTTTGCATTGATTTTCTTTTTGACTAGTTTTGGTTTGGCTTACTATGCGAGTGAGCAAGCAAAAAGTGTTTCTGGTGCACTTGATTTTGTTCCTTCAGCGCCTCAAGTTGAAGAAACAGTTGGTCTGCCTGATTTAGGTGATAGCAAAAACACAACATCTGATATTCCGGTAACTGAATAATTTTAGTGGCTGTGATGTTTGGTTAGTAGTGTTTGGTTAAGCGTTTTGCGGATGTGGCGGAATTGGTAGACGCGCCATCTTGAGGGGGTGGTGAGCAACGCTCGTGGGGGTTCGATTCCCCCCATCCGCACCAATATTGAATTGGTATCGTATTTTGTGTATGATGTCGTCATATTGATGCAGAGCAATCTGGTTTGTTGAGATTAGAGTTACTTTAACGAGTTGTTCTTCTCATGGTTTTCCTAATTTAGGTATCCGCAGCAGTTTGTTCTTAGTATTTGGTGTCAGGATTGATAGCCTTCTATTTGGAAGGATGCTCTTTCAATGCTTCATTGAGTAGAGTACTAAGAACCCCTATATGGGGTTTTTTGTTATCTGCACCGTGCACTATGTTTTAATGAAAATGGGCCTTGAGCCCGTTTTTTGTTTCTGCGTTTTACAAAATTGGTTTTCGGAGAAAACGATTGTCAGCAAAATACACGATTTTAGAAGAACTTATTCGACCAGTCGTTGAAGGTTTGGGGTTAGAGTTTTGGGGGATGGAGTACTTGTCTTTAGGCAAGGATTCCGTACTTCGTATTTATATCGAAACGGACGCTGAAAAGGGGATCGATGTTGAAGATTGTGCCCGTGTAAGTCGTCAAGTAAGTTCCATTTTAGATGTTGAAGATCCTATTACTGGGGAATATAGCCTAGAGGTATCGTCACCAGGTTTAGATCGGCCTTTATTCAGTTTGGCTCAGTATCAGGCGTATATCGGTTCTATTGTTTCTTTGCGTTTACGAGTGCCTTTTGATGGGCGACGTAAGTTTAAAGGGCAACTAATGGGGATCGAAAGCGAAGATATTGTTATTCGTGTAGATCAAGAAGAATACCTATTGCCTATCGAATTGATTGATAAGGCAAATGTTGTTCCACAATTTTAAAATTAACCTTGAAGAGAGGCTAAAAGGATGAGCAAAGAAATTCTTTTGGTAGTGGAAGCCGTTTCCAACGAGAAAGATGTTCCGAAACAAGTTATTTTCGAAGCCGTTGAAATTGCTTTAGCAAGTGCTGCCAAGCGTCGTTTTGAAGAAGACGCACTAATTCGTGTTTCCATTGATCAGCGTACAGGTGATTATAAAACGTACCGTCAGTGGCACATTGTTGCCGATGAAGAATATTCTGCGCCAGCTTCAGAGCTGACAATAGACGATTCTGAAGAGCAAAATCTTGGCTTGGGTATCGGTGAAATATACGAAGAAGAAGTCGAGTCTGAAGCATTTGGCCGTATTGCCGCGCAAACAGCAAAACAAGTTATTGTGCAAAAAGTACGTGAAGCCGAGCGCGCGAAAATGGTTGCGCTGTATACCGAAAAAGTAGGCAAGCTTGTTCATGGGCAAGTGAAAAAAGTCACCCGTGATAGCCTGATCATTGATTTAGGTGAGAATGCAGAAGCGTCCTTGCCGAAAGATCAGCTTATCGCTCGTGAAAGTTTCAGAATGAATGATCGAATTCGTGCGTTGTTACTTGAAATTCGTGAAGATAATCGTGGATCGCAATTAATCCTTTCTCGTAATGCCCCCGCTTTCATGATCGAGCTATTTCGTCTTGAAGTGCCAGAGATTGCAGAAGAAGTTATTGAAATCCGTGGTGCCGCACGAGATCCTGGATTGCGTGCAAAAATTGCCGTTAAAACAAATGACCGTCGTATCGATCCAATTGGTGCGTGTGTTGGTATGCGTGGCGCGCGCGTTCAAGCAGTATCAAATGAAATGAATGGCGAGCGTGTTGATATCGTTCTTTGGGATGATAACCCTGCTCAATTAGTGATTAACGCTATGGCGCCTGCTGAAGTTGATTCTATCGTTATTGATGAAGACGCGCACTCTATGGATGTGGCGGTTAAGAGCGACAACTTGGCGCAAGCCATTGGTCGTAACGGTCAAAACGTGCGCTTGGCTTCTACATTGACGGGTTGGTCATTGAATGTAATGACCAGCGAAGACGCCGAGGCAAAACAGCAAGAAGAGTCACAAAAACTCATTGATATTTTTGTTTCTGGTTTAGACATTGATGACGATTTAGCCATTCAGATGGTTGAAGAGGGATTCACTTCTTTAGAAGAAGTGGCCTATATCCCTATGGAAGAAATGTTAGACATCGACGGATTTGATGAAGATTTGGTAAATGAATTACGTTCACGAGCAAAAGAGTCCTTGTTAAACCGAGCTCTACAAGCCGAAGAGCAATTGGATGATGCCAAGCCTGCTGCTGATTTGTTAGCAATGGAAGGTATGGATAATCATCTTGCTTTAGTGTTGGCTTCTATGGGAGTGATCACCATGGAAGATCTAGCAGAGCAATCGGTTGATGAATTGCTAGATGTTGAAGGTATGACAGAAGCGCGCGCGGCGAGTCTTATATTGACAGCTCGTGCACCTTGGTTTGCTGAATCTGAATAAAATCTGAGTACATAAGGGGGAACTTAATGACAGTTCAAACCGTAAAGATATTATCCGACCTGGTTAATACGCCAGTCGATAAGCTACTAGCTCAGATGAAAGACGCTGGCCTGCCTCAAACGAGTGCAAGTCAAGAAGTCTCTGAAGTTGAAAAGCAAGCGTTACTGAATTATCTAAAACGTCAGCATGGCGAAGACAGCGGCAATAGCCAAAGAATTACTCTGCAACGAAAGACAACAAGTACGTTGTCGCGTGATGGCGGAAAAGCGGTTAATATTGCAGTGAAGAAAAAACGCACGTACGTAAAGCGTGATGATTCAGACAGCGAATCTCAAAAGCAAGAAGAGTTATTACTTGCCCAGCGCCTTGCTGAAGAGCAAGAACGTTTGGCAGCTGAAGAGCAGGCTCGTCTAGAAGCCGAGCGTAAGATTGAAGAAGAGAAGGCGGCCAAAGCAAAAGCTGAAGCCGAAGCAAAAGCGCGTCAAGACGCAGCGGCAAAAGCCGCCGTAGCGGATGCTGACGCGGTAAATTATACGGAGCAGTATGTTTCCGATATAGGAGCGGCAGAACCCGTGGAATCACCGAAGCAGCCTAAAGCAGCGAAAAAAATGTCTCAACCAGCAATGGACAGTAAGAAATCGTCGGTTGCACCAAAAGGCAAAAAAGGCCCAGTGAGACATGACAACGATAAAGACAAACCTCGTGGTCGTATTAATCCAGATAACAAGCGCACATCACGCGTAAATGTTAATGACGAAGATGAATTCACTCGTCGCGGCAAGTTAGGACGTAAAAATAAGAAGCCAGCAAAACAAGAGCATGGTTTCCAAAAGCCAACGGCTAAAATGATTCATGAAGTCGCTTTGCCAGAAAGCATCACTGTGGCAGATCTTGCCGAAAAAATGGCAGTGAAAGGCGCAGAAGTTATCAAAGTCATGTTTAAAATGGGTGCGATGGCAACCATTAACCAAACCATTGACCGTGATACAGCAACGCTTGTTGTTGAGGAAATGGGTCATACGGTTAAGCTAATCGACGAAAATGCTGTTGAAAATGACATGATCGAAGCCATCGACTACGAAGGTGAGGCGATCAAGCGTGCACCTGTCGTTACTGTGATGGGCCATGTTGACCATGGTAAAACGTCTCTGCTTGATTATATTCGTACGACTCGCGTTGCTGCGGGTGAGTCTGGTGGCATCACACAGCATATCGGCGCTTATCACGTTGAAACACCGCACGGCATGATCAGCTTCTTGGACACTCCGGGACACGCGGCGTTTACGTCTATGCGTGCACGTGGTGCGAAAGCAACAGACATTGTTATTCTAGTGTGTGCGGCAGACGATGGCGTGATGCCTCAGACAATTGAAGCGATTCAGCATGCTCGTGCTGCTGGTGTTCCAATGGTCGTTGCCATGACTAAGATCGATAAAGAAGGCGCGGATTTAGATCGTGTTAAAAACGAATTAGTGGCGCAAGGTGTTATTCCTGAAGAATGGGGCGGTGACGTTCAGTTCGTCGGTGTATCGGCTAAGTCTGGTGAAGGTATTGAAGCGCTTCTAGAAGCGGTGTTGTTGCAATCAGAAGTACTTGAATTAACCGCGGTTCCTAGCGCACCAGCAAAAGGTGTGGTGGTTGAGGCTCGTTTAGATCGTGGTCGTGGTTCTGTTGCTACTTTGCTCGTTCAAAACGGTACTTTGAAGAAAGGCGACATCGTGTTGGCTGGTCTTCAAATGGGTCGTGTGCGTGCATTGTTGGACGAAACTGGTAAGACGATTGATTCGGCAGGCCCATCTATTCCTGTTGAGATTCTTGGTCTTGATGGAACGCCAGAAGCAGGTGAAGAGTTCATCGTTGTAGCGGATGAGCGTAAGGCGCGTGAAGTGGCGAACTTCCGTCAAGGTAAGTACCGTGAAGTGCGTTTTGCTCGCCAGCATTCTGCTAAATTAGAGAACTTATTCTCTGAGATGGGCAAAGACGAAGTTCGTACTCTGAACATTGTTATTAAAGCGGACGTTCGTGGTTCTCTTGAAGCCTTGATTAAATCATTGACTGACATGAATACAGATGAAGTGAAAGTTAACGTTATCTCTAGTGGCGTTGGTGGTATCACGGAAACGGATGCAACGTTAGCGCTAGCGTCTGATGCGGTTATTTTCGGTTTCAACGTGCGTGCGGACAACTCTGCTAAGCAATTCATTGAGCGTGAAAGTATTGATCTTCGCTACTACAGTGTTATCTATAACATTATTGACGATGTGAAATCTGCGTTGTCCGGTATGTTGTCTCCAGATCTTCGTGAAGACATCAAAGGTACGGCCGAAGTACGTGATGTGTTCAGTTCGCCTAAGTTTGGTTTGATTGCTGGCTGTATGGTGGTAGAAGGGACGGTTTACCGTAACAAACAGATCCGTGTATTGCGTGATGATGTTGTTATTTATGAAGGTGAGCTTGAATCTCTGCGTCGCTTTAAAGATGCGGTCAATGAAGTTAGCCGAGGCATGGAATGTGGTATCGGTGTTAAAAACTACACTGACGTAAAAGTAGGCGATAAGATCGAGGTTTTTGAAACCATCGAAGTTGCGCGTACGTTATAATAGGACAAGATCATGGCAGGCGAATTTAGTCGTACTAGTCGGATTGGTGACCAGCTCCAAAAGGAGCTGGCGTCCTTGATCCAGTTTGAAGTAAAAGATCCACGTTTAGGGTTGGTTACTGTCAACGAAGTGCGTGTAGCAAAAGATTTAGGCTATGCGGATATTTATTACACGGTTTTGGGTAAAGACGATCAGCCAGAAGTATTGGCAGAGAACCAAGCGGCTCTTGACAGCGCAAAAGGTTTTTTACGTCGTCGTTTAGCACAAGAAGTGAAACTTCGTGTTATGCCGCATTTGCGCTTTCATTATGACCAAAGTGTGGTCAATGGTTCGCGTATGTCGGCTCTGATTGACGAAGCGATTCGTGATGATGAGACGAAAAACGGTAACTAAGGCGAGTAATAAAGTCGTATGGTGAAAGCAAAATGGCGTTCGGTAGACGGGATTGTTTTACTGAACAAGCCGATTGGTCTTAGTTCAAACCAGGCATTGCAGCGTGTTCGCCGTCTTTATCAAGCGGCGAAAGCG
This sequence comes from Marinomonas arctica, assembly GCF_003259225.1. Taxonomy (GTDB): domain Bacteria; phylum Pseudomonadota; class Gammaproteobacteria; order Pseudomonadales; family Marinomonadaceae; genus Marinomonas; species Marinomonas arctica. Next base: position 97,915 of record NZ_QHJF01000002.1, on the reverse strand, counting down.
GGCCATACTGGTGCGCTCGATCCTTTGGCAACAGGAATGTTGCCACTGTGTCTTGGTGAAGCGACGAAATTCTCACAATATCTATTGGATGCAAATAAGCGTTATTTGACTTGCATTCAGTTGGGTAAAAGAACCACAACGGGCGATCGTGAAGGGGACGTGTTAACGGAAGAGTTGATTCCTACCCTGACGGATGACTCGCTTGAGGCGATTTTAGATAGGTTTCGTGGTGACATTGAGCAAATACCGCCCATGTATTCCGCTTTGAAGCATGAAGGTCGACCTCTTTATGAGTATGCTCGTCAGGGCATTGTTATCGAGAGAAAACGTCGACGTGTCACGGTTTCAAATCTCACCCTTGTTTCCAGAACTGACGATACGTTAACGCTTGATATTCAGTGTTCTAAAGGTACTTATATCCGAACTATTGGTGAGGATATTGGCGAAGCGTTAGGGTGTGGCGCACATCTGCACTCTTTGCATCGTATTTCGACGGCAGGGTATTTGCCTGAAAATATGATGACCCTAGAACAATTTGAGGCGATAGCGGAGCAAGGTTACGAGGCGTTGGACTCTCATCTGATTTCAATGGATACCGCCGTAGAACACTTTGAAAAAGTGGATTTAGCAGAGGCGGACACCTTAGATATGATGTTTGGGCGGACCGTTTCTAGCCCTGTTTCATTAGAGCATGAAACCGTGATCAGAATGTATGATGAACAATCACAGCGCTTTTTGGGGCTTGGGCAGATAAAAGGAACGTCTATTCGTCCTTATCGATTGGTAAATACTAGTGAGTTCTCTTTATAAATAGCAGTGAGTTCTGCTAAAAAAAGTGCTAAACTTGCTGGCCTAGGATGACTGAAAATATGCTCGGCTATCCTTTACTTTTAATAGCATATTAATTTGGAGATTAAGATTATGGCATTGTCTGCAGAATCAAAAGCAGCGTTGGTAAAAGAGTTTCAAGTAGCAGAAGGTGACACGGGTTCTCCTGAAGTTCAAGTAGCATTGTTGACTAAGAACATCGAAGGTCTTCAAGATCACTTTAAAGCTCATATCCACGACCATCATTCTCGTCGCGGTCTAATCCGCATGGTAAACCAGCGTCGTAAGTTGTTGGATTACCTTAAGCGTAAAGATGCAGCTCGTTACACTAGTTTGATCAAAAAACTAGGTCTGCGTCGCTAAGACTGAGAAAGGGCCATAAATTATTATGGCCCTTTTTTTATTGGTCTCCCAAGGGACAGCCTGTACTTCATATGTGCTTTTCTTTCCGTTAGAGAAAGGTGTTAAAGAGTTCATATGAGTACTGGCTTAAAAAGAGGTCTTTGGGAGAAGAAATTTTTTTAATAAAAGGAATACGCGTGAGTATTACGACAAAAACTTTCCAGTTCGGTAACGATACCGTAACGCTAGAAACAGGCCGCATTGCTCGTCAAGCAACGGGCGCTGTACTTTGTACAATTGGTGATGCGCAAGTGCTAGCGACGGTTGTTGGTGCAAAAACAGCGACACCTGGTCAAAACTTTTTCCCATTGTCTGTGCATTATCAAGAGCGAGCTTATGCGGTTGGTAAAATCCCTGGTGGCTTTTTAAAGCGCGAAGGTCGCCCTTCTGAAAAAGAAACACTGACGTCTCGTTTGATCGATCGTCCAATTCGCCCATTGTTCCCTAAAGGGTTCATGAACGAAGTTCAGGTTGTTTGTACGGTTATGTCTACGAACACTAACCTAGACGCCGATATCGCTGCAATGATTGCAACGTCTGCAGCATTAACAATTTCTGGTATCCCATTCAATGGTCCTATCGGTGCAGCTCGTGTTGGTTTCAACGATGAGTCTGGCTACGTGCTTAACCCAAGTTACTCTGATCTAGAAGGTTCTTTGCTAGACATGGTGGTAGCGGGTACAAAAGATGCCGTGTTGATGGTGGAATCTGAAGCGCAAGAACTAACGGAAGACGAAATGTTAGGTGCGGTTCTTTACGCACACAAAGAAATGCAAGCAGCTATTTCTGCTATCACTGAATTCGCAGCTGAGTGCGCTAAGCCTCGTTGGGATTGGACAGCGGAAGCGGCAAATGTGTCTTTGACTGATGCACTTAAGTCTGGCTACGCGGCTCAAATCGAAGAAGCGTATGGCATCAGTGAGAAAATGGCTCGTTACGCTCAACTAGGCGTTGTTCGTGATGCTGCTGTTGCTGCCTTAGTAACTGAAGGCGGTGAGTTTTCTGAAGCGGACGTAACGGGCGCTTTCTCTAAACTAGAAAAACGCATTGTACGTCGTCGTGTTATCGACGGTAAACCACGTATCGATGGCCGTGACAATAAAACGGTTCGCCCAATCAGTGTTGAAGTGGGTCTGTTAAGCAAAACTCACGGTTCAGCTTTGTTTACGCGCGGTGAAACACAAGCGATTGCAACCTGTACATTAGGTACGAGCCGTGATTCACAAATGACGGATGGTTTGACTGGCGAAAGCAAAGACAGCTTCATGCTTCATTATAACTTCCCTCCTTACTCTGTAGGTGAGTGTGGTCGCATGGGTGGCGTTGGTCGTCGTGAGATTGGTCACGGTCGTCTAGCTCGTCGTGGTGTTCAAGCAGTATTGCCTTCTGAAGATGAATTCCCATACACCATTCGTATCGTGTCTGAGATCACTGAATCTAACGGTTCAAGCTCTATGGCGTCTGTATGTGGTGCGTCTTTGTCTATGATGGACGCTGGTGTTCCTTTGAAAGCGCCAGTGGCAGGTATCGCCATGGGTCTTATCAAAGAAGACGACGGCTTTGCAGTACTAACGGATATCTTGGGTGACGAAGATCACCTTGGTGATATGGACTTTAAAGTAGCGGGTACCGCAGAAGGTATCACAGCGCTTCAAATGGACATCAAAATCGAAGGCATCAACGAAGAAATTATGGATATCGCCTTAAGCCAAGCGCTTGAAGCTCGTACTCATATCCTTCGTGAAATGGCGAAAGTTATCGGTTACGCTCGTCCTGAAGTGTCTCCAAATGCGCCATCTATGGCGACGATCAAAATTGATCCAGAGAAAATTCGTGACGTTATCGGTAAAGGTGGCGCGACTATTCGTTCTATCACGGAACAAACAGGCGCTTCTATCGATCTAGACGACGACGGTACTGTGCGTATTTACGCTGCAGACAAAGCGTCTTCTGACGCCGCTTTGCTGAAGATTCATGAAATCACCGCTGAAGCGGAAGTAGACAAGCTTTACAAAGGTAAAGTGGTTCGCTTAGCGGAGTTTGGTGCTTTTGTTAACATTTTACCTGGTAAAGACGGCTTGGTTCACATCTCTCAAATCGCTGAAGAGCGTATTCGTGCGGTAACCGACTTCCTTTCAGAAGGTCAAGATGTCATCGTTAAAGTGCTAGATGTTGATGCTCGTGGTCGTATCAAACTGTCTATGAAAGACGTTACTGAAGAAGAGAAAGCCGCTTACACTGAATAATTTTGTGTGACGGATAAATTAAAAAGGGTGCTATTTATTAGCGCCTTTTTTTGTTTTTAATGGTATGAATAGGCTAAAATGACAGCATTGCACTTTTGTTGATTGTGCTTTTGTGCATTGCACTTAGGCTGGTAGAGCTTAAAGTTCTGATTGTCTTAGCTAGAGTAAAGGAAAAAGATCATGACGTTTAAAGTGGTAGGGTTAATCGCGGCGAGTCTTGTATTGGCGGCATGCAGTAAAGATGCCGTGAATACGCCTGTTTCTGCCATCCCTGATTGTGTTTTTGCTGATGGCTCTAACCAACCTGCGCCTGATTGGGTGTGTGGTGCACCTGTGGATGGGGTTATTTTATCCGCGGCTGGCTACAGTGAAAAATCCGCGGCGGGTGTGAATTATATGAAGCAGATGGCAGCGACAGCAGCACGTGTTGAGTTGGCGCAAGTGCTGAGTGTTGATTTGCAAAACATGGTTAAGCAATATGTTGAAACAACGGGGGCGGGTGATTCAGAAACCGTAGATCGTGTTAACAGTGTTGTTACCAAACAAATTACTGAACAGCAGTTGATTGGTTCAAAAATCATCCGTCAAATGCCTACCCCGTCTGGTGGTTTAGTGGTGCTTGTGGGTTTAGATCCTACGCAGGCGCAAGGTGTTGCGGAAAGCATTTTACGTTCTTCAATGCGAAATGAAGCGGCATTGTTTCAAAAGCTTGAAGCTGAAAAAAGCTTTGATGAACTCGCGGCTGAAATTGCTAAGCGACACGCAAAATAAGCCATAAAAACACAGTGATGTCGCCATGTGGACTCACTGTGTTTTTGATGATGGCTAAGACATTATTTCTTCATCGAAAATGGGGGTTGGTTTTTTGTTGCTATCCACAGCAACAAAGTTGAAATGCCCCGTGACTGCTTTTGTGCGTTTGTCGCTGTCGAGTTGTTCTAGAAAAATAGACACTTCTACTTTTAGCGACGTTCGTCCAACATGAACGACGCGAGCAATGAGCTCGACTAAAATACCTGATGGGATGGGTTGTTTAAAGTCAACCTGTTCTGTTGAAATGGTGACCATGGTTTTTCTGGCAAAACGAGTGGCAGCGATATAGGCGACTTCATCCATCCACTGTAGGGCGATGCCACCAAATAAGGTATCGTAATGGTTTGTTGTGGCTGGAAACACCATTTTGGCAACACGTGTCTCCGATATTTCTTCTCGTTTTTGGATGAGTAGTTTATTCATGTTAGTAAAAACCTTTATTTCAATGATTCTGTTAAGCGGCATTATACTCGCAGGAGTGAGTGGTTGTGATACGCGTTTTCAGGGCGAGGACGTTTTATCTCAATATGCAGCTGGTTTAAATCGCTCGCAGTATATGTCGGTGTCTTCTCCTGCAATCCTAATGCCAGCAAGCTTGCCGTCTTCCCGTCATCGTCAACAAGGTCTAACGCAATTTGATATTGGATTATTGGATTATTTGTCCTTGCAGCAATGTGATGTTGGTCTTGTAGCGGGAAGAAAAAACAGCATTTTGGGTAAGGTGATGCCTGACAGTCAGCGGTTTTTATACGAGCTGGACATCATTCGAGCCATTGAATCGTGTGATATTAAGAACGACACTTTGGCCGAGGAGTTGCATCATATAGCACAACAGAAACGCCTTGAATTGCCGATGGCGTTTGGGAATGCGCTTTTTAATGGTGCGGAAAGTGAGGCTTTTTTCAGCTTATCCAATGGTTATTTACCGCTAAATTCCTCAACAGCAGATCAACAAGAATTAATGAACGCTCTGAATCGATTGGTTGTCATAGGTGAGAATCTTGATCGCTTACCTGTTGTTGATGCAAACGTTTTCGAGGGTGATCTAAAGACACTGATGGACAGTGAATATGCCGGTAGGTTGTTATACACAACAGTTCGAATAACGGATTATTTAGATCGTGTAACCGCTGAGATGGCAGCGCTTGATCAACAAATGTGTGGTGCGCCAATTGGGTACCTTAAACAGCAATTTGAAACGCATTATGTCAAGATCGTCCAGCCTTATATGGGGCGCATTAATCGTAGCGCTTATCAGGTTTTACCACTTTTAAATAAGCTGTTTGAGCTAAGTGCACCATTGAGTAACGACATGCGTGTCTTCTCTCATCAGTTCTCATTAGTCGCTTCAGACAGCCGTTGGCAGCATTATCAACGGGCGTCTCAGGGGCATGCCCAGCAGTGGAGTGCTCTTTTTGGTCTCTGTTCTCTGTCTGTTGGAGGCGCGTCTTAGAAGCGAGTATGGAGTTGTCTTTCTAGACTTTCTACGGCGTCGTATTGGTAAGCTGGACCTTCTGCTAAAGGCTCGAAGCTCAATGCTTTTAGTAAGGCTATGTTGGCAATGGGATTTTCTCCAATGCTCTGTGAAAATTGCATTGGACGCGTTATTGCATGGGGTTGATGTTGGCTCAACTTGTCAGCCGTATCAATCAGTGACGGACCTGGTTGGCTGAATAGACTCATTAATAAGGCAAAATTTGCATTGCCAGAAACCGGTTGTCCCGCTCGACTGCTTTGGGTTACCTGTGTTTCAACAATGTCTCTTATATTCATTTATATGCCTATTAAATTCGTTACGATACGCTATCGGCACAGAGTGATTTTTCTTAAGAAAACAAAGGATTAATTGAAATAACGAAGAGCTTGTCTGTGGAGGATGTTTGATGGGGGTTTTTTTTATGCCGTTTAGATGGCAAATTTTCTTCAACGTATAGCTCAAATTGTGTAAGCATCGTACTATAATGCATTGCAGATCAATAATGTTTTTAGGATCTGCTGCTTTCTATTCAGAGAAGTGGACCGCTTACTGTTGGTGCGGTGGGGCATAGTACATGCATGATATTAACGAACTGATCGACAATGTTAGACGCAATGAAGAGATTGCACGCAAGTTCTTTGAGATAGAGCGTTGTATTCTTTCGATTGGTCGTTGTGACCAGTTTGTTTCTACGTTAACAAAAGAAGTGCAAAAGCAATTTAATGTCCCCTATGTATGGGTAAACTTAATCAATGAAGCGCCTTTGTCCCATCTCATAGAAAGTCTAGAGAAAATGCCAGATTTACGCGATCGGGTCTTGTTCACTAGACGTCGATCTATGATTGATATTATTAAATCCAGTAATAAAACGGTGCTGGTGAATACGAACTTGGGTCGTTGCTGGGAGATCATTCCGACCGTTTATCGTGATATTATTTCCTCTGTGGCGATTTCTCCGCTGACGATTGACGGTGAGTTAGTTGGTCTGTTTTGTCAGGCCGACTCGGACAGTACGCGTTATGATGCGATGACCAAAGATACTTTTTTGCTTGATCAGCTTGCCATCAAGATTTCAATTTGTCTTAGTAACGTGACGGCAAGAGAAAAGCTTGAGTACTTAGCCACTCGAGATCCGTTAACCGGTCTATTAAATCGTCGGCAGCTTGAGTTGATGTTGGAGCGTGAATTCGCTCGCTCTAAGTCGCAAGAGCGTGATTTGACGGTTGTATTTATTGATTGCGATGCGTTTAAGTCGATCAATGATACCTTGGGACATAACTGTGGCGATGAGGTGTTAGAATACATTGCCAAGCGTTTGTTAAAATATGTTCATAAGCAGGGTTTGGCATTCCGTTTTGCTGGCGATGAATTTGTGTTTGTGATGCCGGGTAAAAGTTATGAGCAATCCATTATGGTCGCTGAGTCCATTCAGGAATACCTTCAATCTAATCCATTAAGGTATAAATCGAATCTTGTGCCGATTACGATCAGTTATGGTGGTGCTAGTGTGATGTCTGATAGGCCAAGCAACTACAAACATCTGCTAAAAGTAGCGGATGAGCGTCTTTATGATTATAAAAATAACCGTAAAAGATTAGTACCGACTAAGGTATTTAAATTTTTAAACAGGCTAAGATAGGATTGTAATTTTATTACATTTTAGCGGCTGTTTTTTCAGAGTTGCGGTATTTTTCCCCTCAATTTTGTTGTAAAATTTCAAAAAAATTAAATAGGGTTCGTCTATGTCCCATGCTTTAATCGCCGATCTTGGTGGAACGAATGCGCGCTTTGCCTTGGTTCCCATCCATCAGTATGAGCCTCTTGAAATTAGAGTGCTCCCTTGTAAGAATTATGCGAATTTTTTCGACGCTGCGGCCGATTATATAGAGCATTGTAGTGTCGATATGGAAAATATTGATGCTGTCGTTCTTGCCATCGCAGGTCCTGTCAATCAAGCTGTCATTCGCTTTTCTAATAATCCTTGGCACTTTACTCGTGCCGAAGTGCAATCTTATTTTGGTGACGATAAACCTGTTGCCTTGCTTAATGACTTTGATGCCGTGGGTTATAGCTTAGAGGTTCTACCTAAAAGCGATATGGTGGTATTGGGTGAACACGCCACAGTAGATCCAAAAGCACCATGTTGGGTCGTAGGAGCGGGAACTGGATTAGGCATTTCTTGTGTTGTGCCTCAAGATAACGGCCCTAATATGGTGTTGCCGGGGGAAGGTGGGCATGTGGATTTGTCCGCTTGCAACGACCTTGAAGACGACATTTTAAAGTTCTTACGTACTCGTCATAAACGCGTGTCGGCTGAGCGTGTGTTGTCTGGAATGGGCCTTGAAAATATATACGAGGCTATGGCACAACGAGAAGGCATTGAAAGACGATTAACAGCCCCCGAAATTGGTGAAGCGCTAAAGCAAGGAAATGACCCAATTGCCAGCGCCGCTTTAGAGCAGTTTTTTGTGTTTCTTGGGCGCGTGATTGGTGATCTTGTACTGTCGGTTGAGTCCCGTGGCGGTGTCTATATTGCCGGAGGGATAGTGCCTCGTTATCTCAATGAAATCCTTAAGAGCGGTTTTCGTGATGCCATGCAAGATAAAGGGCGCATGAAAGAATTTGTCTCACCTATTCCGACGTTTGTCGTAATGTCGGAATACCCAGGGCTGATGGGATGTGCTTGTTATGCGTCCTATCTTGTGTCGAAAGCCTAAATAGTTGGAGAAAGAATATATGAAGGCCAGTTTAAAAGCCTGTGATGTTGTAATTTTCGGTGGCGGCGGTGATCTTGCAATGCGCAAGTTGTTGCCTGCTTTGTACCATTTGGATATGGATGGTTTGCTTGCTCCGACGACGCGTATTATTGGTGCTTCGAGACGAGAAGTGAGTACTGAGGAATATCAGACAAAAATTCGAGCAGCGCTTGATGAATTTGTGCCTTCTAGTGTTGGGGATGAAAAAACATGGCCGCGCTTTAAAGAGCGTTTGAGTTATGTGTCTGTTGATGCACAAGAAGCGTCTGATTTTTCGCGCTTAAATGATCATCAAGTGGGCGGCGATAACCGTGATGTTGTGTTTTACCTTGCGACGTCGCCTGACCTATTTGGCTCGATTTGTTCTTCGCTAGCGGCCCATGGATTGAATGCGGACCGTATGCGTGTTGTTTTAGAAAAGCCGCTTGGTCGAGATCTGGCATCTTCCCGTGCAATTAACGACGAAGTGATGAAGAACTTCAATGAGCAGCAAGCCTTCCGTATCGATCACTATCTTGGCAAAGAGACAGTGCAAAATTTATTGGCTATTCGCTTTGGTAATACCTTGTTTGAACCATTATGGGACAGTGCGCATATTGATAATGTGCAGATTACTGTTTCCGAGACGGTGGGTGTAGAAGGGCGTTGGGGTTATTACGATAATGCCGGTGCTATGCGCGACATGGTGCAAAACCACTTAATCCAGTTATTGTGCTTGGTTGCGATGGAGCCACCAGGCCGAATGGATGCTGACTCAGTACGCGATGAAAAAATCAAGGTGTTGAAAGCTTTGCGTCCTATTGCTGGAGCAAATGCCTATACCAAAACCGTTCGCGGTCAATATGCGAAGGGCATGATTAAAGGCAAAGATGTAAAAGGGTATTTCGATGAAGAAGGCAGTAATCCTGACTCACGAACGGAAACCTTTGTTGCTTTGCGCGCGGATATTGATAACTGGCGTTGGGCTGGCGTGCCTTTTTACCTTAGAACGGGTAAACGTTTAGGTCAGCGTTATTCTGAAATTGTTATTCAATACAAAGCCGTGCCACACAGTATCTTTAGTGATGAAAGTAATCGTCAACTGCAACGTAATCAGTTGATCATTCGCCTTCAGCCAGAAGAGAAAATCTCTTTAACGGTAATGAACAAAGTTCCAGGTGTGAGCGAAGGCATGGTTCTTCAGCCTGTTGATTTGAACTTGAGTCTGACGGAAGCCTTTAATGATAAGCGTAGTCCGGAAGCGTATGAGCGATTGCTGCTTGATGTGATGCGCAACGATGCGACGTTGTTTATGCGCTACGATGAAGTAGAGGCGGCTTGGAAATGGGTAGACGGTATTATGTCTGCATGGAACCAAACCAGTGAGCGTCCAAAAGAATACGCTTCCGGTTCTTGGGGGCCTGCTGCATCAATGGCATTACCGATCAAAGACGGTCGTAATTGGCATGATTATTAAGTCTTAATAAAAGGAAAATAAAATGACTACTTCATATACTGCTGAACAGGTAATGACAGCCACTTCTGTTGTTCCTGTCATCGTTGTTGATAGTGTTGAGCAAGCGGTCGCGTTAGGTAAAGCACTTGTCGCCGGTGGTGTGCCTGTTTTAGAGGTAACCTTGCGTACGCCAGCTGCCCTAGAGGCCATTACGGCACTTCGTAAGGAAGTACCTGAGGCGATTGTTGGTGCCGGAACGGTGTGTTCTCGCGCGCAATATATTCAAGCCATTGAAGCGGGCTCTCAGTTTATTATTAGCCCAGGGATGACGCCTGATCTATTGGCGGTGGGCAAAGAGTTCGATGTGCCTTATTTGCCAGCCGTAGCGACTATTTCTGATATTTTGCTTGGTATGGAATACGGCTATGACCGTTTTAAGTTCTTCCCTGCTGAAGTGAATGGCGGTGTTAAAGCGCTGAAAGCATTTGGTGGTCCATTGCCACAGATTAAGTTTTGCCCGACGGGTGGTATTGGTGCGGATAACTTCCGTGAATATCTAGCCTTGCCAAATGTGCTATGTGTGGGTGGTTCTTGGATTGTACCAACAGATTTAGTGCGTGCCGGTAAGTGGGATGAGATTACCGAGTTGGCGAAATCCGTTGCTTAGGTTCTGAGTGATTTAATCGCTGGTAGCAATATGAAAAGGGGAAGAACGTTTGTTCTTCCCCTTTTTTCGATCTAAATACTCATAAATTCTCTTCAGCAAATTCGGCAAGTCGGCTTCTTTCTATGCCATTGACGTGCATGATGCTGGCGTATTTAAAGGATTTTGTTTTCTCCACTAGGTAAGTTAATCCTGAGGTTAGTGGGGTGATGTACTTGTTATCAATTTGTGCCAAATTGCCCAGTACAATGATTTTCGAATTGCTGCCAACTCGTGTCACGATGGACTTGAGCTGGAATTGTGTGAGCCCTTGTGCTTCGTCGATGATGATCAAAGCATTATTAAATGAGCGGCCACGCATAAAGTTCAAAGACTTGAATTGAATGTTGGCTTTTTGTTTAACGTAGTCAATGCTGCTAAAAGAGTGTTCGTCAGCGCCATGCAAAATTTCTAAGTTATCGTCAAAAGCTGCTAACCATGGTGCCATTTTTTCCTCTTCTGTTCCAGGTAGGAAACCAATGTCTTCCGCCATCGGAGGCGTAGATCTAGCAACGATAATTTTATTAAAGCGTTTTTCCTCCATAGTGACTTGCAGTCCATACGCTAGGGCTAACAGTGTTTTTCCTGAGCCAGCTGGCCCTGTCATTACCATGAGATCTGAGTTGTCATGACGTAATAAGTAAAACGCCATGGCTTGCTCTAGATTGCGGGGGACAATGCCCCAGAAGTTTTGATTCATCAGGTGCTGTTTATTGATATCGAGCAGGTAGACGTGTTCTTGGTCCAGGTTGACCACAAAGCCAATGAAGTCTTCATCATCAATGACAAACATATTGAAATAGATATTAGGTAAATGGCTTTTATTAATAACATGAACTGTGTGACGGCCGTGAGCTTCTGTTTTAACGCTTTCAATGGTTGACCAGAAACTGCCTGCAAACTGAATATAACCCTTACTCATTAGGTCCAGATCGTCAAGAACCTTATCCTTACGATAGTCTTCTACGCGTTCTAGTCCCGAGCCTTTTGCCTTGATGCGCATGTTGATGTCTTTTGTTACAAGGCAAACAGAGGAGCGAGGGTGCGTTGCTTGTAAGCTTAAGCCAACATTGATGATGCGATTATCATTGGCGTGATCATGGTTGCCATTTAAAAATGGGATATTATCGGTTAGGGTGATTTGTTGGTCTGGATAAATGGCCAAAGAGCCTTCGACGCGTTTAGGTTGCTCCTGATCTGTTTCATTACTGATAATGCGTATTGGGACGCCGGCTTGTAGGTCTCGGGGAGAGGCATCACCCACTATTTTGTCGATGGTGTTGATCGCTACTCGAGCTTCTCTACTAACGTCTTTGTCTCTCCTATCTTTGATAACATCCAATTCTTCTAGGACAGTCATAGGAATGACGACTTTGTGTTCGGCAAAAGCATAAATTGCCAATGGATCGTGCAATAGCACATTTGTGTCGAGAACGTAGATTTTTTCCATAGAATATTACTCCTGCAATGAACATGAAGCTTGCTTTTGAATAGGGAAGAAACGAACGAAACGCATAGTGCTTAGATAATGACTGAAGAGGTGAATGTTTAGTTTAGTGAAAAGTAACAGGGTGAACCGTAATTTAGTAAGCGTTGTCTGATTGGCAGCTTGATTCGCCAAAGTAGGCTGGAGCATTGTATTGAAATGATGACGATTATGGTTTTTTGGCAAGTTGAACCTCACTGTCTTTATCCATACTCTAATTAGAGTGTATGACAGTTTTGTTGCTTATGCTTGTTCTAATAGGCTTTTTTAGCAATTTTTAGTTATAAAAAAACCGCTGTTTATGGCAGCGGTTTTTTTGTGTTCGACTGATATCAATCGTCTAAGAAGCTTCTTAGATGCTCTGAGCGGCTAGGATGACGTAGCTTACGCAGTGCCTTGGCTTCGATTTGACGGATACGTTCACGCGTCACGTCAAACTGCTTACCGACCTCTTCAAGAGTGTGATCAGTGTTCATGTCGATACCGAAGCGCATGCGCAACACTTTGGCCTCACGTGCCGTTAAACCAGCAAGTACCATAGTGGTTGATTCGCGCAAACCTTCTATTGTTGCGATATCAATAGGGGATTCCGCACCATCGTCTTCAATGAAGTCACCTAAGTGAGAGTCTTCATCATCACCGATCGGGGTTTCCATCGAAATCGGCTCTTTAGCGATCTTCAATACTTTGCGAATTTTGTCTTCAGGCATGTCCATGCGAGCAGCCAATTCTTCAGGCGTTGCTTCACGTCCCATTTCTTGTAGCATCTGACGAGAAATACGATTTAGTTTATTAATCGTTTCAATCATATGTACAGGAATACGGATAGTGCGAGCTTGGTCGGCAATGGAGCGAGTGATTGCTTGACGAATCCACCAAGTGGCATAAGTTGAGAACTTATAACCACGGCGGTATTCAAATTTATCCACTGCTTTCATTAGACCGATGTTGCCTTCTTGAATAAGATCCAAGAATTGTAAGCCACGGTTAGTGTATTTTTTCGCAATAGAAATAACCAAGCGTAAGTTGGCCTCAACCATTTCTTTTTTCGCACGGCGAGCACGAGTTTCACCGATTGAAATGCGACGATTAATTTCTTTTAGTTCTGCAATGGTTAAACCTGTTTCTTTAGAAACAGCGCGTAGTTTACGCTGACTGCGCATAAACTCAGCTTCGTTTTCTTCCAGTGCGGCGGCGTAATCGGCACCAGAAGCAATTTGTTCTTTCAGCCAATCAGGATTGGTTTCATTGCTTGGAAAACGTTTTAAAAATTCGGTTCTTGGCATGCCAGATTTGCGCACACACACTTGCATGATAAGGCGTTCTTGGTCGCGGATTTTTTCCATACGTGTACGTACGCGATCGATCAGCTCATCAAACATTTTTGGAACAAGCTTAATAGGAGCAAAACTAATGCTTAGCTCTTCTTGCTTATTTTTCACGTCAGGGTCTTGTCTGTCGCGTGTTTCCAATAGCACTTTTAATTCATTGTAAATGCGCGTGATATCGTTGAAGCGTAATGCCGTTTCTTCAGGGTCAGGACCGTTATCCGTTTCTTCTTCGGTGGTCTCTGAATCATCATCGTCTTCGTCACTATCGACCGTATCTTCATCGATTAATGGCTCATCGTTAACGGTGTCTTCGAAAATAGGTTCTTCACCGTCGCCATCGATAAAGCCACTAAAGATATCGCTTAGGCGGCCTTCTTCTTCCTGTACTTTTGAGTAGGCGTCGAGCAATACATCTACCGCACCAGGGAAGTAGGAGATAGCAGCCATGACTTCACGAGTACCTTCTTCGATACGTTTTGCGATGGCAATCTCGCCGGCACGAGTCAATAGTTCGACCGTACCCATTTCACGCATGTACATACGGACTGGGTCAGTGGTTCTAGTAATATCACCTTCTACTGCGGCCAAAGCGGCAGCGGCTTCTTCCGCGGCGGCTTCATCGGTCGCATCACCTTCTTCCATGAGAAGGCTATCTTTATCGGGTGCAACTTCGGAAACCGTAATGCCCATGTCGTTGATCATGGCAATGATTTCTTCTACTTGCTCCGGGTCTGAAAGGTCATCAGGGAGGTGGTCGTTAACTTCAGCAAAAGTTAAGTAACCTTGTTCTTTACCCTTGGTGATCAGCTCTTTGAGACGTGACTGTTGAGTGTCTGGCATTCGACAACCTATCGTTAGAAATTCATTTGGGAGTTTAGCAAGCCGCGGATTATAACAAAATCTATCGCTTTTATCCACCGAATCCTTTCTTTTGTGTGTGAAAATTAAGCAACCATTATGATTTTTTTTGTCTAATCAGATCCATTAAATTCCGTAATTCCTGCTTACTGCTATTGTCCTTTATGGATTCGTTTCCTTTGCTTTTCAACCGTGCAATGCTGCTATTTAATCCAAGATTTTTTTCCAACGCTATAACCATATCGAGCACTTCTTGATGTGCATTGGTTATTTTCTGCTTTGTTATTGCATCTTTGTGGTTTAATAATGCGTAAATGGAAGATGTTGTGACGTTATCTGTCATTTCTCCTAGTAGGTGTCCTGTGTTTTTATTGGGGTATTTTGTGAAATATCGCCATATTTTGCAGAAAACTTGCAGCTCATCATTGGCTTGATTTATCACGGGGTCGGGTAAATCGATCTCTTTTGCTATGTGAGGATGCAGTAGGAGGCACAGAGAGGCCTGTTTTATTCGGCTTAGACTGGGTGCAGCGGGTGGAAGTGCTGGCTCGTCGTTGTAAAACTTGCCTTTAGAAAAGGGTTTTTTACCAAAAGGTTTTTTAAATGAACCTTGTGTTGTAGGTTGGGTTTTTGGTGCTGTGTAATCAGACGGATGAAAATCATCGTAGTGGTTGTGCGACGGTTCGTAATCGTAGTCGCTTAAATCTGGAGTGTCGCCATTATAATGGTGTGTTTGTTGTGTATGGTCTGGGTGGGTGAGTGTTTGCTCTTCCGTCGGTGTGAACTGGCGTCGAGTTTTAAAGACAGTATTGCCTAGCGTTTCACTGTCGATACCAGATTGATCGCTTAATTGGCGAATTAATACTGAGCGAAAGGTGAGCTCTTTGGGGATTTGCTTAATCATTTCCATGGCATTGCGAGCGAATTGTGCTTCGCCTTCTTCATCGCCCAAGGTTACCTGGTTTCTGGCGTGATCAAACAGTACATGTGATAGCGAAGACGCATCTTCTAGGCGACGATTAAAGGCGTCTTTGCCCTCCTTTCTGACCAGTGAGTCGGGGTCTTCACCCTCAGGTAAAAATAAAAAGCGTACTTGCTTTTCATCTTGCATAACCGGCAAGGAGGCTTCTAAACCTCGAATGGCAGCCGCGCGGCCAGCCTTGTCGCCATCAAAGCAAAGTACGATCTTGCTAACCAGTTTAAAGAGTTTGCGTATGTGCTGGCTATTGACGGATGTTCCTAGAGTGGCAACGGCGTTGGTAATGCCGTGTTGCGCCAACACTATGACATCCATGTAGCCTTCAACCACAAGAATTTGGTCGAGTATGGGGGTATTCTGCTTCGCCTCGAATAGGCCGTAGAGTTCTTGGCTTTTTTGAAAGACAGGGGTTTCTGGCGAGTTGAGATATTTGGGTTTTTCATCGCCAAATGCTCGTCCGCCAAAGGCAATCACACGGCCCCTAGAATCTCGAATGGGAAAAATGATCCGGTCACGAAAGCGATCATAGTAGTGGCCCGGTTGGTCTTTTTTCTCAATCAGCATGCCGCCTAATAAAAGCTGTTCTTGGCTTTCTGCGCGAGTTCCCACTTTTTTAAGAAGATTGTCCCATCCTGCAGGTGCGTAGCCTAAGCCAAACACTTTAGCGATTTGGCCAGACAGTCCGCGTTCTTTTGACAAGTAGTCGGTGGCTTTTTTCTTGTCAGGGTGTTGAGTGAGTTGTTGCTGATAAAACTGCGAGCTTTCGGATAGGCGTTTAAGCAGTTCTGCGTTTTGTTCGTATCTGTCTGGTGCGCCTTGTTCTCTTGGCACTTCCATGCCCGCGTCTTTTGCCAGTACTTCAATGGCATCGACAAAGTCTAAATGGTCATGTTCCATGACAAAAGAAATCGCATTGCCGCCTGCGCCACACCCAAAACAATAATAGAACTGTTTGTTTGGATTGAGACTAAAGGAAGGGCTTTTTTCGTTGTGAAAAGGGCACAGTGCGCTGTAATTTTGTCCGGTTTTTTTGAGGCTAATGCGAGACGCAACCACATCGGTCAGGTCGGTTCGAGCCAAAAGCTCGTCAATAAACTGATCAGGGATACGTCCCGCCATAGTATTAGCCTAATTGTGCTTTAACTTGTTTGCTGATTTGTGCCATATCGGCACGACCTTGAACCTGTGGTTTTACTATTGCCATAACTGCGCCCATTTGTTGCATGGATGTTGCGCCCGTTTCTGCAATGGCTGCTTTTACAATCTCACCGACTTCATCGTCGGTCAATGGTGTTGGTAAAAACTCGCTAATGATGGCCATTTCTTCTTGTTCAATCGCAGCGAGGTCTTCGCGACCGCCGTCGATAAACTGTTGGTTTGAGTCTTTGCGCTGCTTGTTCATTTTGTCAAGAACGGCTAATACACGAGCATCATCTAGTTCAATGCGTTCATCTACTTCGATCTTTTTGCATTCGGATAGGATAGTGCGAATGACAGTGACACGTTGCTTTTCTTTGGCACGCATCGCGTCTTTTAATGTATCTGAAATGTGTTTTTTTAGGTCTGACATGGGATCCTCTTACTTTCGGTAGATAGTTGTCGGGTAGGCATATAGGCAAAAAAAACGGCTAGTTGGTTAACTAGCCGTTTTTTATAAGCCTAAAAGTTAGAAACGTCTAGGCAAACATTTGTTTTTTGCAAAGTGCCAAACGGCAGATTGGCCTAGTACAAACGTTGGAATTTCTTTTGCTCACGAGAAACTTTCTTCGCGTGGCGTTTCACAGCGGCAGCTGCAGCGCGTTTACGAAGTGTTGTTGGTTTTTCGTAGCATTCACGACGACGAACTTCAGCCAAAACGCCTGCTTTTTCACAAGAGCGTTTGAAGCGACGTAGAGCGATGTCAAATGGTTCGTTATCTTTTACTTTTACTGCTGGCATGTTTTTACCTTTAAGAATATTTTTAAAACGTTTAAGTATTCACAAAAACGGCGTGAACTATACCCGTATTTAATGGGCTTTCAAAGCGCGCTTTTGTTGAACAGAGTGTGATCCAGTATGGATCGATTTCCCTAAACCAAAAGCCTAAGCCAAAAGGCTTAACCCTGAACAGACTGTTATCGCGTCTGTAACGGTATTCATTTTTTCATAGGGTGCTTGTTTGCCATTTTGCTTCTCTTTACATGGAAGCCATGGGTTAAGCTAGAAAAATCACCTGCCTTTTTATTTAAACATTTAAAACGCGCGCATTATAAAGCTTTTACCTAGCGGTGTCTAATCTCATTTACGCTGAATACGAACTAAGTTGCGGTTTGCTCTGCAATGGTCTGAACAGATAAGGTACAATATACGCAAATTATTAATGAGATTATTCTGATGAAAGTATTGGGATTAGAAACTTCTTGTGATGAAACGGGGATCGCTATTTACGATACCGAGAAAGGTCTTTTGGCACACAAGATTTACTCTCAAATCGCTCAGCACGCTGAATACGGTGGTGTTGTACCCGAATTGGCTTCCCGTGATCATGTCCGTAAAACGTTGCCGCTTATCGATGAGGTATTACACGCTGCGGGAATAAAAAAATCGGAACTGGATGCGATTGCTTACACCAGTGGTCCTGGCTTGGTTGGTGCCTTGATGGCTGGCGCGACGATTGGTCATTCTTTGGCGTATGCATTGGGGATTCCAGCTTTGGGAGTGCACCATATGGAAGGGCATCTTTTAGCGCCAATGCTAGAAGAGTCGCAACCAGAAATGCCTTTCGTTG
The DNA here is from genome assembly GCF_003259225.1 of Marinomonas arctica. Classification (GTDB taxonomy): domain Bacteria; phylum Pseudomonadota; class Gammaproteobacteria; order Pseudomonadales; family Marinomonadaceae; genus Marinomonas; species Marinomonas arctica. Next base: position 79,834 of record NZ_QHJF01000002.1, on the reverse strand, counting down.
CTTTGCTGGTGTCTGGTGGACACACTCAATTGGTGCGTGTTGATGCGATCGGTGAATACCGTCTTTTAGGTCAATCTCTTGATGATGCGGCAGGAGAGGCTTTTGATAAAGCCGCTAAGATGATTGGTCTACCTTATCCCGGAGGGCCATATATTGCGGCGTTAGCGAAACGTGGTAATGCTGAATCTGGGTTGACATTCCCGCGCCCGATGACAGATCGTCCAGGTTTGGATTTCAGTTTCAGTGGTTTGAAAACCGCGTTTTTAACGGCGGTACATGATGCATTAGATCATGATCGCTGCGATGAGCAGTTCAAAGCGGATGCTGCTTTGGCGTTTGAAACCGCTGTGGTCGATACCTTGGTCATAAAGTGTCGTCGAGCGCTGGAAGCAGAAGGTTTGAAACGATTGATTATTGCCGGTGGCGTGAGCGCGAATCAACGATTACGTGAGCAGCTTGAAAGCCAACTGAAAAAAATCAAAGCCAGTGTGTTTTATGCCAGACCGGAATTTTGTACCGATAATGGTGCCATGATCGCTTATGCTGGTGCTCAGCGTTTGGTCAATGGTCAATTTTCTGAGCTTAGTTTGTCAATACGCGCCCGTTGGCCTTTATCTGAATTGCCACCTCTAAAGGAGTCTTAATGTGACCGACCTAGTGTTTATTGAGGGTTTAAAAACGCAAGCTGTGATCGGTGTGTACGATTGGGAAAAAAAAATCCAGCAAGATTTGGTGTTTGACTTGGAAATGGAGCACGATAATCGTGTTCCGGCAGAGACGGATGATCTTGCGAAGACATTGGATTACGAGGCAATCTCCAATTACATTTTAGCGTTTTGTGCTGAACGTCAATTTGAGCTAATTGAAACCTTGGCAGAGCACTTGGTTGCTGAATTGATAGGACAGTTTAAATTAAACGCGATCACGCTAACATTGCGAAAGCCTGGAGCGGTGTCAGCAGCTCAAGCCGTAGGTGTGAAAATTCACAGAAAGTCTACGGTCACTTATTGAGACGTTATGTGTTAATTGATCAAAGGGGATAGGGTTTTGTCGAGAGCCTCTGTACGGGCTTTTTTCAACGCTTGTCCTAGCTCAGCGCCACTTAAGCCTTGTTTGATGAATGGGGCGGCATTGATGGTCGCTATGGTATTTCGCAATGATTGCCAGTCATGAATGTCGCTGTTCGTCAAATGGCTCAGAACCTCAATCAGTAAAACATAAGGTTGGGGTTTTTTTATGGCATTAACGCAAACTAACCAGCTTTCCCACGCGATGGAATCCATAGGTATATGTTGATTTTCTATGAATGAGCGTGTTTGCTCTGCCAGTATTTTGAATTGATTTGGGCAGCGGATGCGTTCATGTAATCGGGTGAGTTGAGCAAGTGGCGTGTTTTTGCATAACATTGCCCAGCGCTGGGCGGGTGTTATGTTCTTTTGGCTTAGACTCTCGATAAGGTTCAGGTCTTCCTCCCATACTAACTCAGGAAAAAGCTTATCTAGAGCGTTTACTTCCTTTAATACCGAGCAAAAAATATTGGCATGTTGAGTATTAAGGGCCTTTTCTAGTTCTTTCCATACCCGTTCTGCACTTAAACTAGATAGTTCTCCCGAGGTGCTAATGGTTTGCATTAACCGGATGGTTTCGGGGGCAATAGTAAAGCCAAAATGATGGAAACGTGCGGCAAAGCGAGCAACACGCAATATTCGAAGCGGGTCTTCAATAAAAGCATCCGAAACGTGACGTAATACGCGATCTCGTAAATCTTGTTGACCATGAAAGGGGTCAATTAAGGCGCCATCTTTATCTTGTGCTATGGCATTGATGGTCAGGTCTCTGCGTTCCAGATCTTCTTCTAGGCTGATGTCAGGAGAAAAGTCACAGATAAAGCCTGTATAGCCTTGCCCTTGCTTTTTTTCTTTGCGAGCAAGAGCGTATTCCTCTTTGCTTTTGGGATGCAGGAAAACAGGAAATTGTTTGCCTACTTGCTGATAGCCTTGTTGCTCAAGTTGCTCTGGGGTGGCACCAGTGACAACCCAGTCATGATCGATAACTGGCAGTGCTAAAAGTGCGTCTCTCACAGCACCGCCAACGAGATAGACTTGATACTTGGCTATCATGGTTGGTTAGCTACCCGTTTCGCATTGTTCTGGAAACATGGCGCTCCATTGACTAAAACCACCATTTAGTGAGTAGACTGCCTTGAAACCTTGCGATGCTAGGTATTCTGCCGCGCCTTTACTGCTATTACCATGGTAGCAGCAGACAATAACTGGCTGGTCTTTTGCGGTGCTGTCAATAAAGTCTTGAACGTTATCATTGGTTAAGCTGATTGCGTTTGTCATGTGACTGTTATGGAAACTGGTCAGATCGCGAATATCAACAATGGTGGCATTGTTTTCAATAATTGGCAGTGCATCTGAAATATCAATACAATGAAAAGTCATGAATTCTTCCGATTAAGTGTGCAAGGTGTACTAAAGCGCTGTTTATCTTCTAAGCGCAACGCCGTCAAACTTCCGCCCCAGACGCAGCCTGTGTCTAATGCATGGATACGTTCTAACTGGGTTTTTCCTTCTAAAGCGGCCCAATGACCAAAAACGATATGGCAGTCCTTAGGCACTTTTGAGGGATAATTAAACCAAGGAGCGAAGCCTTTCTCAGCGGTGTTAATGCCTTCTTTAGATTTAAGATCAAGCTTACTGTTTTCATCGCAAAAACGCATGCGAGTAAGGTAATTAGTGATCGCACGAAGACGATCTAAGCCTGTCAGTTCATCGCTCCATGTGTCTGGAGTATTACCATACATGGTCGCAAAAAAATCATCAACACTGTCTGATTTGAGTTTTGTCTCGACTTCGTTGGCGAGAGATTGAGTTTTTGCTAGATCCCAGCAAGGCGGGATTCCCGCGTGTGTCATCACGGTATTAAGTTGCTCATCGTAGTGAAATAAGGGCTGTTGGCGAAGCCAGTTCATTAAGTCATCACGATCGCCTGCTGTCAGTATTTCAGCTAATGTATCACCCCGTTTTAACTTTCCATAGCCATGGGAAACCGCCAGCAAATGCAGGTCATGGTTGCCTAAAACAATGGTGGCGTTGTGGCCCAGTGATTTGATGAAGCGAAGCGTTTCTAGCGACTCTTCACCGCGATTGATCAGATCACCAGCAAACCAAAGTTTGTCTTGTTCAGGGTGGTAATTAATTTGTTCTAAAAGCTGCACTAAAGGCGTAAGACAGCCTTGTAAATCACCAATAACATAGGTTGCCATAAATTGCCTCAGTGAACCTGATTGGGGACAGACAGAGTGAAAGGGCGAATAGGGGCGTCAAACTCTGTGCCATCGTCTGCCAGAAATTGATAGCTACCCTGCATGCTGCCAACAACTGTGTCCATCACCGTGCCGCTGGTGTAATGAAAAGACTCTCCTGGCGCTAAGTGCGGATATTCTCCAATGACGCCGCTGCCTTTCACTTCTTGTACCTGCTCATTGCCATTGGTAATAATCCAGTGGCGGGTCTGAAGCTTGGCCGGCTCTGTTCCGCAGTTGGTGATTGAAATGTGATAGGCAAATACGTAACGGGATTCATTAGGTGTTGATTGGCTTGCGAGATATTCTGTGCGAACAGAAACCGCGACGTCATATTTCTGCATTTACCCTTCCTTTTTGAGGACGTAGTTGGTGATTCGAACGAAGTCTTCCACGTCAAGCCTTTCAGGACGCAATGTGGGGTCAATATTGAGTGCCGAAAAATCATCGGTGTCTAATACCCCTTTGTAATTGTTGCGTAGGGTTTTGCGGCGCTGTTGAAAGCCGATTCTAACCATGTCTTCTAGCATTTTTATGTCATTAACTGGGTAAGGTAATGCTTTATGTGGCGTCATTCTCACAATGGCAGAATCGACTTTTGGCGCTGGGTCGAATGATTCTGGCCCAACAATAAAGAGTGATTCGACGGAGCAATAATACTGTGCCATCACGCTAAGGCGTCCATAAAGGCTATCACCAGGGCGCGCGGCCAAACGATCAACCACTTCTTTTTGTAGCATGAAGTGCATGTCTTCAATGGCGTTGGCTTGGCTTAATAAATGAAAAATAAGCGGCGTTGAAATGTTGTAAGGCAAGTTGCCTACAACACGAATGGCTTGTTCTGGCGTGCTCAGTGAGGCAAAATCAAATTTCATGGCATCCGCTTCATGAACGGTAAGCTCGGGAAAGCGGAATAAGTTTACCTTCAAAATAGGGATTAGATCACGGTCAAGTTCAACGACATCCATGCGCTCAGTAACACTGATTATGCCTTCCGTTAAGGCGCCTTTGCCCGGTCCAATCTCGACGATGCGCTGACCTTTTTTGGGGCCAATGCATGCCACAATGCGTCGAATTACGCCGTGATCATGAAGGAAGTTTTGGCCGAATCTTTTTCTGGCTTTATGGGGCTGCTGTTTGCTCATTTAGAAAACTTTTTCGCGTTATTTGCCATATTAATAGCATGTTGAATGGCCACTTTAAGGCTGCCGTTATTTGCTTTGCCTGTGCCAGCCAAATCAATGGCTGTGCCGTGGTCGACAGATGTTCGAATAATAGGTAAGCCTAATGTGATATTGACGGCATTACCAAAACCTGAATATTTTAACACAGGTAAGCCTTGATCGTGATACATGGCCAAGGCGCAGTCGGCATCATTTAGGTATTTTGGGGTAAACAGGGTGTCTGCTGGAAGAGGGCCCACAAGATCTAAGCCTTCTTGGCGCAGTTTATCGAGTGTTGGAATAATAACGTCAATTTCTTCTCTACCAAGATGACCATCTTCACCGGCATGGGGGTTTAAACCACAGACTAAGATCTTTGGTTTTGTAATCCCGAATTTCTCTTGCAGGTCTTGATTCAGTGCGTTGATGACAAGACTGATACTTTGCTCTGTAATGGCAGCAGACACATCTTTTAGTGGTAGGTGAGTGGTGACGAGTGCCACTTTCATTGCTTCTGTGGCTAGCATCATCACCACATGTGGTGACTTACACTGAGCCTGAAAGAATTCGGTATGCCCAGAAAAATGCACACCCGTTTCGCATAAGATGCCTTTGTGAACCGGAGGGGTGACAATGGCATCAAATTCTTTTCGTAGACAACCTTCCCCGGCGTGTTTGAGCGTTTCTAAAACATAAGCTGAATTAGCGATGTCTAGAACGCCAGCAATCGTCTGTTTCGCTTGCTGAATTGGCAAGACGCTAATCATGCCTTGTTGATGCGCGCTTACTTCATGTGAGTGACTGAGTGTTCGAATGTCGACAGTTAGACCCAGTGTTGACGCTCTATCTTTTAGTAATTGTGGATCAGCAAGAATAATTAAACGAGCAGGAAAAGTCTGCTCGTTTAAGGCGCTTAGAATAATGTCAGGGCCGATTCCTGCCGGTTCACCAGAGGTGATGGCAATAATAGGGAGTGACTCTACCGGATTATTCGCCATGCTTTTCTCTTATTTTTTGATGTCAATGAAGGCATCTGCACGTAGCTCGTCAAGCCAGTTGCCAAGCACAACGTCTTGTTTTTGAGCGGTTAAGGCGCGCTCAGCATTACTGCGTTTTACTTTGTCGCTGATATCCGCTTCACGACGACCTTCGACTTGCAAGATATGCCAGCCAAATTGTGTGCGGAAAGGTTTGCTAATGCTACCGATACTGGTTTGATCCATCATGCTTTCAAATTCAGGCACCATGGTGCCTGGCGTTACCCAGCCTAAATCACCACCTTGTAAGGTAGAGCCTTGATCTTCACTTTGCTCTTTCGCCAATTGGGCGAAATCGGCACCATTTTCTAACTTATTGTACAGTTCTTCGGCTAATACTTTAGTTTGCTCTATATTGCGAATTTCATTAGCGCGGACCAAAATGTGGCGTACTTTGGTCTGCTGCTGCAAGGTGACATCAGGTGAACGTTTTTCGATCAACCAAAGTAAATGAAAGCCTGCATTGCTTTGTAATGGTCCAATAAGAGGGCCTTGGTCGGTTTCCAAAGCGCGAACAAATAATGGTGGGAGTTGATTTAGTGGACGCCAGCCTAAGTCGCCTCCTTCAATAGCAAATTGCCCGTCAGAGTTTTCAACCGCTTGTTGAATGAAATCCTCCTCGGTATTGATTTTTTGCCTAATAGACCGGATTTTGGCTTCGGCTTCTTCTGGGTTACTCGCTCTGATAAGTAAGTGACGCAGACGAACTTGTTCTTTTTCTTTGGTGATGCTGGTATCTGAGCTTAAATAATCGTTAATTTCTTGTTCAGAAATCACAATGCGCTTTTTTAAAGTTTCTCGCTTTACGTTATTGATTAAGATTTCTTGTTCAATTTGCTCACGATAGCGTGAGTAGTTAATGCCCTTACTCGCAAGCACATTTTTTAAGCCTTGCAGGTCTAAGTTCATATTTTGAGCCACGCCAAGGATGGCGTTATCCACATCAGTGCTGGAGACTCTCATGCCGATTTTGCGGGCATAGTTTACCTGCAGAGCTTCGTCAATCATCTGATTTTGAATTTGACGGTGGATATTGTCTGTCATCACCCCACCAGGCACTCGGTCTTTGACAATCTGGAAGCGATTTTGAATATCACTTTCTAAAATGGGCTTTGAATCCACAATGGCTGAAATGCCATCAATTTTTGTCGGTGCAGCATGCAAAGTTTGCAGCGGCAGCAGTGTCACGACCATAAAAGAGAAAAAAGAAAACAACTTCATGATTAATATCCAACTTTTCCTTGGTTCCAATAGCTGTCAGCAATATTACTGGCTTCGGTATTAGCGCGACCAGCACTGCTTAAACTACGTAAAATAAATTGTAAAAAGACGCCCCGATCGTATTTATTATCCTCATTAAGCCAATCTTGATAGCTTAAGGACACTTTTAGGCAGCAATTTTCATAGCCCAATCCTACGATCTCTTTAGAGGAGTCTTGTCTCAAAAAGTCATAGGTGTATTGGGTAAACATTGACCAGTTCTGATTGAGTGGGAAAATACTTCCTATACTGGCTTGTTTGGCATCATCCTCTGGGTCAATGTTATTAATTGTATACAAATAGCTAAGATTAATTTTAACATCGTCAACGGGTTTAAGAGTTGCAACGACTTGAGCTAAGTTTACCTTGCTGTTGTCAAGGTTGTAATTCAAATTCCCCGTTAAACTAAAGCGATCGGCATTGTAGTTAGTCGAGGTGAGCAAGTCGCTTCGCTGTGAGTCATCAACTGCATTATTTTCATCCGTGTTGCCAGTAATACCAACATAACGATCTTTCAAATAAAAGATCTGACCCGCTTTAAATGCCCATCTTTCATTATTGCTTGCATCATATAGACGACTTTCTAGACCAAATGTGACTTGCTCCGTATCGCCAATTCTATCGTTGCCATTAAATCGGTTGTGACTAAATGCTTGAGAATAGGTCATTATTGGTGCACTTGCATCAAAGTCAGGAATAAGGTCTTGATCTTTAAAAGGTGAATTTAAATAACTTAGCTGCGGCTCAAGCGTTTGCCGCCACACACTGCTGTCTAGGGTTAAACGACGTTCAAAAACGATTGAGGAGTCAATGTATCCAGTAAAATGCTCAATAGATTCTTCGCTATCCGATTTTGTTTGATAGCTATGAAGATCATAATCTCGATACTGTGCTAAAATACCTGACGTTAAGCTTCCCCAGTCATTGTTGAAGTTTGCTTTTGTATCTTGATTCAAAACAATTCTTTTACCATCAAAATTATTTTCATCTGGATCGTAAAAATCCGTGTATTGAGCATCAATTCTATAATCTAAGCGGCTTGTCGATAAACGATAGGAACTATCAATTCTGGGCAACCATTCGAAAGGTTGATCAATGGCCTGATCAGGTGTTTGATAGGTTAAGTAAGTCACCTTATTGAGGAAGTTACCATTGTTAGCGTTTATATAAACGCTTCGTTGATAATGATCTTTCTCGCCAATGGATGTGCTGTTTGCTTCAGGGTATTTATCCCTTGTTGGATTGTCTTCTAGCAAGAGTCCAGCGTTAAAATAGGTGTTTATTCTTTGGGCGGTGGTGAGTTTAAGGAGCGTTTGTTCACTTTCATCCTTGTCAAAAAATGTGGATTGCTCGTAAGTTGTTTCACCATAAGGGCTTAAATGACGTAACTCTAGATCGAGTCCCTCGCCTTTTTCTTGAATAAACTGTGGTGTGATGGTCGCATCATAGTTAGGGGCAATGTTCCAGTAAAATGGGGTTGAGAGGCTTAAACCATCCGACCCTGAGAACCCAAAGCTAGGAAATAAAAAGCCAGTTTGACGAGTGTTGTCAATTGGAAATCGCAACCAAGGAAAATAAAAAATAGGCAGCCCAGCGACGCGAATTTGTACGTGTTGAGCGGTGCCAAAGCCACTGTTTGTATCGATCTTTATAGAGCTTCCATAAAGCTGCCAGCTTTCTTGCGTAGGTTCGCAGGTCGTAAAAAAGCCTTCTTTTATAAAAATGACGCCATTTTGACTGCGTGAGAGTAGTTTAGCTTCGCCTCGAGTTTTGGACTGGTGGCTAAGAAACTTAGCATCACTGAATTCTGTTGGCGAATTGTTGTTATTTGTTATGTAAGCGCGTGAACTGCGGATCAGTTGATTGTTACTACGCAGAGTCACATGCCCATCAGCTTGATAATATTCATCAGGTATGCCTTCTATTTCATCAGCATACAAGGTGGTTTCTGGTTGGCGTATTTCGGCCGCTCCTTGAAGGTGGATCACACCGTTTTCGTCACGGACTATCAGGTCTGCGGCGAGGTCGGTTCCTTGAACATCGTTCGCTTGCCAGCTGTTAATATAGGACCCTTGACAGTATCTACTGAGCTGAGATTGTTGCTCAGTTGTCAAGGACTCTCTCGGAGTCCAGTCCCATTGATCCACTTGTCCGTGTGCCACTGGCAATACGAAAAGACTTTGAAAAAATAAGGCGTATGTTCGTAAATGCTTAACCATGCAGGGTATACTTGCTACCAAAAGTTATTGTCCGAAATCGGATACTGCCCATAAGCGGGTCCATGTTGAGAGACAAATGATAATCTAAGCAGGCCCATAGGGGCTACCGATTCTGGAGAAATATCTTTATGTGGAAGATTGTTTGTGCAATTTTGGGTTATATTTTGGCCGGTTTTGTTGGGGCTTTATTGGGTTTTTTTGTGGGAGGGGTGATAGACAAAGCCCAGACTGGCGGGGCTTTCAGCCGTATTCGCAGTCGAGCTGATGTGCGCTTGCAACAGGAAACTTTTTTTCGCACATTATTTCTTTTAATGGGGCGATTGGCTAAGTCAGATGGTCAAGTAACAGAAGCAGAAATCCAGTTGGCTCAATCTGTTATGCAACGTTTAAGATTATCGCCAGCGGCTCAGGATCAGGCTAAGCGATTGTTTAATGAGGGAAAGTCTGAAAATTTTGACCTTGCTTCGGTACTAAATACCTTCAAACAGGTGGTTGGCCCTGGCGATTTAACTCGCACTCTTTTAGAGGTGTTGCTGGTGTCGGCTTACGCTGATGGTCATTTTAGTTTGGAGGAGAAAGCGTTTGTCTCTCAAGTTTGCTCGTATCTTGGCGTGTCGGTTGCAGAATTTGAAGCGCTGCATATTCAAGTAAAACAGCAAGCTCACTTCAGTCAAGGTTATCAGTCATCATCAAATGGCATGGGATCGAAAGATTTATTAAAAGCGGCGTATGATGCGCTGGGTGTGACGCCTGAGATGACGGATGCTGAGATTAAAAAGGCGTATCGTCGTTTAATGAGTCAGCATCATCCCGACAAGTTAAGCGCAAAAGGTTTGCCAGATGAAATGATTGAGCTGGCGAAAGAGCGGACGCAAGAAATTCAAGCGGCATATGAGATGGTTAAAAAAACGCGTAAGTAACAGCTTAATTCATCATTTTTTGTGCTCAGTTGTTAATAGGGCTTTCGTAAAAGAGCCCTTTATTTACCCTGGGTAGTGTTTTTTGTTGGTTTTTTTGATCGGTATTTTGTTTTAAAAAGCCTCGAACTCGCTGTATAAGCAGTTGTTTGCTGTCTTTTCCAGTGACCCTATCGGGCAAGGCATCCAGTTGAATAAAGTCCCCTCGTTTTTCAGTCCTTTGGTTGGCGGCTTGTTTGCGCCACATCGCAAATTGATCACTTCTTGTTGAGCTAACGTAATAGTCCAAAATAGGCTGGGGTACTTGGCGAATTTTTTGAGCCATTTCGTAGCTAGGAGAGTTTGATGGTGATTCCATGTCAATGAGAATTAAAGCGGTACCCGCGTCTTGGTTCGCGGCTAAAAAACTCAATGCGTAACTTGCGCCAGTTCCATAGCCAAGAAAACTAAATTGTTCGATGTTTTGTGTCTTTGCGTAAGTGATAGCGGCGTTTATTCGACCAAAAACCATAGCTTGGTTAGGCAGCTCAGCGGATGTTGGTTGTGTATTGTCGGCGGTTGATGAGTCGTTTGGTGTTGATGTATTGATTTTTATAGGGTCTGCGCGCTTGATAATGTCTGGCACGTCAATGGATAAGGTGCACCAGCTGTATTCCGGCATGGCATTACGCAATGGTGCTATAGCATCAGGCCAGTCGGGGTGTTCGTTATCTGAGTGCAAGAGGATGAGGCAGCCTTGCGTGTCGCTGGTCATTGATGTTCTGTAAAGGGTAAGAAAAGGCTCGCCGTTCGCCTCTAATGTTTGTATTTGATGATTTAGCTGTCTCAACATTAAAGACGTTTTTAGTGCATCAAGGCGGGATGCTTGTGGCTGAGGGATTACATATTCAGCGTTGCTTTGTGTTGCAGGGGTTGGTGCTGGGGCGCTCTCATTTGTCGTGCTGTCTGTTGGCGTGATAGGGTTTTCAGGTGTGCCATTGGTCGCCGCTTGTGGCTCTTCTGCTAAAACAGGGAGGCTTTTGCTCAAGAAAAGAAGTGTAATGATGGCGTGGCTTAGCGCGGTAAATTTCTTCATTGTTTTCAATACTTCTTTTAAGTGTCTTGGTAAAATGCCGTGTAAATTTTCATTATGAGACCTTTATTGTGTCACTGCTGGAGTCAGATATGAATGATTTTATCATTGCCCCTTCTATCCTTTCTGCCGATTTCGCTCGATTGGGCGAAGAAGTTGACAATGTGTTGGAGGCCGGAGCCGATATCATACACTTTGACGTGATGGACAATCATTACGTTCCCAATTTAACGATTGGCCCTATGGTCTGTAAAGCGTTGCGCAAACATGGTGTGACCGCGGATATTGATGTTCATTTGATGGTGAAACCAGTAGATCGTATGATTGGCGATTTTATTGAAGCAGGGGCCTCTTTTATTACCTTTCATCCAGAAGCCAGCGAGCACATAGATCGCTCTTTGCAGATGATCCGAGACGGCGGTTGCAAAGCGGGTTTAGTATTTAACCCAGCGACGCCTTTGCATTACTTAAAACACGTGATGGATAAGGTGGATATGATTTTACTGATGTCTGTTAACCCAGGTTTTGGTGGTCAGTCTTTTATTCCAGGAACGTTAGACAAGCTTCGTGAAGCTCGAGCACTGATAGACGCTAGTGGATACGATATTCGCCTTGAAGTGGACGGTGGTGTCAGTGAAAAGAATATTGCTGAGATCGCGCGTGCTGGTGCGGATACTTTTGTGGCAGGATCGGCTATTTTTGGTAAAGCCGACTATAAGTCTGTCATTGATACCATGCGCAAAGAATTAGCGAGCGTCCGTCAATGAAAACACCTAAACATTTTTCCGATTGGTTTGAGGGATGGCCTGAACTGGTGTGTCTGGATTTAGATGGCACTTTGGTTGACAGTGTGCCTGATATCGCCGGTGCTGTTGATGCGTTTTTGGCGGAATTGGGTGCCCCTTTAGCGGGGGAGGATCGCGTACGAGGCTGGGTGGGCTTTGGCTCGGCTAAGTTAATTGAGCAGGCATTGGATTGGGCTGGAATAGACAAAACCAAACACGACGAAGCGTATCGAGCTTTCTTGTTGCATTATCATGCTCACCTGACGGATAAAACAACCCTTTATCCTAATGTAAAAGCGTTGTTGAAAGCGCTGAAACATCATAATGTGCCCGTTGCGTTAATTACTAATAAGCCAAGTGTGTTTGTTAAACCTATGTTGGATCATTTTGAGTTAACGGAGCAATTTGGTTGGTTGTTAGGTGGTGACACGTTAGAAGAGAAGAAACCGTCTGCTTTGCCTTTGTTGCATTGTAGTGAGTCGATTGAAGCCTTGCCAGAAAATTGTCTGATGATAGGGGATTCTATTACCGATTTTAAAGCCGCCAGTAACGCAGGGTTTAAATGCGCTTTGGTAACCTATGGTTATCACCAGGGTGTGGATTTGGCTGCGTTAGGTGCGGATGCGATTATTGACGATTTGGCGGAGTTATTGGTCTAGATGATGTAGGCTGATGGTCAAACAAAGCACACATGAAAAAATGCCAAGTTATGTAACTTGGCATTTTTTTTGAATCCATTGTCATTGTGCAGGTTCGGTTGATAAGGGGTCTGGTGATCCCGGTTGTTCAGGCAATAATGCCATTTTATTGTCTTTTGCCATATGAAGCGTGTGTGTTGGGAACGCGACTTCTGCACCATGTGCTTCTATGATCTGCATGGCTTGAAATAAAACATCTTGTTTGACGTTGTGGTAGGTTCTCCAGTCCACTGTTTTGGTATAGGCGTAAATAAAGAAGTCTAAGGATGAAGGGCCAAACTGATTAAAATTCACCATATAAGTCTGGTCTGTATCTAGGTCTTCATGATTGGCTACCATGTTTTTTATGTCAGCCAAAATGGTCGGTAAAAGACCGAAATCGCTGTAACGCACGCCAATCGTTTCATTAATACGGCGATGGGTCATGCGTGATGGGTTTTCGACAGAAATGGTTGAAAATGTGGCATTTGGCACATACAGCGGGCGTTTTTCAAAGGTACGGATGCGTGTTTGTCGCCAGCCTATGTGCTCAACAGTACCTTCAATATTTTGATCTGGTGAACGAATCCAGTCGCCGATAGCAAAGGGGCGATCTAAATACACCATTAACCCACCAAAAAAATTAGCCAGTAAGTCTTTTGCCGCAAAGCCCACTGCAATGCCGCCAATGCCGCCAAAAGCCAATACACCAGAAATGCTATAGCCTAATGTTTGCAAGATAACCAATGCTGAGGTGATAACAACAGAAGCCCGTAATAGCTTGCTGATTGCGCTGGCGGTGGTGTAATCAACAGGGGTTTTGATTTTTTGGGAATTAGTGAGGGTTTTTTCACATTCGGATATGCAGCGCAGAATAAACCAAGAGAGGATGACAATAACGCCAATTTCTCGGATAGACTTAATCAGTGAAGACAGTCCTGGATCCATCTCAGAGCCAGATATTTCAGCAGCAACGCTTAAGCCTACTAACCAGATGAAGACTCCGATGGGTCTTTGTGCGGCATGAATCAGTACGTTATCCCAAGGTGTTTTGGTGCGCTCTAGTTGTTTGTCTATCCGTGTCAAAATATGATTAGCGACAAAATTGGCAAGGAGCGTGCTTAGCACCACCAAGAATACTCGAACTACCCAATGCATTTGGGTATCGCCAAGGCCTAAATAGATTTGCATTGTTTCCCAGTTCATTTTCTTTCTAATCTCTTTGTCATATGAATTGTTAAAGGGGTAAAGCTAAAAGGGTTAAAGTAGTAGTAGCGTTCCCAGCCCTAGGAAGGCGACGAATCCGGCGATATCCGTTACCGTGGTTAAAATAACGGAGCCAGACAAGGCTGGATCGATACGTAATTTATCCAGTAAAACGGGGATGAGTACCCCAGAAAGCGCTGCCATAAAAATATTGACAATAATGGCGAGGCCGATAACGGCACCCAGCATGGGGCTTTCGAACCACCAAAGTGTGACGACACCGATGACAATGGCCCATAATAAGCCATTCAATCCACCGACTTTTAATTCTTTTGACAGTAATGACTTCAAGTTGCTGCGGGTAATTTGTCCGAGTGCTAGGCCTCGCACAATTAAGGTCAAGGTTTGACTGCCAGCGATGCCGCCCATTGAAGCAACAACGGGCATTAATACCGCTAAGGCAACCACTTGCTGTAATGTGGCTTCAAATAAACCGATAAACGCCGAAGCCAAGAAGGCGGTGAGTAAATTAATACCAAGCCAGATGCCACGAGTTGCAGCGCTGCGCTTTACTGGCGCAAATAGGTCTGACTCTTCATTGAGGCCGGCTGTCGACATTTGCTGGGCTTCGTTTTCTAGACGCCAAGTTTCCATGGCGAGTCCTGCATGAAAGCGGCCCAAGAGAATGTGATTGTCGTCCACAACAGGTAGCGCCGATAAGGAGGATCGTTCCAGTTGTTCGGCGGCCTTGGTCAGTGCAGTATCGGCATGAATAAAGGTACATTCTTCATCGATTAAGCTAGAAATAGGTTCATGTCCTTGCGCCTTAAATAAACGATCAAATCTGACACAACCCACCCAGCGGCCTGTTCTATTTACCAAATACACCATATCAGTGTAATTGGGTGTGCTTTTTTTGAGCAACCTTAACGCTTCTGAAACGCGAATGGACTGCGAGGCGATTAAGAGTTCATGATCAATCCAGCGGCCGACAACATCGTCATCGTAAACGATACCTTGTTGATAATATTCACGCTGCTTGTTGTCCATTTGCTTAAGTGCAATATCGACTAATCGGTCGGGTAGCGAGTCGGTTATTTCAAGCAAGTCTTCCGCATCTACATCGGTAAATAATGTCTCTATTTCCGTATCATCTAACCCTTTTAGCAGTAGCTGGCGAGATTCACCGCGCATTTCAACTAAAATATCAAGACGATTGGCCTGTTTAATATTCGCCCAGGCTTGTTTACGTTGGGCCAGAGGGATGGATTCAAGTGCTAAGGCCACATCATCTGGCGTTAACTCGGAAATGGCCTTATTAATAGATTCGGGAGAATGTTCGTCATGAATGAGGGTTTCGATGAGATCGGCGACTTGGCTATGCACAGAGCATCCTTAAAACACAAAATAATGATGGTAAAGATAGCATGATTTTAGGGTTGTCGCATAATCGTATGCCTTTCAAACAGGGCTTTGTGTTGGAGTGGCAAAAAATCGTATCCTTCCTAGGCGAGACACAATGTTTGCGACAGTGTAGAATTTAGCGCATTTTACATTACGAAATTTTATTGCTTTTAGGCGTGTCTCTTCTTTATGTTATTGATGATCGACAATTACGACTCTTTTACTTATAACCTAGTGCAGTACTTTCGTGAGTTGGGTGCAGATGTGCAGGTATTTCGTAATGATGAGATTAGTCTCGAAGATATTGAGCGTCTTGCCCCATCGCATCTGGTGATTTCACCCGGTCCCTGTACGCCTAACGAAGCGGGTATATCCTTAGCGGCGATTGCGGCGTTTGCGGGTAAGATTCCCATATTGGGTATTTGCTTAGGTCATCAAAGTATTGGTCAAGTCTTTGGTGGCGAAGTGATTCGTGCTAAAAATGTCATGCATGGTAAAACGTCGCGTATTTATCATCACAATACGTCGGTATTTACAGGATTGCCTAATCCGCAAACGGCAACGCGTTATCATTCATTAGTCATATCTGCGGACTCTTTGCCAGACTGCTTAGAGGTGACAGCTTGGAGTCAAAATGCGGCGGGCGACAGGGAAGAGATTATGGGTATTCGACACAAAACGCTTGCCGTAGAAGGGGTGCAATTTCATCCTGAGTCGATTTTGACCGAAGCGGGCCATGCTTTATTGGCCAATTTCTTAACACGATAATTTTAATACGATAGGAGAGGCTGGTGGATATTCAAAAGGCGATTGCTGCTGTTGTTGAGCGCCAAGATTTAAATGGTGCTGAGATGCGCATAGTAATGAATGACATCATGACGGGAAAAGCCACACCAGCACAAATAGGTGGTTTTCTTATTGGCCTAAGAATGAAAGGTGAGTCGGTCGAAGAAATTACGGCGGCAGCACAAGTCATGCGAGAGTTGTCCAGTAAGGTGGAGTTAAACCTTGACGGTGTTGTGGATACCTGTGGTACGGGAGGAGACGGCGGTAATTTATTTAACGTATCGACCGCGTCTGCTTTTGTTGTAGCGGCGGCCGGTGGCAAGGTGGCAAAGCACGGTGGTCGTTCCGTGTCTTCTAAATCAGGTAGCGCGGATGTATTGGAGCAGGCTGGTATTTACCTTGGCCTAGATGCGGTGCAAGTATGCCGATGTGTCGAGGAAATTGGTTTAGGTTTTATGTTTGCGCCGAATCATCATTCAGCGATGAAATATGCGGTTGGTCCTCGTAAAGAAATGGCCACTCGTACCATTTTTAATTTACTGGGTCCCTTAACCAATCCAGCAAATGCCAAGCGTCAAGTGATGGGTGTATTTCATCAAAAATGGGTACGTCCTATTGCAGAAGTTTTAAAAGCGCTGGGCAGTGAACATGTGATGGTGGTTCATTCAGAAGATGGCCTAGATGAAATTAGTATTGCGGCACCTACCTATGTTGCGGAGTTGAAAAATGGAGAGATTTTAGAATACAAAATTTCCCCTGAAGACTTTGGTATTCCTCTGCAGTCTATTGATACCATTCAAGCGGCCGATGCGACGGAAAGTCTTGCGTTAGTAAAAATGGCGTTGGACGGCAAAGGGAAAATTAATCCGGCTCGAGACATTGTTGCTTTAAATGCTGGCGCGGCGATTTATGTTTCAGGTATTGCGGATACCTTGGCTGAGGGGATAAACATTGCCGAAGATGTGATTGGTGGTGGTACAGCGAAGGTAAAAATGTCTGAATTGGCCAGTTTTACTCGTTGTTTTATGAGCCCTGATTCACTGTGATAGAGAGGAGCAGTCACCCATGCAAATAGAAACTCCGACCATTTTAAAGAAAATAGTCGCTCGTAAGTACGAAGAGATTAACGAACGAAAGTCTCATACGCCTTATGGCAACTTAGAAGTAGCGGCGTCTGTCGCCAATGTTCATAATGCGCCTCGTGGCTTTGCTCATGCGTTAAAGCATCAGATTGCCATAGGTAAGGCGGCCGTTATTGCCGAGGTTAAGCAGGCTTCTCCGAGTAAAGGGATCTTACGCAGCCCTTTTGTTCCAGCGGATATAGCAAAGTCCTATGAAAAAGGCGGTGCGGCCTGTTTGTCTGTGTTGACTGACAGTGACTTTTTCAAAGGTCATGAAGAATTTTTAGTGCAAGCACGAGCGGCCTGTAAATTGCCTGTTATCCGTAAGGATTTCATTGTTGACGAATATCAGATCCTTGAAGCTAGGGCAATTGGTGCAGACTGCGTGCTACTGATTGCCGCCTGTTTAAGTGGCCAAAAGTTGCGTGAATTGGATCAAATGGCGCGCGATTTGGGTATGGATGTTTTGGTTGAGGTGCACAACCGTCCCGAGTTGGATTTGGCGCTGGAATATACTCATACCGAGTTGCTTGGTATTAATAACCGAGACCTTCACACTTTTGAGTTGAGTTTAGATCATACGTTTGAGTTGATGGGAGAGGTGCCTTCGGATCGACTCATTGTCACTGAGAGTGGTATTCATACCCGTGATGACGTGGCGTTAATGCGTCAGAAAGGAATCCATGCCTTCTTGGTCGGCGAAGCGTTTATGCGTGCTGACGATCCAGGTAAAAAATTAGCTGAGCTGTTTCAATCGTAGTGGCGACAGTTTTAGTCATGGCTGAACAATATAAGGTTAAAATATGAAAGCGAATGTGAGTTGGCAAGAGGATGTGCATTTTACCGCTGAAACAGGCTCAGGCTTTAAGGTGGAAATTGACGGTAATCAAGTAGCTGGTCCAAGACCAATGGAGCTACTGTTGGCGGGTCTTGGTGGTTGTACTTCCTACGATGTTGTGGGGATTTTAAAGAAGTCACGTCAGGATGTCGTTTCCTGCGTTGCGCAGATTGATGCGGATCGTGCTGATACTGTGCCGGCCGTGTTTACTGAAATTCGAGTGCATTTTGTTGTGACGGGGCGTAACTTGAAAGAAAGTGTGGTTGCCCGTGCGGTTAAACTGTCCGCAGAAGAGTATTGTTCTGCTTCTCTTATGCTTGAGAGAGGTGGGGTGAAAATCGTTCATAGCTTTGAAGTGATTGATGTAGAATAAGCACTTGTTCTAGACACAAAAAAAGCGCTTACAAGCGCTTTTTTTGTGTCTGGCTTTTCTTGATGTATACAGAAAAGTGGTGTCCTCACCAGGACTCGAACCTGGAATAGCTGCTTAGGAGGCGGCCGGTATATCCCGTTTACCTATGAGGACGTATTTTGAAGGAGGTTTTATACCCTATTTTTGCCAGAAACACAAACACGCACTCATTATAGTGTTGATTCGTATGGCTTTTTAAGCCCTACCTAATGTGTGTTTGCTGCTAATTGGGCGGGTGGATCCTCTGGCTGTATAGACCTTATTTTTACTGCTATGGCCTTGAAGAAGTTCGAAGAGGTGTTTATTGCGTTTCTGCAGGGTATTTAAAATGCGTGCATTGGTGTTATTTTTGGTTTTACACTGTCTTAACAGTGCTTCACACTCTTGCATTAGCAAGCGGACGTTGTCCATAGAGCTATCTTGCAAGCTAAGCCAATGTTTAAACGCTTCTTCAGTAGGTTTTTTTCGGTCAACAATGTCAAATTTAATGAGAATATTAACCCTTTTCTCATTGAGCTGATTCATTTCATTGAGGAGTTCTTGTTTTTGCTCAGACAAACTAATAATAGCGTCGCTGTCAATTTTACTGTAAGCCAATCTTTCTTCATCTAAAAGCAAAGATATTTTCTCTAGTAACTCTTTGCTTCTGACAAATATAGGGGCAATGGGGATCATAAGGCAAACCGTTTAGAGACTGTATTTACAATACAGTCTAGAACAGCGAATCCATAGAAGCCATATTATTCGCTAACTTCTGCGTATCGATTTTGTATTCGCCAGCCGCTATCGCACTTTTGATTTGTTCTACCTTGGCCATATCGACATCCGGTAAATTGTTAATTTTAGATTGCTGATTCTGCAAGGTCTGTGCGGTACCGCTTAGTCGAACGGTATCTTCAGCTAGTGTGCCGCCGCTTTGTACAGAGCCTTGTTTTTCTGTAGCACTACCCGTCGCATCTTCTTTTTGCGATCGTTCGCTTTTGTTGATCGTGCCTTGGTTTGATAGACCTGTAAAATTTATTGCCATTGGGTTTTCCGCCCTTAAATGATATGCCTGTCTATGTTGTCGGCTGGGTCTATATAAACTTTAATAAAAAGTCTAAGAAAAAGGATTTGGTAAATTGCCGATCAGTCTGTACTCAATAGTTTACAAGAACCTCACTGTCAGTTACAACTTTGGCGTATATAATTCGTTCAGAACTGGTGTTTTTTACTCGTATCTGTTGTCCTTTTACACCATTTTCTAAGGCAACACCATTCATTCTGACTATAATGGTGCCACTGCTTGCTGTAATTAAAACGAGATCGCCTTTTTTGACAAGTGTCGGTTGGTCTACAAGCGCGTCGGTTATGAAGGTGTTAATGCGTAAATTGCGTGAGGCGATAAGGCCATAGGGTGGATTCTTTTTGGTATAAACCTGCCCTCTTAGGCTGGATATATCAACGTCGCCTATGTCCGTATTGGATTGTGTTATAACTTGTCCACGGTTAATCGGAGTGGTGGTTTTGATCGCAGGAATTAAAATTTCCTGGGTGACGGGTATATAAGATTTCCACGCCGGTGAGTTGCAACTGATCTCATAGTTTGTGCGTTTAATGGCTTCAGGGCGTTGGTTGCTGATTTGAATTGCCTCGTCCTCACATTCGGGTAGATAATTGAGGGCAGCGAGATTGTTCAAAGTGATGCGGATTTCCGCCTCAGAGTATATTTCTGACAATCGAGGGATTTCTACTTGATTGATGTAGTGATTAATTTGTTCTTCTGTTGATAAGGCGAATGTTAGGCCTGTATGGAAACAAAGGAAGGCTGCGGTTAGCCTTATTATTCGCATGATTCACTCTCTTTGTTTATGATTGAGTTATAAATAAGATAGTTAGTAAAAAAGTAAAAATCACTTTATCATTGGATGATGCATTTTAACAATTTTGAGGTGATACCTCATTATAATGTTTACACATTTTGGAGGCGTTTATGGCTGGAGTTCTGGATACTGTTAACCAACGTACACAGCTTGTAGGAGAAAACCGACTTGAATTGCTGTTGTTTCGCTTAAATGGTAAGCAAATTTATGGCATTAACGTCTTTAAAGTCAAAGAAGTGCTTCAGTGCCCTAAGCTAACAACCATGCCACATAGCTCACCGGTGGTAAGAGGCGTCGCCCATATTCGTGGTGGCACTATCCCTATTTTGGATTTAGGGTTGGCGACTGGGGCTAGCCCAATGGAAAATATCAGCCAGTGTTTTGTTATTATTACGGAGTACAACCGTCGCATTCAAGGTTTTCTAGTGCGCGGCGTAGAGCGTATTGTCAACATGAACTGGAGTGATATTCAGCCGCCACCAAAAGGTTTGTCAAATGACAACTATCTAACCGCCGTTTGTCAGGTTGATAAAGAGATGGTTGAGATCATTGATGTTGAACAAATCCTTTCCGAAGTGGCTCCGACTCGCCAAGATATTTCGGAAGGTATTGTCAATGCGGGTGTCACAGAAAATGCGCAGAAACACCATATACTCATAGTGGACGATTCTTCTGTGGCACGTAAGCAGATTAAGCGTTGTATGGAGCAAGTCGGTTTTGCAACGACGGTTCTTTGTGATGGACGAGAAGCGCTGACTTACCTACAAAACATGGTGGCGGAAGGTAAGGATGTGACGAAAGAGTTTTCTATGGTCATTTCCGATATAGAAATGCCTGAGATGGATGGATACACGTTAACAACTTCTATTCGTAATGATAGTCGTCTACAGGACTTATTTATTCTTCTTCATACCTCATTAAGTGGTGTCTTTAACGAATCAATGGTTAAGAAAGTTGGGGCAGATGGCTTCTTGGCGAAGTTTCAGCCAGATGAGCTGGCTCGATTGGCAATAGAAACAGTGCAGGTTCAGTCTGAATAATGGTTGGGCTGGGTACTTTGTCTAGCCTTAAATGGAACCTGTAAAATATGGAGTTTTAATGCTCAGTAGTACAAATGCAATTACACCTAATGGGTATATTAGATTTAGAGACTATCTGCAGAAGGCTTGTGGTATTTCACTGAGTGATAACAAGCAGTATCTGGTTGCCAGCCGTTTGGGTAAAGTCTTAGAAAGAGAAGGTTTTTCTAAGATCGAGCAGCTTGTTGATGCCTTAGAAAAATATGGAAGCTCTAAACTAAAAGAGGAAGTCATTAATGCAATGACAACCAATGAAACACTCTGGTTTAGAGATATTCACCCGTTTACCATTTTAAAGGATAGGGTGTTGCCCGAAATGACCTCAGGTCCGCTTAGAATTTGGTCGGCTGCGTCATCAACAGGTCAAGAACCTTATTCCATTAGTATGGTGATAGAGGAGTTCAAATCGGCTCGCCCTGGGGTATTGAAAACAGGTGAAAAAATAGTGGCGACCGATATTTGTACGAATATTCTTCAGCATGCTAAGCAAGGGGAATACGACAGCTTGGCGATTGCTCGTGGTCTTGGTCCGGACTTACAAAGACGCTATTTTGACAAGATAAACGACTTAACATGGAAGATTAAACCGCATTTAAGCGCTCGGGTTGAGTTTAAGTATTTGAATCTGATTGAATCCTTCTCTGCTCTGGGTAAATTTGACGTGATTTTTTGTCGAAATGTGCTGATCTATTTTACCGTCGATCTTAAGTTGGATATTTTGAAGAGAATGCACGCTTGCTTGAAACCTGGGGGGTATTTGTTTCTTGGCGGTTCAGAAGCACTGAGTGGTTTGTCAGATTACTTTGAAATCGTACAGTGTCATCCAGGAATAGTCTACAAGGCTAAATCTTAAGCTACTCGCTTCTCCTCCTATCCGTCATTTAAAGGGCTCATCCGATCAACATCGATGGGCTTTTTTATTTCTTTATTCAATCTCTTAGATCTTGCCGCTTTTTGCCGTTTCCCAATATTATTTTTTTAAGTGCATGAATTAAAAGGGTTTTTATTTTTGGCACTATAATTGCTTAGTATTGATCAAGTTACTAAATTGTTGTTGAGGATCGAATGGCCATATCTTTTGCAAGTGCCTTTGCAGGGCATGATAAAACGCTTGAGTTTCGTAGCGCGAGAGCGGCAGTTCTAGCAAATAATATCGCCAATGCTGATACGCCAAATTATAAGGCCAGAGATATTTCATTCGATTCACTATTTAATGCTGAGAACCATAAACTGAAACTTGCTGGTACAAATTCTCGTCATATATCAGGAGAAGGGATTGCTGGTGAGTCCGATGAGCTGCTTTTTCGCAATGCGAATCAGCCATCTTTAGACGGTAACACCGTTGATATGCAAAGAGAGCAGGCAGAGTATGCGCAAAACTCATTGCAATTCGATACGAGTTTTATGTTCTTGGATAGAAAAATTAGCGGTATGAAAAAAGCGCTTATTGGGAATTAATAGCCATGTCATTGAGTAATATTTTTACGATTTCTGGGTCTGCGATGAGCGCCCAAACAGTTCGTTTGAATACGATTGCCAGTAATATGGCGAACGTAGACAGCGCTGCCAGTTCAGCAGATCAGACATACCGTGCTCGCAAGCCGGTATTTTCAGAAATGATGAATGACAGTATGCGTGAAAACGGCTGGGGTAGTGTTAAGGCCGATGACATGGGGGCCGGTGTTGGAGTGAAGGTTGATGGTATTGTAGAGTCCGACGCGCCGTTGCAGCCAAGATATGAACCAGATCATCCAATGGCGAATGAAGAAGGTTATGTTTTTTATCCTAACGTGAATCCGATGGAAGAAATGGCGGATATGATGTCAGCCTCCAGATCCTTTCAGACAAACGTAGAAATTATGAACTCAGCGAAAAGCATGATGCAAAAAATGCTCACGCTTGGTCAGTCATAGGAGCTGATAGATGGCAAATATATCTGATAGCAAAGGTCTCGGTGGGTTAATTTCCCAGTATGGAACAGACGCGGCTAAATCCAAAGCAGGCATTGAAAAGCCAGATGTATCAAAAGCGGAAGAAGCTGGCGCGTTAGCCGATCAAAATGTGTTTTTGAAGCTATACATTGAACAACTTAAAGGCCAAGACCCAACGTCTCCGCAAGATGCGAATGATATGGTGGCACAAATGTCTCAGTTTAGTTCGTTGGAGAGACTGACGAGTATTTCAGATCAATTAGAGAACATGGCCACTTCGCTTACATCCAATCAGGCTCTGAGTGCGTCTACCTTAGTGGGTAAGTCTATCCTGATGGATGGCAGTAAAGCGAAAGTCACCGAGGGTCTTGAGTCAGTGCAATTGAGAACCGTGATACCTGAGAATTCTCAATCTGCCAGCGTAAAAATATACGATGTAGATAATCGTTTAGTCCGCACTGCTGCATTGAGTTCTGGGGAATTCAAATGGGACAAGTTAGATGATGACGGAAATCCTTTGCCGCCTGGCGAATACCGTTTTGCCGCCTCGTCAATCAATGAAAAGGGTGAGGTTTCGGCACTCACCACTCAGCTACCTACACGGATTCAGGGTGTCACCATCAATGGTGAAAATGGCACGGTTTTAAACGTGGAAAACCACGGCAAAATCAAACTGACAAATGAATTAGAAATATTAGGGTAATTGGAGAGCATCATGGGATTTAATACTGCACTATCCGGCATCAAAGCCTCTGCCGATTATTTGGGTGTTACTGGTAATAATATAGCCAACGCAGACACAACAGGCTTCAAGAAGTCGCGCATTGAGTTCGACGATCTTTATAACACCAGCGTTCTTGGTGCTGGGAGTGGTAATAGCATTGGTTCCGGTGTCAGTGTGAGTAAAGTGTCTCAAGAGTTCTCCTCGGGAAACCTAGCCTATACGGATAATAATTTAGATCTAGCCATCGATGGCAGTGGTTTTTTTGTTCTTGATGCCGGCATCGCTCAATCTTACACCCGTGCAGGTAACTTTAAGTTAGATGAAAATGGCTTTTTGGTCACCAATACAGGAAGTAATGTGCAGGGTTTTAATGCGGTCGATGGCATTGTTGGTGGTAATCTGGAAGACATGAAAGTGCCAACAGATCGTATACCGCCAGAGCCAACAACTGAAATGGGTTTGAAAGTGAATTTAGACTCAAAGAATAAAGATATCCCTCCCTTTATTAAGGCTGATTTTGATCCAATGGATCCTGATACCTATAACTATACACAGACACAGGGTGTTGTTGATGGTAATGGGCAAAGTCATATAGTGACTTATTATTATGCCAAAAGTGAACTGCCAAACACCTATAAAGTTCATGCAACTGTGGACGGTAACCTCACTGATGATACGGGGGCGGCTTTTTTAGGGGAAACATACGCTACTTATAACTCTGCGGAAGCTGGAATTGACTTTAACGGAGATGGAACAGAAGAGCCACCCTTTGAGCTTTTATATATTGGTGCGACAGAGCCTGGTGTGGCCGATATTGAAGCGGCAACAAAAAACCCCTTGGCGATAGCTGGAACGCTTGGTGGTGTGGCCATCAATTCTGAGCTTGTACCTGAAGAGGTGCGTAAGCCAAGTTCTGTTGCTCGAGAAACATTCGATCCGTTAGATCCTGATACATATAACTATGGTAATACTCGAACCGTTTATGATTCGTTAGGTGAGCCGCATACCATGGGGTATTACTTTATCAAGCAAGGTGAAAATAATACTTATGAATTGCGTGTGACTATGGATGGCGAGGAGAGCTATGTTGATCCTTTGACGGGTGAGGAGACGATGTTTTTAGATAAAAATACATCGGTTTCTTTTGACGCCGCAGGGAATTTATTGGGGACTTATCGAGGCATACCACCTTTTGGCGTTCCGGAACCGATAACGCTAGAGATCATGGGGGTGGACCCGACCAATCGTGGACGAATTACGCCTTTAGATTTGACTGGGTCAACGCAGTTTGCCCTAGATAATACGGATAACTTTGAACAGGATGGTTTTTCTGCTGGTGAGTTGCAAGGTGTCTCCTTCGATAGTGATGGTTTTTTAATGGCCAATTATACCAACCAGCAAACGGCAACACTTGGCCAGATCGCCTTGGCAAGCTTTGACAGTACCGACGGTCTTATGCCGTCTGGGCACACCTCTTGGTTGGCGAGTAAGGGTTCTGGTCCTGCAGATATAGGGCGTCCTAATTCGGGAACGTTCGGAAAAATTCAAGGAGGTGCGTTAGAGGAATCTAACGTTGATTTAACGTCTGAGCTTGTTGCGCTTATTGAGGCGCAGCGTAACTATCAAGCAAACAGTAAAACATTAGAAACTGAAAATACTGTTACACAGACAATTATTAACCTTCGCTAATTTTCTGGAGAGAGAATATTTGGTGCCGGAACGGCTTTGCTGTTCCGGCTTTTTTTTGCTTTTTTTATGTTTTCTATAAGTTGGTACGATTTTTGATAGTAGTTAATGATGTAATGTGAATTTTTGAGGAGTGTTGCTGTGGATAAGGCCTTATATTTGGCAATGAGTGGTGGGGTGCAAACCATGAATGCTCAAACAATACACGCTAACAATTTGGCAAATGTCAGTACGACGGGTTTTCGTTCTGATTTTGAGCAGGCCCGTTCTATGCAGGTCTACGGGGACTATTACCCTAGCCGTGTGTATGCCATGACCGAAAATCCAGCGACGCGATATACTCAAGGTGACATGATACAAACGGGAAGAAATTTAGATGTCGCAGTAGCTGGAGATGGTTTTATTACCGTGTACGATGAAAGCGGTCAGGAAGCCTATACTCGTGCTGGCGACTTGCAAATTAATGCCGCTGGGCAACTGGTAACGGGAC
The DNA here is from genome assembly GCF_003259225.1 of Marinomonas arctica. Taxonomy (GTDB): domain Bacteria; phylum Pseudomonadota; class Gammaproteobacteria; order Pseudomonadales; family Marinomonadaceae; genus Marinomonas; species Marinomonas arctica. Next base: position 53,855 of record NZ_QHJF01000002.1, on the reverse strand, counting down.
GAGGTTTGCCTGTTGCTGGTGTGGACGGCCCTATTTTTTTACCGCCGTTTAACAGTATTAACATTACCGCAGACGGCTCTATTTCTATTGTGCCTCAAGGCGGGGCCGAGAATGAAGTAGCAGTACTTAACCAGATTAAGTTGGTTAATCCAGACAGACAGAACTTACGCAAAGAAGAAGACGGCTTGATACATTCTCGGGATGGTCAGGAGTTTGATCCTGATCCAAACGTACAGTTGGTGAGTGGCTTTATTGAAGGCAGCAATGTCAATGCGGTTGAAGAGATGACCCACATTATGAACCTTGCGCGACGCTTTGAAATGAATGTGAAAATGATGGATACGATTCGAGATAATGCGGATTCTTCCGCTCGAATTTTACAGCGTTCAGCTTAAGTACCATCAATTTATAATGAATAACGGAATGTAAAAGAGGCAATTATGAATTCAGCATTGTGGGTCAGTAAAACGGGTTTAAGTGCCATGGACAAGCAATTAAACGTAGTTGCCAACAACTTGGCAAACGTTTCTACTACGGCATTTAAGAAAGACAGAGCGGTATTTGAAGACCTCATGTACAAAACCGTTCGTGCGCCCGGTGGTTTGAGTGCTCAAAATGCAGAGTTGCCGTCAGGTCTGCAGCTAGGTACAGGGGTAAAAGTAGGCGCGACCCAAAAAGATTTTTCGAACGGCGATTACAATATGACGGACAGGCAGCTTGATATTGCCATTCAAGGCAAAGGCTTCTTACAAGTATTACAGCCTGACGGTACCATCGCGTATACGCGGGATGGCAGTCTCCAACTTAATAGTCAAGGTCAGCTCGTCTCATCTGGTGGCTTGGTGGTTGAGCCAGGCATTCAGATTGATCCCGATGCGGTTGAAATTATGATTGCTGAAGATGGCATCGTGTCAGTGCGGCGCAATGGGGATGCCGATGCTCAGCAAGTTGGCGCAATCAATATTGCTGGCTTTATCAATCCAACCGGGCTGAATGCAGCAGGACAAAATTTGTTTACGGAAACCAATGCGAGCGGTCCGCCGATTGTTGGGGTTCCTGGTACAGACTCGTTGGGAACGATTGCCCAAGGGATGTTGGAAGCGTCAAACGTGAATTCTATCGAAGAGTTGGTGAACATGATTACCACCCAGCGAGCCTATGAGATGAATTCGAAAGTGATTGCCTCGGCCGATGGTATGATGAGTTTTGCAATACAGCAATTATAGTAACGTGTGGAATATGATGAAGATTAAATTTGCCTTCTTAGTGTTGTTCAGTGCTTGCTTGTCAGGTTGTCTTGCTTGGGATGTTAATGAGCAAGCGGTGGCTAATGCGGCAGCGGCAGGAGCGGCAGCCGCAGTGACGGATGCCGTCATTGATGCGGTAACGGATGAAGAAGAGGCTCCAGAAGAGCCTGCTGAGGTGCCACGAAAAGGGTACGTGCCTGATCCGAACGATCCTCTGAATGGTCCGCAAATCAGTCAATCGATTCAGTCCGATGACCCTTATTATGCGCCCGTTTATCCGAATGGTATGACGCCTTCCCAAGCGCCAACAGGCGGTATTTATCAGACAAGCATGGGTGATGTGTTCTTTGGTGATCAAAAGGCCAGCAAGGTCGGTGACATATTAACAATCAATTTAAACGAAACGACAACCTCAACAAAGGCCAATGCCGCTACGGTGTCTAAATCGTCTTCGGCAACGATAGAAAACCCAACAGTATTAGGTCAAGAACTGAAAGTAGATACCACCTTGCCGCAACAAGGGACAGATTTCACCGGCAATGCTTCTGCGAATCAAAATAACAGTTTAAGTGGGACCATTTCGGTAACCGTTTTTCGCACTTATCCGAACGGCCTTTTGGCTGTGCGTGGTGAAAAATGGCTGCGTTTAAATCAAGGGGATGAGTACATTCGTTTCTCTGGTGTTGTGCGTCGGCAAGATATTTCCCCAAATAATACCGTGGATTCCGAACGTGTTGCAGATGCGAGAATTACTTACTCTGGTACTGGAGAGGTGGCGGCTGGAAGTGAACAAGGTTGGGTGAGTCGTCTTCTCAATTCGAGTGATATGCCTTATTAATTTAATGGTTTTAATAGCAGAGAGATTGGTTTCTCTCAATAGGTGATGTGATGAAGTACGCAGCGCTAGTTGTCTTATATTTCTTGTCCTTTTCTGTTCAAGCGGAGCGTTTGAAAGACATTGCCAGTGTTCAAGGCGTCCGAGAAAACCAATTGTTTGGTTACGGCTTGGTCATTGGTCTAAATGGTACAGGTGACAGCACACCGTTCACCAATCAAAGCTTCGCGAGCATGCTGTCACGTTTTGGGGTGACGTTGCCCGAAGGCGTCAGCGCGACGTCGAAAAATGTGGCGGCGGTGTCTTTAACCGCCACATTGCCTGCTTTTTCAAAACCGGGGCAAAAAATTGATGTGACAGCATCGTCGATCGGTAACGCCAGTGCGTTGCGTGGTGGCACTTTATTGCTGTCCACATTAAAAGGGGCCGATGGTGAAGTGTACGCGATTGCTCAAGGTAACCTAATTGTTGGTGGTTTAGGGACAAATGGGGCGGATGGCTCTCGAACGTCTGTCAATGTTCCTACGGTGGGTCGTATACCAAACGGTGCCAGTGTAGAGCGCATGGTACCAAGTAGTTTTAATACTGGTGATACCTTGACGTTTAACTTAAATCGTCCAGACTTTACAACAGCTAAGCATGTCTCTGATAAAATTAATGATCTTCTCGGGCCGGGTGTTGCTACGACTTTAGACGCAACGTCAATACGAGTATCTGCGCCAAGAGATTCGAGTCAGCGCGTGACGTTTTTATCGATTCTGGAAAACCTAGAAGTAGATGTGGCCGAAGAGCGGGCGCGAATCGTGGTGAATTCTCGCACTGGAACCATTATTATTGGTCAACACGTTAAAGTTTCACCAGCGGCGATTACGCATGGCAGTTTGACGGTGACAATAAGAGAAACGCCGCCTGTGGTTGGGCAAGATGGTACGGTAACAGGCGGGGAAACCGTTATTTCGCCTCGTGAAGGGATTGAAATCGCTCCAGAGAGTGGTCGTATGTTTGTGTTTGACCCAGGTGCTTCTTTAAATGATATCGTCCGAGCTGTGAATCAGGTTGGCGCCGCTCCGGGAGATGTGATGGCTATCCTCGAAAGTTTAAAGCAAGCTGGTGCGATTAATGCGGATTTGGTTGTGATATAGGTGATCAGTTTTTTATGATGAGCTCGGTGCCCCCTAAACAAGATTTTTTTGCTGATTTCTCGACGTTAACAGCGTTAAAAACGAAAGCTCAGCAAGACCCTGATGCTGCACTGGAAGTGGTTGCTCAACAGTTTGAGTCCATTTTCATCAATATGTTACTTAAAAATATGCGCAGCACGAATGAGGCAATTGGCAGCGATCTTTTTTCGAGTGCTCAAACCAAGCAGTATCAAGAGATGATGGACTCCCAGATGTCTCAAACTTTATCTAAGTCAGGTGGCATTGGTTTATCGGAAGCGCTTATACGACAGTACCAAACACAGCAGCAAGGGGGAGTCAGCTCCCCTGGGGCAAAAGAGCGAGGCGATACCGATTTTCTTAATCAGGTCGCCAAGCAGGATCTCGCTAGAATTCAGGCTTTGGCCCGCCGTGCTTCAACAGAGTTTATTGAATCTGTTCAGCAAGAAGCGAAACAACAATCACAGAACGTCACTCCTGTTGCAGCACAATCAGCTCAACCCTCACCATCGGCGATTTCCGTTGTATTTGATTCTCCAAATGAATTTGTTGAGCATCTATGGCCCCATGCGCAGCGTGCGGCACAAAAGTTAGGTGTGAACCCGAAGGCTGTGCTGGCGCAGGCGGCTTTGGAAACAGGTTGGGGCAAATACCCTATTGCCAAAGAGAATGGCGCGGCGAGTTTTAATTTGTTCGGCATCAAGGCTGACAGTCGTTGGCAAGGAGATCGTGCGGTGGTGAATACCTTAGAATTCCGTGATGGGGTGGCAAAACGAGAAAAAGCCGCGTTCAGAGCATACGACTCTTTTTCTCAGAGTTTTGAAGATTATGCGAATTTTCTCTCCTCAAGTGAACGGTATAAAGATGCCCTTAAGGCAGGTGATGACGCGTCAATGTTTGCCGCTTCTCTGCAAAAGGGTGGTTATGCGACAGATCCTAAGTACTCCGACAAAATAGACAGTATCCTTTCTAGTAAGTGGTTCAAAGGCTTATAACAATTAAATGGCACAATCTCTATCTTTGGTAAAGTTTTTGCATAGATAGCCGATAAGACTAAAAGTTATTTTTGACAAACGTACTAGGGGTGTGAGCTATGGGCTCAAGTTTATATTCAATTGGTTTATCTGGATTACAATCCAGTAATGCCCGTATTAATACGACAGGGCAAAATACGGCCAATGTGGATACTGAAGGCTATAGCCGTCAAAGAACAGATACCACTAGTTCGCCTGTCGGTGGCGTTGTCATTCGTGATACAGCACGTCTTGTTGATAAATTTGTCAGCGCCCAAGTCCGAACAGATACCTCAACTTTTTCTTATTACGATGCCTATCAATCTATGATATCGACGTCCGATAACTTGTTGGCCGAGGATAGCATCTCCTTAAATACTTATCTTAATAAGTCGTTTGATGCGTTACAAGCCGCTAACAATGATCCTACATCTGTATCGCTGAGGCAGTTGGCTCATACTAGCTTAGAAAATCTAGTGCGCCAATATCATGTTTTGTCTGGTGTGGTGAGTGATCAGGAAAGCTTAGTTGATGAACAGATTTCATCCTCTTTAGAGGATTTGAATGCTATCACGACCAAAATTTCAAACTTGAATACCCAGATCCTCAAGCATGAAGGGCTTTCCATTTCCCCTGCGAATGAGCTTCGTGACCAGCAAGAGTTGTTAGCGAAAGATTTGTCTAAATATATAGATATTAACGCCCAGTTTAATGATAAAGGTCTAATGACCATTCAATTGGCGAATGGGCAGCCTTTAGTGATGGACCAATATCCGACAAAAATCATTGCGAAAACCAATCCATTAGAGCCAAAGAAAACGGATCTAATGGTAAATTTCGGTGATTATGAAGTTGGTTTAAAAACTCAAAATTTAGGCGGAAGCATAGGGGGGCTGATTGATTATCGATCCGAATTCAGCGTGTACGCTGATAGAACGTTGGGTCAACATGCTATTGCTTTAGCTGATGCGATGAATACTCAAAATAAAAAAGGGGTTGATGCGAATGGGGAGTTTGGTAAAGACTTATTCTCGTTAGGAGAGATAAAAGTCTATAGCGCGTTGGACAGTATTCATAAGGCGAAAAATATTTCCGTAAAAGTGGCGGATGGGCAGTCGGCTAAAGTAACGAAAGACACTTATGAATTAACCAGAACAGATGACAATCGATTTTCAATTAAAAAAATCAATATGGACGGTAAGTCGGCTGAAAAGCCTATTATTTTTGATCCTAACCTGTTAGCCAAAGACAGTGATGGGTATTTTAATATTAATGAGTTTGGTTTGGATCTTCGTCTTGCTGATTTAAGCGAAATTGAGAGCGATGATGTTTTTAGGTTTACGCCAACTGAAAGCGCAGCTTCCAATCTATCATTATTTGCAAAGAATGGTGAGTTGATTGCCTTGAGTGCGCCGCTTTCTGTTAGTACAAGCTCTGATAACTTGTCGGATGCACGTATTTCTTTGATTTCAGTCGCCAATACTAATCCAGATTCCTCCGCTTTCTCGACAGAGGGTTCTCTTTACCCTAGTGCTCCGCATCAGATTTATTTTACCTCGCCCAACTCATATGTTGTCCGTGATGCGTCTGGGGTGGATATCGCTACGGTTAGTAATGTGACTCAATATACGAAATTGTTGGAACAAGCAGGGCTATCTGATGATGCTGGTTTTGATGTAGCGGTCTCCTCTAAACCTCAGCGTGGGGATGTGTTTTCTATTGGTACCGATAATCTTGGAGTATCTAATAATTTTAATGGTCTTGCCTTAGCAGATTTGCAAAATAGGTCCCTAGTTGACGGCAAAGCAACTTTGATAAAATCTTTTTCTGGCTTTATTGCTTACGTCGGCAGTAAAACCGCTGAAATAGAAGGACATGCAGATGCAAGCAAAATAGTAATGGATGAAAGCGTTGCTCGTCGTGATCGTTTGTCTGCGGTTAGTCTAGATGAAGAGGCCGTGAATCTTTTGAGATATCAGCAATCTTATTCAGCTTCAGCGCAAGTCGTAACGGCCGCTCGTACTACGTTTGAGACATTGCTTGGGATTATGAGGTAAGTTTATGCGTGTAACAAACAACTTAATTTACAATCAAGCGAGTAAGAACATTGGTCAATCTAATGATAAGCTTCTTGATATCCAAGGGAAAATCTCAGCTCAAACTAATATTCTGAAGCCTAGTGATGACCCTGTGGGGGCCAGTCAGATCTTAATGTATGATGGTAAAAATCAAACCTTAAGGCAATATGATGAAGCGATGAAAATGGCAACCGGTAATTTAGAGTATCAAGAAATTGCTTTAGACAGCATGAAAGATTTTTTGGATACAGCTAGAACCTTGTTCATTCAGGCTCAGAATGATATCAACACTCAAGCCGATATTGACGCAATTGCACATGAAATTTCGTTAATAACAGAATCCATGGCAGATTTAATGAATTCTAAAAGTGTTGATGGCAGCTATATTTTTGCTGGTACTGATTCGAAAAATCCTGCCTTTGTTCTAGGCAGTGATGGCCGTTATCACTGGTCAGGAAATGAAGAGCAGAAATACGCTCAAATTTCAGAAGGTTTGAAAATCCCTGTCACCAACTCGGGTAAAGCACTTTTTCAAGATGTTTGGACTAACCGAACTTTTAACGCCAAGATTGTAGAAGGTAATGTTTTATTAACGGATAAAGTGAAGGATCAGGCAGACCTGGATACCTTCATGGCAAAAAATTATGATCCTGAGCATCCGAATTTAAACAAATATCATCTTAAAACGTTTTATGCTGATGATCAGGTGCCACCCGCCGCAGAAGCGAGCACCGAAAAGTCGGATGAAGATAAAAATGATTACCATTTATTTACTGGCATGCCAGCTCAATATGTTGTTACTGACAGCGAAGGCAATGAGGTGGAATCTGGTGTTTATAAGGTCGGTAAGCCCATTGTTTTTTCGGGTATGTCTTTTATAGTGGAAGGGGAGCCTGGAGCGACAATCGATATAACGCTTCAAAAGCCTAAAAAAGATAATGTTCTTAATCAGATTAAGGATGCGTTGGCGGTTTTGAAGGATAAAAACTCCACTTATGCTGATCGAGAAGCGGCTTTTTTTAGTGCTACTTTTAGTATTAATGAGACTCAGCAAAAAATTGGTGATGGTCGATCTGAACTTGGCGCAAGGCTTAATATGATTACGGATAGGGAGGGTTTTAGTTCAGCTAACCAGCTGTCTAATTCTATTGCTCAAAGCCGAGAAGGGGAATTGGATATGGGAATTGCTGCGACTGAGTTATCGATGAAAGAATCAGCATTGAATGCCTCTCAGAAAGTCTTTTCTCGTATGAGTAATCTGTCCCTATTTAATCAGATGTGACTTTGTCGTGTAAGGTAGAATAATGTCAGTATTTAAAATTGAGTCCTGTTTTGGGGCAGATATCAATGTTGGGTATTTCGATATGGAAGAAATACTCGGCATACTGGACATTAAAGATAAGGTCATTGGCAGCAAGCGAATTCAGAGTCTGATAAAAATGCATGGACGAAAGGATCGCATCGTAGGCGTTGCCATGCGTCAAGTAACCTTTGATGTATTGCGCCCCACTCTAGATGCTGAATTTCTTCCATACGATCCGTATTTTGATGATGACCAATTATTAAGCAATCGCCGTGAAAGGTTGTATGATGCGCAGGAGCGTTTGCTGATTTTGTGTTTGTCTATTGCCAATGGTCGATCCGTACGCAGTTTAAAAAAACTCAATCCAGATCTGAATACTAAAGAGTTGCGTAGCAAACATGCTCGAGGTCAAAGCTTATTTCGTTATTTTAGACAGGAATTAAACGAGCAAACTCGAGAATATATTTTGAGTTATAAAGCCCGTATGGACAAAAGTGCTGTTGTGGCAAATGATTTAGTCAAAGATGACACTAGCGTGGTGAGTGAAACAGAGCAAAAAAGTATAACTTACCCTACAAGTAAAAAAGCCCCCCTAGAAAGCAAGTATATTCCAACCTCATTTGATGATGAAACGATTACAGCACTTAAGTTGTTTCAGGATGGCCATTCGCTGTTGTCCGTTCAAGTCGAACGTTTTAAGCGTGGTGAACAGTTGGACATGCTAGAGTTGATGAAGTTTTGTCGTCGCTTAATAGAGTCTCATACGCGTAATAATTTTTCATTAATGGCGATTCGCCATATAAAAGATGCTTCTATGTATCTAGAGCAGCATGCCATGGGGATGGCTGTTCTGGGCATTCATTTTGCGAAAGCCATGAAGTTATCAAGTGCGTATATCGAAGTTATTTCTCTCGGAGCGCTGTTGTTTGATCTGGGACGTTTTCGTTTACCAATGGCCATGGTATCCAAAACAACAAAAATGACCGATAGTGAGTTTGATCTGTTTCGCAAGCATATTCAGTTTGGTGAGCAAATTTTACAAAAGTGTGAAGGCGTTCCTAAAGCCATTTATCAAATGCTATACGATCACCATGAAAAAATGGATGGTTCTGGCTATCCCGCTGGCAAGCAGGGCGATGAAATCTCAGTTTATGGCAAGATTGCGGCGATTATAGATGCGTATGATGCCATGACATCCGCACAGCCTCATAAACCCTCGATGACGCCCATTAAAGCCTATCAGCGAATGCAGAAGGAATCGGGCTTGGCATTTGATAAACAAATTTTAGCTGTCTTTTTAAAGAGTATTGGTTCCATTCCGGTGGGTTCTTGTGTGCAATTATCTAATGGACGCGTCGGTTTTGTACTGACCCTGAATAAATCCTTTAAGCCTTCGTTGATACGACAGGTGTACAGCATTACAAATAAGGCGTTTTTAGCCGCCTCTGATATTGAGCTAAACAAGTCCGCTAATCTCAGAACGGAAGTCGTTATTGAGAAAGAAGTAGACCCTCAAGATTTTAGTTTGCAGTTTATTAATCATATATCATAAATTTTTTTCAGAGCATTTTGCTCTTGATATCTTCATTTTTCTCCCCCATTTCACCTGAATTCAGATCACTAGAGTAATTTCTCTATAAATTGAATGTTTTTTCCCCTAAATCCTCATTTTCTACTCAAGTTCTTCGTGTTTTGTTCGATAACCGTTCGTACATTTTTTGTCAGAACAAAAAAATAAAAAGCATAAAAAGTACAAAAAATATTAAAGATCATCAGCGCGGTGTCGATAACTTTAATAAGAGACAAAAACCCCAAAAAAATTAATTAAATCAGAGGGTTGTCTTGTGATTAAAATTCTTAGGAGAGAAGAAAATGGCTTTATATGTAAACACAAATGTGTCATCGCTGAACGCCCAGCGTCAGCTAACAAGTAGCGGTAAAGTGCTGGATACTGCTTATCAAAGATTGTCATCTGGTCTTCGTATTAACAGTGCTGGTGACGATGCGGCAGGTCTACAAATTTCTAACCGCTTGACGTCTCAAATCAATGGTTTGAACCAATCTGTGCGAAATGCAAATGATGGTATTTCTTTGGCTCAAACAGCCGAGGGTGCGCTTGAAGAAACAACAAACATGCTTCAGCGTATGCGTACTTTGTCAATCCAGTCAGCGAATGGTTCAAACGCTGATGAAGACCGCATCGCACTACAACAAGAAATGAGTCAATTAGCTCAAGAGATCAATCGAATCGCGGATATCACAACATTCGGTGGTCGAAATTTGCTCGACGGAACGTACGCTGGTATTTTCCAAGTAGGTGCAGACGCAAACCAAACCATTAGTTTCTCTATGAAATTTGGTGGTATCAACAATTCGATTAACCTAGCAGGGAATGGCGGCTTCACTATGTCAGGTTTGACCTCAGGTGTTGCTTATGTTGAGCCAGAACCAGAGCCAGTGCGGATTATACCGACTGAAGACGGTGGTTTTGTTAATCAATATGGTGAAGCGATCAATGAAGAGGGTCATCTAATTAACGAAAATGGTGATCTTATTAATGAGAAAGGTCAACGAGTTAATGAGAATGATGTCCTTATTGATGAAGAGGATCGCCCAATAAATGAGCATGGCATACTGATTGACGAGAATGGCACCCCGATCAATGAAGATGGTACCCCAAGAGAAGATGTTGCCAATGCAGATGGCACCATTTCGAATGCAGATGGTACAACAACAGGTTTAGATGGCAGTATTTCTTACCCAGATGGGCGAGTCATTCAGCCCGACGGCTCAGTCGTTCATCCTGATGGCACTATTAATCATCCTGATGGCTCCACTACCCAGCCAGATGGCACAGTCATTGAGGCTGAAAAGAAATACGGTACGCCTTTAGTTACTGCAGAGACAGTGTCAATCACGGACATTAAAAACTCACAAAGTATGATCGCCATGCTGGATACCATGATTCAAGCTGTTGACTCGAAGCGAGCTGAGCTTGGTGCGGTACAAAACCGTTTTAGTTCCACTGTGAATAACTTGTCTAGTATATCGGAAAACGTTTCGGCTGCTCGCTCTCGTGTTAGAGACGCAGATTATGCTGCTGAAACGGCGTCCTTAACAAGTTCGCAAATTATACAGCAAGCGAGTTCAACTATTTTGGCGCAAGCGAATCAACGACCTCAAGCCGCTCTAGCCTTATTAGGATCTTAATTAGTGGTTCTAGATAGGTTGAGGGTTTAAGTAAAAATTCGAGTAAATCTCGGAATACAGGCAACTTCTCTCTCCTAGAGGTGCCTTTTTAGCCGGGTGATTTTTCACCTGGCTTTTTTTTGCCTAAATAATGCGTTTTTTCTCATTTTTGGGCTGTTTTAGGAGGGGCGTGGGTTTTAAGGCTTATATCAAAATCAGTTAACAGTGGAAAAGTTTTATTTACCTGACTGACTTTGAGATCGGCTTGTTATTTCTACAGGTTTTTTTGAAAGCGAAGATTTCTCTTTAGTGGGTTTAGGGAGAATGAAATAAGAGGGGGCGGTATGCGTATCCAGACTGAAAGGCAAAGACGATTTAAGCGACCAGATTCCTCTAGGAGGCACTGGTTGCTGGTCTTTTGGTCAAGGGGAAAGGTGACGAACACTTCTTGGCTTGCCTTTCATTGGGAATGGGCTAGTTCGTCTCCTGGGGAGGTGCTTATTGAGTAGCAATAGGCCGTTGTACGCCTGCGAATCGCGACGATTTTTTGCAGTGTCGTATCCGTTTGTCTGTCGAGTTGTCTGGCATTCGCTCGTTTTTTTGACGCGATGGCTTAGGCCAAGTGCTGCTGACTCTTGTCTGGGGCGGCTTGGCTTGAGTGTGTCTGGTCGCCATTGGCCTAGCCGAAGAGGGTGGTCTAGTGCAGATCCTCGGGAGGTGCTTATTGAGTAGCCGTAGGATGTTGATGTTGTGTGCTTGCGAATCGCGACGTTTTTTTGCGGTGTCGTATCCGTTTGTCTGTCGAGTTGCCTGGCATTCGCTCGTTTTTTTGACGCGATGGCTTAGGTCGAGTGCTGCTGACTCTTGTCTGGGGCGGCTTGGCTTGAGTGTGTCTGGTCGCCATTGGCCTAGCTGGAGAGGGTGGCTTAGTGCAGATCCTTGGGAGGTGCTTATTGAGTAGCCGTAGGGTGTCGTATCCGTTTGTCTGTCGAGTTGCCTGGCATTCGCTCGTCTTTTTGAAGCGATGGCTTAGGCCGAGTGCTGCTGACTCTTGTCTGGGTCGGCTTGGCTTGAGTGTGTCTGGTCGCCATTGGCCTAGTTGGAGAGGGTGGCTTAGTGTAGATCCTTGGGAGGTGCTTATTGAGTAGCCGTAAGGGGTTGTGTGCTTGTGAATCGCGACGATTTTTTGCGTGTCGTATCCGTTTGGCTGTTGAGTTGCCTGGCATTCACTCGTCTCTTAAAAACAGCGGTATGGAATGGCGCTAAGCGGCAAAAGAAAACCGCAAAATGATGGTGAAATGTTGCCGTTCAAAGTCTGTAGATAGCTACGTCATTATTGTGTGATGTTTTTCAGATTAAGGAAGCGATTGTAAGCAAAATGGTAAGGAAAATGGCTGTTTTTGAGCATTTTTCTTTGTAATTAAAAATATTTTCAATGCTATAGATAAGTTATAAAAGTTAGTTAGAACAATGAATTAGGCATTTTTATGCCGTCTTGTAGGAATGTTTCTTCCTGTAATAGGAAAAAATATTCCTAAATTGACTAAAGGTTTTCAGTTTCTTGTCGAAAACCTTATACGATCTGCTTTTTTGCAGGATTTAATAAAACCTAGGAGGCTATATATGGCTCTTTACGTAAATACGAATACTTCATCCTTAAGTGCGCAGCGTCAGCTGATGAATTCTGGAAAGACTTTAGATACCTCTTTCCAGCGTTTGTCTTCTGGTTTGCGTATTAATAGTGCAGCGGATGATGCAGCGGGCTTGCAGGTTTCTAACCGATTGACGTCTCAGGTTAATGGTTTGAATCAAGCGGTTCGTAACGCTAATGATGGTATTTCTGTGGCTCAAACTGCGGAAGGTGCATTGGATGAAACGACAAATATGTTGCAGCGTATGCGTACTTTGTCTATCCAATCTGCAAACGGGTCGAACTCTGATGATGACCGTAAAGCGCTTCAACAAGAGATAAGCGCTCTATCGACTGAAATCGATCGTATCGCTTCTGACACCACGTTTGGTGGACGCGCTTTGCTTGATGGTACGTATGATGGTGTGTACCAAGTAGGTGCCGATGCAAATCAGACTATTAGCTTTGATTTGAGTAAAGGTGAAAACCAAGATTATGCAAGCAATGGTGGTTTCACTATGGCGGGTTTGTCTTCTAACGCCGCTGAAGAAGCCAAATACCAAGAAGAAGTTGCCGCTTACAATGATTACTTTGTGCAAAAAGATGCGGCTAAAGCACAAGCAAGAGCTGAAGCTGAAGCAAATGGTGACGAATACGTAGATCCAGAAATCGAAGCAAGAGAAGAAGCCGAAGCGCGTGGTGAGGTCTATGTAGATCCTAACGCTCCAGCCATGCCTCAGCCACCTGCAAGCAGATCCAGTAGTTTTGGTGATACTTCTCAAGGTTTTGGGGCGCCGTCTGTTACATCGATAGAAAACGCGCAGAGCATGATTACCATTATTGATAACATGATTTCTGCTGTTGGTTCTAAGCGTGCGGAGTTGGGTGCAATTCAAAACCGTTTAGGTTCAAGTATCAGTAACTTGAGTAATATTCAAGAAAACGTATCCGCTGCACGTTCTCGTGTACGTGATGCCGATTTTGCTGAAGAAACGGCTAAGCTTACAAGCTCGCAAATTCTTCAACAAGCAAGTTCGTCTATCTTGGCTCAAGCGAACCAGCGCCCGCAAACAGCATTGTCTCTTTTAGGTTAAGATTAGTGTTGACAAAAAACTGGGACCCAGTCCCAGTTTTTGTCTTATTTAGAGGGCTAGTGATATGTCTATTAATTCAAGTGACTTCCCAAAGCAATTAACCGGAGTCGTTGCAACTAGGCAAGATCAGCGTGCTGGCGAAGAATTTAGGGCATTACGTCAAGCGAACGCTAAAGCAATACAGCATTCTGCCGATAGTAGTAAAACAGGCAATGAGAATGCTAGTAATCAAGTGTTACCTAAAGTGACCGCTGAGGAAATTGAAAGCGCTAACAGAAAAATGTCGCAACTCAATGTTCAATTGTCCTTTGAAATGACAGAAGACAGTAAATACAATATTGTTAAAGTGTTAGATCAGACAACTGGTGATGTGGTTCGTCAAATGCCAACAGAAGAGTTTATTAAAATGTCTGAAAGGATTGATGCTATCATGAGTCAGCTAAGCGATGTGAAAGGTACCTTGGTTAACAGTCAAGTGTGATTTATTGCGTAAATAATAGGTATTTGTACTAGGAGATTTGTATGGCTATTGGCTCGTTAGGTGCTGGATCTGGTATAGATCTTGAGTCTCTAGTAAGTGATATGGTAAGCGCCAGAAGAGATACCAAGGTAAAGTTGTATGAAAATAAACTGACTGGGTATGAGGCAGAGCTCTCTGCTCTTGGTTCAGTCGGTTCCGCAATAGATAACTTCAAAAATTTCGTGCAAACGTTAAACGATGATGCGCTTTTTTCTGGCCGCAATGCCATTGTTGAGCAGAAAGATGAAAAAGAGTCTTTCGTCGTTACAGCCGATCAGACGGCCTCCAATGATACGTACTCCATTCAAGTGAATCAATTAGCCAAAGGCAGTCGCCTTGTATCAGACATAACATCGTTCTCTTCGCGAGACGAAAAGGTCACCTCCTCTGGTGGTAAGCTTAAACTGACTGCAGGTGATCAAAAGCTTGAGATGGAAGTGAAGCCCAATACGACATTATCCAAGCTTCGTGAGCAGATTAATTCAGAAGGAAAAGACTTTGGTATCTCTGCTAACTTAGTAGATGATGGTGATGGCCATATGTTTTTCACTATCACCTCAACGAAAACCGGTGCTGGTAATACCCTAAAAATAGACAGTAGTAATCTCACGTTGGATAGCGCTGCTCTTGGTGGCTTTTTCCCAGGTTTAAGTGTGCCTGCAGGAGGTGAAGCACAAGATGCGATAATCACAGTCGATGGCATTAGGGTTCGTAGCGAGTCGAATGATTTTAATGAGGCTGTTGCTGGTCTTTCAATCAGGGCCTTAGATGTCTCAAAAGAACCTGAAAAAGTGGAAGTGAGTTACAACAAAGAAAAAGTGGAAGAAACTATTCAAGGTTTTGTTGGCTCTTATAATGAACTGATTGCTGTCTTTAAACAGAATACCGCAAAGGGCGCTGTACTAAACGGTAACAGTATGATTCGAAACTTAAGCACTTCATTGGCTGGAGATTTGATGTCGAACCATGCGAGTGAAGGCAGTGCGTTTACTTCCATTTTTGACGTTGGTGTGGAGCTTCTTGACAACGGAACGCTTGCTTACAATAGCGACAAATTCAATCGTGCCGTTGAAACTGATTTTGATGGTGTGGCTTCTCTGTTTGTGGGGAAAAATGGCCTAGCCAAATCACTTGATGGCTTATTAGAAAGCTATGCAGGCCCTAGAGGAATGAATAATACGCTAAAGGATTCTGTATCTAAGTCGATAAGTAGTACAGAAGAGTCACTTTCAGATTATGAGGCTCGTATGGAAAAGTACGAAGCGTCATTGCGTAGCAAATTTACGAACTTAGATTCTCAGCTTGCGAACATGAATGCGCAAGGTAATTACTTAAATTCCATGTTGGATCAGTTGTAACGCGAAAGTGATACGGTTTTTGTTAATATATTGAGGTTGTTTTTATGTACGGGAAAAAAGGGATTCAGGCCTATAAAAAGGACTCTATTAAATCCGATTTAGCCTCGGCAGATCCTCATAGAGTCATACAATTGCTAATGCAAGGCGCTTTAGAGCGATTAGCGTTGGGTAAGGGCTGTATAGAACGAGCGGACTGGGCTGGTAAAGCGGCTGCTTTCACTCGAGCAATAGAAATTATTAATGCATTAAGGGATGCATTAGACCGTGATGTAAATCCTGAACTGGTTGATAACCTAGATGGTTTGTATGATTATATGATAGTTCGTATAAACGAAGCTAGCGTCTCCAAGGATTGTGCGGTCATTGATCATGTAATCGCACTGATTTTGCAAATTAAAGGTGCTTGGGATCAAATATCAGAAGCGGATAAACAACAAGCTTATAGTCACGGTGTTCAAGCTAGATCAGGGGTTGTTAATGCTTGATCTAGCACAACTGACCAAGTTAACCGACGATTTAGAGAGTGCAGTACAACGAAACGATTCTGATGACATTCAGCGTTTGTGTTTAGAAAATAATGATTTCATTTTTTCGATAAAACTTGAAAAAAAAAATTCTTTAGCGAATGAAAAAATAAAATCTTTTATTAAAATCCATCAGTCTGCGATTTTAATTGTTAAAAACACCCACAAAAAAATGCAAGATCAACTGTATCAATCGATAAAAACTCGCAAGAGTGTGACGAAATATAAAGGCGTAAAGCATGCAGAATAAAAATGATGGTTCCAATATCAAGCATGCGGAAGCTTTTCTTGCTACGTTTAAAGAGGGGGTTGAGAGACTAAGGGAAAAAGACCAAGAATTGACAGATCGTTATATAAAGAATATGACGACTTTTTCTCAAATAATGCCCCACATCTATGAAGAGCTAAAAGGCTATAGTCCTAAAAAACGTTATGTTTACATGGAAGAATCCGGTGACATGAATGTTTTCAGGGAGGATATTGGCCTGCCTTTATTTTCAAAAAATCCTAGACTCCAAGCAAAAGAGAAGGTTGATCATGCACTTTCTTATCCCGCAAAAACTCTACTAAATCTAGAACGCTCCCTCAAGAATGAAAGCCGTCATGTTTTCTACAGTAATAAAATACTTGATGAGGTGGAAGTCCAATCGGATGGTATGACTCAGGAGCGTGAGTGGCCTAATTTCGTGGGGGCTACTATTGTTTTTGGTATAGAGTTTGGTTATCAACTTGAATTGTTATTGAGCAACAGGGAAATAAAGCACCTTTATTTGTATGAAAGCGACTTAGATTTTTTCCATTATTCTTTGTACGCAATAGACTGGGAAGACATTTTAGAGCAATTCAATCGAGATGGTCGGACCATTCATTTCTTCTTAGGTATTCAGCCGGACGAATTTACTGATACTTATCTTTTACAATTGCAAGAAAATGGTTACTTTTTAGCACCAGAAACCTATCTTTTTATGGGGTACCAGAGCCCTGAAAATGATAAAGCTTTGGAATATTTTAAAAAACACTATTCTCGTCAGGTCATGGGCTGGGGTTTTTTTGATGACGCTTTAATTGGTATCGCCCAAGGATTAAGATCCCTGCCAAAAACCAAAGTGGCACATTTTCAAAGTTATGACATATTGCCAAAATGGCTGACAAATATCCCTGTATTTATTTTAGGTAATGGTCCTTCTCTTGATCATGGGGTTGAGTTACTAAAACAGATTCGCAGTCAGGTTTTATTAATTTCTTGCGGGTCCACTATCAATACGCTCAATAAATTGGGGATTACTCCCGATATACATGTTGATATTGAACGTATGAAGCAGACAGTCGATAAGTTTTTATTCTTGGATAAAGCGTATCTAAAAGGAATCTGGGGGCTTTCTGTTGATGTGATGCATCCAGAGTTTTTTGATTACTTTGATCGTTCAGGCATGGGCCTTAAGCCAGGAGAGGCGGTTACCTCTCTAATTCTAGCTCATGCGCGAGCGCAAGGTGACAATAAAAACTATGTGCAGCTGAATTATTGCAACCCTGTGGTGGCAAATTTAGCCTTGTCGTATGTCCATCTTTTTGGTTTTAACAATGTCTATTTTCTTGGCGTTGATAATGGTTTTAAAGATAAAAATACTCATCACTCGGTACACAGTGGATACTACAAAGACGGTAAAGAAACTGGCTTTCAAACCTTTCAAGAAGCAAAGTTGGTTGAGCGAGAAGGTAATTTTGGCGGAACGGTTTACGCAACAGGTATAATGGATACCTCTAGAGTACAACTTGAATCTCTTATCCGTACCCTGAAAAAGCGCCGAAACTTTGAAAGTTTTAACTTGTCTGATGTGGCAAAAATTGAAGGTGTCTCACCTTTATTGATCGAGGATGTGTTAATAACAGACCCTGAAGTTGATCATCAAGAAGTGATCGATATATTGGAGTCTGCTTTTTTCACAGAGCCACCAATGGCGGTTTTACAGCAAACACCAGACGAGCTCATCTCAATAGAAGACTTTCGTAAAATAAGTAAAATCCTTCAACAGGGGTGGGATGAAAGTATAAAAACACGCGAAGATGTTTGTAATTTACTTTGGTCTTATCATCGAGAAATTTATTTTCTAAGAGGCAGTGTTTACCGTCATATACACGATTTATTGATAGGGTCTTTTACTTATTCGGCCTTTTTGATTGTGCAGTTTTTGTTTAAGCATCAAGATGAAACCGAAACCGTGGCTCGCGCGCGTCACTTATTTGAGCCTTGGTGTGAGTTTCTAGAAGAGATGCCCAGTATGCTTCAGCAGGCTTCTGAATATGTTGATCAGGGTAACGATCACCTTATTACTTACTACAATGGTTGATTTTCACTATGTTTGAGAAAATGCCCTTTATTATTGCTGAGCTATCGGGCAATCATGATCAAGACTTTGAATTGGCTAAAGCCATGATTCATGCCGCCGCTGACGCTGGTGTCGATGCTATTAAATTGCAAACCTATACGCCGGATACCATGACGCTGGATATTCGTCATGGGGAATTTATGGTGTCTGAAAGCGACAGCCTCTGGCGTGGTAGCAATTTGTACGACCTTTACGCTAAGGCATCCACGCCTTGGGAGTGGCACAAACCTTTATTTGAGTTGGCTGAGTCTTTGGGGTTAGTGGCGTTTAGTTCTCCGTTTGATTTGAGTGCTGTGGCATTCTTAGAAAGTTTAGATGTGCCATTATACAAAATTGCCTCTTTCGAAATGACAGACATTCCCTTAATACAAGCGGTTGCTCGTACCGGAAAGCCGATTATTATGTCGACTGGTATGGCCACGTTAGACGAGATAGAAGAAGCCGTCGCCACCATTCGTGCGATTGGTGACAACCCGTTAACCTTACTCAAATGCACCAGCACTTATCCGGCTAAAATAGAAGACTCAAATTTGCTTACCATGGCGGATTTAGCCGCTAAGACAGGTTGTTCTGTGGGACTATCCGATCATACTCAAGGTTTAGGTGCTGCTGTGGCGGCAACCGCATTGGGGGCCACTGTGATTGAAAAACACTTTGTACTGGATCGCAGTGCGGGTGGTGTTGATGCGGCGTTTTCCATGGAACCAAAGGAAATGACAGCCTTAGTGGAAGCGTGTCGTGCCGCGAAAGCCGCACTTGGTACAGTGACCTACGGTGGCTCAGACGCAGAGCAAGCAGCAAAAAAATACCGTCGTTCAATCTATGTTGCGACGGACCTACCCGCTGGCACAATACTCACTGAAAAACATCTGAAAATCATTCGCCCCTCATTTGGTCTTGCACCGAAACACTGGCCTGATGTGTTGGGCAAAACATTGTCTATGGATGTGCAAAAAGGTCAGCCACTCGCTTGGGACATGATGGCGTGAAATTGTTGGTACGAGCCGATGCTTCTGTCGAGATTGGCATGGGGCATAGAGTTCGCTGCCAAGCCTTGGTATCTGCATTTGAAGAATTGGGTTGGCAATGTCAGTTTGTGATGGATCGTCGCTATCAAGCGTTTGGTTCAACAAAAGACAGTTTTGTGGACACGGAAGCGCAATTTTGGCACGTGGCTGAACAGGCGGATTTAGTCATCCTAGATCACTATGGCTACCGTGCAGCAGACATTCGACGTTTGTATCAGCATCAGCCGAATCTTTTGGTCCTAGATGACATGAATGACAGGGGCGTATTTCCGGCTAAGTGGCTTCTCAACCCTTTATCGCAAGACTACAGTGAGCAGATCGAATGGCTATTAACGGGCAGTCAATACGCTTTGCTCAGGCCCGCATTTCAGCGTTCGTACCATTCAGCGGGCGATTCACTTAGCCATGTTTCCCAACCCAATAAACTGCTTATTACCCTAGGTGGAACCGATCCTCTTGCGCTGACCTTGCCTATTTTAAAGGGCTTATTGTGGTCGGGTTTCCCTAAAGAGGATATCCAGATTTTATTGGGGGCCAATGCCAAAAATGCAGACCAAGTTATCGCCCTTTGTAATGAGCAGGCCATTGCCTACAAGCAAGGTTTAGCCGACGTGACGCCCTTAATGAAACAAGCGAAGATGGCCATATCCGCCGCTGGTGGGACATTATTTGAGTTAGCCTGCATGGGGGTGCCGACGGTCTTTGCGCAAGTGGCCGATAATCAAACGCGTTCCCTAGAGCAGCATGTGCCACTCGGGTGGTGTCGTGCTGTTCGCTTTGATCATGTGTCTGACGCTTTGCGTGGGCAACAAGTAGCGTATTTGGTCGAAGCGCTGAATCGTTGCTGGGGGGACCTTCAATGGCAAGAAAATGCCAGTGAAATCGCTCGTCGTATAGTCGACGGTAATGGTGCGAAGCGAGTTGCTAAAAAAGTGAGTGCGTATTTTGGTGTATTTTAACGTTTCGTATCTTCTGCTTGTTTCAGACGCATAATCTGCGTTAATCGCAACCAATCTTCCTCGGTATCCAGATCCTGAATTCGATGTCTTGGTAACAATAAAGGCTTGGATTTTGGGCCAAATATTACTTCATCAAACCAGTCTTTTGTACTTGCCCAATAAAACTGACCCGCATCGTGTATAGCTTCCACCAAATCTTGCGAGCGTTTGCCAATGTGCTCAGGAAACATAGGCGCCAATTCGCCGTTTTCCTGGACGTGAAGCGCTCGTTGAATCGGAAAGGCAAAGGTGGTGGCGGAAAAGCAAAACGCCGTACGTTGATTCAACTGTGCAAAGCCTTGCTGTAAATCGTCAGGCGTTAACATGGGACAAGTGGCATAGATCAAGCAGGCTTGGTCTGGTGTTCTGCCTTCTTCAATAAGATAGCTCAGCGCGTGCTGCATCACAGGTGTAGTGCCAGTCATGTGGTCCGCTAAATTGGCGGGACGCATAAAGGGCGTTTCCGCTCCATAACGTCGTGCCACTTCAGCAATCTCAGCATCATCGGTGGATACAATGATGCGATCAAACAAGCCTGATGCGATCGCCGTTTCAATGGAATACGCTATTAGCGGCTTACCATCTAATAATCGAATGTTTTTCCGTGGGATACGCTGAGAACCGCCACGAGCGGGGATCACCGCCACTCGATAAGGTGTGTTTGTGGGAAAAGACGTATTGGTGGAAAAGGCCGTGTCTTGTAAGGGGGCGTTGTCTGACATGGTTAGGCTCTCATGACACGATTGGCGATTAAAGCGTGTTTTAAAATCAGTGCCACGCGCTCTTGTTGAGCATAGGTTAGATCGGTGAAAAGTGGCAAACTCAGTGTGCGTGCGTAATAATCTTCTGCAACAGGAAAATCGCCATCATTGAACCCTAGCTGCTTATAGTAAGGTTGCGAATGCACAGGAATATAATGCACCTGAGCACCAATGCCTGCGTGACGCAGCACATCAAACACGCCTTTTCTTGCGGACTTATTGTGCTCTGGTAATAAAATCGGATACAAATGCAATGAGGAATAATTGTCCTCAGACTGATAGGGCAGAGTAATGGGGAAATTTTTCAATAGGGTTTTATAGTGTTCGAATTGCTGATGGCGGCGTTCTATGAAGTCGTCCAAATGAGATAGTTGAGCCAATCCGAGTGCGGCCTGTAGCTCTGTCATACGATAGTTAAAGCCTAATGTATGTTGTTCATAATACCAATCGCCTGGTTGTTGCGTGAGTTCATCTGGCGATTTGGTTGTGCCTTGCGAAGCATGAGTGCGCATGTGCTTGGCGAGCTGTTCATTGTTGGTGACAGCCATACCGCCTTCCGCGGTGGTAATGATTTTTACCGGATGAAAGCTAAAAACACAGATGTCACTATATTTTCCATTGCCCACCTGACCGCCTTGGTAGGTGGCGCCAATGGCATGAGAAGCGTCTTCGATAATGCGAAAGCCATATGCTTTAGATAGGGCGTAAATGGCCGCCATGTCACAGGATTGTCCGGCAAAATGTACCGGTATAACCACCTTTGGAAGCGTATCTGTTAACTTCGCTGCTTGTAGCTTTTGTGCCAATTTGTTGGCACACATGTTGTAAGTTCGAGGGTCAATATCAACAAAATCCACCGAGGCACCACAATAACGAGCGCAATTGGCTGAAGCGATAAAGGTATTTGGCGAAGTCCATACCCTGTCCCCAGTGCCAACCCCTAATGCCAAACAGGCTAAGTGCAGCGCCGAGGTGGCGCTGTTGGCAGCGACGCCGTAACTGGCGCCGACTTTGGTCGCAACGGCGTTTTCAAATTCACTAACACATGGACCTTGGGTTAAAAAATCAGAGCGCAGCGATTTGACCACAGCGGCAATGTCGGCTTCGCTAATGGATTGGCGACCGTAAGGTATAAAATCAGTGTGCGTCATCGAAAGTTAAAATCTCTTCAACACTTAAAAAGTGTGGGTTACTACCAGATTGATATTCGTAGCCAGGCTCAACTAATTCACCTGTTTCCCCTAAACGACTGTGAGCAAAATCCATATCGTCTTGGTAAAATTTAATGCTAGGCGCAATCACATAATGATTTTTAAATTCATAGGTATGGTAGGAATCGTCGCTGGGGCACATGACTTCATGGAGTTTCTCACCAGGACGAATGCCCACGTCACGAGTGGGAATATTCGGTGCATAGGCCGCTGCCAAATCCAGAATACGCACAGAGGGAATCTTAGGAATAAAAATCTCTCCACCGTGCATCCGCTGAAAATTCTTTAAGACGAAATCGACGCCCATTGGCAAGGTGATCCAAAATCGGGTCATATCAGGGTGTGTGATAGGAATAGACTTGGCACCATCAGCTACCAATTTTTGGAAAAAGGGCACCACAGAGCCACGAGAGCCAACCACATTGCCATAGCGAACCACTGAGAAACGCGTACGGCCTTGGCCAACCATGTTGTTAGCCGCCACGAACAGCTTGTCAGAGGCTAACTTGGTGGCACCGTAAAGATTGATAGGAGCCGCAGCCTTATCAGTGGATAACGCGATGACCTTATCCACATTGTTCGCAATGGCCGCCGCAATCACATTTTCCGCGCCATGGATGTTGGTTTTAATGCACTCCATAGGATTGTATTCCGCGGCTGGCACCTGCTTGAGGGCCGCAGCATGAATAACATAATCCACATCTCGCATGGCTTGGGTTAAACGGTCTTTGTCTCTCACATCACCAATGAAATAGCGCATGCAGGTGGCATCGAAATCTTGCTGCATTTCGTATTGTTTCAGTTCATCACGGGAGTAAACAATCAAGCGTTTGGGGTGGTAATTGGCCAGTAACGTTTTGACATACTGACGACCAAATGACCCGGTGCCGCCAGTAATAAGAATACTTTTGTTGTTAAACATGTATGAGTACCAAACCAAAATGAAAGTTACACAAGCCTAATGAAGGTTGATGATGAACCAGTTTCATAGACAAAGAATCTTTTTACCGTATCGACTACTCTAGGCGAAACATTAATGAAATCAAGTGCCTCCTTTGAGGCTGTCCCTTTTCAGACCATCGCAAAAACGACAGCTTCTTCGAAGGCGGTAATCTTTTAAGCGTCATTTGCTTTGCGAGCCACACAGTTCGCAATATGGTCATTCACCATCCCCGTAGCCTGCATAAAAGCATAACACGTTGTGGGACCAAGAAACTTAAATCCTCTTTTTTTCAAGTCTTTGGCGAGACGCGTCGACAGCTCTGTGACGGCGGGCACCTCAGCCAGTCCATTAACCCGATTATCAATCACCTTGTGATCACTAAAACCCCAGTAGTATTGACTGAAAGAGCCAAATTCGTCGGCGATTCTTAAAAAGGCTTGTGCATTATTAATGGTGGCTTCTATTTTTGCTCGGTGACGAACAATCCGTTCGTCCAGTAACAATCTTTCCACATCATCCCTTGTCATTTTAGCGACTTTGCTTGGGTCAAATCCATTAAAAACGGCCCGATAGCCTTCTCGTTTGCGTAAAATGGTAATCCAGCTTAGACCTGCTTGGGCGCTTTCGAGTACAATGCACTCAAACAGCGAGGGGTCATCGTATACAGGGATGCCCCATTCGGTATCGTGGTAATGAATGTACTCGGGCGATCCCAAACACCAAGTGCAACGTATATTGTCCATGTAGCGCTCCGTCTTAAGATGATCAATGAAGGAAAATCGATCCTTCTATTTCTTATTTACTGATCTGATCATACCAGAGTCGATTCAACATAGTGTTTTACTCAAAGCGAGACAGCATGAAGTTTAAACCAATGTATAGTAAAAAAGACGTCGAAGTTTTTGCTGACGAATGCCTTTACAAAGGTTTTTTTGAAATGCGCAAACTGACACTTCGGCATAAAAAGTTTAATGGTGAATGGAGTCAACCCATGAGCCGTGAAATGATGGTGCGTAATGACGCCATTTGTGTCTTATTGTTTGATCCGGTAGCGGATAAAGTGTTGCTCATTGAGCAATTTCGACCAACCGTACTGCGCAGCGAATCGCCTTGGTTGTTGGAGCTGGTGGCGGGCATGGTGGAAGAAGGTGAAAGTGACGAAGACGTCGCCCGTCGTGAATCTTTAGAAGAAGCCGGTGTGACTGTAAAACGTCTGGAATACATGTTTAAATTCGTGCCATCTCCAGGTGGTTTGGTGGAGTACTTACGCATGTACGCTGGGGAGTTTGATTCGAGTCTTGTTGATACCAACAAAGTGCATGGTTTGGACTCGGAAAACGAAGACATTAAGCTGCACCTTATCTCTGCCGATGATGCCATTGCCTTGCTAAAACACGATGTGGAAAACGCCAGCACAATAATGGGACTGCAATGGTTTGCGTTAAACAAACACGATCTTGTTGCTCGTTGGAGTGTCTAAACTGATGACTGATCAATCTAACGTCTCTTCAACTCTCATACTGAAACGCATGGTTTTACAACCGTTCACTGGGGTGTCATCTTTCATTTTTATGTCCAGTAACGCGCTGTTTTGGACGCTGTTAGCGCACTTAGTCGCACCGCTCTTGTTGCTGAAAAATACTCAATACGAGGCGTTTGCTGAGCGGTGTTTTAATCGTCTTTATGAGGGCTGGGCGGGGGCGAACGAATGGTGGTTCCAGCATGTGCTTGGCATAAACTGGGAATTAGACGACACCATGAAGGTCGATTTTCAGCACTGGCATTTAATTATTGCCAACCATAGGTCTTGGGTAGATGTGTTTGTGATCTTTGCGCAATTAAGAGGTCGTCGTCCTTTGCCGCGAGTGTTTATGAAGCAGGCTTTGATTTGGATGCCCTTTGTGGGTAGCGCCACTTACATCATGGGGTTTCCCTATATGAAGCGTTACAGCAAAGAAACCTTAAAGAGAAAACCGCATTTAATCGGCAAAGATCTAGAAACCACCAGACAATCCTGTATTCGGTTACTAAAACGTCCTAATGCCATTATGAGCTTTGTGGAAGGCACACGCTTTACCGACGCCAAACATAAGCAACAAGCGTCACCTTATGGCTGTCTTCTTAAACCAAGGGCCGGTGGTGTGAGTTTTATTTTGCAAACCATGACACCGACCATCAAAAGTATCACTGACATTAATGTTTTGTATGAACAACAGACGGTTACGGGGTGGGATTTACTCTGTGGCCGGATAGGCAAAGTAAGAGTGGTAGTGCGAGACATCGCATTACCAAAGACAATGTTAACGTCAGAATACAACGCAGCAGGCAAAGACAGAGAGCACTTTTTTGCGTGGTTTAATCTATACTGGCAAGATAAAGACACACGTCTGAGTCGCCAACTTGACGCGCTGAGGCATCCTTCGAGCATCGGTACAGAAACCGATTACTCCGTAAAAAATGCCCCGTGACAATGGCAAACCTCATGAGAAAAGATGATAAAGGCAAAATGATCGATAAAATGTCAAAACACTATGTGCCAGATTTGGTGAGTTTGCAGATGCTTGGCGAATTGAATTACCGTCGCCTAGGCAAACTCATGCGTGGCCAAGAAGAAATGGACGCGTGGCATTTTGCGATTCACAGTGCTGGCGACCAAGAAAGCCGTCTAAGCCTTACCCTAGGTAAAGAGAGTCGTTTTACCTCAGAGGTCGGGTTAGAGTTTGGTCCTGAGATAGAGAAAAAACTGCTATTCGAAGCAAAACTATCCATGACCATACGCTTGTATCATGATGTCGGCATTGCCGAAATCACCGATGGGCATCGACAATACCAAGGAGCGTATCCTTATCCCAATGACGCCATGCTGCATCGTGATGAAAAGTTTCGACTTAATCAGCAATTAGCCGATCTATTGGAATTATGTTTGAAGCATGGGCATCGACTCAATACGGTCTTGTCATTTCAATTTGCCTAATGTTCGTTTAATTTGATGTGTGTAGAGAATACTTTGGCCACTTTATTATATATCCATGGTTTTAATAGTTCAGAACACTCCCATAAAGCCACCGTATTAGTCCATGCGGCGACGGCATTGGGGCGAGCAAATGCGGTGATTTCCCCCCGTTTGTCTTGGCAGCCCGCGCAAGCGATTAAACAGCTCGAAGCCATTATTGAAGCCAAACAGAACGAAGGCATCACATTAATTGGCAGCTCACTTGGTGGTTTTTACGCGGCCTACTTAGCCGAAAAATATCGCCTTAAAGCCATATTAGTGAACCCAGCTGTGCAAGCGCCTATCTTATTAAAAGACTATCTTGGTCCACAAACCAACCCTTATACCCAAGAAAAATACGAACTGACAGAGGCTCATATGCGAGAACTTGAGCAGTTAGTCGTTACGGAACCTACCGCGGAGTTATATTGGCTGATGGTGCAAGAGGGCGATGAAGTATTGGACTACCAAGAAGCACTCAACGTTTTTTCTAAAACAGCACGTTTAACGCACGAAGCAAAAGGCGATCACAGCTTTACCGAATTTGAGCGGTTTTCCTTAGAAATTCTGCGTTTTGCGCAAATTATAACCGAGTAAACGACCGCTCTTGTTGGACTATTTCACACCACGTAAAACCAGTGATAGACTCTAACGAATCTAATTTACACTCGCACGCGCTCTAGTATTTTGACACTATGGTGCACGATCAACTTGGAAGCAAAAACACGCATGTCTGCAAAAGAATATAACGCCGGATCGATAGAAGTTCTTAGTGGCTTAGAACCCGTTCAAAAACGTCCAGGAATGTACACAGATACCTCGCGGCCGAACCATCTAGGGCAAGAAGTTATCGATAACTCAGTCGACGAAGCCTTGGCGGGTCATGCAGACCGCATTGAAGTGATTTTATACAAAGACGGCTCCTTGAGCGTCGAAGACAATGGCCGAGGAATGCCGGTGGATATTCACCCAGAGGAAGGCATATCGGGCGTTGAATTGATTCTCACCAAACTGCACGCTGGTGGCAAATTCTCAGGTGACAACTACCAATTTTCGGGCGGTTTACACGGTGTTGGTGTCTCTGTGGTGAACGCGTTATCAACCTCTTTAGAAGTATGGGTAAGACGTAATGGCATTCAATACCACATCGGTTTTGAGAACGGTTTTAAAACCTCAGAGCTCAAAGAAATTGGCACGGTGGGTAAGAAAAACACCGGCACCAAAGTAAAATTTACTGCGGACAGCAAATACTTTGATAGCCCTAAATTTTCGGTTTCTCGTCTCAAACATTTATTAAAAGCCAAAGCCGTATTGTGTTCGGGTTTGCATGTGGTTTTCATTGACCAAAGTGGCGCGGAAGACGTTAGGGAAGAATGGTTTTACCAAGATGGCCTAAAAGATTATCTTGCGCAGGCCAATGAGGGTTTTGTTTTATTGCCAGATGAGCCATTTATTGGTGGTCTGACAGAAAAGACACAAGGCGTTGATTGGGCCGTACAATGGTTGCCTGAAGGCGGCGAGTTAGTGACAGAGAGTTACGTTAACTTGATTCCAACCGCGCAGGGTGGTACTCACGTAAACGGCTTACGAACCGGCTTATTAGAGGCTATTCGAGAGTTTTGTGATTTCCATAGCCTATTGCCTCGTGGCATTAAATTGACCGCCGAAGACGTATGGGATCGCTGCAGCTATGTGTTGTCAGCTAAGATTCAAGAACCACAATTTTCAGGTCAAACCAAAGAACGTTTGTCGTCTCGTCAAATTGTGGCCTTTATTTCCGCGACACTCAAAGACGCCTTTAGTTTATGGTTGAACTCGCATGTTGAAGACGGTAAAAAAATTGCCGACATCGTCATCAATAGTGCGCAGAAGCGCCTAAAAGACAGTAAAAAAGTTGTGCGTAAACGCATTACGCAAGGCCCTGCCTTACCGGGTAAATTGGCTGACTGTTCAGGACAAGACACTTCTCGAAGTGAGCTTTTTTTAGTGGAAGGGGATTCGGCGGGCGGTTCTGCCAAACAAGCCCGTGAAAAAGACTTCCAAGCCATTTTGCCGTTGCGCGGTAAAATCCTTAACTCATGGGAAGTAGACTCCAATCAGGTGCTGGCTTCGCAGGAGATTCATGATATCTCCGTGGCGCTTGGGGTAGACCCAGGCGACGACGATTTGAGTGGCTTACGCTATGGCAAAGTCTGTATTCTTGCCGATGCCGACTCGGATGGTTTGCACATCGCTACCTTGATTTGCGCTTTGTTTGTACGACATTTCCCTGCGTTGGTGAACAGTGGTCATGTCTTTGTCGCCATGCCGCCTTTGTACCGAATCGATATCGGCAAAGAAGTGTATTACGCCCTAGACGATGAAGAAAAAGACATCACCTTGCACAAAATAGCCGCCGAAAACAAACGTGGCACACCGAACGTCCAGCGCTTTAAGGGCTTGGGTGAGATGAACCCATCCCAGCTACGCGAAACCACCATGGCACCCGATACTCGGCGTTTAATCCAACTTACTATGGAAGACAAACCGGATACCGACGAACTACTGGACAAATTACTGTCGAAAAAACGTGCCGGTGACCGCAAAAACTGGCTAGAAACCTATGGCAACTTGGCGATTATTGATTAAAGGACTTTATCAATAGAATGAAGTGATTTTGCAAGGTTTCTCGGGGAAAGAATATGATTCATAAAATAGTAATTGATAACTTTAAGTCATTGGTAAATTTTGAAATCACACTTGCAAAATTCACTTGTCTCGTTGGTTTAAATGGTGCAGGCAAGTCTACTGTTTTACAGGTGATCGATTTTTTATCACAGCTGATGGTGGGAGACGTTGATAATTGGTTAGAACGTCGTCATTGGATTAGTGCTGATTTGAATTCAAAATTAACAAAAAAAAGTAACATTTTCTTTTCTGTTGAGTTTGATATTGCCAATGAAAAAGTTTTATGGGAAGGAAGTTTTAATCGCAGCTCTTTAAGTTGTACAAAAGAGTCTATTACTGATGGGCATGGGAAAAAAATTCTTTCTGTTGAAGATGGTTATTATACATTTGATGCAAAACGCCATGAAATAATGTTTGAATATCAAGGGTCTTTTCTTTCTTTCTTTAAGGGGGGGCAGCAAAATAAAATACTGCATGACATCAAAGAATTGATGATGAATATTAATTCTTTAGAGCTCATATCGCCAGAGCTGTTACGCAGCCGTGCTCGTTCTTCTGATGGAAAGTTGGGATTAGGTGGCGAAAAGCTTTCTGCTTATATTGATGAATCTGGTGCAGTCGTAAAAAAGCACTTGGCTACAGAACTCAAAAAAATATATAAGAGTTTGGATGAAGTCAAAACAAAGTCTCTTGCGTCTGGTTGGAAGCAGCTAGAGGTGGTTGAGCACTATGATCAACAAAAGATGACAACAACAGCCAGACATTTGAATGATGGAATGCTGCGGTTGATGGCGATATTAGTACAGTTGGAGTTGGGTGATGCATTTTTGTTATTTGATGAAATCGAAAATGGTATTAATCCTGAGCTTATTGAATATTTAATTGATCATTTAGTTAATACCAGTGATCAGGTCTTAGTGACCACACATAGTCCAATGATTTTAAATTTCATGGAAGATCATGTTGCTAAAAATGGGGTTGTGTATTTGTACAAAAACGCAAGTGGGTACACTCAGTCAATTCGACTATTTGATATCCCCAGTATGTCTAAAAAGCTTCAATTTATGGGGCCTGGCGAAGCATTTGTTGATACCGATTTGACACAACTTTATGATGAAATAGCAAGTATGAAAGAAAGGAGTTCTTAAAATGTACTTGTTGCTTAGTGGCGAAGGTGCGACCGATATTGGCGTTTGTAATGCTGCTTTGTCATATTGTGACGCCGATATGTTTTCAGCTGGACCGATGGCTTTGGTCGTCGATAAGTTGGTTGAAAAAACGTTGGGATACGATTTCTCTCATATCGACACAGAGAGGGTAACTTATGTTTCAGAATCCTATCTTGCTGAACATAAATCAAAGCCACTTAAAAAATCGATGACTCTTCCGGGAAAAAAGAGGTCAACGGAAACAAAATATTATTATGAAAATGCGAGAGCTTTAGCTATAAAAGCTAAGTCGTTATCAGATGAAAAAGAAGACCATGTTGTTGCTGTTTTATTTAGGGATTCAGATGGAACGGCATCTGCAGGGCGTGGAGACTGGGATAAAAAAAGAGAATCCATGCTGAGGGGATTCGAAGCAGAAAATTTTCACTTTGGTATTCCTATGATACCCAAGCCGAAGTCTGAGGCTTGGTTACTTTGTGCGACAAAAGACAACCCTTATCAACATTGCTCACTGCTTGAGAATGAATCTGGAAATGACCGTGTTGAAAATTCTCTCAAATCTCAGTTATCTGATTCTCTAAAAGGGGATGCCTCCTTGGCTAATCTTATCGCGTTAGTGCAGACTGACATGATCAATATAAGTAGAATCAGTATGCCTTCATTTGATGCGTTTGTAGAGAAGCTTTCTGAAATAGTCACTTTAGTAAAATAAACAGCCTGATTAGGCGTCTTTGCCAAGACACGCTAAAATATATGTATAGCTCAACTAAATGGAAACGAATAAATGTCTGAAGAGATAAACGATGATGTCATTAGCGAAGAAGTTCTGTACGAAAAAATAGACCACTATTTATTGACGTTTGGAACCGATCGTTCGCTGATGTGTGTGTCGGAGTTAGATGGCTTTTTAACCGCGTTGGGTTGTTCTGTACAAGAATTAGAGCCGGATGTTTGGTTGAACGCCATTTGGGGCGCAGATGAAGATCAGCCCGTTTGGGAGTCCACCGAACAGGAAGATGAGTTTCTCAGTCTCGTGTTGATCATGTACATGGAAACCATGAACAGCTTGTTGTTTGGGGATTTTTACCCTGTGTATCTAGAGCAAGAAGTGGATGGCGAATACAGCATCTTGGTTGAAGAATGGTGTGTTGGTTTCATTCGCGGTGCCAAACTGATTGGTATGGGGATCGGCGGCGACAGAGAATTCTTTGATGAGGCGCTGGCGCCGGTTCGCCTATTCGGTACCGAAGCGGGTTGGGACAAATTAGAAGTCATGGTGGAAGAAGAAGTGACCTTCTGGCGCGACATGTTAGAACCCTCGATTTTGCGCTTGGTACAGTACTATCACCCAGATATGCAAGCGGGTAAAAAGAACTCAGAAAATCGCGTAATACACTGATTCAGTAGGTTTTTTCGTACAGTATTCTTTTTCGCCAGAAACAAAAAAAAGCCGTGATGGACGACATCACGGCTTTTGCTTTTCAAAGGGGCGGAAAATTAACCCACAACCTTCGCAATGCTTTCACACAAATAATCGATGTTGTTATCACTGACACCCGCAATGCTCATACGGCCAGTATCCGCAATGTAAATCGCGTATTCACTGCGCAAGGTACGCACTTGCTCTAGCGTTAAACCAGAATAAGAGAACATACCGCGTTGATCTTTGATGAAGCTAAAGTCTTTGCTCGCACCAGACTCCGCCAATTTTGCGACCAGTTTTTCACGTAAACCGTTAATACGGTCACGCATCGCCGCCACTTCCAATACCCATTCTGCTTTCAGTTCAGGGTTACTCATAATGGTATAAACCACCGCCGCACCGTGAGCGGGTGGCATAGAGTAGTTGGCACGAATCGCCTGACCAATGATAGAAAACGCTGCATTGGCTTCGTCTGCAGACGCTGCAACCACGCTCAAACCACCACAACGCTCGCGGTAAATGCCAAAGTTTTTCGAGAAAGAGTTCGCGATCAACATATCTTGAACATTGGCCGCCATATAACGCAAGCCTGCCAAATCTTCATCCAAACCATCACCAAAACCTTGGTACGCCGCATCAACCAAAGCTAACAAACCACGCTTGTTAACGAACTCCGTTAGGACTTTCCAATGATCGAATTGCAAATCAATGCCTGTTGGGTTGTGGCAGCACGCATGCAGCAACAACACATCGCCTTCTTTTACTTCGGCTTCAAGGGTGGCCATCATGTCGTCAAAGCGCAAACCGTTCGTGGCTGGATCGTAGTAAGGATAGTTCTTCACCTCAACGCCAGCAGAATCAAAAATAGACTTATGGTTACCCCAAGTCGGGTCACTCACCCAAAGGCGCGCGCCTTTTAAGTTAGCACTGATAAAGTCAGCCGCTACTTTTAATGCACCCGTGCCACCAGGCGTTTGCGTTGAGCGAACGCGGCCAGACGCGATCAGCGGATTGCCTTCACCCAAAATCAACTCTTTAATAATGGCTTCAAACTCAGTGGCACCATAAATGCCTAGATAGCTTTTAGAATCTTCTTGTTCAAGCAAAATGGCTTCGGCTTTTTTTACCGTATTAAGAATCGGCGTATGGCCGTTATCGTCTTTATAGACACCCACACCCAAATCGATTTTCTTTGGATTGGTATCTTGCTTATGGGCCATAATAAGGGCTAAAAGAGGGTCGCCAGAAACAGCTTTAAGATGCTTGAACATAATAATTACGGGGTCCTTATATACGTCACAGGGAAATCACTGTGGCTAGAATCGTTGCTTAAATAGCCTCTTCATTTTGCCGTTTTTATGACAAAATACAATGCAACAGTGAGGGAAATTTCCCCAATACTGTCAAGAAAAAAAGACACTGAGTTTTCCTCCTGCACCGAGCCTGTTTATGACCTCTTTCCAACAGCGTTTTCAATCTTTAGACATTTGGTTAAAAACGCACCAAGCCCTTTGGCAATTTGATACATTTCACCAATTCAAAACCCCTTGGCGTGATGACTATCTAGCCTTAGCCGATTACCTAGAAAACCATGGCCTGCAACCAATTGATGACGCCTTTTACGCTGAAGTATGTCGTCTTTGTCCTGAGCTTCAGACGCCATTTAACGAAAAAGCACAGGAAAAAAATACCTTAACGACGAAGCGAACACTCACTAACGACTTTCCTGCTTATGTATCCGCGGGGATAAAAGGCCGCAAATGGTCGCAGATCCAAGCCTTTGTTGCGCATACGCCGCACGCCAATAACTATCTAGAGTGGTGCGCTGGTAAAGGCCACTTGGGTAAACTCTTGGCTTTTGAAGATCGCCACCCAGTCCACAGCCTAGAATGGCAAAAATCACTCTGTGAAGCGGGAGAACAAGAGGCCAAACGGTTAAAAATTCCACAAACTTTCATTCATGCCGATGTGCTGAAAGGTGAAGGGCAAGAGGCGTTAGCGAACGCTCACTGCGCTGTGGCGCTTCATGCTTGTGGTGATTTGCACC
Source organism: Marinomonas arctica (assembly GCF_003259225.1). Classification (GTDB taxonomy): domain Bacteria; phylum Pseudomonadota; class Gammaproteobacteria; order Pseudomonadales; family Marinomonadaceae; genus Marinomonas; species Marinomonas arctica. The sequence continues at coordinate 20,278 of NZ_QHJF01000002.1, read as the reverse complement.
GTGAACTGATCAAACAAGCTGTTGCTGTACATACTGCTTCGCTGTGTATTTCTCCTTGCTGCTACCACCTAACACAAGACGAGTATTATCAGCCGCTGTCACAGACCGCCCAGCAATCCGCACTGACACTACGCCAAGCCGATCTCAAACTGGCCGTCAAAGAAGTCGCCACCGCAGGCGCCCGTGAACAACGCCTCAAACAGCTCGAACTGACTTACCGACTCGGCTTCGACGCATGGCAACGAACCGCCCGTCAGCAAGATGACTACCTGCCGGTTCCTTCCATACAAAAAAACCGTTTAAACCAAGGCTTCCACACTTTTTGCCAGTGGGCCGCCGAGCAAAAAGGGCTAACGGACTTAACCTCTAAAACCGCTTTTGAAAACTTCGAAGCCATCGGCCAATCTCGTTACCAACAAGTACAAAAACTCGAAGCCATTAGCCAACTCTTTCGCCCCGCGCTCGAACATTGGCTTGTCCTCGACCGCGCCATGTACCTAGAAGAGCACGGCTACCACGTCGAGATAGGCGAGTTTTGCGACAAAAGCCTCACCCCAAGAAACTGGATGATAAGGGCTACGCGGACGTAAGAGACTTTTGTGATACTATAGCGGGTAGTGTTTAGCGAGATGCTTTCTTTTAGAATGGTGCTATATGTACCGCCAACGAACATGCATGGATGCAGATAACATTGACCATTGGGAGAGGGTGTTATGACCAAAAAAACGCAACTTAGCCTACAAGACCAAACCTCAGAATTCTTACTTTATACCGCCCCGAATGGAGACGTAAAAGTAGAAGTATTGCTCAGTGGTGAAACCATTTGGTTAACACAGGAGCGGATAGCAGAGCTGTTTGGGGTACAACGTCCGGCTATCTCTAAGCATTTAAAAAATATTTTTGAAAGCGGTGAGCTGCAAGAGGAACTGGTTATTTCCATTTTGGAACATACCACTGCTCATGGTGCCATGGCGGATAAAACGCAAACTAAACCTGTGAGATATTACAACTTAGATGCCGTGATCTCGGTCGGCTATCGGGTTAACTCAACGCAAGCCACCCAATTTCGTATCTGGGCAACTCAACTCATTAAAGACTACATCATCAAAGGCTTTGCTATGGATGATGAACGTCTTAAAAACGGTCGCTTTTTTGGCAAGGATTACTTTAAAGAATTACTGGAACGAGTTCGCTCCATTCGAGCCAGTGAGCGACGTGTTTATCAGCAGATAACCGATATTTTTGCTGAATGCAGTATTGATTACGACCCACGTTCAGAAACAACGCACTTGTTCTATGCCCATGTGCAAGATAAGTTTCACTTTGCTATTACAGGGCATACGGCGGCAGAAATAATTTCACTGAAGGCCGATGCCAACCAACCCTTAATGGGCATGATGACGTATAAAAATGCCCCTTCAGGTCGAGTGCTTAAATCCGATACAACCATTGCGAAAAATTACCTAAGTGAAGATGAAATCAAAAAATTAGAGCGCACAGTTTCCGCCTTTTTTGACTACATTGAAGGCATCATTGAGCGGCGCAATACCTTTACCATGGAAGCCTTTGCGGAAAGCGTTAATAAATTTTTAGCCTTCAACGAGTATCAAGTGTTAGAAGGTTACGGCCAAGTATCGCGTCAAGCTGCAGAGCAAAAAGCCCATATTGAATATGAACAGTTTAATAAACAACAAAAAATAGAATCAGATTTTGACCGTGAAGTGAAGCAATTACTGAGCAATAAAAAAAGGACGTAGATACATCTGCATAGGCAGGGCGCTAATCAACAAGCAAACATAAAGCGACAAACTGATTAACCCAAAAACAAAAAGACAACAATTGTGATTTGGCTATCGTAAAAAACTGCGTTACATTGCTAGACCGTCAAATGTAAAGGAATGCTCAGAATGGAAGTGGCGCAACGTTATTGGATGATAGAACTACTGGCTTTTTGGGAAGGGCAGATTAACACCACCCCTTTAATCAAGAGCTTCGGCCTATCGCGTCAAAGTGTCAGCGCGTTGTTTAAGCAATACCAAGAAGCGACGGGTAATGACTTTGTTTACGATGCCAAACGAAAAGCCTATCCAATCGACGATCATTTTCAGCCGCATTATATTGACCAAACCGTCGATGAATATTTTGATTGGCTAAATTACGGCAAAATCCCCACTTTTTCGAATACCGCCACGCACTCCGCTCAACACAGAATAGAAGCCCTAGCACGCTTCGTTTCGCCACAAGTCATGCGGCCGTTATTAAAAGCCGTCAGAGACAAAACCGCCGTAGATTGCGAATACCTCTCTGTTTCCAGCAGCGACCCACAAGGTCGGCTACTCTATCCCCATAGCTTTGTAAAAACTGCAGGACGCTGGCACGTTCGTGCTTACTGCGACATGCGACAACACTACCTCGACTTCGTCTTGAGCCGCTTTCAGCATGTCGACTACGACGGCAAAGCCAGCGAACATACCGAGCAACAAGACACACTGTGGAACACCTCAGTCAGCCTCATTCTAGCCCCTGATTCGCGCCTCACCGACAAACAAAAACGCGTCTTGGAAAACGACTACGGCATGACGGATGGACAGCTCAACGTCACCACCCGCGCCGCCCTTGTCAAATACACCCTAGACGACTTACAAATCAAAACCAAAATGCTCGAAGCCAACCCCCAAGCCCAACAACTGGTGTGTGTTAACTATACCGACATAAAACAATGGTTATTTGACTGATAAACACCATAAAACGCTGACATAGGGCAAAACCTGTCAAATAACTTTACCTGTGCAAAATGACAGGGTTGTGGGGTGGAGGGAAGCAAGGCAAAGTGGATATACGGCAGATAATAAAAGCGAGAAGGGATAAACAATGGAACAGTTCTCACCATCGGACATGAAAACCATATTGCACTCCAAACGAGCCAATATGTACTACCTTGAATATTGTCGCGTGATGCAAAAAGATGGTCGTGTCTTGTATCTCACGGAAGCGCTTTCTAATAATAAATCCGGAGAAAATCAGTACTTTAATATCCCTATTGCCAATACAACAGTGCTTTTACTGGGAAATGGTACGTCGATTACTCAGGCGGCCATGCGCATGCTCGCTCAAGCGGGTGTATTGGTGGGGTTTTGTGGTGGCGGTGGAACACCACTCTATATGGCGTGCGAAGTGGAATGGTTTACCCCGCAAAGCGAATATCGACCTACCGAATACCTTCATGGTTGGTTGCAGTTTTGGTTTGACGACGGCAAACGCCTTGACGCAGCAAAGACTTTTCAAAAAGCCCGCTTGGATTACCTAGAACGAGTGTGGACAAAAGACAAAGACTTAAAAGGCGAAGGCTTCGCCCTGCAAGATGCAGTATTACAATCATCTTTTGAGACCTTTCATAACCGAACCGATGCCGCAACCAAGCAGTCTGACTTATTACTTACCGAAGCTCAGCTCACCAAATCCCTTTACAAGTACGCCGCCAATGCCGTGCGTATTGAGGATTTTAAACGTCAGCATGACTCCAACGACAAAGCCAATGACTTTTTAAACCACGGTAATTATCTTGCCTACGGCTTAGCTGCTTGCTGTTTATGGGTGTTGGGTATTCCTCATGGCTTTGCCGTTATGCATGGCAAAACCCGCCGAGGTGCCTTGGTGTTCGATGTCGCCGACTTGATCAAAGACGCCATCGTCCTACCTTGGGCCTTTGTTTGCGCCAAAGAAAACGCCACAGAACAAGAATTTCGTCAGCAGATCCTACAAAAATTCACCGACCATAAAGCCTTAGATTTTATGTTTGATACGGTGAAATCCCTAGCGCTACAAAGCCAAGGAGAAGAGTGATGGGGAGTAAGAACAAAGTAGTAAGTATCCTAGGTGAAAATATCACAATAACCGATGATGACTACATTTCACTGACCGATATGTTAAAGGCAAAAGAGGGAGACTTTTTTATTTCAGACTGGCTTCGCAACCGCAACACAGTGGAGTATTTAGGCATTTGGGAGCGGATACACAATCCAGATTTTAATTATGGCGAATTCGCCACAATTAAAAGTTCAGCAGGGTTAAATAGTTACAAAATTAGTGTTAAAGAATGGGTGAATAAAACCCAAGCTATTGGATTACAAGCGAAAGCTGGGCGTTATGGGGGAACCTATGCGCACAAAGATATTGCTTTCGAATTTGCCATGTGGATAAGCGCCGAGTTTAAAATATATCTAATAAAAGAATTTCAGCGACTCAAAGAAACTGAACAGGCACAGCACGTGTGGAGTGCCCGCCGAACACTAACAAAAATGAACTATCGAATTCACACGGATGCGATCAAGAACCATCTTCTACCACCAAACTTAAGTTCTGCTCAAGTTCAAATAGTTTATGCCAATGAAGCAGACGTCTTGAATATGGCTCTATATGGCATGACCGCAAAAGAGTGGCGTCAACAGAACCTAGAAACAGAAGGTAATATCCGCGATTACTCAAACACAGCACAACTGGTTTGTTTAGCTAATTTGGAGAGTATAAATGCGGTGTTTATTAATGAAAATATGCCCCAAGCAGAACGATTGAAGAAACTTAACACTATTGCCATCTCGCAGATGCAGATCCTGCTTGATGATAAATTTGTTACAAGCTTGGAGCAAAAATAATCATGATGGTGATCTTTGTTTCCCAATGCGAAAAAAACTCGCTCAAAAAAACACGGCGTGTACTGGATGCCTTCGCTAACCGTATAGGTGATAACACATGGCAGACTCTTATTACGGAAGACGGCTTACTTACTGTTAAAAAAATGCTGCGTAAAAGCGCCAGCAAAAACACCGCCGTGAGTTGTCACTGGATAAGAACTCGTGCCAGAAGCGAGCTGTTATGGATAGTGGGAAATCGATTGAAATTTAATGAGCAGGGCATTGTGCCGGTTAATACAACAGAAAAAGAGGTTTTTATGGATGTTGTAACAGATAAACCCAAACAAGGTGTGTTGTATGCTAACACTCACCTACAGCCACTTAGTGAGCATTTATTTGCTGTCGGTTATGTTGCTGAGCAACTACATCGAAAGCTATTCCCTGAAAATACTCAGTTTTCAATAGTAAACTTTATTGCCGGTTGTTTGCATGATTTAGGGAAAACTGACCCAAAGTTTCAAGAGTGGGTCACAAATCCAAAAAAGAAAGAATTTGTAGCAGAAGACGGCCAACACATTGATGATGCTAAATTCAGCTTTGATAAACACCCTAGACATAATGAAGTGTCATTATTGCTTTATCAACTACTGGATAGCACAGAACTTAAAGTATTGAACCAGAGCAATAAGCGCTCTGTGAAACATGCGATTTACTGGCATCATGCTAAGCCATATCGTAAAGAGAAAAGTGGCTTTGAATCTTACAAAGATATCTGTAAAAAGCTGGCAGCAAACCAGAAGGGAGTTGGCTTAGCTGATATTGTCATGCAAGCTCAAACACTACTTAAACAAGTTGTTGGTATAGATAAAAAATATCGAGAGTTAACAAACAGTTTTCTAGAAAAAGCTTTTTTAACTGAAATAAAAGAGGGACTAGAGGAGAATCTTCCTGATGCACCACCTTTACCTAGCTATAAAGAGTACGAGTTAGAAGAGTCAGTATCGGCCAGTAATACCAATGTAAAAGTGAACGCCTTAAATAATATTGCTCGTGCTTGTTTGATCACCGCAGATCGCAAAGTATCTACTTTAAGTGCGGCAGAGTTACATTCGGCCATTTTTGAGCGTAAGTTAAACGATATCGTTACAGAATTGCTTGAAGTTGAATCTACTCTTTGCAGTGATATCGATACTTGTCTAAGCTCATTTTTTCCTAGTAGTGAACGTAGTAAAAAACAAAGTGACATTGCTAAGCAACTGACTACCGCCGAAGATGTTGCGGTACTAGAGGGGGCTGCTGGTTGTGGTAAAACCAAAATTGCTTTGGAATGGGCAAAACTACAGGGTGCAAAACGCATCATTTGGGTATGTCCCCGTGTACAAGTGTGCCAAGGTTTATTTTATGAATTGACCTCAGAGCAATACCTGCCCCACAGCACAATTGAAATTAATACCGGTGAGTTTAAATTTCATAATCAGTGGGACACCCCAATTCCTGATGACGAGAATTTTTCTGGTGATATCGTAATTACCACCATAGATCAAATTCTCGGTTCAGTTATCAGCCACACCAAGGCTAATACGCTTATCGATTTTTTAAACGTGCATGTGGTATTCGATGAATTTCATGAATACGTGAATATGGCATCGTTTAATTTGTTGTTTGCAGAGCTGATAGCGGCTAAAAAAATGCAGCAGCAACAGGCGAATACCTTATTAGTGTCGGCAACGCCACATTATGTTTTTGTTGAAGATTTATTGGGCATTCATCCAGACGATATCAAAATCATGCCATCGTTCAACCAAAGCCAGTATCAAATTGATTTTAAAGTATTTGATGATAGCAAACTTGATAATACTAACCCGTTATTTGTCCCGCAAAGCGACTGTACCTTTGTGATCAGTAACATGGCATTGACCGCACAAAATAGTTTTATTGCTAATCAACATAATGAGAATGCGGTGTTATTGCATTCAAAGTTTATTAAAAGCGATAAACAGAAGTGGTTTGCCGAAGTGTATGAGGCTTATAAGCGCGGCGGTACTCGCAAGTATGGTGTTCTGCGTAGTGGGCCAATTGTACAGGCATCGCTCAATATAAGTTGTGATTATATGGTAGCTGAGATCACCTGCGCTGAAGATTGCTTGCAGCGGTTAGGGCGACTAGACCGTTTTGGCGAAAATAGCGACGTAAATATTTACGCCTTAGCTGTGCCAGAATCGATAGCCAACGGAAAAGGAAAAAGCCCAGCAGCAGGATTTTTAGGAAAAATGTATGTGTTGAGTTCAGTGCGAGCGTGGTACCAGTTTTTACAAAATGAGCTTGTTGGAAAGACCTTTACTTTGCCAGAAATCTATCAACTTTATTCCCGCTTTCATCACTCTGAACGTAATAGAAAGTTTATAGAGGGTGATCTAGTGGCTGCACTTAAGAATAGTGTGCAACAAGTTAATGCAAAAGTGATTGACCCCATCACAGTACCACCGAAGAAAAATAGAGATAAAAAACGCAGCAAAATCAGTAAAGGCTCTTTGCGCGGGGATAATCGTTTTGTGCAGTTGGCGGTTGTTGATCTGAGTAATCCTGAAAAAATCAACTTTAGCGATGATGAATACGCTTATTCAATGCCGCTGGATGATGATAGCAATATTGATAACCTCACATACCCCACCAAAGCTATCTGTGGTTATGATCAAAGTGACAAAGACTTGCTATCTCACATGTTTAAAAAGCATCACAATATTATGGGTGGCATTAAATGTTATAACGATAATGTATTGTTAAATGAAGCGCGCGATCCAGAATCACCAATTTATTTAAGTTACACCACTAACGACTTACTAGCAGTGGGCGGCGAAAGTGCTCGACATCCACACGCTATTTATTACGCCGTGTGCGAGAAGCAACCTATAGGCGCAATGTCTATCAAACAAATTAATCAAACCACAGAAGATGAGGAATAAATCATGGAAAAAGTAACCGGAATTAAAAGTGTTGATTTTAAAATTAAAGCATTGGGTCATGGAGTAGTGAATTGGAATGGGCCGACGACTCTGCAGAGTGATGGTAAAATTATAGATAATCATAGTTTACCAAAATTACGCGGTTACACGAATTTAACGGGTGAAGTAAGTGAGAAAGGTTATAAATTAAAAAAAGACCCAGAAGAGATAGACTTCAAAAAAACGCCTTTGTATATCAGTCAAAATTGCATTCGCCATCATTTGTTTAAAGATCAAGCTTATGATCTTCATAGTGCTAAAGATAAGAACCTTGAAAAGGTGCTTGCCTCTATAACCGGTTTGATTCGAGGTTATGTTGTGCCTTCAAGCCAGTGTAAAAGAACTAGCCCTTTGTTATTAGAAGATTTTGTTGACCTGCTAGGGAATGGTAATTTTGAACAAATGGGGCGTTCAGGTTCAAAATCTAAAGAGTTGGATGATAAAGGTAATGAGAAAAAGAGTAACTCTCACTTTTCAAAAACAACTTTTGGCGATACTGAATATCTATCATATGGTTCTATCAGCGTAGAGCAACTGCAATTTATCTCACTAGATAATAAGTATGATCGCGCAAGCATGATCATTACCGAAGGCCAAGGTGAAGAAGTTGCCGCGACCGTGCAAAGCTTTATCAAACAGTTAAACCCATCATTAAACCCTGTTGCTACTTTTCATAGTAATTATGTCCGTAAAGGCACTATTTTTGAAGAAGGTGAATGCGGAGTTTTACTTAATGACGATGCAATGCAAGCGATTATTGAGCATACATTATCGCGTATTACCGATTTAAGTATTCGCCAAGCCAAAGGTTACATGTATGTTGATGAAATCACAGTTGATTACAATGATAGCCATAAAATGATGCGTATTAAGCGCGATGAGTCTGAAATCGTTAGCGAACCACAGTCTCAATACGCTCAATATTTCTATGCAAAGTAGGTGGTTAATATGAAAATAACCATCGATTATGATTCATGCTGGCGTAACTCGTTTTTAAGCGGCTCCAATAATGAAGCACTACCTAAAAATGGAAGAGAGTTTTTAGGCTCTATGACTAGCCTTAAAAAAGAGGGGAACTTTAAAGTCTGTGAAAATACATTAGATACTGTAATGGGACTATTGAATCGATTAATTGGCGACCAGCGTAAGCTCTACCAAGCGCGCAATAAAATGTATGAAAGTTCTTATTATTTTGAAAATTTAGAGAATAAGATAACTTTTGTAGATAAATCTCTATTGACCAATGAAATGACATTTATTCGTAACATGAATGGTAGTACAGATCAAAATTCATTCACGGGAATGATCAAAGTGACCGATCCTGTTTTTTCATCCGATTATTCAGAAGCTTTTTGGGGAGTATTAAGTTTAGATGTATCAAAACTATGTGATTTTATAGTTGATGAAACAACAATTTATGAAAAAATTCAACTAGATCCAATTAGTATTATCAGCCGTCTTGAATTTTTGAATAAAGAAAAACCTCATGAAAATGAGGGAGTTGTTGCTAGTGCAGTGAATACTTTAAAATCCACTTTTCCTGATGTTGATTATTTTAATAAAAAAGGACAAGTAATGCTCATTAGTCTTTATTGTTCTGCTTTGTATTTACAGTTAGTTCGACTCGAAGAGAAATATGATATGTCTTCTGCAAAGACTAAAGCAGGTGGAATAAGCGGTATCTCAAAACGAGGTTTTACTAAAAAAGACTTCATGGACCGATTCACCACAGGACCAAAGAAAACAATATGGGGAAATCCCTTTATTAAAAAAGAAAAGATAAAGGGGCAGGGGGAAGTCACCTCCATGATGACTAAAGCCAGTGGACAACTAGAAATCATCATTGATGTTGAACGTGATAAAGGGCTCGAAATTAAAAAACTTATTGAGAATGCTGGCGTGTCGAGCTTTTACTTAGGTAAAAAAGGGCTTGCTTATGTGTCAAATATTCGAGTTTAGGAGGAATTATGGATTCTTATATTGATATCCGTATTAGGCCAGATGCCGAAATGCGAGAAAATGTTTTATTAAACAAGGTGTATACCAAACTCCATAAAGCACTTTTCGACCTACAAGCTTTAGATATAGGTGTTAGCTTTCCTGAAACAAAAGTCATGCTTGGCACTCTAATTAGAGTACATTCGAATCAAGCAAGATTAGAAAAGTTGATGGCGCTTTCTTGGTTAGGTGGTTTATCAGGCTATTGTGCATGTAGTGATATAAAAATCGTTCCTGAACATGCCTTACATAGGCGTGTTTCCCGTTGGCGTCCTAATATGAGTCAATCGCACCTTAGACGATTAATAAAGCGAGGTTCAATTTCAGAACATGAGATAAAGGCTTATAAAGCCAAAATGTTTGCTGAGCAGATGACTACCTTGCCTTATCTTGAAATGGAAAGCACTTCCAATAAAAATCATCATCGACGTTATATTCAAATGACAGATGTTCAAGATAGTTCACTGGTTGGTGATTTTGACTATTTTGGCTTGAGTAAAGCAGCAACAATTCCTTGGTTTTAACCAATGAAAAAAGCTCTTTAAAAATATCCTTTAAAAACAGTAAGTTATAACATGCAGAAAAAACATAGGTAAAAACGCTAATTTTTACCTAACTGCATGTTGTAACTTATTTTTTTGCGAATAAACTATTGTTCGCCGCCGAGCACGCGGCTTAGAAATAGCTCTTGAATTGCGTTCTCGTTTCCCTGCTGTTCGCCGCCGAGCACGCGGCTTAGAAATAACACTTTGCGACCTTCCTGAAAGATGTATTGTTCGCCGCCGAGCACGCGGCTTAGAAATTGCACGCAAATTTCAGCATTCTAGAAATTTAGTTCGCCGCCGAGCACGCGGCTTAGAAAACATTCTTCTTTCCAAGTAGATCCATAATGAAGTTCGCCGCCGAGCACGCGGCTTAGAAAATTTATCTAAATCAGCATAAGAAAGCGCCACAGTTCGCCGCCGAGCACGCGGCTTAGAAATAAAAAGGTGACTAAAAATGGCTAGAGGAATTGTTCGCCGCCGAGCACGCGGCTTAGAAATGCAAGCTAACCCAACAACTGCAACAATTTACTGTTCGCCGCCGAGCACGCGGCTTAGAAATGATGAATCTGGGTGCGTCTGGGTTGATGTAGGTTCGCCGCCGAGCACGCGGCTTAGAAACCAATCGTAAGTATCAATAAAATCACCGCAGCGTTCGCCGCCGAGCACGCGGCTTAGAAATCTATCATTAGGTATGTAAAAAGAAATATTTGGTTCGCCGCCGAGCACGCGGCTTAGAAAACTTTGGAGGGGTATTTTCGAGGCTGCAGCTGGTTCGCCGCCGAGCACGCGGCTTAGAAATGTCTGTTTTCTAAACCTCGGTTAAGTTGTGAGTTCGCCGCCGAGCACGCGGCTTAGAAATGAATCTGCGCGTCCGTAGCTGTAACGTTTGGGTTCGCCGCCGAGCACGCGGCTTAGAAATGAATCTGCGCGTCCGTAGCTGTAACGTTTGGGTTCGCCGCCGAGCACGCGGCTTAGAAAACTACCTGCATTTTTACAGCGGTGAAACCGCAGTTCGCCGCCGAGCACGCGGCTTAGAAATAACGGATTATTTGCTGGCTATCGGGCCATGAGTTCGCCGCCGAGCACGCGGCTTAGAAAAGGCATTGACGACACCTATGGATTTTTCGCTCGTTCGCCGCCGAGCACGCGGCTTAGAAAGCAACGCTATTGCTCAACTGAGCAACCAAACAGTTCGCCGCCGAGCACGCGGCTTAGAAAGTACACACGCTCACGACAGAAAATAGATATGGGTTCGCCGCCGAGCACGCGGCTTAGAAATTTAATCGTCGCACGCACCCCCAAACCATCACGTTCGCCGCCGAGCACGCGGCTTAGAAAAGACACGTATCTTATGTGTCTTTCCGATTATGGTTCGCCGCCGAGCACGCGGCTTAGAAAGTCAATCCGGAAACCATCCATGAACCTGTCGTGTTCGCCGCCGAGCACGCGGCTTAGAAAAAACAACTATTAATAATGAAATGTTTACCTGCGTTCGCCGCCGAGCACGCGGCTTAGAAATGACACGTCAACTTTTGGCGCTTCAACGACAGGTTCGCCGCCGAGCACGCGGCTTAGAAATGCAATCATTGAAGCGTAAGTGTGGCCTTGTGGTTCGCCGCCGAGCACGCGGCTTAGAAAACGTGTTGCCAGTGTGACACCTCACGCCAATTGTTCGCCGCCGAGCACGCGGCTTAGAAATGTATTTTAGTTAATGTTTTATGTCTGCGTTGGTTCGCCGCCGAGCACGCGGCTTAGAAATGTATTTTAGTTAATGTTTTATGTCTGCGTTGGTTCGCCGCCGAGCACGCGGCTTAGAAATGCATAAAATGCTTTACGGTTAAACTCAACGTGTTCGCCGCCGAGCACGCGGCTTAGAAATTTACCGTTCCAAGCACCACGTTTACACCATTGTTCGCCGCCGAGCACGCGGCTTAGAAATTTACCGTTCCAAGCACCACGTTTACACCATTGTTCGCCGCCGAGCACGCGGCTTAGAAAAATCACTAATGGCATGAAGCCAATAAGAACAAGTTCGCCGCCGAGCACGCGGCTTAGAAATGAATACCGTAGACTAACAGCTAGCGGTATCAGTTCGCCGCCGAGCACGCGGCTTAGAAATTTTAGAAACAACAAGGAAAAGATAAAGCCTGGTTCGCCGCCGAGCACGCGGCTTAGAAAGATATGACCCCATTCACCACCGCTGGTTTCTGGTTCGCCGCCGAGCACGCGGCTTAGAAATGTACTTATAATAAAACGTTCGTACGAGTATAGTTCGCCGCCGAGCACGCGGCTTAGAAAGTTTAAGATTGGCAAAAAAATCTTCTCATACAGTTCGCCGCCGAGCACGCGGCTTAGAAAATCTAATACATTGCAACTAATTAGTACAAAATGTTCGCCGCCGAGCACGCGGCTTAGAAAAGTAATCACAAGCATGGGTACACTAGAAGACAGTTCGCCGCCGAGCACGCGGCTTAGAAACAGAGTAATTTTCGAAGATACACTTCGGGGCAGTTCGCCGCCGAGCACGCGGCTTAGAAAGAACCGCATGGAATGCAGCATCACCCTCGCTAGTTCGCCGCCGAGCACGCGGCTTAGAAATAGTAGATAATGCCCGTGGCGGCAGTGTCTTAGTTCGCCGCCGAGCACGCGGCTTAGAAAGCAGACTTAAAAGCCTTGCTGTCCGTAAAGGTGTTCGCCGCCGAGCACGCGGCTTAGAAATCGATAATTAGTATCAAGCTGGGTATAAATTTGTTCGCCGCCGAGCACGCGGCTTAGAAATGATTGCGCGCCGTAAACTTGGCGTGATTCTTGTTCGCCGCCGAGCACGCGGCTTAGAAAACTATATCGGTCAATACATCGCCTGTCTGTCTGTTCGCCGCCGAGCACGCGGCTTAGAAATAATGGAGGGTGAGGCGTTGAGCCTTAACTCTGTTCGCCGCCGAGCACGCGGCTTAGAAATCGCGCTCTAGCCACTCGATAGAGCTAAACACGTTCGCCGCCGAGCACGCGGCTTAGAAATCATCAATCCATGCTATTAATATTCGAGCCTTGTTCGCCGCCGAGCACGCGGCTTAGAAAATTAGGGCGCTTCCAAAGCATAAAACCAAAAAGTTCGCCGCCGAGCACGCGGCTTAGAAATACTTGATGTAACTGGTCTGAGTGACACCATCGTTCGCCGCCGAGCACGCGGCTTAGAAAAAAAACAGCGTCGTCGTCAGAATTGCCTTGAGGTTCGCCGCCGAGCACGCGGCTTAGAAAAGACCTCAATCGAGACGTACCGAATTCCATCCGTTCGCCGCCGAGCACGCGGCTTAGAAATAAGTTACTGACAACAAACGATTTTTTGTTTTGTTCGCCGCCGAGCACGCGGCTTAGAAATACAACTATTGATACACCTTTCTCGTCTTTGAGTTCGCCGCCGAGCACGCGGCTTAGAAAAGCACGACTTAATGCTATTCGACCACACGACAGTTCGCCGCCGAGCACGCGGCTTAGAAATTTATACGTAGAAGTGGCTGAAAAACAAGGTCGTTCGCCGCCGAGCACGCGGCTTAGAAATTTTACTGCCATGAATCATCATGTTGCTAAACGTTCGCCGCCGAGCACGCGGCTTAGAAAAGAATGTTCATACGGGCAGACGAGCCGCCCTTGTTCGCCGCCGAGCACGCGGCTTAGAAATATTGCCTACTGACGTGTACATTGGCCTAATCGTTCGCCGCCGAGCACGCGGCTTAGAAATATGCACTTAGCAGTACTTAAAGCAACTAAATGTTCGCCGCCGAGCACGCGGCTTAGAAAGTTATTTGGCCCCATACTTACAACAATTTCGCGTTCGCCGCCGAGCACGCGGCTTAGAAATTTTTCATTGCAGGTATAAAAGTTTTCAGTATGTTCGCCGCCGAGCACGCGGCTTAGAAATTTTGTATTCCCAAGCCTTTGCTTTGCTATGAGTTCGCCGCCGAGCACGCGGCTTAGAAATGAATGATAAAGCGGTAATTAAATGTTATCGGGTTCGCCGCCGAGCACGCGGCTTAGAAATGTAGTTGGACGGGCGCGTCTTGTTCGGTAATGTTCGCCGCCGAGCACGCGGCTTAGAAATTCACAAAGAGCTTGTTCGATGGTTTCGTCTGGTTCGCCGCCGAGCACGCGGCTTAGAAACGTGGACTTTGTTCGTTGGGTGAAAAACGATTGTTCGCCGCCGAGCACGCGGCTTAGAAAAAACCAACAAAACGCGCACATGCTGGAAAGTCGTTCGCCGCCGAGCACGCGGCTTAGAAATCTTGTTTAGTGTCGAAGACAACAGTTTGCTCGTTCGCCGCCGAGCACGCGGCTTAGAAAAGATACTTCACACTGATATACGCATAAGAATAGTTCGCCGCCGAGCACGCGGCTTAGAAACTCTCCAAGTAGATCGAGCAAGACCTTTTAAGGTTCGCCGCCGAGCACGCGGCTTAGAAATTTAGGTATCGGGGCTTTTTTGTGCCTTGACAGTTCGCCGCCGAGCACGCGGCTTAGAAATGTTCAACGTCGGATGCTTCCCATGACTTACTGTTCGCCGCCGAGCACGCGGCTTAGAAACTTTATGGTCAGCACTTGGCGCCCACGCAAAAGTTCGCCGCCGAGCACGCGGCTTAGAAAATTATCGACAACCCGAAAAAAGACCAAATCGAGTTCGCCGCCGAGCACGCGGCTTAGAAAGTCAGGACGATTACCAAAGGGCTTCCCGTCTAGTTCGCCGCCGAGCACGCGGCTTAGAAATACTGATAAATATAGAATTATAAAAAAATAAAGTTCGCCGCCGAGCACGCGGCTTAGAAATAAAAACCGTGGGTGAGAATTTTATTAATCTCGTTCGCCGCAGAGCACGCGGCTTAGAAATCCAATAAAAGCACTGTACGCAGTACCAGCCTGTTCGCCGCCGAGCACGCGGCTTAGAAAATGAGTACGCACCATATTAGCGGAATGGATGTGTTCGCCGCCGAGCACGCGGCTTAGAAAAGCACGTCACCCGTAAAAGTCATTTGCAGGCGGTTCGCCGCCGAGCACGCGGCTTAGAAAAGCACGTCACCCGTAAAAGTCATTTGCAGGCGGTTCGCCGCCGAGCACGCGGCTTAGAAAAAACCCAAAACTATTGTTTAGCGCCTCGCTAGGTTCGCCGCCGAGCACGCGGCTTAGAAATGGAACGACAAGCCCAACGACAACCGCCGATTGTTCGCCGCCGAGCACGCGGCTTAGAAATTGGCTATCTGTAAATGTAAGCCCTAACGTTTGTTCGCCGCCGAGCACGCGGCTTAGAAAATTAACAGTAAACATAGGCGTACGAACAACGGGTTCGCCGCCGAGCACGCGGCTTAGAAAAGTCAAAGAATTTTTGAATTTCGATCAATAATGTTCGCCGCCGAGCACGCGGCTTAGAAAGCAAGAAGGTCAGGTGTATGTGACTTCGCTTTGTTCGCCGCCGAGCACGCGGCTTAGAAAGAACCCGCGACGGAAATTAGGATTGTGACAACGTTCGCCGCCGAGCACGCGGTTTAGAAAAAAAATGGCTTGGGAAAGTTGAATAGGTGTTGTTCGCCGCCGAGCACGCGGCTTAGAAATCTTAAAATATGCGCTATCACTTCATCCGTCCGTTCGCCGCCGAGCACGCGGCTTAGAAACGTCAAAGAATTTTTGAATTTCGACCAATAATGTTCGCCGCCGAGCACGCGGCTTAGAAAAGCACATTTTGTTCAAGTGCTAGTGTGGAATTAAGTGGAAGTAGCAAGGTCCGCTTCCCTCTATGTGTTGCTTAGGTTTAGAAGGTAAGTCATCATAAACGACATTTAACCCCTCTAGAATCATAATCAATTCGTGGTATTCTTGGTCGTGTGCTTACAGCACAAAACAAAGGAAACAAGCTGCTTCATGCAATAGAAAAGTTGAAAAAAGCTTGACCTATTATATGAGCACACTCTGTTAACACATCGTAACTGACCAACAACGGGGTTCAGTGGGCTAGTTAGTAGGTGTTAGAGTATGTGCAGGAGCCATTAAATAATAAGGACGTGAACGTATGAGAAAATACATAATTGAATCAGGCGACACTATTTCTGCTATTGCAAAAGCCAATGGTATTTCACAGAAAAAATTATTAGCGGCCAACCAATCCATCAGCGACGCCAATGCTATTAAAGTGGGGGATCAATTAACGATTCCAGAAAAGATTGAAGACCCAGCGACACAAGCTGCGATGAACCAAAGTAATTCTGGTGTCGACAGTGTTGTCCAGCCTTGCCCACTACGTGCTGAATGGCTCACCATAAAACCATTACGTTATGCGGTGGTAGACGAAGATAGTGACATTAGCCTACCCAAAGACTTTACAATAAACGCAGACATGCCAGCCTTAAAGCAGCATAAATACATTGTGCGTGAAGCGACCGATCAAAGCGTCTATCTTTATCATCCGAAAGAACACTACTTATTAGAAGTCACCTACGAAGCGGGGAAAGCCAAAGACAGCCGTTGTGTGTTTGGTAAGCCAGAAGCTGATATAAAGAGTGCACTGCCGCTGTTTAAGCAAAAAAAAGGCAGCGAAGTGGTCATGTGGCTAACTCATGCGCCTTTAACTGAGGCACGGATCACACAGCTAAAAGACAACCCTTCACTGATTGAAAAAGCTGGCCAAAAGATAACTTTTGCGAACGCCGCTAAGGGAAAAGAAGCCAATGTTTTCCCTCTGTTTAAAGGCAAAGACATCATCGCCGAACTACTAACGAAGGTAACCGAGCAGCTTAGCTGGACGGCCGCGCCATTATTGTCTGGGGCAACAGAGAATGGCGTTATAGGCGATTACAATAACGCCACCCCAGACAACGGCTACGGTGTGTGCTTAGTTGACCCCATTACTATTACGAGTGATTTGTGCCGCGAGTTTTCCATCGCCTATGAAATGGTGATGACCAATATGGCTACCGTTCAGCATCCTTTTCAAATGGCGAAGTTGACTCGGGCTCTTATTAATAGAGAAGCGAATAAAGCTAATAAAGCGACAGAAATGGATGAAGGTCGATTACGAGTATTGTTTGGAACCTTTCCGCCACCTGAGTTGACTCAGTCCCTCATCGTATCGCGATTTTCCGATGAGAAAAAAAACAGAATATTAGAGGAAAAGCGAGCTGAGCATGAAGAGTCATTTCAACAATACTTAAACGACTATAAAAAGGATGTCGCCGCTCAAGCCGAGAAAAATGCGCAAGAAAGAAAATCAGAACTAGAAGAACATATTCATGTTAAAGAAATGGATCAGTTTTTAGCAGACCACCCTAACGCGGCTCAGGAACAGAAAAAAATACTAGAAAACCTCGCAGAAGATTGGGTGAGTTGGCTAAAAGATGACAAAGGCTCATTGGATCTAGCGTTTACCTGGTTGGATGATGCCAATGAAACACAAATACCATTAAAAGAAGCCTTGGTCGCGGCGATGATAAATAACATCAATGCCTTTGATAAAGGCGCTGAACTGGCTAAGAAATGGACGGACTACATAGCGGACCAAATAGAAAAGGGATCAGACACCGACCCAGTTCAAACAAAAGGGCTTGGTGCGCATTTAATGATCGCCATGGGCTATCTTGGTAAGGGCGTATTAGTTGGCTCTCCATGGCTGAATACCTTTAGTGGTCTCGTCGATGGTGAGCGTGATGCCGTCGAAAAATACCGTAAGAACTTATTGGAATCGTCCAAGCTCAAAGTCACACACTCAACTGAGCTTCTATTAGAAACGGCCACCGTGCACATGGTGAGTATTGGCGTTAGTTCTTCCCGAGGTCAGAATCTGTGGCAACACACGATGGAGACCATGGAGTGGCGTTATGGCGTACAGTTGAGTGTACAGCAAGCCGATTTAAGTCAAGTGGTGCCTGATATTACCGCGTCCTATGCCGCAATGATGGCGGTGAGTGGCAATAAAACCATCCTCGAAGAAGCGGCTTCCGAGTATTCGGTGTTTAGGGGTAAGAAGGTTGGTCTTTATAATTTAGAAGGGGATAAACCGAAAAAGTACCCCCGTTACCTTGCGAAATACATGAATAAAATAGAAGTCTATGCCGCCAATTCCGAAGGTTTAAAAACGGCTTACGCGAACAGTGACAAGCTGTTTACCCCGGCAAGGCAAACGGGCCTTGTGGGGATTTTTGCCGCAGCACAACTGTATAACACCATCAGCTTGTACGACGCGATGGCGCAGGCCACCTCAAAAGACGGTGCTAAACCCTATGTCGATTTCTTTAATGCATTTTATGGTGTCGTCACTGCGTCTATTGCGTTGGTGGATAAGTTTGGCCGTGAATCCTTTGCTGGCACTAACTTTACCGCTTACATGGCAGGGGAAGGTAAGGACATGGGCAAAGGTGCAGTGATGCTAGGGAACAAAGTAAGCGAAGGCCTTAAAAACTCAAGTAAGTTGGAGGCTGTTTCTGAAATGTTGAAATTTAGCTCCGAAAAACAAATGAAACTTTATAATAGATTAGGCAAAGGTGTTACTAAGGTCGTTGGTTATAGCTTTCGTGCTTTGCCGGCCGTGGGGGCGGTGTTTGCCACAGTATCGAGTAGCTTGCAGCTAGGCAAAGATAGGCAAGAACAAAATGCTACCGCCACCACGCTGTCGGTCTTATCGTTGGCGGCCAATACTGCCTCCCTTGTACTGTTTGCTTCCGCAATTATTTACACTGGCCCGGTACTGGTTCCTTTGGCGATTACATTGGGTATTTTAGCCTTGGGGATAGACCTAGTGCATGGCATGTTTGTTGATGATGCGGCGACCGTATTAATCAAGCGCTCTTTCTGGGGGAATGGCGATTATAAATATGAGCCAAACCTTGAAACACTGAAAGACAGAACGGACTTTTTCAAAGCCCTGAAACAGGAAGAGAAAAAGCCAGAAGACAGCGTCATCAAAGCGATTCTGAAAGAGCAACGGGCTTTTTGTGACTATCTGTTTAAGCCATTGGCTAAAATCACTCAATCAAGCAAAAATGATAAGGGGTTGAGCCAGTTTATTATTCAGGTGTATTTACCTGGGTTTATCCAATGGAAAAGCGATGTGCTGTTCTCTATCACAGGGCGTCGAGGCGCGACGAGCGTAGAGCTGGCTACCCAAAGCCGAGATAACCGCTGGCAGATGAATAACTTAAAAGGTGCGTTTAGTATGAGCGACGACCGCACAGGGTTACTTATCTTTGAAGTGGATGAAGCCACGTTGGATACGCATAAAATCAAGAAAACGGGGCAAATGAGTCGTCAAAATACGTTTACTCGTCGCGACAACAACACGAATGAACAAAGCGACAAGGGAATGAATTACACCTCTTATCAGATGACGTTAGAGTATAAATACCCTTCAGGCTTCCCTGTGACCTTACGCTACCCCAACATCACCATAGACGATGATAAATGGTCGCTCTCCTTTTGGCGTGACCAAACAGAGATTGATGACTTTCATCTGGAGCAGTCAGCATTATGAGTAAAATACGCCAAGTAGAAGAGAATCTTTGGGTCGGGCCTGAAGATTTTGGTGTGACACCGCATTTTAAAAAAACCGATCACGCAATAAAGCACTACCCCAATGGCCCCGCGTTAATTCATGACCCCGTACAGCCAGGCAATATAAAAATCCGTTTTGATTTTGATGATGAACCTGATGATCCTGATTACACTGGAGATGATTCTGCAAAATACTTAGGAGAAGTCTTTGAGGGCTCCTCGGCTGGAGGTCACGAAGGATATGTGGACATGCGTGTTAATTCGGTGACCAATCGCGACGGCTTCTTTTACATGGGGCTCGTGTGTCTCTTTATTTGGTGGGCGTTTGATTCTTTTGCTCTGTCGCATATGCAAAACGAGCTTTTTCGCCAGATCTTAACCTACAGTGGCTATGGTCTATTTTTTGCCCTGTCTTTTGGCACCTTGTTTCGTCCTGTAGCCACGCCAGTACGCTTTCATAAACAAAACCAAGAAGTCTATGTGTGGCACAAAAAAGTCCTTTATCGAATTCCTTGGGACGAGTGTGAAATATCCATCTGTGTGGCCAAGCAAAACGAAGGCTACCGAGGCTCACAAGACG
>NZ_QHJF01000019.1 GCF_003259225.1 Marinomonas arctica | reverse complement strand
TTTCGTTGCATAGTAGGTAACAGCTTCATGGGTGTTCCCTTGGGAATCACTTACCGTAATCCTCTTATCCTCATAGCCGTAGCCCAGCCCCTCAGCTCTGTCTAGTATGCTTTTCTCGTCATTTGAGATTTCGAACAGTGCGCCAATTACGTAGTCATCAGGATTTCCAGTAAATAGCGCATCGCATTTTCCAGAACCATCTTTCTTGCTCACCTTGTGAAAACGAAGAGTATGATCGACAAGAGCGAACACCCCTATTCGCTCAGCACTTGGAACCCTCGCCTTCAACCTTGGGAGCGACATATTTGATCCATAAGCAAAATACTTCACGCTGCCTCCATACAGTTAACGCTGCAAACAACGGCGCGCTTGCGCGCCCGGTAGCGTAGCTGCGCATTGGTTTGCCTTGTTAGGTGCGCTCATTTAAGTGCACTACTTCGAAAAACATCACCCACCGTTTAATAAAGTGAATAACTGAATATGCATCCACTGGATAATGGATTTCATATGAATAACTAAAGCCCTCATGAGCTATTTCGTTTCTAACCTTTGATAGCATTGTTATCCCTTCCCATTCGCTGTTGGGGTGAAACCATGATTCTTCATAAGTTGATATATCTCTATGTGAGAATTGTGCTAAGTCGATATTTAAAAAATTCTTATAGTGTTTTTTTATTGCATCTAGCCTTCGAAACTGCAAAGTGTCCAAGATGGCACGTGAGATGTCCTCGTCTACCACCTTCTTTAGCAGCTCAGCCTTGAATGTATTTATTAAGTAGTTTTCCATTGCAGCATATGCAGACTGAACAATTTGTTGGCAAACGCTAGATACATATTCATTCTTTTCAAATAGTTGTTGTTCATCACGGGAGATAAAAAAATGCTTAGAATGTACGAGATTACTAAACCCTTCTTTTGCCACTACTTCTTTAATAGTCTCAATTCCTTTGTCAGTACCCCTCAAGTGGTCAATTTAGAGTAAAGCGTATACGTCAGCGACTTTAAGTAATTTTTCTATTGACGCGATATGCTTTTCAAAAACATTTTTAGGGTTCACTTTTACCTTCCATAGCACATAACATTTTAATAGTGCGCATGCGCATCTATAGTGTTTTTAATTTCCATTAAAATCCCTATAAAAAACTGATTCTATGGAATTTTTTAACATTTCTCACAGGCTGGTTAGTTGGAAATCCGAGCGTGCGGGTTTACACATTTATTCACAGCCTGTTATTTCGTCTGCCAACAACGTTTTGCAGCCATCTATTCGGATTTTTATAAAGCAATCGATGCTTTTATTCCTGATGCAATTACAACGAGCAAACAGCGCTGACTTTGTTGTAAACATTTTGGCGTTTTCAACGAAACGATGTTAGCCCCAGAATGTCCAAGTCATGCTTGTGGTTATCTTGCCATCCGTGTTTTAACTGAGCAAAAACGAGCGTCTTAAATTTAACGTTGGTCAGGTGAAGGGAGAAAGACGTGTTAATTTGATATGAGTTATCTGTTCGTCTTCCCTGACCATTTCCTTACAGAATACAAGAAGCGAAAAATGAAAACCATAAAAATTTTGTGTGTTTTTTAGTACTGAGATTGTGGTGATACGCAGCAAAGCAATAACACCACCATAGCTTAATTGGAAGACAATAATTACGTTGTCGGCCTGAAGGCGCGACAATGAAAGCTTCGCTTTCAGCGGCTTTTTTGTTATGGAAAAGCGGTCGTACTTCCCTCATCACGCCCTACGAAAAACCAGCATCACAGATGAAGCCAGTTCGACGCAACGAAGTTGCGCGACTTTATGTCGTTTCAGAGTCAGTTAAAAATATCTTCTCTCAAGCCTGCAAAACAATCTATGCCTTACGATATAACGAGCGTAGGGGAACAGTCATGTGCCTATGACGAAAATCAGGCATTAAAGATCTTAAAGAGACTTTTTGGTTACTTTTGCGGATCTGGGCAAAAGTTACCCGCTCAGCAGAGCGGAAAAAAGGTCAGGAATACCAAGCGCTTGAATGGAACCCAAAGAAAATAATAACCCCACCCTAGCCCTCCCCTTGGAAGACAATAATTACGTTGTCGGCCTAAAGGCGCGACATTTTGGTTGAGTGAACGTTATTTGGTGCTTCGATGAGGTATGTTGTCACTGCGAGTTTCGAACGCCTGATTACGGTCGTTCCTCCCTCATGCAGGCCTACAGGGAATGTTGGTTTACAACACGAGTAAGGACAGTCTTCTTATTCTTGCAGCACGTTCGTTGCTCCATGGATCACGGCAACAATATCAATTTGCTCTGCCATAATATGATATATGATTCTATATGGACCTGCGAACACCTCCCTTATTTGATCAAGCTCATATTCTGGCACTTTTCTTCCTGATAAAGGAAAGTCACCAATCTGTTCAGATCGCCTTGTAATTCGATCCACAGTTTGCAGTGCATAGGTTTCTGAGTCTTGGACTATGTAGGCATAAATTGCATCCAAATGAGCTTCTGCGGTTTTAGTCCATTGAACTCTCATTCAGGCAATCCATATTTTTTTCTAATGTCAGCAACTCCCTTTGTTCTTCCAGCCTTGCTGTCTTCGAGCCCTTTTTCAATCGCTTCTCGAACATATATTTCATGCATCAGGTCATCCCATGTTGCATTGGCGGGGAGTTGATCAATCAGTTTATGCGCTTCTTCTTTACTGACAATCGTTGACATCTTATTCCTCCAAATATATCTATTTAATCTAATTATCTATTGATACTAAAAGACTTTCTAATGTGCTGCCAGTGTAAACCGATAAAAGATTGGCTTTGACACCTGATTAAGGTCGTATTTCACTTATAAAAATTCGTCGTTTAACTAGCTGACAAATAGCTACGAAGAAGTCAGTTCGACGCGACGAAGTTGCGCGATTTTATGGAGTTTCAGAGTCAGTTAAAACCCCCTTCCCCTACCAGCAAAAACAATCTATGCCTTATGGTAGAAATCGTGTTGCTAAACGCTACCTTAAGCAAAGTGAATGAGACGTTTGGGCGATAGCCCGATAAAGAGACTTTTTGGTTACTTTTGCGGATCTGGGCAAAAGTTACCCGCTCAGCAGAGCGGAAAAAAGGTCAGGAATACCAAGCGCTTGAATGGAACCCAAAAAAATAATAACCCCACCCTAGCCCTCTCCTTGGAAGACAATAATTACGTTGTCGGCATAAATGCGCGACCTACATTTTGGTTGAGTAAACGTTGTTTGGTGCTTCGATGAGGTATGTTGTCACTGCGAGTTTATAACGTCTGATTACGGTCGTGCCTCCCTCATGCAGACCTACGGGGAATGTTGATTTATGAGGATTTACGATGAAAGCAAACGGCGTTTTGGTTAGTTTCGAGGGAAAACGCCGTTTGGTTTTATCTGGGTGCTGAATTGTTGCCGTAAAAAAGGCCCCATTCCTAACGAGAAAAAATGGGGCCAAGTTGGTCGTTGGTCTTTTGTTAATGACGAGTCTGTTTGGGCTCGTTCATTTCGCGCATGCGTTTGCGGTGTTCGATAAATTCGTCACTCAGCATGTAGTCGCCTTGTTCGGTATAGTCTAATGCCCCTCGGTTGACGAGTGCGTCTAGGGTTTTGGGTAATACCTTCTGTCGGCGCTCTCCTTTGATAAAGTAGAATTGTTCGCCCATTTGGATCAATTTAAAACCAGATTCTAGATAGCCAACACATAGGTTTTGAGTTGGCGTTAATTTGAGTTTCATTGTTCACCTCACTAGCCGTCTCTTATTAAATCGTTTTATTGATTATAGACTATAGACACTTTTTTCAAGAACAAACATGTTACTGCACTAAAATGACAAAATAAAAAAAGGGAAGACCGAGGTCTTCCCTTTTTTGCTTAACCTTGTGGTGGTGGCGTTATTCTGCAAACACGACGGTTTTGTTGCCATGTACGAGTACGCGGTCTTCTAGGTGGTAGCGTAGGCCACGTGACAGTACGAGTTTTTCGATGTCTTTGCCTAGGCGAACCATGTCTTCTGCGGCGTGGCTGTGGCGAACGCGAATCACGTCTTGTTCGATAATCGGGCCTGCGTCTAAATCGGCAGTGACATAGTGACAAGTCGCACCAATCAGTTTCACGCCACGAACCGCGGCTTGGTGGTAGGGTTTCGCACCAATGAAAGACGGCAAGAAGCTGTGGTGTATGTTGATGACTTTGTGGCGATATTTCTCGCACAAGTATTCAGGGAAAATCTGCATATAGCGAGCCAACACTATGGTGTCGGCGCCAGACGCATCAATGCAGGCTTCAATTTTTTGGAAGGCGGGCATTTTGTTTTCTTTTGGCACGGGAATGCAGAAATAAGGAATCTTGTACCATTCCACCATGGAGCGAAGATCTTCGTGGTTGGCAATGACGCCAACGATTTCACAGTTTAGCTCGCCTGTGTGCCAGCGATGCATGATGTCGTTTAAGCAGTGAGATTCTTTGGTGGCAAGGAGTACCACTTTAGGGCGGTCTTCACTGTCTTTTACGTACCAGCGCATGTTGAATTCTTCTGCGATGGGGGCGAACTCTTTGCGGAATGTCTCTACATCGATGGACAAGCTTTCTGCGTCAATATCATGACGCATGAAGAACCATTTTTGCTCTAAATCTGTGTGGTGGCTGGCTTCCATAATGGAGCCTTGGCGCTCGTTCAAAAACTGACTCACGGCCGCTACAATGCCCACTCTGTCGGGGCAACTAATCACAAGTCGAAATGTTTTTTTCATACTAAAAACTTATAAACCTTAAAACGTATTAAACCTAAAAAAAACAGGGCTAAACCAGGTGTTTAGCCCTTGATATGTTTGCGAATTATACCGAATAAACTCACGTGTGCTTAGTCAGTTATGATTTGTGTTTAATGATATAGCACTGGTGAATTTTGTCATTACGATCAAAGTCCGGATCTAGCGTTTCACGAGTGATGTTTTTCACCTCAAACTCGTGCTCTAACGCTTCATCCAACACAAAGCGACGGTAGTTATTGGAGAAGATTAACTCGCCTCCTTTCGCTAATCTTGCCATGGCCAAACGCACTAGCTCGCCATGGTCGCGTTGGATATCCAACACATCGGCCATTTTTTTCGAGTTAGAAAACGTGGGTGGGTCCATAAAGATCAAATCAAAAGTGTCGCGGCTTTGTTTGAGCCATTCGATGCAGTCTGCACGTTCTACCTGATGATAACGATCCGAAAATTCATTCAGTTCGATATTACGACGCGCCCACTCGGTATAAGTGTTCGACATATCGACACTCAATGAACTGTGCGCCCCACCCTGACCCGCGTGCACGGATGCCGTTGCGGTATAGCAGAAGAGGTTCAAGAATCGCTTGCCGTTGGCTTTGTCTTGAATCAATTTACGAACAGGACGGTGATCAAGGAATAAGCCGGTATCCAAGTAATCTTTCAAGTTGACGATGAAGTCACAGCCATACTCTTCTACGATCATTTCGTGTTTTGTCTGATCGAATTTTTCGTATTGCTCTTTGCCTGTCTGTCTTTGACGCTGCTTCAAGATGACCTTGGCTTCTGAAATATTCAAGGCGCTAGGAATCGCAGACATCACATCGAACAAGCGCTGTTTGGCTTTTTCAGGGTCAACACTCTTGGGCGCTTGATACTCTTGAACGTGCGCCCAATCTTGGTAAATATCAATGGCCACTGAGTATTCTGGCATGTCAGCGTCATACAGGCGGTAACATTGAATCTTGTTTTTCTCGACCCATTTTTTCAGTTTTTTGGCATTCTTTTGCAGACGATTGGCAAACATTTGCGCGCCCGGTGTCATGACAGATTGCGCGACCACGTCTTCTTTTATGCTGCCTGCCAACAATGGGAATTGATAGGCGCGACACTCGATGCCACCGTTAATCACTCGGGTGCTTTTTTCAGGTCGTGCGGGAATTTGACGTGCCAAATGATCGTTGCTGGTGAGCATCATAAACTGCCAGCCACGCACATGGTTGACGACCCATTCGCCCAATTGACGATACAAAGCAATCAAGGCCATTTCATCGCCAATACGCTCGCCATAAGGAGGGTTGGTAATTAATAGACCCGGCGCATCAGGGTTGATATCGAATTCATGCTCTTGAAACGACGACATGGTGACATCAATAACGCCTGTCACCCCTGCACGCTTGATGTTTTCACGGGCGGCCGCGATGGCTTTTTGCTCACGATCTGTGCCTTGGAAACGAATCCCTAAGGTGGCTGGGTCTTTTTTGCGGTTTTTAGCAAAATCCATCAGTTGTTGCCACATGCGATGGTCATGCTGTTTCCAGCCTTTGAAGCCCCAGTATGAGCGACGTAAACCTGGCGCAATGTCCAAAGACATCATCGCGGCTTCCACTAGGAAAGTACCAGAACCACACATAGGGTCGATAAGTTGCGTCAAGCCGCAATCGGTTCCCCAACCTGCACGCAGCAAAAGACCGGCGGCTAGGTTTTCTTTAAGCGGTGCCATGCCGCCTTGTTGACGGTAGCCACGGCGGTGCATACTTTCGCCAGATAAATCGATACTCACCGTCACGACGTCACGTTTGATACGCAAGGCAATGCGGACTTCTGGCTGCTCTTTTTCAACGTTAGGACGTTCGCCAGACAAGGCAACGAAGTAATCGGCAATCGCATCTTTGGCGCGCACGGCACCAAATTGTGTGTTGCGAATATGGTGGTTGGTACCGTGACAGTCAATCGCCATGGTATTGGTGGCGCTCATGTGATCAGACCACTGAATCGCTTTTACACCATTGTATAGATCGTCGGCCGATTCCATTTTAAAGTTAGCAATTGGCAACATAACGCGAGTCGCAACACGTGACCAAAGGCAGGCTTTGTACATGCCTTCTAGATCTGTGGTTAGCTTTACCTGAGCTTCACCCAATCGGGTTTGCGTTAGGCCTTCGCCATGCAACTCTTTTTCTAAGACATTTTCTAACCCAAGAGGACAGGTTATTTCTAATGCGTAAACCTGACTTGCTGAATCAGTTGTCTGTAATATCGTGCTCATTTATAAAATACTTTTTTAAATTTCAATGAAGGTTTCGAAACGCAGGAAGGCGAGATCGTGTCCCGCCCTCTTATAAAACAAGGTGCAAAAATACGCAGCGCCTTGTTTTCTATTCGATCTTTAGATACCGAGATCAAGCTCACGGTAATAAGCATCAGTGCTGGCTATGGCTTCCTTGATTAACTCTGGTCCGTGATAAATAAAACCTGAATAAATTTGTACTAGGCGTGCCCCTGCTTGCAGCTTCTCTACCGCATCTGCACCACTGGAAATACCACCCACGCCAATAATAGGCAGCGTGTCTTTCAAGTGTTCAGCCAGTACTTTTACTACATGGGTTGAGGCGTCACGAACCGGTGCCCCACTCAAACCACCCGCTTCTTTTTCAAAGGCATGACCGACAACCGCATCGCGGGATAGTGTCGTGTTGGTGGCAATAATACCATCAACGCCCTGCGCTACGAGGGTATCTGCGACCATTTTAATTTCATCGTCTGTCATATCTGGGGCGATTTTTACCGCTAACGGAACGCGTTTACCCTGTTCCGCTTCATAACGGTCACGCGCCGCAACCAATGGCGCGATTAATTGCGCCAAGCTTTCACCAAATTGCAAGCTGCGAAGACCAGGCGTATTTGGCGAGCTGATGTTGGCGGTGATGTAATCCGCGTAAGGAATAACCGACTCTAAACACGCCAAATAATCTGCTGCAGCGTCTTCTACCGAGGTGGTTAAGTTTTTACCAATATTGACACCCAACACGCCTGGATAGCGATGAGATTTAATACGCGACACGAGATGATCCACGCCTTTGTTATTAAAGCCCATGCGGTTGATGATGGCTTCGTGTTCGGGCAAACGGAACAAACGTGGCTTAGGATTCCCCGCTTGGCCTTTCGGTGTCACGGTGCCCACTTCGACAAAACCAAAACCTAACGCGCCTAACGCTTCAAAGGCATCGGCATTTTTATCCAGCCCCGCTGCCAATCCCACCGCATTGGGGAAACGTAGCCCCATTACATCAACCGGTCTGGTAGACGGTAATCCGCCTAGAAATTTGTTCAACCCCAACCGACTGCCTGCTGCAAGAAGATCCAATGACAATTCATGGGACACTTCAGCGTCCAATTTAAAAAGTAACGAGCGAGCAAGTTGGTACATTGTTAAGGCTCCTAGGCGATTAAGATCAGATAAATGCCTTATCCGATCTGTGCTGTCTAATTTATGTGGTCTTCTAATTCGTGCTATCTAACTTTAGTGACGGCAATCAGCTTATTCATGTCATCAAATTCTACTTCAAAAAAACCGTAAATCCCTTGATGGGTCACAAACCGCTGAAAAGCCGACAAAGGCAGCTGGACTTTACGCCCATCTAGACTGTTTGCGACAAGGTTTTTTGCCGCTCCAGCATACATAGCTTCATATTTAAACGCAGGCAGAGCCACATTTAATACAATTTTTGCCATTTTGTTCGTCCTGTACTTACGCTACCCTTACAGAAAACGCTCTGTGCGTAAAGATTTGAATCCGATAAGATGAAGTCTATTATATTGCGTTGACACTTTTTTTGATAGAAGTATAAGGAACCTAGGTTCGATGGTAACTGTAATTGAGCAATTAAAAGATCACCTAAATCATGCCGTCGTTGGTCAGCCAGATTTAACTCATGAATTACTCGTCGCTTTAATCGCTAATGGCCATGTGCTGCTTGAAGGGCCTCCTGGCATCGCCAAAACCACCGCGGCAAAAGCCCTAGCTGGCGCCATTGACAGTCGTTTCCAGCGTATTCAGTTCACACCAGATTTATTACCCGGCGATGTGACGGGCTCTGATATTTACCAGCAAGAAACGGGGAAATTCAGTTTTGTTCCTGGCCCCATCATGAATGATATCGTGCTGGCGGATGAGATCAACCGAGCGCCTGCCAAGGTGCAATCAGCATTACTGGAAGCCATGGGGGAAAGACAAGTCACGGTGGGCAATCACAGCTACCCACTGTCAGCGCTGTTTTTTGTTATCGCCACACAAAACCCAATAGAGCAAGAAGGAACTTATCCTTTGCCTGAGGCGCAGCTTGATCGTTTTATGATGAAGATCAATCTTGGTTATCCGAGTGCAGCCAGCGAATTAGATGTGCTAAGACTGGTTCGCCAGCAAGACTTACACAAAACCACAACAAGCAAACCACAACCCGTTTGCAAGCCCCATGATATTCTTGAGCTTCAGCATAAGGCTTTATCCTTATATATGTCAGAAAGCGTTGAGCAATACATAGTGCAGCTTGTTATGGCCACTCGCCAACCTGAACGCTACTTGGGCGAAGCGGGCAAAGGCACTAATTTGATTGAGTTTGGTGCGAGTCCACGGGGCACGCTTGCGCTGGATCGTTGCGCTCGAGCCAACGCATTGTTAAACGGCAGAGACTTTGTCACACCAGACGATGTTCGCCAAGTTGCCTTGCCAGTATTGCGCCATCGCATCATTACCACGTTTGAAGCGCAAGCCGCTGGATTATCGGTTGATGATTTATTGAAGCGATTAATCAGTCATGTGCCAGCACTGTAACTCAAAGCATAGTCACTCATAGCATAGTAGTAAAAGGCAATAGCACAATGAGCCCATTATTATCACCTGAATCGCCAGAGCTGGATGACGCCCATTTTTCGCTGCTGGCAAACTATGCCAAACATTTAGGACGAGCGCCAAAAGCCATTCGTTTTGCCACTCAATCTGGTGAACGTCGCTCGCGACAAAAAGGCCACGGCATGGAAATGCTTGAGCTGCGGGCCTATCAAGCCAGCGACGATTTGCGCCACATCGATTGGCGGGTAACCGCTCGCACTGGCCACGCTCATACTCGATTGTATGCCCAAGAAAATGACCACCAGCGACTTCTCTTGTTAGACCTGTCTAGTAGCGCCTATTTTGGTACTCGCCATACTTTTATTTCCACACGCTTTATTCAGCTCGCTGGGATTATCGCATGGCGCTCAAAACAACAAGGCGACACACTGTCTTATCGCATGACCTATGGCGATCAAGAGCACGCCAGCAATAAAGTGGCCACATTGTCGACCCTGCTAAGCACCCTAAAAGACGCCTCTAAACTAGTGCATCGATCCTGTGACAATAACACGGTCAGTATTTGGTCCAATACCCCACTGACCCGCAAAACTCATAATAAAGATGTGATCATCCTGACGGACAAACAAAGCTGGAATGATGACGAAGAAAGCGCATTGATGAAGCTAGCCGAGCACAACACTGTCCACTGGATACAAATCATTGATAGTAACGTCTTTAATTTGCCCGCCGGCCAATACCAAATAGCAGACAACAGCGGCATTCAATCGGTCTCTATCAGCAAAAGCAGTATGCAACAGGCAAAAGCCGATTTTCTCTCACAAAACACCTTAATGCGTAACAAGCTGATGTCTTTTGGTGTTCGCCATCAAATATTTGATATCACAGAATCTCCCGAAAAAATCGCCCGTTATCTATTGTCACAAGGAGCACTGCACTAATGTCTGCCGCGCTCACGCCAGTTCAAGCTCCGTCACAGGCCATTGACTTACCAAACAAAGCCTACATGCTGCCGCAATCCGTCCCCATGTGGCCACCCGTGTGGTGGACTTGGCTAATCGTTGCTGCGATTGTTTTGTTATTAATCGGCGCACTGATTTTTTACTATCGACGCTATAAGAAGCGCACTTACCGACGCGAAGCCTTAGCCGGCATTACCCAAGAAGTGGGTAAACTTAACGACAAAGACTGCATTTTACTGTGTCACGAAATGGTTCGCCGCTGCTTGATGAGTGAAGGAAAAATAGAAACCGCGGCGTTACCAAGTAAGACGCTGTTTGAAATATTAGACAAAACCTTGCCCACAAAACGACAATTTTCAATCATTGGCAACGAATTTATCGATGGCCCTTATAGAAGTCAGATTGAACTCACCAAACAACAACGTACTGCCATGCTAAAAACAACCTGTTACTGGATAAGGAAACACCATGCTTGAGCTATCTTGGCCTTGGTTTCTCCTTCTTTTACCTTTGCCTTTTTTTATGTATTTCCTCCCCAAAGCCAAACCCAAAGGCGACGGTATTTGGTGGGGAAATACAGGACAGTTAATCCATCATCAAGACCGTAAGGCAACGTCTAAAGGTCTATCATGGCGCTACCTGTTTTTGCTCTTGTCTTGGGTGCTGTTAATCTTTGCTATGACACGACCTGTTTGGTTTGGCGAGCCAACAAAAGTCACGCCCTCTGGACGCGATTTGCTTATTGCTTTGGACTTGTCTGGTAGCATGCAAGTCACCGACATGGTGCTGAACGATCAATCCGCGAACCGACTAGAAGCCGCAAAATCGGTTCTCTCTGACTTTATCCAACAACGTCGTGGTGATCGGATTGGTATTATCGTGTTTGGCTCTAAAGCCTATCTGCAAGCCCCGTTAAGTTTCGATACCAAAACCATCAATCAGCTGGTGCAAGAAACGCAAATTGGTTTTGCTGGTGAACAGACCGCCATTGGTGACGCCATAGGTTTGGGCATCAAACGACTGGAAGACAAACCGTCCGATAAAAAAGTCCTTATCCTAATGACGGATGGCGCGAATACCGCTGGCCGAGTCCAACCGCAACAGGCGGCCACCTTTGCGGCGTCACAAAATGTCAAAATACATACCATTGGCATTGGTGCCGATAGCATGATTGTACAAAGCTTCTTCGGACCAAAAGCGATCAACCCATCCACTGACCTAGATGAAACGCTATTGAAGAATATCGCCGCGCAAACTGGTGGCGAATATTTCCGCGCTAAAAGCACGGAAGACCTGCACGCCATCTATCAAACGCTTGATGCCTTGGAACCCACACCCGCCGAAGAGGTATGGCAACGCCCACTAACCAGCTTATTCCATTGGCTGGGGTTAGCCTCCATGCTGTTTTTTGGTTTGGCCCTACCAACTAGCAAAGCATTGTCATGGAACCGAGAACTTTGGCAAAAAGGAGACAAAGCATGATGCTGTTTGATGTGGTGCATTTTGAACGGCCTTACTGGCTAATTTTACTCCCTATTACCCTGCTATTGGCTTTGTTTATTACGGCAAAAAGCGCGAACAAAAGCACACTCAATAAAGTGGTCGATCCACGTTTAATGCCGCATTTGGTCTATCGAAATAGCGCCAGCAATACGAATAAGTGGCTTGGTTTAATGGCCGTATCACTGTGTTGGATCGGCTTGGCGGGCATCAGCTGGACAAAAGCACCCACTACCATGTTCGAAAACACCCAAAAAACCGTTTTGGTTGTCGACCAATCTTTGTCCATGTACGCGACCGATATCAAACCCAATCGACAAACTCAATTAAAACAAACGATACGAGATCTATTAGAGCAAAGCAAAGAAGGCGATATTGCGCTGGTGGCATTTGCTGGCGAAGGTTTTGTTATCAGCCCTTTTAGCCAAGATAGAGAAACCATCACCCATTTTTTGCTGGCATTAGATCCGATCATCATGCCAACGTACGGCAGTAACCTAACCAGTGGCCTCGAAGCGGCACTTTCACTCAGTACGGACGATACCTTGCCACTGCGTCTTATTGTCTTAACGGACGACATTAGCGAACAAGATAAAACCGCCATTCCAGCCCTGCTTAAAGATAAAAACATACAGTTAAATCTCATTGCCGTTGGCACAACCAATACCACGCTCATCCAGTTACCCGATGGGCAAGTGCTCAGAAAAAATGGCAAAAACGTTACGCCCATTACCCCGATTGATGAACTCAAGAACATGACAATGGCACTTGGCGGGCAGTTTTATCAAGGCCGTTTGACACCGCAAGACATCGCTCAAATCACCAACACCTCAATGGACAATCAACAGACTCAAAAAGCTCAAAACAAAAGCATCCATTGGATAGAGCAAGGCCACTGGTTTGCTTTGCCCTTTTTACTCTGGCTAGGGCTCCAGTTTAGAAAAGGTATGCTTTTTATGCTGTTACTTGGCGTGTTGTCTTTTCCTGCAGAGAAGTCATACGCCTCACCACTGGAGTGGTTTTTAACACCAGATCAAAAAGGTCAGCAGGCGGTAGATAAAGGCGATTGGCAAACGGCCGATCAATATTTCCAACGCCCTGATTGGAAAGCGGCCTCCGCTTACGCGTTAGAAAATTATCCAGACACCATTCAGCAACTTAATAACCTCAGCAAAAACGCTGCGGAGAATTATAATTTGGGCAACGCATTGGCCTTGTCTGGCGACATTGAAAAAGCCATCCAAGCCTATGAAAAAGCCTTAGAACAAGATCCCTCTTTAAACGTGGCGAAAGAGAATCTAGAGTATTTGAAACAGCAACAAGCGCAAGAAAACCAACAGCAAGAACAAAAAAACAACGAAGACAAAAACCAACAAAATCAAGAACAAGAGCAAAATAAGGACGATTCCTCCAGTTCGAGCGATAAAAATGAGGCCAAAGAGTCATCTGACTCAAAAAATGACAATAAAAAGGACGAAAAACAAGACAAGAACAAAACACCTGAGGATAATAAGCAAAATGAAAACTCAGATAATCAAAATCAAGACGAATCAGAAAAAACACCGCTCAATAAAGAAAAAGAGCAGGCATTAAACCAGTGGCTAAGGCAAATCCAAGACGATCCTGGATTATTGCTGCAGCGCAAACTTTGGTACTTACACCAAGAAAGACGCAATGACACTCGATTTTCGCAAGAGGATGGGCAAAACCCATGGTAACAAAGCAATATTTCCTTTCATTAATTTCGCAAAACACGCTGAAACGCCTGTTTTTCTCACTAATGATGGCTCTGCTTTTTATTGTGCTTTCAAGCTCTCTTCAAGCCGCCAGTGTTACCGCGACGCTTAATAAAAATGTCGTCACCGAAAATGAAGTGGTCCAACTTACACTGCGCGCTGATTTTTCCAATACCGGAAACGGTCCCGATCTCACTCCCCTTGAGCGCGATTTCAACATCTTAGGCAAAAGCCAAAACAGCCAGTTTAGCTTTAATCTCGGCACCAGCACTGCGTTGAACTTTTGGGTGGTTAGCTTAATGCCAAAATCGGTGGGAACCGTTGAAATCCCGCCGATCAAAATAGGCGACCTGCAATCGAAACCCGTTAGACTCACGGTCAAAAGCTCCCCTCAGCTACTGGACAGTAATGGCAATCCGCCAGTCATGCTAAAAGCCGAAGTGTCTGAAACAGAGCCATACCTTCAACAAGAAATCACGCTCACCGTGAAACTTTACACGTCTGTTGCATTGCAGAATGCCAATCGGGCGATACCGTCTCATCCTGACTTGATCATTGAAAGACTGGTTGATGACCAGATGAGCTATCAGACTATCAATGGCACCCAATACCAAGTCATCACGCGAGAGTATATGGTGTTTGCGCAGCGTAGTGGCCTAGTCACCATTCCACCACAAAGCATTCAGGCCATGGTCAACACATCCACTGGACGCCGAATGATCAAGGTGCAAAGTGAACCTTTGAATCTTCAAGTTATTCCTATTCCTGCCAGTTACACGGCGGATGCATGGTTGCCAAGCGAAGCCGTCACCGTATCCACCTCGCTCACAAAATCAGACGCTTCACCAAGAGTGGGCGATACACTGGTTTGGACCATTGATATAAAAGCGAAAGGCGCGCTGCCAGAACAAATTCCAGCGGTAGACTTTAATAGCACGCGCCTCTACAAGCTGTACCCTCAACCGCCGAAGTTTGACACTCAAAAAACCGCGGCAGGCGTCACAGGTAGCCAAAGCATAACGATTGAAGTTGTTCCAACTCAAGAAGGCACACTGGTATTGCCCGACATTAATATCCCTTACTGGGACACAGAAAAACAAGCCATCAGCGTAGCCAGTGCGACCACGCAAAGCATCGAGATTGCGCCACTACCCAGCAGCACAAACAAAGCCAGCGATTCGACACCAACACCGCCCGTTGTCAGCGAAGCATCACCAGAACCAACGCGCTCTATGGCTCCCATCTCTCTGGCAAAAAAACCGGTAGAGCCTTCGCAACCACCGCAACAAGTGGCCGAACCTAATACACAAAACCAACCCAAGCCTTTGGCGGTGAAAATCACACCCGCACAGGACGGTTATACGGTGCGCCAGTACCTCATCGCTGGGTTGCTTCTACTGGCGGCGATTATGACGGCCAGCTGGGCTGTGCTTTGGTTCAAACGCCAAAAAACAGAACCAGAAAATACTTACCA
The DNA here is from genome assembly GCF_003259225.1 of Marinomonas arctica. Classification (GTDB taxonomy): domain Bacteria; phylum Pseudomonadota; class Gammaproteobacteria; order Pseudomonadales; family Marinomonadaceae; genus Marinomonas; species Marinomonas arctica. The sequence goes on along the minus strand of NZ_QHJF01000019.1, from coordinate 65,763 downwards.
AGTTCCTACGTTGCAGGACTTTGCGCCACTCAGCACTGACGATGAGCAGAGCGCGTTTAAAGCCTTAATGGAATGCTGCAACCAAAACGATCTACCTTCCCTAAGACCGAGTTTGTTAGAATGGGCACGTCATCGCTGGGGCGACAATGAAATTCGCAGTGTCGATGACATCAAACGCCTCACTACCGTTCAAGTGACACAATTACTGATGGAAGCCGAATTAATGCTGTACTCGAGCAATCCAGCCCATGAATGGCAAGGACACCCTCTTGCCGAAGCGCTAGAGGAATACACCAGCGGCCAAGCCAAGCCATCTCAGTCCAGTCAACTGAAAACACTCTACCCCAACTTCTAATGACCTTTAGCGTCAGTAAGGACGACCATAATGACACCTTTTCAATCCGGCATTATTGCCGAAGCGTCTAGTGACGCGCTTTTTATCACACTCAATGTCAATAAATCCGAAATTAAACCGTTTAAAAACACCTTAGCAGCCGCCCCTGAGCTAATCGAAGGAATACAACAACAATTTCCCGAGGCGGCGCTGCATGCAAGTATCGGCCTCAGCAGCCAAATATGGGACACGCTAGACACTAAGCGCCCACAACTGCTGTCTCCTTTCCCCCACATAGTAGGCCAAGAAACGGAAATCTTGCCGACAGACGTGGACCTTGTGCTACATATTCGCTCTTCTCGTCGAGATGTGACCTACCAGTTAGGCACCACATTGTTTGCCGCCTTTGGCAAAAGCGTTACGCTGGTAGAAGAAGTCAATTGCTTCAAATATCTAGATAACCGTGATTTGACAGGGTTTGTGGATGGCACAGAAAATCCTGAAGGAGAAAAACGCAAAGCGGTGGCACTTGTTGATGACGAGGATCCAGATTTCAAAAATGGCTCGTATTTTAATTTAATGCGCTTTGTCCACGATCTGGCCAAATGGGAAAAAGAAGACTTAAAAACCCAAGAGGATATTTACGGTCGAACCAAACACAGCAACCAAGAGTATCCTTCTGCAGAAAAATCTGTTCATGCTCATACCAAGCGAACCTCATTAAAAGATGAGCAAGGTCGCTCTTTGGAAATCTTGCGTCACAGCATGCCTTTCGCCTCTTTAACAGAAAAAGGCCTCATGTTTGCAAGCTACAGCAAAAACCCTGTCATTTTTAATCGAATGCTCGAAAGCATGGTAAAAGGCGATGAACAGGGCAATACAGATCATCTTATGAAATACACTCGCGCCACAACAGGCCAAGCTTTTTTTGTGCCCTCGAACCACTGGTTAATGTCTTTAGTTTGATTTCAACAAAACAAACTTCACCCAGCTCATTGATCCACACGAATCGTCAAGCACAAAAAAACCACTCAAGTGAGTGGTTTTTTTGTGACTCCAAATAGCAGTTTATCTTTCTATTTTGGCATTATTTTTCACAAAGTCTTGTAACCCTTGAGTACTAAGCGTGGCCTGAGTCTGGTTTAAATAGCGCTCGTAAGCTAGCTGCTGCTCATCAGGCGCCACATCGCTACCAATATCGACTTTATTCAGACGAATCAAAGCCAAATCCCCATTAGACAACCCCTTGATTGCCACAACAGGCTTATCATCTGGGTGCGGCATAGAGAAAGCCAATGATGTCATTTCGTCCTGACCACGCTGTGCATCACTCACAGAAGACCAAGCAGTACCTTCCGCGTCTTTCGCCGCTTCTGCTTTCGCTCTAAGCGATTCTACTGCTTTATTTTGCACAACAATCGAAGCCACTTGTTCTTTCGTTTCTTCATAAGATTGGAAAGATTCTGGCTTATGATCATTTAAATGGATGACAACCACTTGGTCTTCATTCAATTCAATCAAATTACTGTTTTGACCGTCTTCCAATACCGGCACATCAAACGCCGCTGCAATTACCGCAGGATTGCTTGATATCTCATCAGAGCCACCATCGCGCCCAAAGTAGGCACTTTGTAATACATCGACTCCGTACTCTTTAGCGATTGCGTCTAACTTATCACTCGCATACGCCAAATCCGTAATATCCTCGTGCGCAGTCAACAAAGCGTCTCTGGCCTTATCTTCTAACAGCTTTTGCTTTAAATCCGCTTCTAATGAAGCGAAGCTAGGCACATCAGGCTGAGTAATATCGTCCAACTTGATAATATGGTAGCCAAATTGTGTTTTAACGGTTCTTACTTCGTCTTTCTGCATTGAGAATAACGCATCATCAAAAGCTTGATCTATGGTGCCTTTTTCAACGTAGCCTAAATTACCGCCATCGTCTTTAGAACCAATATCGTCAGAATAAGTAGCCGCCAAATCAGCAAAGGCCTCGCCAGCGTTCAATTTCTCTTCGATTTCCTCAACACGTTTTTGAGCGTCAGCATCACTGCGGTCCGATGTTTCAATCAAAATATGCGAGGCAGATCTTTCTTCTTGCGTCAAACCCGCAATAGACGCTTGGTAAGCATCTTGTAACTCAGCATCCGTAACATTTACTTTGCTATAGAAATCGGCACTTGAAACAACCACATAATTCACTTTCACCTGTTCAGGTGTTTTGAAATTGTCTTTGTTTGCTTCGTAGTAAGCCTGTAACTCTTCTTCTGACACGTTAGTATTTTCAGATTCGCTCGCTAACGAGAAAGAAACATAATCATAAGAACGCTGTTGAGACTGCAACTGAGCGACGCTGTTAACCTGATAAGGCAGAACAAACTCAGAACCCGCGATCGCATTGCGTGGCTGTTGAATCAAAACATCTTGTTTAATTCGTTCTTTAAAGGCTAACGGGGTAAAGCCAAGGGATCGTATAAAGTTTAAATATTTGTTTTGATCAAATTGCCCATCCGTTTGAAATTGTTCAGCTTGCAACAAATACGCGTTAACTTGTTCATCAGAGACACCTAACCCCAAGCCTTGAGCCTGATTTGTTAATACAACACGCTGAATAAGCTCATCCAATGCACGACGCTGTAATAAATTATCTTCCAACAAGGCAGGGTTAACTTGACCGCCCATCATTGAAATCAATTGACGACGCTGAGTTTCTGCGCCTTGCAACATTTGTGTTCGAGAAATATCGACCCCATCCACTTCGGCAACCGTATCGGATGAGTTAAAACTTTGAACCAAGGCGTCTACGCCAAATAGAGCAAAAGTCACAACGATAAAACCAACAATGATCTTTACCACAATGCCTTGTGACTTATCTCTTATATCTTGGAGCATTGCTGCCTCCGAATGAATGAATTAAATAACAAATAAAAAAGGTGCATTCCGCTTGGAATACACCTTTTGTGTCTAATGGCGGAACAGACGGGACTCGAACCCGCGACCCCCTGCGTGACAGGCAGGTATTCTAACCAACTGAACTACTGCTCCAAAAACATTAGTTTACAGCGTCTTTTAGACCTTTACCGGCTTTAAAACCAGGAACTTTCGCTGCTTTAATTTGGATTTCCTCACCAGTTTGAGGATTACGGCCTGTACGCGCCGCACGTTCTTTCACTGCAAAAGTACCAAAACCAACTAGTGTAACCTGGTCACCTTTTGCCAAAGCCGCTTCAATTGCTTTTAGAGTAGCGTCAAGAGCATTGCTAGCAGAAGCTTTAGATAAATCAGCAGACGCTGCAATAGCATCAATCAATTCAGATTTGTTCACGTTGTACCCCTTCAGTATTTTCGTGGTTCCTTAGTATTTTTTTCGGCGCAATATAACCTACCAAAAAGGCCGAGCGAGAAGTTATACAAGCCCAACCTACTCCCTGTCAACACAGGATATGCTTCTAATGATGACTTACAGTTTCTTGTTCATCAACAGTTTTTTCACTCGAAGGCAAGGTTTCTACCTTTTTTGGTGAAGGAATGTACTCCAAAGCGATATCAAGCACCTCATCAATCCATTTAACAGGTATGACGTCAATGTCTGCCTTGATATTATCAGGAATTTCCTTCAAATCACGAGCATTTTCTTGTGGAATAATCACGGTTTTTATCCCACCTCTGTGAGCCGCTAGAAGCTTCTCTTTGAGTCCACCTATGGGTAGCACTTCCCCACGCAACGTAATCTCGCCAGTCATCGCCACAGAGGCTTTAACAGGGATCTTAGTTAACACGGAAACAATTGCGGTACACATTGCCACACCAGCACTCGGCCCATCTTTCGGAGTGGCACCTTCTGGCACGTGTAAATGCAAATCCGTTTTTTCATGAAAATCATCGTCAATTCCAAGACCAACGGCACGACTTCTCACCACGGTTAACGCCGCTTGAATGGACTCCTGCATGACATCACCGAGGGATCCGGTTTTCACATGGCGACCTTTACCAGGCACTCCTGCCGCCTCGATGGTCAATAATTCACCACCTACAGAGGTCCATGCCAGTCCGGTTACTTGACCAATTTGATTTTTTTCTTCTGCTTTGCCATAACTAAATTTATGCACCCCAGAAAAATCTTCTAAATTGTCGCTTGTCACTTCCACAGCGGCAGACTCTTTTTCTTTGCTCAAGGCTTGCTTTTTCACAACTCGGCGGCAAATTTTACTCAATTCACGCTCTAGACCACGAACACCCGCCTCTTTGGTGTAATAACGAATCACGTCCATCAGGGCACCATCAGTCACCTTGATTTCAGTTTCTTTGAGACCCGATAACTTAATCTGTTTGGGCAGCAAATAACGCTTCGCAATGTTCAACTTCTCATCTTCGGTGTAACCCGGAATTCGAATTACTTCCATACGATCCAAAAGCGGGCCAGGAATATTCATACTGTTAGAGGTACAAATAAACATGACATCAGACAAGTCAAAATCCACTTCAAGATAATGGTCATTGAAAGTATGATTTTGTTCCGGATCAAGCACTTCCAAAAGCGCAGACGCTGGATCACCACGCTGATCCATCCCCATTTTGTCGATTTCATCCAACAGAAAGAGCGGGTTCTTCACTTTTACCTTAGACAGTTTCTGTAACAACTTACCCGGCATTGAGCCAATGTAAGTACGGCGATGACCGCGTATCTCAGCTTCATCACGCACCCCACCCAGCGCCATGCGAACGTATTGACGATTCACCGCTTTCGCGATGGATTGACCAAGGGACGTTTTACCCACACCTGGAGGCCCAACCAAACACAAAACAGGGCCTTTGACCTTCTTGACGCGCTGCTGCACAGCAAGAAACTCTAGAATACGCTCTTTGACATCCTGTAGACCGTAATGATCTTGATTCAAGATTTTTTCAGCATACGCTAAGTCATTACGTACTTTACTGCGTTTTTTCCAAGGCAAGGACGTTAGCCAATCGATGTAACCACGAACCACAGCGGCTTCTGCCGACATAGGTGACATCATGCGAAGTTTCTTCAACTCCCCTTCCGCCTTTTCCTTTGCCTCATCAGACATACCAACTTGAGCAATTTTTTCCTGCAGTAAATCCAGTTCATTACTGCCATCTTCCATATCACCCAACTCTTTTTGAATCGCCTTCATCTGCTCATTCAAATAGTACTCACGCTGGCTTTTTTCCATTTGCTTCTTAACACGGCTGCGAATATTTTTTTCAAGATGTGCAATATCAAGTTCGCCATCCATCAAACCAATAAGGTACTCACCACGCCCTGTCAGAGAATCTATTTCCAACACTTTTTGCTTATCTTCAAGCTTTAAGCTCATATGACCGGTGATGTTGTCGATCAACTTTGCAAGGTCATCTATGGATTTTAGTGACGCAACCACTTCAGCGGGAATACGCTTACTGCCAGCCACATATTCATCCAACTGCTTAAGCAGGGCATGACGAATCGCACCATGCTCGGTTTTGTCTTCTTCTTTTAAATCCAGCTCAACAATACGACCTAAGACAAAACCGTCTGCCTCTTCCATCTTTTCAAGGCGTGCACGCTTACCACCTTCGACCAGCACTTTTACCGTGCCATCCGGCAGACGCAACAATTGCATTACTTTTGCAGTGGTACCAATAGAATAAAGATCCGCCATTGAAGGGTCATCTTTAGACGCATCTTGCTGGGCAACTAGAAACACCTGTTTATCATTTTCCATGGCAGACTCTAAAGCCGCGATGGATTTAGCACGACCAACAAAAAGCGGCAGCACCATATGGGGATACACAACCACATCACGCAGTGGCAACATTGGAAGGAGCAAAGAATCTGTCATATTTTTTTTCCAATCCGGGCACATAAAAAAACGCGCACTTTTATATTTCAACATTGATTAGGAAAGAGATAGGGGCGAAGCCCAAAATTACAAGCACTATCACCATTTGAATTTAGTCTACACAGTGTTTTGACGTGAAACATCATAAAAAAAGCCGAATTTAAGCAATAATACTTAAATTCGGCTTCGTCTTTCGTTATCAAGCGCTGAAGAGTTAGGCGTTTTTAGCCAACTCTTCTTTTTCCAACACCATCAATGGTGCTGTCTCACCGCGAATGGAAGGCGCATCCATAACAACTTTCACAACATCGTTACGCGTTGGAAGTTCGTACATACAATCCAATAAAGCAGATTCTAATATACTACGCAAACCACGAGCACCCGTTTTACGTTCCAACGCTAATTTAGCCGCTTCACGCAAAGACTCAGGCGAAAACTCAAGCTCAACTCCCTCTAACTCAAAGAGGTGCTGATACTGTTTAACAAGCGCATTTTTAGGCTGACTCAAGATGGTCATTAGTGCTTCTTCATCCAGCTCAGAAAGCGTTGCCACTACTGGCAAACGACCCACAAATTCTGGAATCAAACCAAATTTAACCAAATCTTCCGTTTCTACACGGTGAACCGCTTCAGAAAAAGAGCGACCTTCTTCTTTGCTTTTTACTGTGGCAGAAAAACCAATGCTGCTCTTTTCGGTTCTATCACTAATCACACGCTCTAAACCCGCAAACGCACCACCACAAATAAACAAAATATTGGATGTGTCCACTTGCAAAAATTCTTGCTGAGGATGCTTACGACCACCTTGAGGAGGCACAGATGCAACCGTTCCTTCGATTAGTTTTAGCAAAGCCTGCTGAACACCTTCACCAGATACGTCACGCGTAATGGAAGGGTTATCAGATTTTCTAGAAATTTTGTCTATTTCATCAATATAAACAATACCGCGCTGTGCTTTTTCAACATCATAATCACAGTTTTGTAGCAATTTCTGAATAATATTTTCTACGTCTTCGCCAACATAACCCGCTTCGGTCAATGTGGTGGCATCCGCAATAGTAAAAGGCACATCCAGAACGCGTGCAAGCGTTTGCGCAAGCAAGGTTTTACCACTACCTGTTGGACCGATTAGCAAAATATTACTCTTGCCAAGCTCAATGCTGGTATCTGTTTTACCTTGGTGACGCAGACGTTTGTAATGGTTATAAACGGCAACCGCTAAGACACGTTTCGCCTTATCTTGTCCGATAACATAATCATCAAGTGCAGCGCTCAATTTTGATGGCGTTGGCAGCTCATCACCAGAGCTGCTGTCATCCGCAATTTGAGACAACTCTTGCGTAATAATGTTGTTACACAGATCCACGCACTCATTGCAGATATAAACAGACGGTCCAGCAATGAGTTTTTTTACTTCGTCTTGGCTCTTTCCGCAAAAAGAGCAATATAATAACCGATCAGAGTGGTCGCCACGGCTAAACTTATCATCCGACATCTATTCCACCCTTTTGTTAAACTTTTCGTTTCTGCAAAATTTCATCAATCAAACCGTACTCTTTTGCCATTTGTGGATTCATGAAGTTATCACGATCCGTATCCATAGCAACTTGCTCAATTGGCTTGCCAGTATGAAAGGAAATGATTTCATTTAATTTATGCTTAATGCTTAAAATTTCGCGAGTATGAATTTCAATATCAGAGGCCTGACCTTGATAACCACCCAATGGCTGATGGATCATCACTCGTGAATTTGGCAAGCAATAACGTTTTCCTGCCGCGCCCGCCGTTAACAACAGCGCACCCATGCTAGCAGCCTGACCAATGCACATAGTACTAACGTCTGGCTTAATAAACTGCATTGTATCGTAAATCGACATACCTGCCGTTACAGAGCCACCAGGCGAATTAATATACAAATGAATGTCTTTGTCAGGGTTTTCTGACTCTAAAAACAATAACTGAGCGACAACCAAGTTGGCCATGTGATCTTCAACTTGACCAACTAAAAATATCACTCGCTCCTTAAGTAAGCGCGAGTAAATATCAAATGACCTTTCTCCACGAGCAGTCTGTTCAATAACCATTGGAACAAGGCCATTACTTGTAATAGCAACAGGACCGGTAGTTGGGTTCATCAAATTCATATCGCATTCCTTAAAACAAAAAAGTCGACATAACAAATGCTATGTCGACCTTATTAAAAAAGATAAGACTCGTCTTATGCTTCTTCCCCAGCCTCTTCAGCTCGGGCATTTGGCTTGATAGCGTCTTCATATCCCAATGTTACTTCAGTAACTTGGGCAGATTCCAACAGTTTATCAACAACTTGCTCCTCAAGTACAGCAGATTGCACTTGCGCCAATTGTTCTTTGTTCTTTAAGTAAAAATCAATCACTTGTTGTGGCTCTTGGTAAGCCTGAGCCATGTCTTCTAAGAAAGAACGCACACGGTCATTATCCACTTTCAAATCGTCTTTTTTGATTACTTCAGAGATAAGCAAACCAAGTTTAGCGCGTTTTTTGGCTTCTTCTTGGAATAACTCAGCTGGCAACTGAGACGCATCAAAACCTTGACCACCAAACTGCTGAGCAGCTTGCTTACGAAGTGCATCCACTTCTTGATCAATAAGAGCAGAAGGTACTTCCACTTCGTTGATTGAAGCTAGACCTTCGAACAAGGCATTTTTCAATTTAGCTTTGATCGCTTGATTCAGCTCACGCTCCATATTTTTGCGTACTTCAGCACGCAATGCAGCCACTGTCGCTTCTTCTAGACCAAATTTCTCAACGAACGCATCGTTAAGTTCAGGAAGAATTTGCTCGGCAACAGCAGAGACCGTAATTTTGAACGTCGCTTCTTTACCTTTCAAATTCTCTGCTTGGTAATCTTCAGGGAAAGTCACAGCGATAGTGCGTTCTTCACCTGCTTTAGCGCCCAAAATACCTGATTCAAAGCCAGGGATCATAGTGTTAGAGCCTAATACCAATTTATGACCTTGAGCAGCACCACCCTCAAACGCTTCGTCGCCTAGGTAGCCAACAAAGTCGATCGTTACTTGATCGCCATCAGCAGATTCACGCTCAACAGCAGACCATTCTGCATTTTGCTTACGCAGTGTTTCTAGCATGACATCAACATCAGCTTCAGTCACTTCTGATACTACGCGATCTACTTTAATCGCAGAGTTATCAGCCAATGTTACTTCTGGGTACACTTCTACCTTAACAACAAACTCAAGGTCAGCGCCTTCAGCAAAGTTCTTAGGTTCAATTGAAGGCATGCCAGCAGGTTGAATAGATTCTTTTTGAATCGCTTCAACATATGCATCACGCATAATTTGTTCAACAGCATCTAAACGAATGCCTTGGCCGTAACGTTTCTTAACAACGCTAACTGGCACTTTACCTTTACGAAAACCGTCAATGCGAATTGTCTTCGCTGTTTTAGCCACTTCAGAATTTACTTTTTCGTCCACACGAGCAGCGGGAACACTGATTGTCAGAACGCGCTCAATTGGAGACGTTGTCTCTACAGAAACTTGCATAAAACTTCCTCTCGGGAACTTGCTTTAATTTGTTGGCAATCTCGTCATTAACAAGACATACATTCAATTACCAGCCAACAAAACCTAAATAAAAATTAATTAAAGTAATGGACTGAAATGGTGCTCCGTACTGGATTCGAACCAGTGACCTACCGCTTAGAAGGCGGTTGCTCTATCCAACTGAGCTAACGGAACTATGCTCATTACATTTCATGTGGTGGGCTATTATAGGGATGGAATAGCAATCGTCAACCAATAGACATAAAAAAGCCCAGTAAAACTGGGCTAAAAATGACTATTTGCAACCAAGGAACCGAGAATAGTTAAAATTCACTACTCCGCAGCACAAATATCACAAAAGGAACGAGGTAAATATTACAAGCAGACCTAACAAAAAACAAGCTAAGTGCGCCAAAAGGAATCACCTTGCACTGTGTTTGTGCAATGTGCATTGAAAAGAAGATTAAGGATATTTTTTAAATTAAGCTGACAGCCAAACGAATCAGCAAAATACATTTAAAACAGTGAAAAGCATGATGCAAAAATCAAAAAACAAGTTAGACCAAAATAACAGCTAGCATTAAAAATTTAGGCATAACAAGCCATCCAAGAGCTTAGGAGTCGTGAAAAAATCTCAGGCTATGATATCGTAACGGTTCAACCAAGAGAGTTTCATCACCATGCCCGATCGTCTTATGTATTTTTTTCTTATCTTCAAACGTTATGGATATTTGACCATTACAAGATTCAAAAACAGCAACCTGTCACAAAAGGCGGCACAACTTACACTATCAAGTCTATTAGCTGCGGTTCCTATCATCACCATCATTGTAGGCATACTCAGCTTCACGCCAGCTCTTGAGTCAATGCAAACTCAATTATTTAAACTCATTGAGCAACACCTTGCACCAGGCTCCAGTGACATCATGATGCCTTACCTCATTAAATTTTCAGCACAAACGAAAAATCTGCCTGTGGCTGGCCTGATCGCCCTATTTGTTACCGCCCTATTGTTGCTCAACAGCTTTGAAAGTAGCGTTCAATCAATTTGGGAAATCAAGAAAGCCCGAAAAATCAGAGAAAGACTGCTCACTTACTGGGCCATTCTCACATTAGGCCCCATTATTTTTGCCTCATCGTTAAGCCTATACGGCACACTTATATCCATGCAGATATATGGGGTACAAACAAATGCTTGGCTTGATAATCTATTAGAGCTTGGCAGCATCATTCTCTACTTCTTGATGTTGTTCACACTGAATTTTTTAACACCGAATGCTGAAGTATCGGCAAAGTGGGCAGCCATCTCGGCTTTTGCTGGCAGCGTGGGTCTGTACTTATTAAACACCCTATTTGGCTCGTTCGCGCAGTTTTTTGCAGGCTATCAGGTCGTTTATGGTGCGTTTGCAGCCATACCCATTTTTCTTGTCTGGCTACAAAGCTCGTGGCTTGTTGTACTCGCTTCAATCTGCCTGTGCGCCACCTTGCATAACATAAAGCACACTTCTCAACAGAAAAACTTAGCATCTGGTCAGGATTAATGTAAAATCCCGCCAATTTTTTTCACAATAGGGCTTACCATGACGAATACAATCAACGACCTAAACAAAATTTTAGATGAAGCGGATTGCTTAGTCGACGAAGTAAAACTCAATGAAGCCCTTGATAAAATGGCATCTCAGATTTCAGCCGATCTCGCTGATAAAATGCCTCTTGTTCTGTGCGTAATGAACGGTGGACTTATTCCAACGGCCGCCCTAATAGAACGCTTACATTTTCCATTAGAATTAGACTACATCCATGCGACACGTTATGGAATGGAAACCGAAGGCGCCTCTCTAAACTGGCTAAGCTACCCGCAAACCAGCCTAAAAAACAGACACATATTGGTCATTGACGATATTTTTGACCAAGGCCACACGCTGCAAGCTATCGTAAACTGGCTGGAACAACAGGGAACCAGTAGTGTATACACTGCCACCGTGATCAACAAACTGCACGATCGCAAAACAAATATGACACCTGATTATATTGGTACAGAGGTAGCAGATAGATTTTTATTTGGTTATGGCATGGATTACAAAGGCTTTTTCAGAAACCTGAAAGGCATTTATGCCATCAAAGGCAGCTAAGCTGACTAAGAGATTAAAAATTCATTAAGTTATGATTAGCCAACAAAAATGCCCACTTCAAAGTGGGCATTTTTATTTCTCTATTCTGTGCGACTAAAAAACGCGGTTGAATCCATTTAACGCCGCAACACGATAAGCCTCAGCCATGGTCGGATAGTTAAACGTAGTATTTAAAAAATACTTCAAAGTATTCTGCTTGCCTGGCTGCTTCATAATAGCTTGTCCGATATGAACAATCTCTGATGCTTGGTCACCAAAACAGTGAATACCCAATAACTCAAGTGACTCACGATGAAACAGTATTTTCAACATCCCTACGGCTTCGCCAGTGATTTGAGCGCGAGCTGTGTTTTTAAAGAAAGCACGACCCACTTCATAAGGCACTTTTTCAGCGGTCAGTTCAGCTTCTGTTTTACCAACAGAACTGATCTCAGGAATAGTGTAAATACCTGTCGGCACTTCACTAATGAATTCCCCACCTGCTAGACCAAACATGTTGGCTGCCGCTGCACGCCCTTGATCGTAAGCAGCACTTGCCAAACTTGGCCAACCAATGACATCACCAGCCGCATAAACACTCTCAACCTGAGTTTGATACGTGTCATTTACCGCTAACTGGCCACGTGCATTGGCCTCTAAGCCAATCGCCTCTAAACCTAAATTGTCGGTATTACCAGAACGCCCATTACAAAACAGCAATGCATCAGCACGTATCTTCTTGCCTGACGCCATATGCATCACAACACCACGCTCTGTTGTCTCAACAGAATCATAGGTTTCATTATGACGAATCAGCACACCACCATCACGAAGGTGGTAACTCAAGGCATCGGTAATCTCGTCATCTAGGAAACTTAACAATTTTTTCGCTGGGTTAATCAGTTCAACTCGAACACCCAATCCGCAGAAAATCGACGCGTACTCACACCCAATAACACCCGCACCATAAATAATCAAAGAACGAGGAGTATGACTCAAACTCAAAATAGTATCAGAGCAATAGATACGAGGATGGGAAAAATCAATATTGGTTGGTCGGTATGGGCGAGAACCCGTAGCGATCACCACTTTTTTGGCCACCAGTAATTCCGGCCCTTTTTCATACGTATTTACTTCGATGGTGTTCACATCTTTGAACTTACCACGCCCAAAATAAATATCAATGCGGTTACGTGCGTAATATTCAGTACGCCCCATAACCTGCTTATCAATAACACGGTTTGCTCGATCCAACACTTTCGGAAATGAAAACCAACGAGGTTCACCAATATCACGGAACATAGGATTGGTGTTAAAGGCAATAATCTCTTTAACAGCATGACGCAAGGCTTTTGATGGAATAGTCCCTAAATGCGTACAACTTCCGCCGACTTGTGAACTGGCTTCAATAACCGCCACTTTTTTGCCTGCCTTCGCGGCACTCATCGCCGCGCCTTCTCCCGCAGGGCCCGTACCCAAAACCACAACATCATAATGTCTTGTTGTCATAACACCCTCTTCACTATTCAATTATTTCGTTGCGTCATAAAATGTGTCATCAGAGACCTTCTCGGCGACATTCTTTTTTGTCTCTTTTTCACACTTACCTTTATCGCCACCACAAATATCGCAAGCCACTTCCATGCCTAATGCACTCATACCACCGCACGAGCCAGAAATTGGCTTTCTTCCCATCAAGACACCAACAGACATAGCAGTAACCAACAAAAGCATAAGGACAAATGCTAAAACAATCGTCAACATAACTTTTCTCCTATAAACAAAAATACAAAAAATAGCTCACTTACTTTAAGTAAGGCTTAAAGGCATCCGATGGACGCTCTTCAAAACCAAAATCCGTTTTCACCAGCAAATAAGCGGCAATACCATTCTCTTGCGCAAACTCATAGCCCTTTTCCGGTCCAAGCACCGTAATGGCGGTAGCAAGACCATCGGCCATCGTTGTGGTTGTATCTACCACAGTAACAGATACCAAACGATGTGTAATCGGCCTTCCCGTAAGCGGACTTATAGTATGGGAATAACGCACACCATTTTGTTCAAAATAATTTCGATAATCGCCCGATGTCGCCAACGCTATGTTGGTTACATCTATAATTCTGTCTGCAATATTATGACCACCAGCCGGACTTTCAATGGCTACACGCCAAGGCGAACCATCCGGTTTCACGCCTTTTGACGAAATCTCACCACCGACTTCAACCAAGTAGCTTTCAATTCCTTTGTCCTGCAAAACTTTGGCCACAGCATCAACGCCATACCCTTTTGCAATGGATGACAAATCCACATAAATATCTTTTTCTTTGCTTAAACGAAGACCATCAAGCGTTAAAAATTGATAACCTACTCTCGATTTGGCCGCTTCTATCTCCGCTTCAGTTGGCACCTTATCTTCTCGTTTTCCTGGACCAAACCCCCAGAGATTCACCAAAGGACCAATCGTCACATCATACTCACCACCGGTCATGCGACTTAAGAGCAAAGCTTTATCAATAACGTAAGCCATCTCTTCACTTACCGTGAGTGATTGTCCTGCCGTTAATTTGTTAAATTCAGACAACTCAGAATTCGGATCGTAGGTCGACATAAGCTTGTTGACCCTTACCAAGACAGCATCAACGTCATCTTTTAGATCCCAAGGGTTTTCAACCTCTTCCGTGGTATAAAATTTAACCGTATAAGTTGTCCCCATTGTTGGGCCAGAGAAACTCACTAATTCTGGCGTAAACACGGAAAGTCTATAAAAAACGGCAACAATAATAAGTAGGAAAACTGGGAACAGTATTTTTTTACGCATAAAGAGTCTTTTTAATTGCCAATAAAACAAAGACCCACCAGATGGTGGGTCTTTATCAGGTGCTAGCCACCGAAATCATCAAGCAAAATGTTTTCTTTTTCGACACCTAGATCTTCTAACATTTTGATCACAGACGCGTTCATCATTGGAGGTCCACACATGTAGAACTCACAATCTTCTGGCGCTGGATGATCTTTTAGATAACTTTCATAAAGGACATTATGGATAAATCCAGTTTTGCCTTTCCAGTTATCTTCTGGCTGAGGATCAGAAAGTGCCAAATGCCATTCAAAGTTTTCATTTTCTTCTTGAAGCTTATCGTACTCTTCCACATAAAATGCTTCACGAACACTACGAGCACCGTACCAGAAAGAAATTTTACGCTTAGAATTCAAACGCTTAAGCTGATCAAAAATATGAGAGCGCATTGGCGCCATACCTGCACCGCCCCCTACAAACACCATTTCAGCGTCTGTATCTTTAGCGAAGAACTCACCAAAAGGACCGTACACTTTGATCTTATCGCCTGGCTTAAGACTGAACACGTAAGATGACATTTGACCTGGAGGTAAATCATCTTTTCCTGGCGGCGGAGAAGCAATACGAATATTAAACTTAACAATGCCTCTTTCTTCAGGGTAGTTCGCCATTGAATAAGCACGAATAACGGTTTCATCTACCTTAGAAACAAACTTCCAAAGGTTAAACTTATCCCAATCACCGCGATACTCTTCTTCGATATCAAAATCTTTGTAATGCACAGTGTGAGCCGGCGCTTCCAACTGAACATAACCACCTGCACGGAAGTTAACGTTTTCGCCTTCAGGCAATTTCAACGTCAACTCTTTAATAAAGGTCGCTACGTTAGGGTTAGACTCAACCGTACATTCCCATGCTTTAACACCAAACACCTCTTCAGGCACTTCTACATCCATGTCCTGTTTCACAGAAACCTGACAAGATAGACGGTAGCCTTCTTTTTCATCGCGACGCGTGAAGTGAGATTGTTCCGTGGAAAGCATAGAGCCACCACCGCTCATAACCTTACATTTACACTGAGCACAAGTACCACCACCACCGCATGCGGACGATAGAAAGATACCACTGTTTGCTAATGTTTGAAGCAACTTACCACCTGCGGGCGCAGTCACTTCTTTTTCACCATTGATGCGGATTGTAACGTCACCAGTACTTACCAAGCGTGCACGAGCGGCAAGGATAATTGCCACTAACGCAAGCACGATAGCCGTGAACATCACCACACCTAGAATAATTTCTAAGTTGACCATGTTAGTTAAACCTTATTCTTGGTTGTCTAAATGTGCGGCCGATTAAAGCTGCACACCCGAAAATGACATAAAACCTAAACTCATCAGACCAACAGTGATAAAAGTGATACCAAGACCACGCAATCCTGCAGGAACATCTGAATATTTAAGTTTCTCCCGAATACCAGCTAGCGCAGCAATAGCAAGCGCCCAACCAACACCAGCACCTACACCGTAAACAAGACTTTCACTGAAGTTATAGTCTCGTTCCACCATGAACAAAGAAGCACCCATGATGGCACAGTTTACTGTAATCAACGGCAAGAAAACGCCCAGTGCGTTGTACAAAGCAGGCATGTACTTGTCTAGTGTCATCTCTAGTATCTGAACCACAGCGGCGATAACACCAATGTAGCTCAACAAACCTAGGAAGCTTAAATCAACACCACCCAAACCGGCCCACTCAAGAGCACCATCTGCCAAAAGATTTTGATACAACAAGTTGTTCAGTGGCACAGTAATCGCCAAAACCACCACAACGGCAATACCCAAACCTATCGCTGTTTCTACTTTTTTAGACAATGCTAAAAAAGTACACATACCTAGGAAGAATGCCAATGCCATGTTTTCAACAAAAACGGCCTTAATAAACAGACTAATTAAATGTTCCATTTATAGCGCCTCCTGAGAACGAGAATTTGCCGCAATTTTAAACTCTGGCGCTTCAACTTGCTCTTTCTTATAAGCACGCAAAGCCCAAATAACCAAGCCAATTACGAAGAATGCACTAGGCGGAAGCAACATCAAACCATTCGGCTGATACCAACCACCGTTTTGTACCGTCGCAAAAATCTCAACGCCAAACAATTTACCTGCACCGAAAAGTTCACGGAAGAACGCCACCACGATCAACATCGCACTGTAGCCCAAACCGTTACCAATACCGTCTACAAAGCTCATTACCGGTCCGTTTTTCATGGCAAATGCTTCAGCACGTCCCATTACGATACAGTTTGTAATGATAAGACCGACAAACACGGACAACTGCTTACTGATTTCAAAAGCAAACGCTTTCAGAATCTGATCAACCACAATTACCAAAGAGGCAATAATGATCATCTGTACGATAATACGAATACTATTCGGTATGTGATTACGAATAATCGCAATAAAGAAGCTGGAGAAAGCCGTTACCAAGGTCAAGGCGATCGCCATAACCAAACTAACACTCAAACTGCTCGTCACCGCCAATGCAGAACAAATACCCAATATCTGCAAGGCGATTGGGTTGTTCGCAAGAATCGGCCCAAAGAGGACTTTTTTCACATCAGACATTATTGAACTCCTTCACTACGTAGCTGTGACAAGAACGGTCCAAAACCATCTTTCCCCAACCAGTATTGAACAAGATGAGTTACCCCACGACTTGTCAATGTTGCACCAGATAGACCATCTACTTTATACATTGCCTTAGGATCAGAACTGTCTACACCACCTTTAGCAAGCTGAATAACCGCTTCGCCTTCGTCGTTGTAAACTTTCTTGTCTTTCCACAAAGCTTTCCAGTTAGGGTTATCTACTTCGCCACCTAATCCAGGTGTTTCAGCTTGGTCGTAAAAACCAAAGCCAAGCACTGTATTGAAATCGCTTTGCAAAGCCATAAAGCCGTACATAGTTGACCATAAGCCATAACCATGAACAGGTAGAATGATACGCTCAATCGTATCACCCGACTTCACAAGATAAACCGCCGAAAAATTGGCACGACGCTTAATACTTGCTGGGTCTTCCTCAGCTTTTAGAGCAATGGACAAATTAGGGTCTTTCGCCGCTGCTTGCTGATTGAAAGTCGCGACATTAATGCCAGCCTCTTTCATTTCCTCTTCCGTTGCGAATGCACCTGTTTGTAGGTTAACAATACGCGTTTCAACCGTTTCGAAAATCTCGTCAACAGACTTGCCTGACTCAAGCATGCCAGCCGCCGACAAAATATTACGTTTACGGTCTAAATCTTTATTGGTGTTCTGTATAGGCTTAAGACCTACTGCTGCGGCTGCAACAAAAATAGAACAAACCAAACACAAAGATAAAGCAACTATAATGGTCTTTTTAATACTATCGTTACTGCTAGCCATTGCGTGCAATCCTCCGTTTAATGTTCGCCTGAACAACAAAGTGGTCAATAAATGGCGCAAACAAATTCGCGAACAAAATTGCCAACATCATACCTTCTGGGTACGCAGGGTTAACAACACGAATCAGCACAACCATCAAACCAATCAATGCGCCATAGAACCACTTACCACGATTCGTCATTGATGCAGACACAGGATCGGTTGCCATGTACATCATACCAAAGGCAAATCCACCCAAGACAAGATGCCAGTACCAAGGCGTTGCAAACATCGGGTTAGTATCGGAGCCAATGAAGTTCAATAGCCCAGAAGTTAGAACCATACCCAGCATAACCCCAGCCACAATGCGCCATGCAGCAATTCGCATGATCAACAACGCACCACCGCCGATCAAAATAGCCAGTGTGGATGTCTCACCCATTGAACCTTGGATAAATCCAAAAAACGCATCAGACCAAGCAACGGTTAGACCAGGAACACCATCTGCAGCCAATTGGCTCAATGCTGTTGCACCAGAAAACCCGTCAACCGCTGTCCACACCGTATCACCTGACATAGAAGCAGGGTACGCGAAGAACAAAAAGGCACGACCAGCCAAAGCAGGGTTAAGGAAGTTTTTACCCGTTCCACCAAACACTTCTTTCGCCAATACCACACCAAAGGTGATACCCAAAGCTACTTGCCATAAAGGCACAGTCGCAGGCAAAGATAAGGAGAACAAGATTGAGGTAACAAAGAAACCTTCGTTAACTTCATGTTTACGCACAGACGCAAACAATACTTCCCAGAAACCACCTACAACGAAAGTCACAAGATAAACAGGCAAAAAGTACATTGCGCCGTAAATCATGTTGTCCCATATGCTGGAAGCATCATAGTTGGTTAGACTGCCAATAATGCCGTGGCGCCAAGAATCTGCCGCTGTAACACCCATGGCGTCCATAGCCGTATTGGCTTGAAAACCAATGTTGTACATACCGAAAAACATTGCTGGAAATGTACACATCCACACCAAAATCATAATGCGTTTCATATCCACCGCATCACGAACATGGGAACCATTTTTGGTCACTGAACTTGGACGGTAAAAAATAGTATCTACCGCTTCAAAAAGCGCATACCACTTTTCGTATTTTCCACCTGAATGAAATTCAGGTTCGATTTTATCAAGTACTTTTCTAAGCCCCATGAATCAACCCTCTTTCTCTATTAGAGTTAGGCAATCCCGAAGGATCGGGCCATATTCGAACTTACCTGAACAACTGTAAGTACACAAAGCCAAATCTTCTTCGTCCAATTCAAGCGCACCAAGCTTCTGAGCTTGCTCTGTATCGTTCACCACCAAAGCACGTAGCAATTGTGTTGGAAGGATATCAAGCGGCATGACACGCTCAAAGTTACCAAGTGGCAACATAGTACGATCACTACCATTTGTCGTGGTGGTCATATCGAAGGATTTCTTTCCTGTTAGCTTAGACAAGAACACATTCATAATAGAATGCTTTTCTACGCCAGCACGAAGATAATGCATCATTTGACGCTCACGACCTTCTAACAGAACAGACACCTGATTATGGTAACGACCTAAAAAGGCATAAGGCCCTTTAGCGGCACGACCTGAAAGTACGGATCCAGAAACAACGCGATTGTCACCATCAGCCAATTCACCCGACAACAAGTTATCAAGGCTTGCACCAACTTGAGTACGCACCAAGCGAGGCTTTTTAACTTGTGGACCCGCTAAAGAAACCACTCGCTCAACACTTAACTCACCAGTAACGAATAACTTACCGACCGCTACAACGTCTTGATAGTTAATAGACCAAACCGTCTTTTTATCATTAACTGGATCAAGGAAATGTATGTGAGTACCAGCAAGACCTGCTGGGTGAACACCGGCAAACTCTTCAACCGTTACATCAGATGTGGTTGGAATTTTTGCACCCGCTGCTTTACAAACAAAGACCTTACCTTCCGTTAAACGCGTTAACACAGTAAGACCATCAGCAAAGGCTTCAGCTTGATCAGCCAAGACCACTTCAGGAGAAGCAGCCAATGGGTTGGTATCCATTGCCGTCACAAAAATAGAGCTCGGAACGGATGCCACTTCAGGCACTTTTGAAAATGGACGAGTACGGAACGCAGTCCATAAACCCGATTCGACCAAATTATCAACCACCTTACTGCGCTCTAAAGACTTCAATTCAGAACCAGAGTAAGAGGCGAAGGTTTCAGACTCGTCACCCTCAACATTGATAACTAATGATTGAAAGACACGTCTTTCACCACGATTGATCGCAGCAACGGTTCCAGAGGCAGGAGCCGTGAACTTCACGCCCTCTGTCTTCTTATCCGTAAAGATGACTTGACCTTTCTTAACCTTATCCCCTTCCTTGACCAGCATGGTGGGTTTCATTCCATGATAGTCTGGACCAATCACAGCAACTGCTTTCACAGCAGCGGCCGTCTCAATCACTTGATTGGGAGCACCTGAGATCGGTAGATCTAGGCCTTTTGTAATTTTATACATATGTTCTGCCCAACAATAAATTGAACACAAAAAGCGTAATGTGTAATGCTCACACCCCCCTCCGGGAAAACATGCACGAGCGAACAATCAATCTTAAGATAATTGTAAAACACAAACTCACTTCACCAAAAAACCGACGTATTATAAAGATCATTCCCCCCATTGACCAGCTCATGAAGCGGACTTTAAGCACCAACTTTTACTTAAAAGCACAACTTGCTCCTTATTCACTGACGTGTAGCCATAAAAAAATACTTTTTTTTGTTATTTTATTACATGATAAGAGACAATCCAGTTCACTAAACCGACTTAGCAAATTAAATCAACGTCAGGCAATCCAAATAGGAAGATCAGCCGTACTTTAGTCGGTTGCCATATCTAATTGAAAACGACACAATATCGCCTAACAAATGAATAGGCTCAAAACACGGAAGCAAACCTATGATCAAACCAGAAGCTCAAATTCATATTAAAAACTTACGTTTAAGAACCTATATTGGATTCAATGAATCGGAAAAGCAGAACAAACAGGACGTTGTGATTAATGCTTGGATACACTATCCAGCCTCTCAAGCCTATGACACAGACAACGTAGAAAACGCGGTAAACTATCGAACCATTTGCAAGGAAATGATTGCCCACACTGAAAACAATCGTTTCTTACTGCTTGAAAAATTAACAGCAGACCTACTGGAACTGTGTATGTCTTCAAGTCATGTTACTTTTGCGAAAGTAGAAGTGGCAAAACCACATGCATTACGTTTCGCAGACTCTGTTTCATTAACACTGTCCGCCACTAGAGATCAATAAGCCTAACATGTCAGAAACCGTTTCAATCACCCTAAAGCCCGGCTTCAAAAACGTCATTAATGGTTTAGATGGCAGTCGTAAAGCCCTGCAGTTGCTAGCCATTGCCGCTCAACATAAACGGCCCATTCTCATTATGGCCAATACAGTTGCCGAGCTAAATGAGCTTGAAGATGAAATACTGTTTCTAAACCAAAATAAACGCGAAATACTCCGATTCAGTGACTGGGAAACCTTGCCATATGATGCCTTTTCCCCCCACCAAGACATCATTTCTCAACGCCTAGAAACGTTAGCGAAGCTGACGGAAACTAAGCACCCAATTGTCCTGACAACCGTGGCATCCTGCTTAACTCGCCTATGCCCCAAACAACATTTAGATGCACAACGCTTCCATTTAAAAGAAGGGCAAGAACTGCCTCTTGAAGACTTATCCCGTAATCTCACGAACGCAGGCTATCTAAACGTAGAAAATGTCCACGAGCATGGCGAATATGCCATTCGCGGTGCTTTAATGGATGTGTACCCAATGGGGGCGGATAATCCAATTCGTATAGACTGGTTTGATAACGACATCGATTCTATACGCTGGTTCGACCCAGAAACTCAGCGCAGCATCAATAAAGTGACAGAAATAAAAATGCTGCCTGCAAAAGAGTTTCCAACCACGGCGCAAGGCATCCAGCAATTTCGTCAAGCGTTTAGAGAGCGCTTTGAAACCAATCCGCTTTCCAGTCCTATTTATCAAGACATGTCCAGCGGCATTATCCCTGCGGGCATAGAATACTATCTGCCTTTATTTTTTGATCAGACCGCCAGCGTATTCGACTATCTACCAGATGACACCCTCATCGTACGCGCAGATAATTTTAATGATCAGTTTGCCAGTATTAAACTCGACTTCCGCAGCCGTCACGAGTCACTCAATTACAATATTGAACGCCCCATTTTAAAGCCTGATGAAATCTGCTTGAGAGAAGACGAGCTGTTTGCGAAACTCAACCAGTATACCAACATTATTTTTTCTGCCACCGGTGAGCACCCTGCCTACAACGCCCTTGATGTGGTAAAAATCGACTCCCGAGCAGAGCAACCACTGAGCAAATTACAGCATTTTCTTGCCACTACCACAGCAAGAGTTCTCATAGTGGCTGAATCAGCAGGCCGGCGAGAAGCACTGCTCGATTTACTCAAAAAGCACAATATCAAACCGAAACAGGTTGACAGCTGGGAAGCCTTCACAAAATCGACCAAATCGCTTGCTATCACGGAGGGTAACATTGGTCGCGGCTTCATCATCAACAATGAATTAGCGCTCATTCCTGAAAGCGAAATACTGGGTGAGCGTGTTTCTCAGCATCGCCGACGCAACAAACAAAACAATATTAGCGAAGACGCTATTATTCGCAATCTCACTGAATTGCGATTAAACGCCCCCGTTGTTCATATCGACCATGGTGTCGGCCGCTACCTTGGATTAACCAACTTAGAAATCGATGGGCAAGAAACAGAACTACTCACCCTTGGCTACGCCAATGAGGCAAAGCTCTATGTTCCCGTATCCTCATTGCAGCTGATTTCTCGTTACACTGGCGCAGACGAAGACACCGCACCATTACACAAACTTGGTACAGATAAATGGAGCGTTGCGAAGCAAAAAGCCGCTGAAAAAGCACGCGACACTGCAGCAGAATTGCTAGAAATATACGCCAAGCGCGAAGCCAGAGTAGGCCACGCCTTTGCCAAACCAGACGACCAATATGAGCTATTCGCCGCGGGCTTCCCATTTGAAGAAACCCCAGATCAACAAATGGCCATTGATGCCGTTATGCGCGATATGTCCACCAAAAAGCCGATGGACCGTTTGGTATGTGGCGATGTTGGATTCGGCAAAACAGAAGTGGCCATGAGAGCGGCCTTTCTGGCGGTGCAAGATGGCAAACAAGTGGCTGTCCTCGTACCAACCACCCTACTCGCCCAACAGCACTATGAAAACTTTTGTGATCGATTTGCTGATTGGCCGGTAGAAATCGAATTGCTATCTCGTTTTCGGTCTGGCAAGCAATCCAACACCTCTATTGATCGTCTAGAATCAGGCAAAGCCGATATTGTTGTCGGCACGCATAAACTGATTCAAAGTGATATTAAGTTTGCCAATTTGGGCTTGGTTATTATTGACGAAGAACACCGCTTTGGCGTCAAACAGAAAGAACAATTTAAAGCCTTAAGAGCGGAAGTTGACATACTGACTCTCACGGCGACCCCCATTCCCCGAACATTAAATATGTCTTTGTCTGGTATTCGCGATTTATCCATCATCGCCACGCCCCCAGCAAAACGTTTATCTGTAAAAACCTTTGTCAAACAGAAAGACGAGCACCAGATCAAAGAAGCCATATTGCGTGAATTGCATCGCGGCGGGCAGGTTTATTACTTACATAATGAAGTACAAACCATTCAAAAAGCCGCAGAAGAATTAGAAGAACTTATTCCAGAAGCTCGCGTCATTGTGGGTCACGGGCAAATGCGTGAAAGAGAACTGGAACAAGTGATGTCCGATTTTTATCACAAACGCGCCAACGTACTCGTCTGCTCGACCATCATAGAAACCGGCATCGACATACCGAATGCGAATACCATTATTATTGAACGCGCAGACAAATTTGGTTTAGCGCAACTGCACCAATTACGTGGACGCGTTGGCCGATCACACCACCAAGCTTACGCTTACCTACTCACACCCAATGATCGCAAGGTCACCAGTGATGCCGAAAAACGCTTAGAGGCCATTATGCTCGCCGACAAGCTAGGGGCTGGCTTCACTTTGGCCACTCACGACCTAGAAATTAGGGGCACAGGGGAACTATTAGGTGACGGCCAGAGTGGTCACATTGAACATGTTGGCTTCTCACTCTTTATGGACATGCTGGACAGAGCCGTCAAATCATTAAAAAATGGCGAATCGCCTGATATTGATATTACCTCACCCGCTCAAACCGATGTGAATTTGCGAGTCCCCGCACTGATACCAGAAGATTACTTAGGCGATGTACATTCACGCCTGATTCTGTATAAACGCATTGCCAGCGCGAAAGTCAGTGACGAACTGAAAGACCTACAAGTGGAAATGATCGACCGCTTCGGGTTACTGCCTGATGCCACCAAAAACCTATTCCGCCAAACTGAGCTCAAACTCAAGGCAGAAAGCCTTGGCATTAATAAAATTGAAGTCAACGCAAAAGAAGGTAAAATCATCTTCAACAGCAAAACGCCAGTTGATCCGATGAAACTGATTAAACTCATTCAAACAAAGCCAGATGTTTATAAACTCGCAGGCTCTGACACCTTGAAGTTTTTAGTATCAATGAACAGCGCAGAAGAGCGCTTCCAGCACACAACGATGACTTTGGAATTATTACATTGAAAGCCTTAATTTGTACTTTATTATCCTTAACGCTGTTAACCAGTGGCGCTTATGCGGCTGACAACCGCTTTGATCCGAATACTGCCAAGGCCTATGAGGCCTATGTGGTTACCTTTATGTGGCCTGAAGGCCAGTCAAGCGAACAAGTGAGTTACAAAAACATCTTACCAACTGACCGACTTGTTCGTTTTCCAGCACCCAATGACGTCGCAGGCAGCACACTTAGCAGCAACCAAGCATCGCCATTTGGCAATAGACTGGGCCGTCAGGTAAAAATCCTTGCTAACCAAAAATGGACGCTCATCTTTAAACAGCCAGGTGACACCATCAATAAAAGTTTGATTAGCCAACAAAACGTAAATGGTTATCCTGTATTAACCGGCAATGTCGCTATCACTCTGGGACGGTATTTAGAGTCAGACATACGCTATCAGCATTATTTGTTTGGCCGCGCTCAACAAACAGCTTCTACGCCTCAGGACAAAAACAGTACGCCGCTACCAATCGCACCCACAACAGCCAGCTCGGCAGAATTAACGCCTACATCGGTACTTAAATTACGCCAGACCAATCGAACCGCTAGCAAAAAGGTCAACTATTTAGACCACCCAACCATAGGCACTCTAATATACTTTGAACCGATTGAATTGGAACAGGCCATCTCACAACAGCAGTGACACCAGAAAGTGACTTGGGCAATAAATAAGGTATAACCTCTCTTTCCCGCAACGAACGCTTAAATAAAAAGGAGCTTACAAAAGCTCCTTTTTACTAACCCAAAAATAGACTAATAACCGCGAGACTGGGCCAACTTACCCACCCAAGCAATGGCTTTTTGCTCAATCACTGAAAAAAATGACAACCCTAAGCGCTCAGCCATGCCTTTCGGTTGTTTGTACGCTAAGCGAATCACTTCCGCCGTACTATAATGAGACACCAGATAGGCATCGCTGGTCATCACGACATCAACCAATTTGTTGTCTAATGCCTCCGAACCGTACCAAGTCTCACCGGTGGCAATACTTTCGATGTCTAACTGCGGACGCTGACCTGACACAAACCGTTTAAAAAGATCATGGGTATCTTCTAAATCTTGCTTAAACTTTTCTCGACCCTCATCGGTGTTTTCACCCAACATAGTCAAGGTGCGCTTATAACGCCCTGCCGTGTGCAATTCAACATCAATAAGGCTTTTATCTAATAACCGATGTACGTTTGGAATTTGCGCAACCACACCAATGGAACCCAAAATTGCAAAGGGCGCTGCGATAATTTTATCCGCCACACACGCCATCATATACCCACCACTGGCAGCGACTTTATCCACGCAAATTGTTAATGGGATATTCGCCTCTCGGATACGCTGTAACTGGGAAGCCGCCAGACCGTAACCATGTACGACGCCACCACCACTTTCTAAACGCACCACCACTTCGTCCTGCGGCTTGGCAACACTTAAAATAGCCGTTATTTCTTCCCTCATCGTTTCAACCGCGGACGCTTTGATATCGCCATCAAAATCCAACACGTACAAGCGTTTTTTTTCCACTTCTTGCACATCGGACCCTTTAGACTCTTTTTTCTGAGATTTTTTTTCTAGCTTGGCTTTTTTCTTTTTTTCTTTCTCTACACTTTTTAACGCTTTTTTATCCATTAATTGACGATCCAACTCCGCCTTCATCGCATCATATGTCTCGTTTAATTTGGTAATAGATAAGCTACCAGGTTGCGATTTGCGCTTTCCGCTTGCCACTATTGCTAACAAGAAACCAATCACCACAGCAACACTGATTAACTTCAGCAAAAAACCGGCATAGTCAGTTAAAAATTCCAACGTTCATTTCCTCTAAATAATCATAAGTTCTTGGCATATTGGGGATATTTTTACAAATAACAATCATATTTACTCATATTTCACTATAGATACTGTCAAGCATATGCCTTATTATCTGCACACTTTGATAGACCCTGAGCATTTTTCAGCCTAAAAACATCAGAAAACTAACAAGATTTTTTTGTTTCATCAGAAAAATCTCGTTAATTTTTTGCACATTTTCAGTGTTTTCCTAAAAGGAGTAATCAATGAAAGCCTCTCTGTCCCAAGCACTAGGAAGAAACTTCCTCGGTGCATCACCACTGTGGTACAAGCAAGTCATCTTAGCGTTTCTGATTATCAACCCGATTGTCTTAGTGGTGTTAGGGCCATTTGTCGCAGGCTGGCTATTAATTATTGAGTTTATATTTACACTGGCGATGGCGCTAAAATGCTACCCACTACAACCTGGAGGATTACTTGCCATTGAGGCCGTGGTTCTTGGCCTTACTTCTCCCGAAGGCGTATATACCGAAGTCTCTCACAACATGGAAGTTATTTTACTGCTCATGTTTATGGTGGCTGGTATTTACTTCATGAAAGACATGCTGCTATTTATTTTTAACAAGCTGCTAGTCAAAGTAAAATCGAAAGTTATCATCTCATTAATTTTTAGTTTTTCTGCTGCGCTGCTCTCGGCTTTTTTAGATGCCTTAACGGTAACAGCCGTTCTGATCAGTGTCGGCGTTGGTTTTTATTCGGTTTACCACAAAGCAGCGTCAGGCCAAAGCTCTAATAAAAATCACGATCATGGTAAAGACGACTCGATTTTGCCAGTCAACACAGAAGACTTGAACGAATTTCGTTCGTTTCTACGAGATTTATTGATGCACGGTGCCGTTGGTACCGCACTCGGTGGCGTCGCAACGCTAGTAGGCGAACCGCAAAATTTATTGATTGCTAAGGTGGCTGGCTGGGATTTTGGCGAATTTTTCATGAATGTTGCCCCTGTCTCAATGCCTGTCTTAATTTGTGGTTTATTAACGGTGATCGTTTTAGAGAAGACCGCTTGGTTTGATTACGGCGCTCAATTACCAGATACCGTTCGAGATATTCTTAATAATTTTGAACAAGAAGAAAGTAAAAAACACACCAGCAAAACCAAAGCTCAACTGATTGTGCAAGGCATTGTTGCTATTATTCTTGTGCTGTCTCTTGCCTTCCATGTTGCAGAAGTTGGACTGGTCGGCTTAATGGTCATTGTGCTGTTAACGTCATTCAACGGCATCGTCGAAGAACGTCAAATTGGTCATGCATTTGAGGAGTCATTACCCTTTACGGCATTATTGGTGGTATTTTTCACCGTGGTTTCCGTTATCCATTCGCAGCATCTGTTTCAGCCTGTCATTGACGTAGTGCTACAGATGCCAACAGATCGCCAACCAATTATGCTGTTTATTGCCAATGGCCTATTGTCTGCAATCAGTGACAATGTCTTTGTTGCAACCGTATATATCAATGAAATAAAAGCCGCACTGGATGCTGGAACCATTACTCGTGAGCATTTTGATACCCTAGCTGTTGCTGTCAATACGGGAACGAACTTACCAAGCGTAGCAACACCAAACGGTCAAGCCGCGTTCTTGTTTTTGCTTACCTCAGCCATTGCGCCACTATTACGATTGTCTTATGGAAAGATGGTGTGGATGGCTCTGCCTTACACCATAGTATTGAGCATTGTCGGTGGATTATGTGTTGTTTACTTATTGTAATAGTTCTCTGATTTACCAATAAGCCATATAGCAAAACACTGCAAAAAAAACCAATCTGTTTAATCAAGATTGGTTTTTTTTATTGAGACGCTTTTATGTTGATGGCTTCACCATGCTTTATTGCCGCTTATTCATGTTTAATACGCCATAAGGACTGACCAGATTTTTTATCAATCAAGTCTAATCGCTCCTCATGCGCTTTTAACTCACTGTCACTGGCCCTAATAATTTTTAAGGCAGGACGATTGGCAGAAAAACGACGTATGGTTTCCACGCCGCCTTCTTCTTTGCTCTCTGAGTCTGCATGATTAGCAAGCCCCAAACTGGTCTGCCCACCCGTCATCAACAGATACACATCTGCTAATATTTCAGAGTCTAAAAGAGCGCCGTGCAATTCGCGGTGAGAGTTATCAATACCATAACGCTTACACAAAATATCCAGATTATTTTTCTGCCCCGGATGCTTCTTGCGAGCGTAAACCAGACTGTCAAAAACACCGCATACTTCTGCGGTTTTTGGATAGCCACCAATACGTGCAAACTCATGATCCATAAAGCCAATATCAAACGGGGCATTATGAATAATCAGTTCAGCGCCCTTGATAAAGTCAAAAAACTCTTGGGCGATCTCATGAAATCGAGGCTTATCAGCAAGAAACTCGTTACTGATACCGTGAACTCTAAACGCCTCTTCCTCCACTTCTCTATCGGGATTGATATAGACATGAAAATGCCGATTGGTTAACTTACGACCAATCATTTCCACACAACCAATCTCAATAATTCGGTGTCCTTGTTTCGGATCAATCCCCGTTGTTTCTGTATCAAGCACGACCTGTCTCATGAAAGCGCCCTCAATTCATCAATACCTTTATTTGCCAACTGATCGGCAATTTCATTACCTTCAATTCCAGCATGCCCCTTCACCCATTTCCAAGTCACCTCGTGATGTTGGCATTGCTCATCTAGGGCCTGCCAAAGATCTTTGTTTTTCACAGGTTGTTTGGACGCGGTCATCCAGCCTTTTCGCTTCCAGCCAGCCAACCATTCGGTAATACCTTTTTGCACATAAGACGAATCGGTATACAAAGTAACTGCACATTTTTCTTTTAGTGCACGCAACCCTTCTATTGCCCCCATAAGCTCCATACGGTTGTTGGTCGTATCATGCTCACCACCACACAAACGCTTCTCATGCTCACCAAATGTTAGCCAAGCACCCCACCCTCCGATACCAGGATTTCCCTTACAAGCACCGTCTGTATACATTACAACCTTTTTCACTCTTTCATCTCTTTTACTGTTGGTTTTGTTAAAGGAGGCACTCGGACTCTAGCCCCAGACCAACGAGGTTTTAATGGAATAAAGCGCTTTACTTGCTTCGTTGCCACCATCACATAAATACCGCTAAAAGGCAGCTTCAATGGCTTAAACATTCTATCAATCCACGCAAAGCGCGACCGCCATTTGCCGTTTTGCAGCGGCGGTTGATAATAAACAAAACGTTTTGTCTCCAAGGTTAGACCAGCCACTTTAAGCCAATCCTCCAAGCGTTGATGAGCAATAAAATGACCACACCATGGCGCTTTCACCTTTTTCGAAAACAACCGACAGAACCCCCACATACTCCAAGGATTAAAACCGATAATGATTAGCTTTCCACTTGGCAACAGAGTTCTTGCCGCTTCGCGCAAATCATCATGCGGCGTTGCGGAAATATCCAACGTATGATGAAAAACGTGGACATCAATGCCATCTGCTTCAAAAGGCAGTTCACTTGCTCTCGCAACAACGGTATTAGATGGCGCACCAAACTCCAAAATAGGCGCGATTAAAATACTCTCACGCAAACGATGCTCCCGCACAGAGAAGTCTTTAAGAGGAGATTGCGTTACAAGATAATAGCCTACAGCGGAATCAAGCTCAGCTGCGACTTCATCGCGCTCCAACTGCAAGACACTATCGCCTAAATTACTCTTGTACCAATTTTGAAAAAATTGTCTTGATTGATCATCCAACATACAATGAATTCTCTTTTTAAACGGTATGACGCTGTATTTATTTTTTTATAGACACGCCATATAAACAACCACCGCCTCTATAAAGCAGACAACTTATGACTATTTTTCCGCTTCCCGCTTTTCAGGATAATTATATCTGGATCATCCAAGATAAAGATAGTTCAGCCATCTGGGCTGTAGATCCGGGAGATGCCGACGTTGTATTAAATTATTGCCATCACGAGAACAAAACCTTAACAGGCATTTTAATCACCCACCACCACAAAGATCATACTGGGGGCGTCAGTCGACTAAAACAACATTTTGCTTGTCATGTTTATGGTCCTGCCCATCTTACTGATCTCATTACCACGCCCATGCACGGAGGCGACCAAGTCACCATTTTCACACGCACCTTTCATGTTATCGCCACCCCAGGGCACACACTTGACCATTTATGTTACTTTTACCCAGAGGAGACAAGCACCTTATTCTGTGGTGACACCTTATTCAGAGGTGGCTGTGGTCGAATCATGGAAGGAACACCAGAGCAAATGTTAGATGCAATGACAAAAATTCTCCACTTACCCGACAACACACTCATCTACGGCACCCACGAGTATACGTTGGCCAACTACCGTTTTGCCCTTTCTTTAGAGCCCAATAACAAGGCACTTTTACGCTCAAACCGAATAAGCCAAGCAAAAAGAGCCAATAATCAGCCCACTTTACCAACAAAACTCAGCGTAGAGAAAAAAACTAACCCCTTTTTACGAACCCACATTAGATCCTTAAAAGTTAAAGCAGCACAACAACTTAACGAAAAACCAGCCGATAATTCTGTGGCGGCATTCAGTCAAGTTAGACGCGCCAAGGATAGTTTTAGTTGACCTATCGCAATACTCCCTTAAAATGTCCAAACTTTATTCAATTTTGTGACTTACATGATATATAAAATATTCTGGATTTGCCTTGTCAGCCTAACACTGAGCGCCTGCCAAAGCGCCTCAAAAATAGATCAAGATAACGCCTCTAATGAGCTCACAGAGTCTTTAGAAGATAGCGATATTGTCGAGGCAGATACCGAACAATTAGGCTTCATTGACACTGTCCCACCAGTCGAATCGACCGCTGAAGACAATGAAGACGCCGCCAATGAGCAACAGGCTGTCACGACAACGCCGCAAGAGCACGCTGACATATGGGAAAGAATCCGCGCTGGATACCAGCTTGATCTTGACATAGATCGCCCTCGCCTATCCTCTCAGCTACGCTGGTTCAGCTCTCACCCTTCATACTTAGACCGAGTATCAAAGCGTGGTGAGCGTTACTTATATTACATCGTTGAGGAACTAGAGAAAGCAGGTATTCCTACAGAAATAGCCTTATTACCCATCGTAGAAAGTGGCTTCGATCCATTCGGATACAGCCATGGACGCGCTTCTGGTCCTTGGCAATTCATCCCGTCTACCGGTCAAATGTATGGGCTGGATCAAACATGGTGGTACGACGGTCGTCGCGATATTATAGGCTCAACTCAGGCAGCCATCGCCTACCTGACTCGACTGCATAAAATGTTTGATGGTAACTGGCTCCATGCACTGGCGTCTTATAACTCGGGTGAAGGCACCGTTATGAGAGCGATCAGAAAAAACAAAAAAGCCGGTAAACCTACTGATTTCTGGTCCCTAGACCTGCCGCGAGAGACACGCGCTTACGTACCCAAGTTGATCGCTCTTGCAAAAATCATCAAAGATCCAGAAAAATACAATTACTCAACGTATTCCATCCCAAACAAGCCTTACTTTGATGTTGTCAACATTGGCGGTCAAATAGATTTAGCGCAAGCGGCAGAGATGGCGAACGTTAGTATTGATGAGGTTTACTTATTAAACCCAGGCTTTAACCAGTGGGCAACCTCCCCTGATGGCCCTCATCGACTGTTAATGCCTATTTCCAAGGCTAAAAAATTCAGAGCAAAGCTGGCAGAAATCCCCAGCAAAGAGCGAGTAACTTGGGTTCGCTATTCGGTAAAAGCAGGTGACAATTTACTCCTAGTGGCAAAACAGCACAACACAACAGTCAACGTCCTGCAAGACGTTAATAAAATGTCTTCCTCTATGATCCGCGTTGGGCAAGAGCTCATGATCCCAGTAGCCGGAAACAACATAGAAAGCTACACATTAAGCTCTCACCAACGCTTACTAGCCAAGCAATCTAAGGCACCAAACCGCAATCGCATTAAAATAAACTACACCGTCAATTCTGGTGATAGCTTATGGTTGATTGCCAACAAATATAAAACGGACACTAAAACACTCGCCCGTTGGAACAATATGGGTCTAGGCGATCCGTTAATGCCTGGCAAAAAGCTGGTGCTCTGGCTAGAACCTGAACAATCAAAAATCAACAACAGCACCCGCAGCGTGATTAAGAAAGTGATTTACACCATAAGACCAGGTGAATCATTGGCCGTTGTTGCCAACAAGTTTAAGGTGTCCGTCAATGACATTCGTGAATGGAATCCGAAAGTCAGCAGCAAGAAATACGTTCAACCGGGCGACAAAGTCACGCTTCTTGTAAACGTGGTCGGCGGCTAAACAACCAACAGAAAGCAAAAAGGGCTGATTTGATCAGCCCTTTTTTTATAATACTGCTTTTAAAAAAACCGTATCACTCATATCGACAAAGATAAGCGGTCATCTCAGTCACTTTTAATTGAAAGGTTTGATTCGCTTCTACAATAAAAGTGTCGCCTTTCACAAAGGTTGTCCATTCGTCTTGCGCAGGTAATTTAACCGTTAGCGCGCCTGACACAACCGTCATATACTCTCTTTGACTGGTACCAAACTCATAGTCACCAATTGCCATTACACCAACGGTTGATGTTCCTTCCGCGTTATCCAATGCAATGGATTTTACTTGATCATTAAAATAGCTATTTACTTTTAACGCTGTGCTCATATACAAGTTCTCATTTCCGTTTTAAAAATATGTTTTTTAGCCATGATTCAAAATGCACTTATGTGTTTTTATGACCCACCATTTCTTCAATTATCCACTCTTTAAAAGCCGACATAGCCGAGGTAACTGAACGACGTTTCTCATACACCAAATAAAAAGACCGATTGGTAATCAAATGCTGATTAAACAACACTTTTAGCGTCCCAGCCTCTATTTCCGGCATAATCAATTCTGGGTCAGTCAATGATATACCCAACCCTTGCGCTGCCGCGCCAGCGGTTAAAGACCCACTAGAAAACATCAAACCGCGACGAAATAATTTAGGATCAAGATCATGCTGTTGCAACCAATCATGCCATTCGTCTTTTCGCTTAGTCACGTGTAACAACGGATAAAAACGCATGTCTTCTGGTTTCACGATAGGCTGTTCAGGCTTTATCAAACGTGGGTTACAAACGGGAGCCAAGCGTGCGGGGCGTAAATAATATGCCTCTACATCATCCCAATCACCGCTACCAAAGTATACCGCCATATCAATGTCATTGGCTGAGAAGTCAATCAACCCTGTGGAGGAACTAATTTCGATCTGAATATCAGGGTAACGCTCTTGAAAGCGCTCCATTCTAGGCATGAGCCAACGAGTCAGAAAAGCTGGCGCAACCGCCAATCGCAATGATCCAGACTTTTGCTTGCTCTTCAGTTCCGATGTCGCATTTTCTAACTGCTCAAAAATACTCTTTATAGGTTTTAAATACGACTCACCCGCTTCCGTTAAAATCACTTTACGTTTTGTACGGCGAAAAAGCTCAAGGCCTAGAAAACTTTCCAAACCCTTGATTTGATGACTAATCGCAGAAGGCGTGACAGACAATTCCTTGGCTGCTTTATTGAAACTACCATGACGAGCAGCAGATTCAAAACACTTCAATGAATTTAAAGGGGGCAAACGATTAATAAGCTCATCTCCAATAGATAAGAAAGGTAAAGAAAGATTTCTACACTTTCCCTAATCAATAGCGTGAAAATGGCTCACCTGTCAATTATTATAGTTCTGCGTTCACAATAATGTTACGCAATACTAATCAGATTACTCATCTTCATCACTGACCACTTCCGATGTCGCAAAACGCTTAGGCGGTAATTTAAAAGCAGCAAAACCGTCCTGTTGATTATCATGGAAACGAGCTTTGCCAGCTGGCTTTTTATTTGTCTTTTTAGGCGCTTTAGTTGGCATTTTGACATTCCCCTTCTTCGTTTCTTGACGAACAGGTTTAGGTGGAAGTAAGCCCTTAAACGTCGGCTCGAGCCCTTCTATAGACTCAGCTGTAAAGGTTTTTTGCAAGAAAGCTTCGATTGCTTTGAAATTCACCCAATCTTTTGGACCAACCAAAGAATAAGCGTCGCCTTTAAAACCAGCACGACCTGTCCGCCCCGTTCTATGAACAAACTCTTCGGCTTGCTTGGGCAAATCGAAATTGAACACATGGGACACACTGGCAATATCCAAACCCCGAGAAGCCACATCTGTGCTCACTAAGACATCAAACTGACCTTTGGCAAAACTTTCCATGGTTTTATTACGTGCGCTTTGCGATAAATTACCATTCAAAGCCTGCGTACTTAATCCCCAACCAGCAATGATTTCAGACAAGCGCACAGTATCGCTTTTCGTTGCTGTAAAAATAATCGCTTGCTTGATCGTTTGGCCCAATAACAGATGCTTAAGTAAAGCCTCTTTATGATCCAAGTGATCACACAACAAAACGTGCTGAGAAATATCCGTGTGCTCGTCAAAGCCTTGACCAACAGCAACACGTGAAGGCTCCCGTAATAGCTCACCAGCGATCACGCTGACTTCCGTGTTATCCAATGTCGCTGAGAAGAACAAGGTTTGACGTTGACGGTGACTGGCGGCGGCATTAATCGCACGCATTGCGTCGGCAAACCCCAAATCCAACATGCGGTCTGCTTCGTCCAAAATAAGCAACTCAAGGCCTTCCAGAAAAACATGACGCTGTTTTAAGTGATCGACTAAACGACCCGGTGTCGCCACAATAAAATGGGGATCTTTTTGCAAGGATTTGTGTTGATCATTAAAGTTTTCACCACCTTGAATGAGAATAGACGTGAAGCGGCTGCCTGCTAATAATAATCTTAGCTGACCAAACACTTGCTTAGCCAATTCACGAGTTGGCACCAAAACCACAACGCGAGGGTCGCGTTTTGACAGTGCTTTTTTCTTGTAAACTCGATGCAATGCAGGTAAAAGATAGGCAAGCGTTTTTCCAGAACCCGTTTTTGATGACGCCAATAAGTCTCGTCCAGCCATGGCTTCTGGAATAGCGCGAGCTTGTATTTCCGTTGCCTCATCAAACCCTAAATGGCCCATAGACTTTAAAATACGATTATCAAAACCAAATTCTTCGAATAACAAACAAACACCCCTTCAAAACGAAACAATACTACGCAACCAAAACGTCGCGTCTAATGGACGCATTATAACCTAGACAATCTAAAATTCGTTATGCATCTTGCATTAAAAGATAGCTTTTACCTGCACTTATTACGCCCACACCTCGCCCCTGTGACGTTTCAACCTCAGCAAGGCTTTCAGCGAGACCATAAAACACATTTCGCCCCACCAGAGCCTTCATGCCATAGCGCATAGAAATGTAAGGACGCTCTTCTTCATGGTAAAACCCCATCCAAATATCACAGTCAACGCCGAGTACCAAAACATCCTCAGTCTGCGTTCGAAATTCGATCGCTCGACCGCATACGGTTTCTATCCATTGCCAACGGTTAACGTGAAAAGGTGCATCGTCTACTTTAATTCGCACCTTTTCGACAGGCGTCATTAAGAAGTACTCACCATGTTCGAACCATAATATTCGGCTAAACATCGTCACCATTGCAGGACGCTTAATTTTGCTGCCCTCATGACACCAATCGCCATTTGCCTTAATCACCATGTCCATGTCACCGCAAAACGGTGGCGTCCAAGTATGCACTGGTGGTAAAACCGAAGAGGTCGCCTCAGAAAAACCTTTCAACTCTATATTTGACATGCGCTTTCTCACTTATAATGAAGTGCAACCCAGTCAATCCCCAAATAAGATTAGAGACCTTCACTTCATCAATAATATTATTCAACTTACAGACAAAGCCTTGAATTCATTTCACTGTTAGAATAACCACAACAAACAAACTTATCGAGCCGCAGAACCACATAGCTGCCTCGTCTATTTAGAGTGTGACATTATGAAATCGGCATTAGCAACAAAATTTCAAGATCCAAGTCGAGGCGTATACTTCATTGGTACAACACCGCCCAAGTCCTCTTTGGAAGAAGAGCAACTAGAACAAGTCAGCCAAAAACTGCTTGAGCGTCTTGATAATATCGATGTGGATGGTTTGATCGTCTATGATATTCAAGACGAAACCAGCCGCATTGACAAGCCGCGCCCTTTTCCTTTCATGGAAACCCACGACCCTCGTGCTTGGTCAAAACGTCTTCACCAGCAATCTGGCAAGCCTGTTATTACCTACAAATCCGTCTCTTCACGTAGCTCAGCAGAATTTTCTGGCTGGTTAACAGAAGCATGGGAACAATATGGTATTCGTGACTTGGTTTTAGTGGGGTCACCCTCTTCAACGGGGGATATCAAACTGCCCTTACCGCAGGCCTATGACACACTAAAAGCATCGCCTCATGCCTTTAACCTAGGCGGTGTCACCATAGCAGAGCGACACGCAAAAAAAGGCGACGAACACTTACGCCTGTTGAAAAAAACAGCATCTGGATGTGAGTTCTTCATTTCACAAGCCGTTTATAACCACCAAGCGACCGCAGATCTAATCAGCCGCTACGCAAGAACCTGCAAAGAAAGAGGCGAAACACCAAAGCGGATCATTCTAACCTTCACTCCATGCGGCAGCGCCAAAACATTGGAATTCATGGAGTGGTTGGGGATTTCCGTGCCCGATGCAACCAAACATCGCATTTTGGACGCTCAAGCACCATTGGAAGAGTCCATTAAAATTTGCCGCAACGCTTTAGAGCAAATTATTGAAACGGCCCTTCCTCTTGGTGTTCCACTTGGCTTAAACATAGAAAGTTTAACCAACCGCAAAGAAGAAATAGACGCTTCAATCAAGCTGTATAAGCTACTTAAAGCGACTTTAGATCTTAAACTGGCTGAGCAAACTCTGTCTAAATAGCCTCGCTAAATAAGCGTATCTAATTTAGCCAAAACTTGCTCAATACGAATATGCTGCATGGCCTTAGGGTCATGCACGGTCGTCGCCCAAGGCAGCTCTCTTACCGGTTTGTTATATTCTTTCTCGGCAAGCTCGTCATAGACACTCACAACATTATGTATATCGTTATAAGGCCCAGTGCGTTTCGGATTAGAAAGTGCATACAAACCCAATACTGGCGTGCCCACTAAAGTGGCAATATGTGCAGGGCCAGTATCAGGACTCACCACTAATAAAGCACCTTTAATTAACGTACACATAGATTCCACTGACGTTTTGCCTACTAAATTAAGCACCCCTTCAATACCTGACTCAATGTTCTGAGAAAACGTTACTTCTAACTCAGAAGGTCCACCTGTTAAAACTGGCGTCAAACCTTTTTCTAAAATACGCTTCACAACCGCTCTATTACCTTCAAGCGTCCAATTTTTTTCAACTTTAGAACCACAAGGATTAACGATCACGTAAGACTTAGGCAAATCAAATTCGATTTCAGGTAGGTTTAATTGACATGGGAAAGTAACGCCCTGAACCCCTAATACGCTAGCGACAGACAAAAAAGAATCCAGTACATGATAACCTTTAGGCTCCGGCGCTAGCTCATTGACAAACCAGTTCTGTTTTTCACGGGACCGAGACAAAGAAAAACCGATACGCCGCTTTACTTTAAGCATTCTCGTTAGAACACTCGATCTTGATGACCATTGCAAATGAAGTAACGCATCAAATATGACGTGTTTCAGTTTCGCTCTAAGTGTAAACATACCAGCAAGACCACTTTTTTTATCGTACTCGATGACATCTACTCCCTCCAATAAGCGAACCAATCTAGCCTCCAACGGAGACGTAATCCAAGTAACTTTAGCGGTGGGATATAATTTCATCATCGCTTGTACGACGGCCACGGCATGACACACATCCCCTAAAGCAGACAATCGAACCACTGCTATCTGCTGAATACCCTCTTGCTGCATGTCTTCCTCATTAAGGCTGCTTAAACGTGGCAAGTATTATAGAATAGTCCTCTTTGAATGTGTCCAAATTTATAGACGCGATAAAGACCATCCTATGTAAAGCGAGCAAAATGCCAGAAGCCATCAAAATATCGCCTAATACGATACTGTTAAAAAGTGACCCCACACTGCCACTGTCAAGCACTTGGTTTGACCCAACATTCTGGCAGTCTCAACAAGCATTGAGCGGCGCAGGCCATGGCCGAGGCGCTGTCTGGTTTATTAACAGTCAATTTGGTCAGTTTGTTATAAGACGTTATCGTCGCGGCGGACTGATCGCCAAATTCAATAAAAGCCATTTTTTGTTTACAGGGCAAA
This sequence comes from Marinomonas arctica, assembly GCF_003259225.1. Classification (GTDB taxonomy): domain Bacteria; phylum Pseudomonadota; class Gammaproteobacteria; order Pseudomonadales; family Marinomonadaceae; genus Marinomonas; species Marinomonas arctica. Next base: position 26,809 of record NZ_QHJF01000019.1, on the reverse strand, counting down.
AACACACTCGCCCATGGCTTGAACTGAGCTTATTAGAGCATATGCGCTCAATAGGATTACCGGTTCCTCGACCTATCGGCGGCCTATATGTCCTCGACAAAGGCTTTTACCAAGCCGAACTGCTAACTCAGACCATCGAAAACGCACAGGATCTTTTTGATATTATTAAAGCAGGGAACAGCCAAACACTTAACTGGCACGAGATTGGAAAAGTCGTAAAACGCTTTCATAACGAAGGTATTTTCCACTCAGACTTAAATTGCCATAACATTATGGTAGATCAAAACAACAAAATTTGGCTGATTGATTTTGATAAGTGCGAGCAAAGAACTCAGGATACACAATGGAAACAAGCCAATATTGATCGATTAAAACGATCGCTGGATAAAGAATCAAACCTACACACCCAATTCAATATTTCAGACGCGCAATGGCGCACCTTTTTGGAAGGTTACCGTGGCTAAAAAAATCTCAACGTTAGACGAAAGCATCACTCACTACCTTGGCCCAAAGCACTGGTTAAGCTGGCTTGCTATGGGAATCGCCTACGCCTTGAGCTTTCTACCTTGGTCGCTACAACAAGGTCTAGGAAAATATCTTGGCCGGGCACTGCATGCCATCGCGAAAAGACGTAGACACATTTGCGATGTAAACTTAAAAATCTGCTACCCTGACATGAGCGCAATAGAACGAAAAAAGTTAACTAAAGCGCACTTTGAAAGCCTAGGAAAAGGCACAATTGAAACATTCGCGTCTTGGTTCCAAAACCAGGCTAAGTTTCATTCACGAGTCACTTTTGAAGGGCAAGACGTCATTGATCGAGTGCTCGCCAAAGGTCGCGGCTGCATACTTATTAGTGGACACTTTTCTTCTCTCGATATTTGCGGAGGTCAGATGCCACGCTTTATTGATGTTCATCCCATCTACAAACTACAGACCAATCCAGTCATGAACTGGGTCATGGAGCGTCAGCGCCAAGCTATTTTTTCTAAAACCATTGAACGCACCAACATGCGAGAAGTACTGAAATCACTGAAACAGAACAAAGCGGTTTGGTACGCGGTCGATCAAGATTATGGACGAAGAAACTCTGTCTTCGCCCCATTCTATGGTCGCCAATGTGCCACCATCGCTCATATTGGACGTATCGCCAACATGACCAATGCGCCAGTGGTGCTTTATGATTATGGTAGAACCGAAAAGGGCTATCATCTAAGTTTGACTGAAGTGGAAAACTATCCAAGCCAAGACGATGTTGAAAACGCGACCAGGATCAATGAATTAATGCAGTCCGTTATAGAACCCAAAAAAGAGCAATATTATTGGTCGCATCGACGCTTTAAGACACAACCTGTTGCGGGCGATCCATCGCCTTACGACAAATAAAAAAAAGCCACTGGAGAACATCAAATTTCCAGTGGCTTTTTTAACGGCTAGGATTTTTTAAACCGCCATATTACTTAACATTAAAGACCATCTCGGATCTCGGCCATTAGGCGCAGCGATTTCAATCTCGCTTCCGAATCATGAATCGGCATAGAAACAATCAGTTCATCCACCTTTGTTAACTCTAGAAAGCTCGTCAATTGAAACGCAACACTTTCTTTTGATCCCACCATGGCATACTGCAACATGTGCTCAACCATGTGCTTTTCACTCGGCGACCAGATCTCATTCATATTGTCGACGGGTTTTGAAAAGGGTAAATTGCGGTTACGACGCAAATTGACAAATTGTTGCTGTGCCGACGTAAATAAGTACTTTGCCTCTTCATCCGTCTCCGCCACAACCGCCATAACACCCGCCATTGTGTGAGGCTTGGCAAGCTGTTCGGAGGCCTTGAAGTTTCGACGATAAACCGTCAGCGCTTGAATCAATTGATCTGGCGCAAAATGCGACGCAAAAGAATAAGGCAACCCAAATTCTGCCGCCACTTGAGCGCTATACAGACTCGAACCCAACATCCAAAGGGGCACATGAGTATTGTGCCCAGGTACCGCCATTACCCCTTGCGTTCCCTGACCAAGTAAACGCTGCAGCTCTAGGACATCATCTGGGTAGCTGTCCACCGAGGCATCCATGTTACGGCGCAGAGCACGTGCTGTTTGCATGTCCGTCCCCGGTGCGCGACCTAGGCCTAAATCGACTCGCCCCGGATAAAGCTCAGCCAGAGTACCAAACTGCTCCGCGATCACTAAAGGCGAATGATTCGGCAACATAACACCACCCGAGCCAATGCGAATAGTGGATGTCGCAGCACCTATGTAAGACAACACAACCGACGTCGCAGAGCTGGCTACGCCTGCCATACCATGGTGCTCAGCCAACCAAAAACGCGCGTAACCGTTTTCTTCTGCTGCCATCGCCATTCTGCGACTCATCGCCAATGAATCGGCAACAGAATAACCATCGGCAACCGGAGCCAAATCAAGAATTGAAAAAGGAATCATAATACTTACCCAATAAGGTGATAAAGAATATACCTTTTATTTGGGTCCTTTTAGAGAGAGAACAAGCCAACAATCATGCAGAAAATGCAGAAGCGTCGCCCAGTTTCCATTCTCATAAACAGACGACACTCTCTTTTTCAATAAACCACCGGGTTATTTATTCTCTAGGCGATTGTAATCCAATATGCCGCTCTCTCTTGGACGATCAAGTTTATTTAAGTTGCTGATTGCATCACTCACAAACCAGAAATTTGGATGCGTCCTGCGTATACCAAAGCTATCAAGAAGGGCGGCATAATCCGCCTGTGTTTTAAGGTTAGCAACTTGATCAGCCCAAGCAACCAACTCACTTTCTTCCACTTGCATTAATACATTTGGATAGTCGCCTAATACACCTTTCGCAATCGTCACCCCATCTTCTTCTGGCAAACGAGCTGCTTCTTCATCCAATAAGCTCGATATATTAGCGTGAGCCTTATTATGGATCAGACTAATCACGTCCAAAGGCACGCCTTGCTGTGTCACTAAGACTGTCGCGACATTGGGTAAATGCACCAAACCGCCCCCACGCACAGACTGAAGCTTATACAAGGCTTCAATTTGATTCGCAGACAACTTGCTCTGCTCTAGGTCATGACTATGATCCAATACGGCCGCCAGCTTATGTCTAAGCTTCTCATACAGTTCAGACTGACGATCATCCGTGCTGTATTCAACTTGAGACTGACTGTCCACTTTTATGTAATCACTAAAAATGTAATTTTTGATGGTTTGATCAGCGCCCCGATACCAATATTGCCGAATCGATTCTCGGTCCTCCTTGGGCAAAAAAAGTAAAAAATTCATCTCCCCTTCCATGCGCAAAAAGTCCATATACAAACGTGTAACCAATTGATGACCCACATTGCCGTAAACATCAAATCCCGCCACTAACAGGTAATGAATGCGCTCTAACAAAGGGTAATCAATCACCCACGACGTTTTAGGATGCTGACCAACCATACCCTTTACGACAGAGGCATTATCAAAGTGCCGAAAAACCGTTAATACCGCATTGCTATTATTCCCATCACCGTCCCAGATAACACGTAAATCCAAAGGAATGGTCTTACCCACTTCCGATTCAATCAATGCGGCTTTCGCCGATAAATACGACTTTTGTTGTTCAGAAAACGTCACCCAAGAAGTGGGTGATAGCGCGTTACTTGATCCAATAGCAGGCAAATCTAAATTCTGCACTTGATCTTCTAAATAATCTGCTGAGCCTTTGTTGTACGCAATTTCTGGATCAAGAAAATACACCCAAAATTGCTCATTAATCACATTCACAGCAACTTGCCCACGACACACAGGGCCCTTAATAAATGACATGATGGTTTTCTGAGAGTGATCCAACAGAAAGCGATAACGTCCATAAGCAGGAATTTCACGGAAGGCTCTGAAGGGATTTGTCGCCACTTCCGGCGCATATCCTGGGTCTCTCGTTACCTCGTAATCATTACCATAAAAATAGGACTGCCAGCGGGCATACCTCGCTTCGTCAAGCTGCATGGGAATATGATTTTTTTGAACCTTTACTTCCGGGTCAGCCCAAAGTCGGTAATACACACGATCAACCCCCGGAGAATCATATGGACGACGCGTAGCAATGCGATCAATTGGCTCGCCGGGCGGCGTCTTAGAGCGCACTAACTGAAAGCGAAAGTCTTCACTGCTATCATCCCCCAAGTAAAGACTATATAAGTAAAGATGTTCATATATGTAACGAGACACCAACTGGCCTTTAAGGTCATCGCCATTTAATCGCGATTCCCATAACGCCACCTGTTGTTGTAGCTTAACAGGCAAAGGCTTGGCTTCTGGCATCTTGCCACCTTTCGCCAACCACCGAGTTAATACATCATATTCGTTGTCACTTAACGCGGGAAGACCATAAGGCATCCCCCAATTAGGGTAATCTCTTTCAAACTGCTGATACTCCTCAATACTGACACATTGCTGATCACGAGCGAGCGAGAAATCATAGCTATCTGGTAAAATCGGCTGCGTAAAATCGCCCTGTTTCTTGCGCAGTGCAACAGCACGATACAGCAAACTACCTTGCAAATTTGCGGAAGGCGATTGCTCACGTTCGTTTAAAACCGGATGAAACCCTTTTGTCCGCCATTCATCGGGGCTTTTCGCATCAATAAACAAACGCGTCGGAGAGGATGCTAATAAGCGAGTACCATCATAAACCAGCTCTTTTGAGCCACCTCGTTCAATCCCGCCTGCAGCCGTCAACTTCAACTGACACGGTGCATCGTAACAGGCATGACAGGAGACACAACGACTGTCTAAAATAGGCTTAACTTGCTCATTATAAAAAGCCGCTTCCTCGTCATTGATATCACCAGTTCGGTTTGCCGTATCTTGCGCGCCAAACACAGAATCAAACTGATGAGTAGCGTACGCCGCACAGCCAGAAACAAGCACCAATGCCAGAAAAAGGGTTATCCACCGAGACATAAAAAGCTTCCTATTTTTTATTTCGTTTTATTCGCAAAACACGTCATCAAAAACCGCCAAGATCGTCCAATAAAACAACATAAATACGACAATATAAATAAAAAAACGCCCGTTAAGGCGTTTTTGCTATAAATTAGAAAAAGAGTGATTCACTAGTCTTCGTCTACAATACCGTCATCAGGGTATTCATCCGAGCGTTCATAGGCGTCATCGCCCATTGCATCGTTTGCTAGCAACAACGCATCCTCGTAGGCGCCACCGAACTCAATACGCGTGATATCGTACAAATCGTACTCAAAAGTATCATCAAACCAGCGTGCATCAGAGCCAATTTCCTCTAGCTCATAGGTCACCGCATCGGCACGAACAACGCGTCCGATTTCGCAACTGTCAGGCTCAACTTCTTCACGATGCAGCGTCACAAGCCCAAATTCTTCGCTGATATCAATCAACAATACCGCCAAGTCATCCAGATCCACTTCAGGGTCCGTCACTTCCTCGCCACGAAGTTCCAAGACTTTCTTCTGAAAATCATTAAACGGCGCGGGGTGAGCAAAGTCGCTAATATCCTCTAAAAAGAGAATTTGATAACCATTAAGACGAACACTGTCATCCACCAATTGGAGCAAAACCATTTCTTCGTTGGCATCCACAACAAAACCGTCAGTCCAGCTATCTGGTCCATCCAATTCTTCACGAAAAATGCGAACAACATTGTTTCGAGTGCGGGCTTTTTCCAATTCGATGAGCATATCGGCTCCCTAAAAACGTAAAAAATAAACAAGCACTAGTGTAAACCCAGCCAGCGCAAGGAACAACTCCCCTAACACGTTAAGGTTATTGCAGTACTTCGTGCCAATTTTCAATCAAATTAATTAAGTCGTCCAAACCGCATTCTGCTTGTATACCGTCGGTTGACGTCTGATAAAAGCTTTCTTGACTATCAAACATTGCTTTTATCTCTTCTTCCGCTGAATCAAGATCAATCTGCCTAGACACTGAGACGCCTTCTTCACTTAGCACAACATCAAAGGGACCGTGTTTAAACTCCGTCACTTCTTTCGCCGTTTCTGCTAAACGAGCCGCCATTAAAACCCGCTGAATACTTTCTAGATCGCGCACGTATTCGGAAACCCATTCACCAATGGCGGCAAACTCGTATCCGGTGTAAATGCGATAAACATTTTCGTCCTGATCAAAGGCAATTTCATAATCCATGACCGTGAACCTCACTGCTTGTCATCTGTGTTCTCATCTTGCTGAATAGTGTGAACTTGTTCTGTTGATTCTACTTGAGCTGTCGCTTGAGCATTTCGATAAGCACGGTTAATTGCTTGCTGGCGTTGTGGAACAGCGGCAGCCAACCTCGCTTGTCGTTCGGCTTCTTTTTTCGCTTTTGCTTCTTCAACCAAACGCTCTTCGTGCGCAATCATCTCTGGCGTTTCCATGACATAAGGCCCAATAGCCCCCGTTCTTACATCATTCAAAAAGACTTCTGCCGCTTTATGCATGTCGACTTTACCACCAGCCCGTAACGCCCCGCGCTTGGAACCAATAACCTTGAGCACCTCGTAAGGATCCGCTGAAATCTCTTTTAACTTATAACGCGTCACAAGAGAATCTAAATAGTCGGCAATAAAAAACTTCAAACCCACCAAGGCAACATCTTCATAATTAATAGCGGTAGCACGAACGGCACCTGTCACAGCCAAGCGATAACTGGCATCAGGGTTTTCAATTTTCGGCCATAAAATACCCGGCGTATCCAGTATCTGAAAACCATTCGTTACTTTCAGCTTTTGTTGCGACTTCGTCACCGCGGGTTCGTCACCTACTTTTGCAACACGACGACCTAATAAAGCGTTCATCAAACTCGACTTACCAACGTTGGGAATACCGGCAATCATGGCTCGAATAGGCTTTTCAGCACTGCCTCTATGGGGAACCATTTGACTCACCCATTGACTGACTTTCGCCACGTCGGCTTTATCCAAAGTGGAAAACGGATGCGCTAACACCGTCTCACTGCCACGCCAGTGCTCTAACCATAAGTCTAGACGAGTTTTATCTGCCAAGTCTTTTTTATTCAACAAACGCAATACAGGGACATCCCCACGCAGCGTATTGAGCATCGGGTTTTGACTCGAATCAGGAATGCGGGCATCCAACACTTCAATCACGATGTCTACTTGCGTCATGACCTCTTCGATTTCTCGACGCGCTTTATTCATGTGCCCTGGATACCACTGAACGCTCAACCTAACACTCCTATTCTAACCAAGTCTTTTTCGGTGGCGGATTCTACCATAAGTTCTTCTCAAGATAGAGAAAATACTGCTATAGCGTCTTTAATTTGAGTAACCCGCTCTAATCTGATCCAAATCAAGGCAACGTATGGCGTAAACGCTCTATACTCATTTGCGCCATGTAGACGAAAGCAAAGAATCTGCACTGAGCTTGTAGCGTTTATATGGTTGTTCTCTCGATCGGATCACAGCGATTTACATCGCTAAAGGGTCCATTCAACCGAGGCTGTGTGTGGCCTCGGTTTTTTTCATTTCTTGTCGCACATACGCCAAGAGATCTGGATACAAATGTAAAAATGGCGCCTCTGCTTGAGCAATCACACTCGGCAGCTCCTCAACAAAGCCTTGCAAATGCGTCCCATGTTGCCAACGATGCATAATGGAACGAATCGCTTTTTCAACCCCGTCTAACGTCCCCAAGTTGGACAACCAATTTTCACGCTCCAATGAACAAATCATGTTTTTTAAACGATCAGGGCTTCGCTCCTTATCCAGCGCCAATCCTGATACCGCTTGCTCACAAAACACAGACAGAGGTTGCGTGCTAAAATCTGACCAATATTGAATGAGCCAGTAATCCATGACTATATCTTGTACAATCCCAGCAAATCGGCGACGCCCCTTCCGTGCCATAGAGCGAAACAACACACTGGCTTCGTGCTGGTCAACCATGACATCTACTTTTTGGTGCAAACGCCAACCCACCAGCAAATCCGCCTCTAAACTGGCGGGTTCAACTGGAAAATCCCCCAATAAATTGCCAACCCAAGAGGTATTTGTAATAGAGGCAATGTGCAGATGTGCAAAATAATTCATATTTACCTACGCAGCTGGCGAAATACTTTAAATAAAACACAATTCCATCTTAATATGACAAAACAAGATGCTCTTGCTGTCTTTTTACTTATTTTTTTGCAAAAATGCTGGGTCGTCTACATGGTCAGGATCATCGTCATGCTTTCTAAATCGTGTTCACGCAATTCGATAAAGCACACCGTCATCGCGTGTAAGCCATACCCAATAAAGAGACAGAGATAATGAAAATAAAGGTTATGATAACCTGCTGCTTGGCTCTCATCTTATGGAATCAAGCGGCAGCAACAACCCTAAGAATGGCATTCGACGCTGACCCTGTTTCATTGGATCCACACGAGCAGCTGTCAGAAAGCACATTACAATTTTCTCACCTTGTTTTCGACCCGCTTATACGATGGAAGCAAAATGGCCAATTTGAGCCCCGTTTGGCTACCAAGTGGCAGCGGCTTGATGCTCAGACCATGCGCTTTTATTTACGCGAAGATGTCACCTTTAGCAATGGCAATCCGTTTTCCGCAAAAGACGTGGTGTACACCATTCATCGGTTAAAAAGGTCGCCTGATTTTCGTGCTATGTTCGACACAATCGACGCTGTTTCTATGGTAGACGATTACACCATCGACGTTCATACGACCTATACCAACCCTCTGTTACTCAACATAATGACCTATGTCTTTCCACTCGATAAGACATTTTACCAAGGCCACGACGAAATCATTAAATACGGCGAAACCTTCGCTTCTAGCCATGTCTCCGGCACTGGCCCCTTCATACTCATGAATCGTGAATTGGGCAGCCGCATGGAACTTAAACGCAACCCCAATTACTGGGATAAAGATACCGCTGGCAATGTCGATCAAATCATCCTAACGCCCATTCACGCGGACTCGACTCGGCTGGCAGCGTTGCTCTCTGGCGATGTGGATTTTATTTTTCCTGTGTCACCGATAGACATAGAACGAACCAAAAAAATACCAGGAATTCAACTAGTTACACTGCCCAGCACGCGTATTTTACTGCTGCATATGAATCAAAAGCGCCGTGTCGAATTGCAAGATGTTAGGGTAAGAAGAGCCATCAACCTGGCCATCAACAAACCGCTCATTGTCGAAAAAATCCTAAAAGGCTACGCCACACCCGCAGGCCAATTAAGTCCGGATCGATTTTTGGGGCATATTAATGGCCTAGAACCTGAATACAATGTGTCAAAGGCACTGGAGTTGATGAAGCAGGCCGGCTACGAAAAAGGCTTTCGTATCAGCATGATGGCACCAAACAACCGCTACATGAACGACGAAAAAGTCGCCCAAGCCATCACCGCCATGTTGGCCCGAATCAATATCACAGTGGATTTAAAAACCTTACCTAAAGCACAATATTTCAAAGAGTTTGATAACCGCAGTGCCGATATGATGATGCTGGGTTGGCAGTCAGACACCATGGACTCGAACAACTTATTTGAATTTATTATCGCCTGTACGGATGCCAAAACGGGCTTAGGTGCTTATAATGCCAGCGAATATTGCCAACCCAGTATTGATGATGATATTCGTCAAGCTAATAGAGAAATGAACCCAGAAAGACGTTTACGGCTTTTGCAGCAGATAGAAAGAACACTTTACAATGATGCGGCCATTGTCCCTCTTTACTGGCAGTCATTGATCTGGGCGGCAAAAGACAATGTCAAAATACAAGACATAGTCAATGATCAAAACTACCCACACCTAGGAGATTTATTCATTGAAAAACAATAAATATCCACAATATGTTGCGGGTCTATGTATTCAAAAAGCAATGACAAAAATGACATTAACAAAGGCCAAAAGGAATAAAATTATTCCATGAGACCTCTGCACGATGTCACGAGCGAAGCCAAGACGAGGCAAAAACAGACGAAAAAGCGGACACCTATATGGATGCTGGTGTTAGAGCGACGCAGGAAGCCAAAGCCGAGTCTATGGGTTATAAATGAGCATTTTGAGTCTGTTTTTAACAAAGTATTGGAGAGCGCAGTAGTCGTGAAAGGTCTCATTCCATGTTGATATTCTTACTCCGCCGTCTAGTTCAGGCCTGCTTTGTTATGATCATCATCAGCATCATCAGCTTTGCCATACAAGACAAGCTAGGCGATCCGGTGCAACAAATGGTGGGTATGACGGTATCACCAGAAGAACGCAATCAACTTCGCAACGAATTGGGCTTAAACGATGGTTTTTTCAGTCAATACTGGCGCTTTGCAAAAGGGGCAATTCAGGGTGACTTAGGCACATCGTATTATTATAAAGAGCCGACGCTGGATGTGATTCTTAATAAATTGCCCGCAACACTAGAATTGGCCTTTTGTGCCATTTTAATTATTGTGCTAGTGGCGACACCATGTGGGGTGTTGGCCGCCATTAAGCCCAAACACATACTCTCTCGCTTATTAATGATCGTCAGCTCGATTGGCCTTTCTGTGCCTATCTTTATTGTCGCCATTCTAATGGTCTATATTTTTTCAATTGAGTTAAATATGGCGCCCAGCTTTGGTCGAGGACAGACAACCGAGGTTTTTGGCTTATGGGAAAGCGGGCTATTTACCAAAGATGGCTTAAAACACCTACTCCTTCCTAGTTTGTCCCTCGCTATTGCCTTGATGCCGATTTTTGTTCGCTTGATACGAGCTGAAATGATGGAGGTTTTGCAGTCAGAATACATACGCTTTGCCTGGTCAAAAGGCCTATCTGCACCACGCATATATTTTAAGCATGCCCTCAAAAACACCATGCTACCCGTTATCACCGTCGGCGGCATCCAAGCCGGCACCTTGGTTGCTTACACCATTTTGACCGAAACCATTTTTCAGTGGCCTGGCATGGGCTTTTTGTTTATGGATGCGGTTAACCGAGTAGACACACCGCTTGTCTCTGCGTATTTAATCGTCGTTGGGGGCATATTTGTCATCACTAACACCTTGGTGGATTTAATCTACGGATTAGTCAATCCCACTGTACGCTTGGCGAGTCACGGATTATGAAGTACTCGAAAAAAGACCTTATTCACCCTATCCCAAGCAGTCGCTGGCACCATGTTTGGTCTGGTTTTGTCGGTGATAAACTGGCCATTCTGGCGCTGATTGTTTTTCTTTTTTACTGCCTTGTTGCGCTATTAGCGCCATTGGTAGCGCCGTTTGACATAGCGGATCCGGCCTTTATGGATCTCATGAACGCCGAGATTGCGCCGAGCTGGATCAGTGGCGACGAACGATTTTTACTCGGCACAGATGCCCAAGGGCGCGATTTATTATCGGTGATCTTGTACGGCACGCGACTCTCTTTAACCATTGGCATCTGTGCCGTCTTAATACAGGCAACATTAGGCATTTGCATCGGCCTTATCGCTGGATATTTGGGTGGACGCATCGATAACTTTTTAATGCGTTGCGCGGACATCCAACTGTCTTTTTCCAATATGATGGTGGCGATTGTTTTTCTTGCTATTTTTCAATCTTTATTTGGCATTGCATTATATCAACAGCTGGCGATGGTTATTCTGATTTTGGTTATTGGTTTAACTGAATGGCCACTTTTCGCACGCACGATTCGTGCCTCGGTGTTGGCCGAAAAACAAAAAGAATACGTCGATGCCGCTCGTGTCATGGGCATCAGCTCTAAACGCATCATGTTTCGCCATATACTACCTAACACCTTGTCTCCAATTTTGGTCATTTTTACCGTGCAAATTGCCAATGCCATCGTTGCTGAAGCCGCCTTGTCTTTTTTAGGCTTAGGCATGCCAGCCACTGAACCCTCTCTTGGCTCCTTGATATCCGCAGGATTTGCTTACATGTTTGCTGGATCTTGGTGGATCTGTGTGATACCAAGCCTCACCCTAATACTCTTGATTCTCGTCATGAATCTTCTTGGTGATTGGCTACGCGACCACCTCAACCCTAGGACCTACAAAGACTAAAATGAATTTACTCAGCGTCAGCAACCTCCACGTCAACTTTCACACCAAGGAGCGCGAACTCGCAGCACTCATTGACGTCAGCTTCACGCTAAACCGTGGAGAGCGCATCGCTATTGTAGGGGAATCTGGTGCGGGGAAATCGGTATTGGGCTTCTCTATTGTGAACTTGATTGGCAAACCTGGGTATATCGAGTCTGGTTCCATTAAATTAGAAAACAAAGAACTGACTAAGATGAATCTGCGTCAGTTACAAGAAATTCGTGGCAAACGCATTGCGATGATATTTCAAGACCCTATGATGACGCTTAATCCCGTTATAACCATTGGCGACCAGCTGGTCGAAACCATCCGCAGTCATACCAAAATTTCTTATAAAGACGCGCGTAATATTGCCATCGAAAAACTGCATCACGTCCAAATAGCCTCGCCTGAAAGACGTTTTAACCAATACCCACACGAATTATCTGGCGGCATGAGACAAAGGGTGATCATTGCTTCGGTTTTGTTGCTAAACCCAGACATCATTATTGCAGATGAACCAACAACGGCACTGGACGTCACCATCCAAGCGGAAATTCTACAACTGCTTCTGGCAATTTGCAGAGACAATGGCGTGGCGTTAGTGCTAATTAGTCATGACCTTGGTGTGGTGTCTAAAGTGGCCGAGCGGACTCTTGTCATGTACGCCGGTCATATTGTCGAAGAAGGACCCACACTGGAAATCATTAATGATCCGCAACATCCCTATACACAGGGCTTACTAAATGCCTTACCCCAAATGACCTTACCGGGACAAAGATTGAATCAAATTCAAGGCAGTATGCCATCTTTGGCTGAGCGCCCTTCCGGTTGCGCCTTCCACCCTCGATGCCCTTACGCCACGCAAAAATGCCGCGAGCAACAACCACGTTTTATTTACAGTGGCGTGTCTAGTGTGGCCTGCTTTTTAGTAGAAGACATGCTCAATGAGTTTGCTGAACAAGATCAGGAGGCAAACTGATGGCCACCCCTCTTATTCAGATTAGCGGTTTAGAAAAAGCTTTCTCCACCAATGAAAGCTGGTTCAGTCAATGGCGCTTCCATCAAGGTAAACTCAAACGACACAAAGACAGTGTTCATGCCCTTAATGGCGTCAATCTCACGATCAACCAAGGTGAAACCTTATGTGTCGTCGGTGAAACGGGTTGCGGCAAATCCACATTAGCACGCGTTATTATGGGGTTAACCACCCCAAGTGCGGGGGAAATACATTACCTTGATCAGCGCATAGACCAACTAAACAATCGCCAACGCATGTTTTTTCGTCGCCGCATGCAAATGGTATTTCAGAACCCTTATGCGTCTTTAAACCCTAGAATGACGGTTTACCAAACGCTCAGTGAGCCCATTTCTTTCCACAACCCACAGTTTTCACAGGCTCAAGTGGACGAGCAAATTGACGAATTACTCGAATCCGTAGGCATTTCTGCATCAAGTTCAGACCGCTACCCCCATGAGTTTTCGGGCGGTCAGCGCCAACGCATTAGCCTTGCCCGTGCGCTTTCTGTGGAGCCTGACTTTATTGTCGCCGACGAGCCTTTATCCGCCTTGGACGTATCAGTACAAGCTCAAGTGCTTAACTTAATGATGGATAAACAAGAAGAACGCAATTTAAGCTATTTGTTTATCACGCACGACCTTGCCGTAGTGGAGCATTTCGCCACACGGGTGGCGGTTATGTATTTAGGACGCGTATGTGAATTAGCCCCGACCCGCACTTTATTCAGCGCGCCTAAGCATCCTTATACCAGAGCCTTGTTATCAGCAATCCCGCGCTTGGACAGCAATATTGCACAACCCATTCGTTTAATTGGTGAGGTGCCAACCCCAACGGAAAAACCTATTGGCTGTGTTTTTCAGGCTCGCTGCCCTTACGCAAATCAGCGCTGTTATGAACAATCCCCTGCGATGGTGCTACAAAATGACGGCAGTAGCGTGGCTTGCCATGCGATTGAGGAGGGAAGATTATGATTCTCTCAGCATTACTCAAACACACGCCTTCGTTCTCATGGGAGGTTGTATGGAAATAAGATGGCTTGAAGACTTTATTGCGCTCGCAAAAACACGTCATTTTTCACGTGCTGCGGATGAGCAAAACGTCACACAACCAACCTTTAGCCGACGCATTAAACTGCTCGAAGAGGAAATGCGCGTCACCCTGATAGACAGAAACACCCTGCCTTTGTCTTTAACGCCAGCAGGAGAAGTCTTTCTTCAAAGTGCGGAGCTGATCACGAGACAATTACGAGACGCCAAAGAGCGCTGCCAAGAAATTCGCAAACAGGAAGAGTCTCAAATACGCTTTGTCACCACACAAACGCTGTTTCTGAGTTTTTACAAAGACGTCATTGAACCGTTTTGTCAAAGTATCAATGTTGATTTAGACATCAACATGAAATCAAGTTCATGGTTAGGGATTGATTTTGTCAATGCGCTTATGGACCAACAATGCGACATCATGTTGTGCTACTGGCACCCTGCTATCAACTTTATCCGCGCCCTCGATGATGAACAATACGAGCATTTGGTTATTGCCGAAGAGACACTTATTCCATGTAGCGCAACAGACAACACAGGGCAACCCAAATTCACCCTACCCGGAGTGAAAAGAAAACCACTGCCTTATATTGGCTACTATGAAAACTCTTTTTTACAGCCTGTGATACATCACCATCTACAGCGTCAAAGAGACATCCCGCAGCTGCAGACGCTGTCCGAGAACTATCATTCGGTCAGTATCAAAGCCATGGTGAAAGAGGGCTACGGCATAGGTTGGATTCCCAAACGCCTGATGCTAGACACATTAAACTATGGAAAAGTAGCGTTGGCAGGAGAAGCCAACTGGAACATTCCGCTGGAAATACGACTATACCGTTCAAGGTTTAATCAGAACCCTAATCTCACACAATTCTGGGATACATTAAAAGAAAAAGTACGTAAAGACGGTACCTTGTAATGGCATCGCTAAGCGTCTAGCTGGCCATCAATATTTTAACAGCAGACTAGAGCGCCTGTTCGTTCAGCGCGACAATCATAGGATCACTCGCTAAAGAATCCGCACCAAGTGCTTTACTGAACAAATAGCCTTGGCCTATATCGCAGCCGTATTCACGTAACAAGGCAAGTTGCTCTAGACTCGTTATACCCTCAGCAATGACTTTTAAATTCAAACTGTGACTGAGGCTAATAATGGCATTCGTTAAAGCCGCATGACTTTTATCATTCACAATATTTCGAATAAATACCTGATCAATTTTCACATAATGGAAAGGCAGATCTTTCAAATAACTCAAACTAGAGTATCCCGTACCAAAATCATCAATGGCCAGTTTAATACCAAGATGACTCATCTCATTTAGAAGTTCAGCACAAATGGTTGCGTCTTCAATTAAAATAGACTCAGTTACCTCTACTTCCAACAAACTGGGATCAATTTGATACTTTTCTAACAAGGCTAGTAGCTTCATTAAAAAATCAGCACGTTTTAATTGCGCCGCTGAACAATTAATCGCAATAGGTGGCACGGCAATGCCCTGCTTTTGCCATTCCAGAATATGTCGAAACGTTTGCTCAAACACCCACTCACCCAAGGGCAAAATGACACCTGTTTGCTCAGCAATCGGAATAAACTCTGCCGGAGATACACACCCCAATTCCGCATCATTCCAACGTAATAAAGCTTCCATCCCAACACAGCGCTCTGTCATAAGATCTACTTTGGGCTGAAAGTGCATCTCTAAGCTTTCATTCTGTAAAGCTTGGCGTAAACGCGTCTCTATTCTGACATTACGCGCAAATTGTCGACCCATTTCACCATCGTAAAAATAATACGTGGCCCGACCCGCTGATTTGGCTCGATAAACGGCCATGTCAGCGTTCTTCATTAAGGTGGCCGCATCCAAACCAAACTCTGGATACACAGCAACACCAATCGAACAGCCAATATTTAGCGTCAACGCCTCGACGTAGTAACTCTGACTCACATGATCAATCACACGTTTTGATAAAGACACAAGATAGGGCTTATCTTGATCACTATCCAGCACCAATAAGACCAGAAAGGCATCGCCCCCCAAATACCCAATCACAGCCTTTGGTGGACAGACAAAAACCAGACGTTGCGCGACACTAGCCAGTAGCTTATCACCAACCTCGTGACCAAACGCATCATTGATGGTTTTAAAATGATCTAAATCCAATACGCATGCCGCTAATTTTTTATCTTGCGCATGACAGCTAAGAATTAACTGATTCAACTCTTGTTGAATTTGGTAACGACTAAATAACCCAGTAAGCTCATCTGTTTCGATGCGTTTATTGACAGAATCAAGGACAGCGTCATAATTCGACAAGAATTTTTTTGTATAAAAAGACAAAACCAAAGCCAAGAAGCTAAATACCCACAGCGAGCTAAACTCCCAAGGCATAAGGCTGGCGACAACACCACACGCAAAAACAGTACAGAAGACAATAGTGTGTGTGTGCTTATTTTTCACATTATTCCTTGAAGAAGTCATCATCGGCTCGTCAAAAGTCCGTAAACAAAATACTCTTTAATACAACTATATCTATACTAACGTCCACTGTACCTAAAAATAGCAAAATCAACACGGAATAAATGGCGAAGCAAAGTATTTATACTCGTTTTCTGGTATCCTCTGCCCATTATTTATTCTATCGAACGAGCCTCTTGTGATCCAATTTCAACACGCACTAAACAATTTGTTACCGACCAAACTTACCACACTACTTTCAGACATGGGTTTCACCACTTTTACCCCGATCCAAGAACAAAGCTTACCACCGATGATTGACGGTAAAGACATTCTGGCTCAAGCACAAACAGGCAGTGGTAAAACCATTGCTTTTGCCATTGGCCTGTTGCTAAAAATTAACCCACGCTTTTTTGGCGTTCAAGCTTTGGTTATGTGCCCGACACGAGAATTGGCTGATCAAGTATCAAAAGAAATACGTAAAATGGCTCGCTTTCAAGACAACATAAAAGTCCTGAGCCTATGTGGTGGTATGCCGTTTGGTCCACAGATTGGTTCCTTAGAGCATGGCGCGCACATTGTTGTGGGTACACCAGGTCGCTTAATGGAACACCTACGCAAGGGGTCACTGAAACTCAACGCATTAAACACACTCGTGTTGGATGAAGCAGACCGTATGTTGGATATGGGATTCATCGACAGCATACGTGAAGTGGTAGAGTTAACGCCAAGCAACCGCCAAACCCTGCTTTTTTCGGCCACCTATGGCGACGGAATTGAAGCCATTAGTGCTGAATTCCAAAACAACCCCATCAGCATTAAAGTTGAAGCACAAGAAGACCTTAAGCCGAATATCGAACAATTTTTTGTGCGCAGTGAAAACAAAGACAAATGTGAAACACTCCTCGCCACATTACAGCACTTTGAACCACGCCAAGCCATCGTGTTCTGCAACACAAAGGCAGAGTCACAAGTGGTTGCTGACTGGCTAGCAGAGCATAAAGTCGCTGCCCAGGCGATTCATGGCGATCTTGAGCAAAGACAACGTGACCAAGTATTGGTGCGTTTTAGCAACCAAAGTAGCTGTGTCTTAGTCGCTACCGATGTCGCTGCTCGTGGTATTGACGTAAAAGAAATTGATCTCGTCGTCAACTACGACACCACCCGCGATACCGATGTTCATACCCATCGTATTGGTCGTACTGGCCGTGCTGGCGCAGCAGGCATTGCCGTCAACCTCGTTACGTCAAAAGATGATTACAAAGTGCGTGATATTGAAACACGCTTTAACACCACGGCAAACTTTATCGAACTGGATGGCATTGATCCGCACTATCGTTTGATTCCACAAAAAACCACCATCTCTTTTGATGCAGGTCGTAAAAACAAGCTTCGTCCAGGCGACATCTTAGGCGCACTAACAGCGGGACTAGGACTGGATAAATCACAAGTTGGTAAAATCGATATTTTTGACTTTCATGCTTACGTCTCTGTTGACAACGAAGTGGCCAAAACCGTTGTCAAAGAGTTCGAAAACAAAAAGATCAAAGGCAAAAATATTCGCGCAAGAATTCTCAGATAACACCAACTGAGAGGATAAAAAGCGACCACCATGACTAAGTCATTTTATGTCACATGGCTAACATCCCCGACAGCACAAGCTGTCGGTTTTCTACTTGGCGCACTCATCATTAGTGTCTCCACTCTTACGCCTGCAGAATTTCTTCCTCCTGCGCCAGGTTCCGACAAAATTCACCATCTGCTCGGCTTTGGTGGCTGGACGCTACTGTGCGCCTTCGGTCCAATAAGACGTTTTGCCTATATGGCTTTGTCTATTGTCTTATGGGGTGGCATGATTGAACTTATCCAGCCCTATATTAACCGCCATGGTGAATGGTTTGATTTCTATGCAAATAGCTCAGGCGTCATCTTCATTGTCTTTAGCAAGCTCTTATTAGAACGTTTTTTTAAACACCCTATCTAAATAATCCTTTTCAATTAAAAATAGTTTGCTGAAAGACAGAAAAAGACCTGTTAAAGTATAACCAATCGGTCAAATATTTTTTAAAAAAAAGACATCCACTCAATATTAAAGAGAGATCAGATGAGCCATTTAAAAGCTTGGCGCGCCGCCATTATCCACTGCATTGCCGACCCAAAAGACGTTGGCGTGAATGCCGCCTATGAATACTTTGAAGATGGGCTCTTAGTTGTTGAAGGTGATAAAATACACGCTTTAGGTGACGCTACCGCACTTCTTGCGACATTACCGACAGACATCCACATAGAACACTATCCCGATGCCATTATCACTCCAGGCTTTATCGATACACATATCCATTACCCACAAACCGATATGATCGGCTCATACGGCGAACAATTACTCACCTGGTTAAACACCTACACCTTTCCAGAAGAAGGTAAATTTCACGATAAAGATCACGCACGCAATGTGGCAGATCGTTTTCTTAAAGAACTGTTACGCAACGGCACGACCACTGCATTGGTATTCGGCACAGTTCATAAGGTTTCTGTTGAGGCTTTTTTTGAGGCCTGCGAAGTGCATAACTTACGCATGATTTGCGGCAAGGTTATGATGGACCGCAACGCACCGGATTATCTAACAGACACACCGGAAACGAGCTATCAAGAAAGCAAAGAACTCATCGATACTTGGCATAACAAAGGCCGATTGCATTACGCCATCACACCGCGCTTCGCGCCGACCAGCTCAGATGAGCAGTTGCAATTAGCAGGCAAGCTACTCAGCGAATACGACGATGTGTATATGCACACCCACTTGTCTGAAAACAAAGATGAGTGCGCTTGGGTACAAGATTTATTCCCAGAGAGTACGAACTATTTAGACGTTTACGATCAACACAAACTGCTCAGCGAACGCTCCGTATTTGCTCATGGCATTCACCTTTGTGATAACGAATACCATAGATTACATGAAACCGGCTCAGCGATTTCCTTCTGCCCAACCTCCAACCTCTTTATTGGCAGTGGGTTGTTCAAACTTAATAAAGCAGAAGCGCATAAGGTCAACGTGGGTCTTGGCACAGACGTAGGCGGCGGAACCAGCTTCTCCATGCTGCAAACCATGAACGAAGCCTACAAGGTGATTCAGCTACAGAACGAGAACCTAAACCCAATCAAATCTCTATATTTATCTACTCTAGGTGGTGCCAGAGCGCTTCGTTTAGAAGATAAAATTGGTAACTTAGCAATTGGTAGTGAAGCAGACTTTATCATTCTAGACAAAAAAGCCACGCCTCTTCTCACATCACGCTTGGCCTTATCAAAAGGCATCGAAGAGACACTTTTTGTCTTTATGACCATTGGTGATGACAGAGCGATTCAAGCGACTTATTCCGCCGGGCAATGCGTACATAAACGCTAGATCGTTCATTAACCTCTGAGACTAAAGTCTTCTCGGATCACTTCTGGATGGCGAAAGGCAATCTCGATGAGCGCCTTAGCAGGTCCAGAAGGCTGACGACGCCCCTGCTCCCATTCCTGTAAAGTACGCGAAGAAATATGCAGCACTTTAGCAAATTCTTTTTGGGTTAAACCCGTTTTACCACGAGCCTCTGTCACCATATTAGGCTTTGCATGACTCAATCGTGCGGCTTTGCCCGCTTTCATTTCTTTAACAGACTGAAGCAGCTTGTTACCAAGCTCCTCTGCACTCAAAATCTCATTACTCATTTTCTAATACCTCACGAATCGACTTTAAGATATGCGCGGGTATACTTTCCCTAACGGCTTTTTTGTAAATCACTAATAACCAAATCTCACCATTTGCCAACCTAGTGAAGTAGATAACTCTTACTCCTCCACTTTTCCCTGAACCCGCAACCGACCAACGAACCTTCCTACACCCACCACTACCGACAATGGGGTCACCAATTTCCGGATTCGCAGCCAGCCAAGCCAAAAAAGAACTTCGTTCTTCCTCTGTCCAAATTTTTCTAGCATCCGCTTCAAATGTAGGCGTTTCAATAATAGTAAACATAATGACAAATATACGTCATTGACGGATCATTACAAGATCAACAAGGTAAAATGATGCGGTAAAACAAAAAATCCATGTCACTTTCTTTCAGTGTGGCCATTTTTTTATATAATCCGTGCATCACTTTATAAGGTCAAATACCATGAACTCTCTTGCTACTGTCGCCCTTGGTGCTTTTGCTATTGTTTTCTTTTGTTTCGCGCTGATGATTGGACTCATCGTCCTAAAAAAATACAAAGCAGAACAAACCAGGCTGAATCAACTAGCAAGAAAAAAAGCAGAACAAAATAAAGACACCCCATGACGGCCTAATACTATGGGTAAAGGCGCACAATCCCGCTTTTACCTTCCATATCGCCGAGAATCCAAACCTTCTCAAAGGCGTGAGGAACGGGAATAGTAATAAGATGCTCCAACGCTTTAATGTCTGCTTGGCTCCATGCAGGATGCGCGTTTCGAATCACCAGCCAAACACGTTTGGTGTCATACCGTTTACTGGCTTTATTCTCCAGAATCCGATTCAAAGAACACAACAAACGTTCGTCTGCTGGCTCTTCTTTTAGGGCTTGCAACACGGTACGTGTCACATCACTCAAGTCCCGGCCCAAAATCTCCATCGCCTCTTCTTCCGAACCATAAAGGTGCGCAATTTCCAGATCTAGGCGTTCACCTTCTAACATGCAGGAGACATCGGGGCGAATGGGGTCATTGTGCCAAATATGACGAATGTGTTTGCCCGTATTGCGCTCATAACAACGCATAAAAAGTTTCGCCGCTTGGTGTTCAAGCGCTATTTTTTCTTGCTGACTGCTGTGCATGTCAAATACCTTTTGGCAACGCCAAATATGCCATCACGGCACGGTCACGAACATGAGATCCCAAATGATATTGCTGCGCCCTGTAGTGCCGACAATACGCTATCGCATCGCCTTGAGCGTGCAAAAAGTCATTAGCGGCTAAGTTCGATAAGGCCTCGTGCCACTTTTGCATCAATGCTTCAGGCAGAGAAGGTAACGTAGACAAAATACGCTCAGCGGCTGAAAATTCGTTATTCATGGTCATGGCTAACATATCGTCGTTCGCCTCTCCCATCCAACTCACCCCATCTTCACGTATGTAGATCAATGGCATAAAAGGCGCCAATGCCGGGCACACATCATTACGATACACGTCAACTCCCCAATAACACTGAGCCACTTTAATAAACTGCTCAAAACTGGATATGTCAGCAAAACCTGAGTCGGCTAAAGGCAGTACTTCCACTCTCGGTTTATTAGGGTTGACGGTGTCATTAGAGACATCCAAATACCAGTTTCCCAACGTCATTGCATTTTGAAAATAAACGCCGCGTAAATCTCCCCATATTTTTTTTAATACCGCGCCTTGATCAAGAGCCTCACGTATCAAAGTTAAACCGACTCCTGTTGGCTGCAGAAGCTGAGCTTGTAAGGCGGTAAAAACAGCATCGCGGATTTCTTTGCAACGCCCTAATGGATAAATTTTTTCACCAAAATAAGGGTAACGAGGCACCAGATCCAAATCCACTGTCAAACGCAAAGTAGCTAAATCTTTCACTACCGCATCAACCTGTTCAGGTGTCCATTCAATTATTAAGCGATTCTGCTTTTTCATATCATCATTTTCATTTTAATATCGACATCAGGCCTGACTTAAAAACCAGACTCTCGAATAAACACCCCATAAAGATAACGCAACCCATCGACCAGAAAACTGGTTGGCTCAATGGCCAAACTCACCCTACCAAATTGTTGGCGATTAAGCTGCGTGCTTCCTTGCAATACCAGATGCACTTCATAGGTGGCTGTTTCAGGAACCAACTCATCGTTTAACTTTTGCGTTGCTATTGCACCGCCATGTGTTGAAGCAAGTCCTGGGTACTGTAAACGTTTTACCGCAATGGGGATAACCTTATCAATAAGCAAACTCGCCGCCAACGGATGGCCATCGTTGCCAATAAAAGAAGCCGCCTCACTGTGTTTTAAAGACGGGATAAAACGACCATCTATGTACGCTTTAACCATCAGACTTTCGTCATCATATAAGGTAGCTAACGCTGAACGCTCATTGACATAATCACCAACAGACAAGGGTAGCCATTCACCGATATAACCATCATAGGGCGCTTTAATTGCCAGCCTCTCTCTTTGTTCAAGCAAAGATTGTAGACGAGATTGCTCCCTCGCTATTTGCACCTGTAAACTAGAAAACGCATCCAGTATACCAGCGCCAGACCCAGCTCGCTGCCAACTGATCTGCAAGGCATTCAGCCTAGACTGGGTTAGCACAATTTGTTGCTCAACATCAGAAGATTCTAGCAATATTAACAGCTGTCCCTGCTTCACTTTCTCATTTGGCACCACCTGCCAAGCAACGACTCGACCCGCTTCACTCGGGTAAAGGGTTTGATGACGTTCAAACGTGACGACCGCAGGCACACTAATGTGTGTTTTCCATGGCACAACAAGAACAAGCAACCCTAAAACACAAAACAATACCGTCATTGTGGTGGCGCGATTAAACGACATATTTTTTCTCAAACTGATCCATACCTTTATTTCTTTCACTATTGGCAGCAGCACAAACCAAATAATTTCCACTAAAAACAGAATGATGCCTAATACTTTAAAAGCGAAGTAGTACACCAAAGCGGCAATGCCTAAAAATAAGAAAAACCGATAAATCCAAGTACACCACGCATAACTCACCATCAAAGCACATTTTTTTCGATTAAGAGGCTCTGGCGGTAAAAAGCCAAACCCAAATAAGCGCTCACGCAAAAACCACTTTCCGACTAAGAAAGAACGCGGTTGCAGGTTTTCCATGCCAAGAAAATCTGACAGCGCATAATAGCCATCAAAGCGCATAAACGGACTAATATTAATCAATAAAGACGAGATCCAACTGGTGGTAGCAACAAAGAACAACACACCGCGAAGACCACCATCAGGCACAATCCCCCATAAAAATGTCGCCACACAAGCAATATAAATTTCAACTTTCACCCCAGCGGTCACAATGCTTAAACGCTGAAAACGTGAACGCAAACGCCATGCGTCGGTCGTATCGGTATACAAAATGGGCGTCATCAGGAGGAACGCGACCCCCATAGAACTCACTCGACAACCGTAACGCTTAGCCACCAAAGCATGACCTAACTCATGGGCTGTTTTCACCAACACCAAGGCTAAAATGTAATAAACAATGGCAGATAAATTAAACAAGTCTTGAAAGGTATGAGTAAACGTCTCCCATTGCCTTAACACCATCACTAAGCCAAGGACACCAAGCACTAAGGCGATTCTGTCTACACGCCATTTAAAAAGATACTTCGCCAGTGGATAAAAGCGATTCAAGAACAAATCAGGACGAAAAAGTGGGATTTTGATAAATAAGTAATTGTGCAGAAGCCATGATAAAAAATGCTTTTTATGCCGGCTAACTTCCGTTCGTAAACGCATTAAATCTTTTTCTGTGCGAGCCTCCAAAAAATGATTCGACTCCAAGAAGCGCAGGAAATAATCAAATTCCTTCTCCTCCACGTCAATGCCTTTTTGAGCGAGCCGAGACAATAACTCATCATCGTGGCTCGCATAACGCCATTCTCGAAAAATATAAAAAGCGGTTCGGGATAAATAGTAAAATTTATTGCTCAGCGGATCAAAAATCTGCCAACGCGGCTCGCCATCTTCATCTGGCGGAGCCGTCAGCAAAGACAAATTTTGACGTAACTTAGGCAGTGCTTTCGCTTCCATTTGGACCGACACCTACAAACCCAAAAATTGACGAATAAAGGTAAGGGGGCGACGCAACAAATAATACGCTAAAGACACCTCATCACCATACAGTTTCGCCGTGCCACGTAAACCAATTCTTGGTGGCTTAATATCACCTTGTATATCTGCCACAATCCGATAGGCAATGATCTGATCTTGGGTCAAACTCGGCTCAAAAGACGAATAATTCACCAAAAATGGGATAGGATTTAAAGGATCGGTATCAAGAAATAATGTAACCTCGTTACCATGGTTTAACGATATAGCGTCAGTAACTGGCAGCCTAATTTCTAACTGTATGTTATTGGGGTCTGCAATCGACAAGATACGCTCGCCGACAACAACAGGACGACCTTTCCATTGTTCTGGGTCATCAAGCACCACAACCCCGGCTTTATCGGCCAAAATTTGTGTTTGATCAAGCTTGGTTTGTAAATAATTTCGCTCAATGGTTTTAAGCGCGACTTGAGACTCAAGCTCAGCCAACTCCGCTTTCTTTCGACGATCAACATAGCCAGCCTGTTCGGTGGTTCTAAGCTCTGCCATCGCCCTTTCTAATTCTCGCTGCGCAACGTCAAAGCGCCCTTGAAACTCGGTTTTATCCATGATGACAATAGGCTGTCCCACACTAACCAAGTCTCCAGGCTTAACCCTTACTTCACTTACCGCACCTGCGATAGCAGACGTCACGAGCAAAGCCTCTTTCGCAATAATCTCGGCAGGCGCTAGAACCGTTAAACGGACAGGCACAAAACCCAGCAAGATCACCACAAGCACTGTCACTAAGCTCACTTTCTTAGACAACAAGCGGCGTCGCCATACCCCCCATCCAGAATGGTGGACGAATACCTGCATCGCATGGGCATAACTGGAAGCCAAATGCTGCAACAGACCTATCTCTTTTTCTGTCCATGGCTGGGACTTCGCGAGCCAAAGAACCCCCACCCTTTGATTGGGTTTAGAGGGAATTAGCAAAGGCAGCCACAACATATACGGCGCCGTAAAATCGTTCAGATCATTCAACAGTGCCGCTGGCAAGCTTTTTGTCTCTATCGTGTGAACTTTGTTCACCTGATCGGAGGCATTCACCACCGCTGACACCTGTTCCAACCACGCACTAAATGGCGTGGTTCGATCCACCAAAGCGATATCACTGATCGCGTTTATTTTTAAAGATTCCAGTTCCGTCCCTGACAAATACACAGCGTGCTGATAAGGGACCAAATCTCTCGTTGTATTGACTAAAATAAAACCCAAGTCCGTCGCTGTTTCACAACAACGGACTTGCTGCTCTATTTGTAACAATTGAGCAATTGCATTGTCAGACATAAGTTAAGAAGCCAACAGCTTCATTAAGCCGCTCCCATAATCGTCATACTGCTCCGCAGCAACGGCCAATTGATCATCCAACGACATGAATACAGGACTGACATTAGTCACTGTGTCCGCTGGTGCTGTTTGCGGTAAACTCTCTAAATCCACTTCTATTTCCAATATCCGCACATTGCCATCAGCATCCACCGCGTTCACTTTTAACGTAATCGTGCCTTGTCCTGATGGTGGTGTCATCGTGACTTCACCCGTCGTAGGGTTGATTTCAACCCAATCTGGAAGCTGTGTCCCGTCTGCCAAGGTACCACTGTATCGAGCAACGGTGGAGGTATCCGCAATGGTAATAGACACTCGCTCCCCCTGCGGCACAATGGTTGCCACGGTTAAGCCTGTCGTATTGGTCGATACGCCACTGGCTTCTGAGACCTGAACCTGCCCATTGGCACCCACATTCACGGCCACTCTGGATTCAGACACCACAACCGTATTTGAGCCAGCAGTTTGTCCTACGCTCGGTGCATTATTTACTGGCGCTTCAGCGACGGGCTGAATCTGACTAACGCCAGCCGATGCTGTCACCTCAGTAAAGCCCCTTGAGCCTCCAGATGTTTCCACCACACCCGTTGGCAAAGCCGTAGACGTGGTCGTGACATCCGGCGCCGTAAAACTGGTGCTTTGAGTCGGCACTGGCACAGTCGGTGCTGCATCAGCCACTGGGCTAACAGGCGCGGAGACAGGAGCAGGGTTCAAAGTAAGCGTCACTGGTACTTTAACCTGACTACCACTGCGATCTGTCGCAACCACCTGCAATCTATTCGTGCCTTCGAAACCACCCTGCGGCGTTCCAGATATAGTGCGAGTCACCGCGTTAAAAACCAGACCCGTTGGCAGATTCTCAATACTCCATACCAGCTGATCACCGGCATCCACATCCGTAAATAAGTTAGCAGGCAAGGTAACAGGGGTAAATATTTGACCTGATGTTCCTGACATATTCACAAGGACACCAGTAATAATAGGAGCCTCATTCACATCATTAACACTAACAGTGACAGCTTGGGTGTCCATCAGGTTCCCTGTGCCGTTATCGGTCGCGACG
>NZ_QHJF01000018.1 GCF_003259225.1 Marinomonas arctica | reverse complement strand
TGAGGCATTGAGCTAACCAATACTAATTGCTCGTGAGGCTTGACCATATAACACCAAAGTGGTTTTGGATGAAAAGAGTGAACGCTCAGATCATCAGAATGACAAAGACATAAATTACGATCAAGCATCAGCAATGATGAGCATCGGTTTGATACTTGGTTATCGCTATTTCAAAAAAGAATTGTTAAAGATCCAAGCACGTCTTCGCGTGTTTTGAGACGAGCTAGCTGTAAAAGGCAAGCAGCACAACAGAGTGCCACTCAAAACAAACGCAACAGAATTGCTTGACGATCATAGAGGCGTTGAACCACCTGATCCCATCCCGAACTCAGAAGTGAAAAGCGCCATCGCTGATGGTAGTGTGGGAGATCCCATGTGAGAGTAGGTCGTCGTCAAGCTTTATATTTGAGAAATAGATCCACACGATAATGTGGGTCTATTTTTGACAGATAAGCATGTGATACTAGTTTATCGTCAAGCTTTACATTTAAGAAATAGATTTACACGATAGTGTGGGTCTTTTTTTGACAGATAAGCATGTGATACTAGTTTATCGTCAAGCTTTATATTTAAGAAATAGATTTACACGATAGTGTGGTCTATTTATGACAGATAAGCATGTGATACTAGTTTATCGTCAAGCTTTATATTAAGAAGTCCTGGTAAAGTTATCAGGCAGTTGAAAATTTGGTTTTATTAGCCGATTGCTACTAAAACAAACCAGTTTTCTTGATGATCATAGAGGCGTTGAACCACCTGATCCCATCCCGAACTCAGAAGTGAAAAGCGCCATCGCCGATGGTAGTGTGGGAGATCCCATGTGAGAGTAGGTCGTTATCAAGATTTAATTAAGAAGGCCCTGATGGCTTCAGCTA
>NZ_QHJF01000017.1 GCF_003259225.1 Marinomonas arctica | reverse complement strand
CCATGTGAGAGTAGGTCGTTATCAAGATTTAATTAAGAAGGCCCTGATGGCTTCAGCTATCAGGGCTTTTTTTCGTTTTCAAAAAGCGAGTTTTAATACAAAACAAGAGGCGTTGAACCACCTGATCCCATCCCGAACTCAGAAGTGACTTTTTACATGCCACGGCGTTCGCCATCGCCGATGGTAGTGTGGGCTTGGTTGAATTGGAGAGCCATGTGAGAGTCCCACAAGGGGATAAGCATAGGTCGTTATCAAGATTTAATTAAGAAGGCCCTGATGGCTTCAGCTGTCAGGGCTTTTTTTCGTTTTCAAAAAGCGAGTTTTAATACAAAACAAGAGGCGTTGAACCACCTGATCCCATCCCGAAACCAGAAGTGACTCTTTACATGCCACGGGCGTTCGCCATCGCCGATGGTAGTGTGGGCTTGGCTGAATTGGAGAGCCATGTAAGAGTCCCACAAGGGGATAAGCACAGGTCGTTATCAAGATTTAATTAAGAAAGCCCTAATAGTAAATGCTGTCAGGTTTTTTTTGCATCATGGCGATTCATGGGCCTTTGCTGTCCTGCAAGGAGATAAGCATGTGGGCTTTTTGTGAAAGATATCATGTTGTTATCGCTGGTTTCCATATTTCAGTGTGCTGAGGGCTTTAGGAGGGTTGTTACTGCAATATGTAAGCTGTTTGAGTGGTATGTTTTCGGCTAGCGATATTGCTAAAAACGTGTGTTGTTTTGAATAAACCTTTTCATGGAAAGAATAGGCTATGTTTCTTAAGGGAGGGTTAAGCCTTCTGACTGGCAATGTTAAGTTCTGCTTAAGCTTGTTCAGTTACAGTAAGGAAATACCTCTTCTATTCAAGTGTAATGCGATCATTTTTTATGGTCATCTTTGGTGAACACTAGCCTTCAGAACGGCTGCTATGGTGTTGATGTTATTTGTCTGTTTTCACCAGTTTGCCTTTCATATTGGATTTTAGTGCATGAGTAATCTGGGGAAATGTAAAAAGATGATGTATCCAGCTTTCTATTCAATCAAAAATATCGGTTTTCAGGCGTTGTTATTCTCAAATTATGATGTCTTTAGGTCGCTAACTCTACTATTCTTTTCTACTCATGGTGGTTTGACTAACATACGCCAAAGTGTGATAAGAAAAATACGATTGAATCGTGTGTTTGGCTCTACTTTGGCGTATTTATGAATGAAGGATTAGGCTTGCGCATACTGGTAGTAGAAGATGATGCTTCTTTGGCTGATGGTTTGGTGACGGCATTGAAGCGTGAAGGGTATACGGTAGATGTACTTCATGATGGTATTCACGCATTAGAAGCGTTAGCCAATGAAGTATTTGATTTGGTGGTATTAGATTTAGGCTTGCCAAGATTGGACGGCTTAGCAGTATTGAGGCAAATAAGAGCAAATGAAAATGCGGTGCCGGTTTTAATATTGACAGCCAGAGATGCATTAGAAGATAGAGTGGCTGGATTAGATCTTGGGGCCGATGACTATCTTGTAAAACCTTTTGATGTCACTGAGTTGAAAGCAAGGGCTAGGGCTTTACTACGCCGCAGCTATGGTCGCGCGATCAGTGAGATTTCTTATAAGGGGCTTGTTTTGTATCCTGCGAGTCATAAAGTCACATATCAAGACAAGGAGGTGAATCTTACACGTCGAGAATACGCTTTGCTTCATGAGCTTATCAGTCAGCCTGGACATGTATTTACGAGAGACGTCTTGCAGCAGCTAATGTACGGTTGGGGAGATGATGTCGAAAGTAACGCATTAGAAGTTCATATTCATCATTTGCGTAAGAAACTATCGCCTGATTTGATCCGCACCATACGAGGTATCGGTTATGTTGTTGATCAAGAAATGGGTTAATAAGCAAGTTCTGAGTTCGATTAGGAAAAGAACGCTTTTCTTTGTGATGTGCCTTTTTAGCATAACGAGTATTGTTATTATGCTGGTAGGTTTATTGTTTGCGAATCATGAAGTTGAGGAACTGTTTGATGCAAGATTGGCTCAGCAAGCTAGGCTATTGCTTACGTTGTCAGGGAATATTGAAAAGCTTGATTCGAACGTAAATGCCATATCGCCATTGTTAATCGATGAAGCAAATACAGATCCGTCTGTTGGTCATAAATACGAAAGCAAGATTTTCTATCAAATTTGGCGTGACGATGAGCTAAAAATCGCGTCAGATTCAATGACTTTATTGCAACAAGAAGAAGACACTGATGGCTACGGTAATGCCATAGCAGACCATTATCAATGGCGTACATTTACCTTAAGCCAAATGGCGGGTAACCTTAAGGTGATGGTTGCTGAGCGTTCTGATGTGAGAGGAGAAATTGCCGATCAGATTGTTTTTCAAACACTTTTTCCTGAAATTTTAGCTTGGCCTATTTTAGCATTTTTAGTGTGGGCGGCGGTGGGCTTTGGTCTTGAGCCACTCCAACAGCTTGCTCAACGAATTCAAAAGATTACGCCCACTAAGTTAGAGCCTATCGAAATGTCGTCTGTTCCTGAAGAGTTGCGGCCTGTAAAAAACGCTTTAAATGGGCTGCTGATGGAGATTGATTTCCTAATGGAAAGGGAAAAACGATGGATTGCCGATGCGGCTCACGAATTACGAACCCCCCTGAGTATTCTTAGAGTTCATGCCGAGAATGCTGCGTCAGCAGAAAATGAAATCGAGCGAAATCAATCCTTATTGCAGTTGACGCTAGGGGTCGACAGATCCACAAGAATTGTATCTCAACTCCTTGCATTGGCTCGACTTGAGCATCAGAAGACAGTCATAAAAACAGAAACTGATGTGTTAGCCATTAGTCGTTCAATGATTGCAGGGATTCTTCCTCTAGCGTGGAAAAAACATATTGAAATCAGTTTAGACGTTGAGGATGATAAATCGTGGAATTGTTATGTAGAGTCTAATCATATCGAGATTTTGCTGCAAAATTTAATCAGTAATGCCATTAAGTTTTCACCGAATGAATCGATGATACATGTCGCTTGGACTCAATCTGGAAATCAAGTCGAATTGAACGTTATTGACTCTGGTAAGGGGGTGAACCAAGATGATTTACAAAGGCTGACTGAACGGTTTTTCCGTTGTGGCGAAGTTGAAGGGGCGGGCCTTGGGCTATCGATTGTAAAAAATATTGTCGATAAATACCAAGGCTCATTATTTTTTAAGGAGACGAAACCTAACGGCTTAACTGTATGTGTTAGGCTGCCCGTTTTGTCTGTGATTTTTGACAACCAAGAGTGAGATAGCTTGCCTATATTAAGCTCTTAGCCAGTATCGATTTTATTTAATTCTGATCTCTTATTATGCTTGAATCTGTCTATTATTGAAGAGGTTAGTAAAATGAAAAGGCTTGTTAATGTGTTGCATAAATTGACGGCTTTTCTGTCCCTAAGACACACTATTGATACTAACTCGCAAGAGGAATGGCATGGTTGGGATGCTTGGGTCAGCATTGATAGAATACAGTGATAACATTCCAATTGGTTTGAAGTGGCTTAATCACTAGGCCGCTTCAAACGTCTAATTTTATCCTTTCAAATTTACCTTCTTAGCGTTATTCCCTCCCGCAATGTGCGTCAAAAATTCGGTAAGTTTCTTTAAAAAAACACCTTATTGTTTGCCTTTTTCATTGGGTTTTAAAAGAGATCTAATGATTACAGATCTAAATAATACTTGATCATTTGATGCATTTTATTTAGGGTAAAAAGACTTATTGCGATTTTTTAACCATTTTTCTAAGGAACATGAGGTTTATTATGAAAAAATCATTACAAAAATACGTTATATCTCTAACGAATATTGCGTTCGCTCTCTGCTCTACTGCCGTTGTGGCAAATACGTTAGATAAAATACAGGATGAAGACACAGTAACGATCGGGGTGGCGAACGAAGTGCCTTATGGCTACACCACATCAGATGGAAAGCCTGCGGGTGAAGCGCCTAGCATTGCTGTTCATGTTTTAAATGAATTAGGCGTGGATGATGTAAACGTTGTGGTAACGGAGTTTGGTTCTTTGATTCCTGGTTTGCGTGCAGGGCGTTTCGATGTTATTGCGGCCGGTATGTATATCACGCCAAAGCGTTGTGAGCAGATTTTATTCTCCAACCCAACATACAGTATTGGCGAGGGCTTTTTAGTTCAAAATGGCAATCCAGAAGGATTGAATGGTTATGATGATATTAAAAGTAAGCCTGTTAAGTTAGGTGTTATGTCTGGAGCGGTAGAATACGGCTACGCTCGAGATTTTGGTATTGAAATGAGCAAAATCGTGACATTGCCAGATTATCCTTCTGGTGTGGCGGCGTTGAAGTCTGGTCGCATTGATGCGCTCGCAGGGACAAGTTTAACCATGGCTTCTCTAGGGCAAAAAGATGATCGTGTGGAGTTAGCTCAGCCATTCAAAACTTTGGTTATCAATGGTGAGGAAATTAAGGGTTATGGCGGCTTTGGCTTCCGCCCAGCCGATACGAGTTTGCGCGATGCATTTAATGAAAAAATAGCGAGCTTTGTTGATACTAAAGAGCATATTGCTATGGTTGAGCCCTATGGTTTTGGTAAGCACACCTCACCAGGTGGTATGACTGCAAAAGAATTATGCCAATAATACCGGGGAAATAGCGTATGGAATTTGGAGAAATTGTCTCCGTGTTGCTCCAGGGAGCCATTGTCACAATTGAAATTGTGGCGATGGCTCTGCCCCTAGCTGTGGTGATGGCTTTTAGTTTCGGATTGATTCGTCTTTATGCGCCAGCCCCTTTCAAACAAATTGCTATTTTTTATATTGAATTTTTTCGCGGTACTTCCGCTTTAATTCAGTTGTATTGGATATATTTCGTGTTGCCGTTTTTTGGTATCACAATTGATGCCATGACGGCCGCTGTGGTGGCTTTGGGGTTAAATATTGGCTCTTATGGCACTGAGGTCGTTCGAGGTGCTATTCAAGCCGTTCCAAAAGGGCAGTATGAAGCTTCAATTGCCCTCAATTTAACGGCTTCTCAGCGTTTATGGCGCATAATCATGCCTCAAGCTCTTGTGAATATGATTCCTCCTTTTGGTAACTTGGCTATTGAGTTAGTAAAAGCAACCTCATTAGTCTCTTTGATTACGATCGGTGATTTAACCTTTAAAGCCAAGTCTTTGGCCGATACTACTTTACAAGTGGGGGAAATATTTGGTGTTGTTTTATTATTTTACTTTGTAATTGCTCAGTGCTTAGTCTTTTTCATTAGGCGCTTAGAAACACATCTGGGCAAGGGTTTAGGTCGTGGAGGCATTAACTCATGAATGGATTTCAATGGGATTGGGCATTTACCTGGGAAGTGTTGCCGATGATTTTGTCCGCAGCAAAAGTCACTTTATTGGCCACCTTGCTAGGCAGCATTTTTGCTATTTTTATGGGTTTGGTATTTGCCTTACTTCGTCGCAGCAACAGAGGTGTACTGCGTATTAGTGTTTACTGGGTAGTCGAGTTTATACGCAGTACGCCTTTATTAGTGCAGATTTTCTTTTTGTATTACGTCATGCCAGAATTTGGCATCAGTTTATCTCCGCTTGCAACGGGTGTATTGGCCTTAGGCCTTCATTATGGCGCTTATCTATCAGAAGTCTTTCGCAGTGGGATTGATGGTATTGAGAAAGGGCAGTGGGAAGCCGCAAGGGCGTTAAATCTTTCCTTGCTCGATACTTACAAAGACATCGTGTTGCCTCAAGCTATACGTCCTATGATTCCCGCAACAGGGAATTATATCATCGCGATGTTTAAAGAAACCCCTCAGCTTTCAGCAATTACGCTCTTAGAAATGTTGCAGATAGCAAAAATCATTGGCTCTGAAAATTTTCGCTATTTAGAACCATTTACCTTAGTGGGTATTTTGTATCTTGTATTTAGTATAGCGGCAGCTTACGGCATCCATCAGGTTGAAAGACGCTTTCCAAAAGAAGGATTTAGTTTGAAATGAACGCGCCAATTATTGAGTTTAAAAATGTTAAAAAGTGCTTTGGCGATACCGTTATCTTCAGTGATTTTAATTTTAAAGTAGAAGAAAATGAAATCGTTTCGATTATTGGACCTAGTGGTTCTGGTAAAAGCACGCTATTGCGAATCTTGATGACTTTAGAAGGTATCGATGGTGGCTATATTAATGTGGCGGGTGAGTCACTTTGGCATATGCCTTGGCAAGGGCAATATGTCCCCGCCAACGGTAAGCACTTGCATAAAATGCGACACCATCTTGGTATGGTGTTTCAGCATTTTAACTTATTTCCACATATGACAGTGAAGAGGAATATCACTGAAGCGCCGATGCGTGTGAAAGGTATTTCACGTGAGGAGGCCGAGGCATCAGCGGAAAAGCTGCTTAAATTAGTGGGGTTATCTGATAAAGCAGATAGTTACCCGAATGATTTATCGGGAGGTCAGAAGCAGAGAGTAGGTATTGCTCGAGCTTTGGCCATGAAGCCATCCATTTTGTTACTGGATGAAATAACCTCCGCTTTAGATCCTGAGCTTGTTGATGAGGTTTTGGATGTTATTCGAAATCTGGTTAAAGAAGACAGTTTTACCATGCTACTTGTCACCCATGAAATGTACTTTGCTCGTGAAATTAGTGACAGAGTTTGCTTCTTCGATAATGGTGCGATTGTTGAAGAAGGGGCGCCAGAGACGATTTTCACGCAGCCTAAAGAAGAGCGTACAAAAGCCTTTCTAAATGCCTATCTTGGTAACAACAGTTAGCACACTCTATACGGTGAAAACTCTTCAATAAGGCGCTCATAGGGCGCCTTATTTTATAACAATAGCAAATCCCTCATTCTCCACTGATAATGGCGTTATATATTATGGAGTATTAAATATATGACGCCTTTATATGGTTTACTTTTACTGACTTTATTTGCGGGCTTGGCTATGCCTTTGGGGGCATTAATTGCGCATTTTGAGCGTATAACGCCAGAATGGCTAGAAACAGAGTTGATGCACGGCATCACGGCTTTTGGTGGTGGTGCATTGTTGTCTGCCATTTCCCTAGTCCTTGTACCTGAAGGAATTGGGCATTTTTCCACTTGGGCGGCCGCTATGTTGTTTCTTTTAGGTGGCATGATGTTTATGTGCCTAGATATCTTTTTATCTCACAAGAAGACCGCGATGAGTCAGCTAGTGGCAATGTTAGCTGATTTTATCCCAGAATCACTCGCGTTAGGTGCTGCATTGGCTTTGGGTGGTGTCAATGCCGTATTGCTTGCCGTTTTGATTGCAATGCAAAATTTACCCGAAGGCTTTAATGCTTTTCGAGAATTAAAATCGTCTTCCGATTATGCTCCTTGGACTATCATCTTGTGCTTTTCTGTATTGGCTTTGTGTGGTCCTGTGTCTGGCGTTATCGCGTATTTGTGGTTATCTGATTGGCCCGCTATTGTGTCAGGCATTATGTTGTTTGCTTCTGGCGGCATTTTATACGCTGTATTTCAAGATATTGCTCCACAGGTTCCTTTAGAAAAGCATTGGGCCCCACCGATGGGAGCGGTATTGGGTTTTGCGTTGGGTTTGGTGGGTTATATGCTTACTTAATAATTAAGATGGCAAAAATGTATACAAAAATAGTTTGAATGCAATATAGTTAGTGTTCTTTTTAGCTTATTCCCAAGGAAGTAGAGTTGTGCTTAGAATTTTAAATGATATGAGTTTAAGTGCATTAGTTGCAGGTTTTATAGCGGTGTTAATTGGTTTTGCTAGCTCGGTTGCTATCGTATTTCAAGCCGCTCAGGCGGCTGGTGCGGATTCAAGTACGATCATTTCTTGGATTATGGCATTAGGCTTTGGCATGGGAGCGACTTGTTTTTTTCTATCCTTATGGTATCGGTCTCCAGTGATTACAGCCTGGTCCACACCTGGTGCGGCTTTACTTGCGACTAGTTTGGGTAATATTACTTATGCTGAAGCTATAGGGGTATTTATTTTCGCGGGAGTGTTAACGCTATTAACTGGTGTATCAGGCTTATTCGATAAAGTGATGCGTCTGGTTCCTTTGCCAATTGCTTGTGCTATGTTGGCTGGTGTTCTTTTTAAGTTTGGTCTTTCAATTTTTGATTCAATGATGAGTGATGTTTTCCTCGTTGGAAGTATGTTGCTGACTTATTTGGTCAGCAAGCGTTTTGTGCCGCGCTATGCGGTATTATTCGTGTTGATGATTGGTGTTACTTATGTCTTGGCAAGGTCTGATACTTCCATGGTGTCACACATTCCTTTAGAAGTAGGCGATTTGGTTTGGGTTTGGCCGGAATGGAATCTGGGGGCCTTACTTGGTATCGGCATACCCTTATACATTGTTACTATGACATCTCAAAATATTCCAGGTGTCGCGGTCATGCGAAGTAGTGGTTATGAAACACCGGTGTCGTCTTTGATCAGTTGGACAGGTTTTACATCAATTGTGTTAGCGCCTTTGGGTGGTTTTGCATTTAATCTCGCTGCTATTACCGCAGCGATTTGCTCTGGTGACGAGTGTCATAAAGACCCTAAACGTCGTTATATTGCGGGACTATCCGCTGGTATATTTTATGGATTGGCAGGGCTGGCAGGCGTATCGGTTGTTGCCTTGTTTTCAATTTTTCCAGTCACTATGGTGGCAGCATTAGCAGGTATCGCCTTATTAGGAACCATCGGAATGAACTTAAAAAATGCCATGGCGGAAGATGCTAATCGCGAAGCAGCACTGGTTACTTTTTTGGTAACGGTTTCGGGATTGTCATTTGGTGGGATTGCGTCTGCTTTTTGGGGCATTCTATTGGGGGCTGTGTGTCTTTTAATCGGTAAGATTAAATGGCAATAAGTAGGTTGATAACGTGGATATTTGCCAAAAAATTAAAGATGACATTTTAAACAACCAATTACCAAAAGGGGTTCCGCTGCGTCAAAAAGTGTTATCTACGCGTTATGGGGTAAGCCGAATTCCGGTTAGAGACGCATTATTATCTTTAAAAAATGAGGGGTGGCTAGTACCAAATGGTAAAGCTGGCGTAATGGTTCCTAACTTAAATTGGCAGGAAGCCGAAGATCTTTCTTTTATGCGAGCGGAATTAGAATGTCAGTTGTTGAGCTTAGCGTTTGATCGCATTACAGAGAATGACATCTTATCGGCAAGGCTTTCTCTTGTTGAATTGAATGGGAATAATTTAACACTTATTCGTCGAGGTGAGCTCAATTGGCGTT
The DNA here is from genome assembly GCF_003259225.1 of Marinomonas arctica. Taxonomy (GTDB): domain Bacteria; phylum Pseudomonadota; class Gammaproteobacteria; order Pseudomonadales; family Marinomonadaceae; genus Marinomonas; species Marinomonas arctica. The sequence goes on along the minus strand of NZ_QHJF01000017.1, from coordinate 133,007 downwards.
TTCATGATAGCCTTTATCGAGCCGCTAATAGACCTGTGTTGCACAGTACGGTAGAACGTCTAAACCAGCAGGCGGTTCGTTATTTAGGGTTTCAGTATGGTCCATTGGCTTATCGGCAAACGAGTCAAGATCAACATGAAATGTTATTGCAATTTATTGAGTCTAAAAATAAAAATGCTGCACTCGTATTATTGAGGCAGCATATAGAGGACGCTGGAAATTTATTGGCAAGCTATTTAAAGGAAAGAGTCTGATCTGTAGTGGGTTGTGGCAAGTAAACGCTCAGATTTGCCCCACCAAGCGAAAGAGAAGACTCTTTTTTAATGAAGCCTTTTACTTCGTCGATAACATGAGCCGTGGCTGATAATTCAGCGAAATACAATCCTAGTCCAGTGTTGCCTTCAAGAAAAGCTTCTGGCTGATCATCACTAAGGTTAAAACCTTGTCCATCGTCTTCAATAGAGATGACTAGGAAATCTCTATGTTTGATTGCGCTAATGCGAATTTTCGTTTTGGCGAATCGTAATGCGTTATAAACCGCTGTGCTTACGACAGCAGTCATAAGGCGTTCATCAAATATACCTGTTAAGCTGGGATCACATGTATAGTCTAACTCTAAGTTTTTTGCTTTGGCGGAAGGCAGTAAGGCAAAAACTTGGTCGTCAAGAAATTCATCGAGTAAAAAAGTATCTACGTGTAGATCGTATCCATCTGAGGCTAACCTATAAAGGTATAAATACTCTACCCATTCATCATTGAGTTTTTTTAGGGACTCTTCAATCAAGACGATTTTCTTATGGTTAGCATCATTATTGCTAATCGCATCTTTAAGACTTTGTAATTGATAAAGTAAGGTACCTACTTGGTTTTTACTTTCATGTATTGCACTGGCTAAGATGGTGCTGATGTCGATTTTTTTCATCTTTAGCTTCCAAAAGATTTTGTAAAAATACTACTTTGTTGTTTGCTAGGTGGTGTGGCACTGCCAGATTTTACTTCACTAAGCCAAGCTTCGAAAATTTGTTTTGCGGTTGACTTGTCGTTATCCGCAAGATAAACATCAATTTCGTAACTATAGGTTTTGGCTTTATTATCTGGGTCATCAAAAAAAGACTCATGTATCTTTTTGAGAGTACTTTCAAAATTATCTTTTTGTCGAGGTAGTAGAGGCCCACTGTCCGAAATTCTAGCGAGAGATTCTAAATGTTTTATGTAAACTTCGGCCGTGTTGTAGCATGAGTATTTTGCTAAGAATACGGCTCTTCGATAAGCCATTTCGGCGGCTATATAGTCATTTAATAAGAGACTGATTTTCCCCAATTCCATTTGTCTTAAAATATTTTTTGGGGATTTCCCGATCGCTTCGATCAGAGTGGCCTGAGCTTCTTCAAGGTTATTATTTTTGACTTGAATTTTAGCAAGCCAATCATAGGCACTGACAAAAAAGCGATTATCAAGCATGAGCTGTCGAAAGTTTTGCTCCGCTTTTTCCAGTTCACCCATGAAAAAGTAGGTTTTTGCTTTACCAAATAGAGCCCAAGGCATTTTGCGGTTTTTGAGTGTTTTATTAAAAAGTGAGAGGGCTTTTTTGTACTCTTTTATTTCTAGAAAGCTTTCACCAATAATTCTTTCACATTTTCCGAGCAATGAGGGGTATTTTTTGATCACGCGTTTTGCAGCAAGAATGGCCTCATTAAAATTGTTTGCATCTAACGCTAGGTTGACTTCAAGCAATCTTTCTTTGGTTTCCAATAATTTGCTTAGGCGTCTTTGTAAAACCGCCTGAGAAAATGGTTTAGTAATATAGCCATCAGGTTGGTATTCAATCGCTCCCATTACCATCTCAATGGATGTTTCGGCTGTTACCATCAAGTATGTAGCGGTATGCGGGATGAGTTTTGAATGTCTTATTTCTTCTAATAGTTGTTGTCCATCTTTACCATTGCCTAGATTGTAATCAGATAAAATGACATCGAACGAGTGGCTTCGCAGAAGTTCGACTGCCGTTTCTGCTTTCATTGCAATTTCAATGGAAGTAAAACCGAAGTCGGACAGCATTTTTCGCTGCATGATACGGGCTTCTGCCATATCCTCTATAAGTAATGCTTTTTTCTTAGAGAAATCTTGTTGTGCCATAAATAATTACATTCCGTGTCTAGCAATTATAAAAAGGATTTATTTGGATCGATGACCAGATCTTCTGAGAAAATTTCATCCTCTTCTGAGGTTTGCTGTGGAATGGCATAAGATTCACTTGCCCACGCTCCCAAATCAATCAATTTACATCGAGGGCTGCAAAAAGGGCGATCAATATTTTCTTTTGACCAAGGTGTTTTTGTTTGGCACGTTGGGCAGGCAACTAACGTTGCTGTGTTACTGTTTAGCATAGTAGCGACTCTAAAATTTTTTGGTGCAATTTTAAGACTTTAGCATTCATATCAACAATATTGCCAGCGTTTTCCAAGACGAAATCGGCTCTCTTAAGTCGTTCAATATTACTTAGTTGAGTGACAAGGATTTTTTCTACATTCTCTTGGCTTATTTGATCTCGGCTCATGGTGCGCTGGATCTGTATCTCTTTTGGAACATCAATCACAATCACCCATTTACATAACGCATTTTGGTTTGTTTCGAATAGCAGAGGGTGAACGAGCAACACATACTTCGACGTTGCGGTCTGAAGTTGAGCGCTTACCTCTTTTCGAATAGCGGGATGCGTTAACGCTTCTAACCAAACTCTTTCCTTGGGCTGCTCAAAGATGATCTCGCGTAATGCTTTTCGGTTAAGGGTGCCGTCGTTCAGTAAAATATCGTTACCATAACGCTGGTGGATGCTCTTCAAGCACTCAGAGTTAGGCTGAACCACCAATCTGGCAACATCATCAGCATCAACACTTTGAATGCCTATTTCGTTGAAATACTTTGTAATCGTACTTTTGCCAGAACCAATCCCGCCAGCAAGACCGATGATTGTAGGAGGGGTATTTGTCATAGCGTTATAAATAAAATACCAAAATAGCTGAAAATATTAAAAAAGGACCGAATGCTATTTGTTTAGATCCATTTTGATTTATCAATATAGTGTATAGGATTCCACTTAAACTTGCACAAAGTAAAAGCGCTGATAAATTAGACAATCCAAGCCATGCGCCAAGTGCGGCCACCAGTTTTGCGTCACCTAAACCTATTCCCTCATAGCGTCTTATGACGAGACAACATTGCCTTAATCCACAGATAAGGCTAAAGCCTACCAGTAGGCCTAGTACGCTATTTTCGAGCGTGTCTAAGCTTAAGTGCAAAAGTAGGGCGCAGGCTACTACGAGCAGGTTGCATTCATCAGGTAGCAGTTTGTGTTTCATGTCAATGGAGGCTGCTGTCAGCAAAGTGCTCATCACAATAGTGTGTAATACGAGCTGAAAGGCACCATCGGTAAGCCAAGGCAAAGGAAGGCAACACATTATATGAAGGCACTCAATGATAGGATACCGGTAGCTAATGTTTTTTTTACAATATCGACACCTCCCTTTCAAAAATACATAGCTTAGTATCGGGATAAGGTCTTGCCATGCCAGTAAGTGATGACAACTCATGCACTGGGAACGGCGTTGGCGGACTGTTTCTGGTTCATTTGTTGAGAATGGTAACGACAATAAAAGGTGAGCTTCTTTTCTCCATAAATACTCATTTTTAACTGGCCATCTCGCTGCGAAAGCGGCTGCGTAACTACCTAGACTGGAAGTGAATAAAATGTATAAAAACCATTCAGTTATTGTCATATTCATTTAATGTATTTCAAGTAAGGGGGCATATAGGGAGATGAGTGCAGAGGCAACAAATCCTCCCGCTATGAATAAACAAATGGCTGGTATGAGCTTTTCAAGTAAAGCGATATTTTTTTGCCAGCGCTTTTCATGCTCTTTAGTGGCAAGTGTGAGTGCTCTTTCAATATTGCCATCTTTTTCAGCGGAATTTAGGGCAATTTCTGCTTCATTCGGGAACCAAATGCTTGGGAAGCTGGATGTGTAGCTTTGGCCTAACTGTAGCGTGTAATAAACTTGGAATATTTGTTCTTTTGTTACTTCGTGCTGGAAATAGGTTGGCATGTGCTTTAATGCTTCTTGCAACGTGACCCCTGTTTGTCTTGTTGTATTAAGTAATGAGAAAAGCTTAGTGAGTCGAAAATTTTGACTGTATTTTTCAAGCCAAGAGCAGGCATAGCCCTTATAAAGACTGTTAATAATCACTAACTGAACCGCACTGCAGGTAAGGTAGAGAGAAATATTGCTTATCAACATAAAATAATAGTGCTCGACAGCGGTGTGCTGCATGACACGGTTAGCGATGAGTATCATCAGGGCTATTTGGATGATGCAAAATGGATAGGTGAGGGCTTTTAGTAGTCTATGAGACCAATCGAGTAGCGATTTAAGCTGAAGTATAGAAATCGTTAGACTTTTCTCACAGTCTTCTCGACTGCCCTGGGCATTGAGTAATTGGCAATAGGGGGCAGCAGAGTGACTGGTCAGTTTACTGAGGGTGTCGTTAAAAAGGCGGCCTTTTTCTAACTCAGTCAATAATGCTTGGCAGTTGATGGAGATAATTGGGTGTGGAGAGGAGAGTGCAAAATGGGAGATAGCTTGATTAAGCTGTAGGCCTGAGTGTAGAGCATTCAGGAGTTCATCATAAAAGGTCTTTAATGATTGATAGTCTAATTTCTTGGGCTTCCACTCCACTATCGATATTTGCCAAGTGCCAAGCTTTAGTAAATCAAAGATAACCGCATCCTCTGATGATCCATAGCAGTAATCAATCTTTCCATTTGAGTGTTTAATTTTATACCAAGGCATATTAAGTCTCCTTGCTTTGAGAAGGAAATGCTTTCCAAAGAGAAGGCGTTGATATCAGGGTATCGTAATCTTTTGGCAAGACTTCTCCCCATAATGGTTGCAAACCATTAAATATGGGATGCTGGGAGCTAGATTTATAGAACATGGACTGGTGAATAATCAGCTTTAGTGAGCTTACCAAAGAGAAAAAGTCCACTTGCCAACCGTGGCAACGGTGAATAGCATCAAGTGCTGAATTGGTATGCAGTGTCGCCAACACAAGGTGCCCGGTAAGCGCGGCATTGACAGCAAGGTTGGCGGTGACGGCATCGCGTACCTCACCGACCATAATCACATCAGGATCTTGTCTTAAAAAGGATTTCAAAAGTTCGGCAGAATCTAGTCCGATAGCGGTATTCGGCTCGCATTGAAACAAACCAGGAATGTCATATTCAACCGGATCTTCAATAGTAAAAATAGTTTTATTGCCTGTGTTTAGGGCGTCGAGACAGGAGTAGAGTGATGTGCTTTTTCCCGCCCCCGTCGCACCGCAGACCAAAATCAAGCCGCTAGGATAAGCAAGAGTTGAACTAAGCGTGTTGAGAAGGGCGGTTTGTATGCCAATGTCGTTGAGCGCCAAACGACTCTTTTCTGGCAGTAAGCGCATGGCCACTTTCTCGCCTTTAACGGTGGCGATGATGCTGACTCTAATAAAGGTGCTGCGATGTTTTTCTTCGAATAAAAATTGTCCTTCTTGTGTTCGCCTCGTTTCAGATAAATCTAAATTTGAGCGCATCTTAATACGATTGATTAAGCTACTGTCTTGGGGGAGCTCGGCTATTTTTTGCAACACGCCGTAGCAGCGTTGATAGATAATTGTCGCAAGCTTTGAGTGCTCAATGTGGATGTCGGTAGCATGCTGGCTGACGGCTGTCACAATGATTTCTTCCAATGTCATTGTTTTTCTCCCGTCAAACTCTTGCATTGTAACGGAAGAACGTTTTCAGCCAAATCTGAAGTACAGTGCCAGTTTCTATTGGCATCACGTGCGTATTTTAAATACTGGTTTTCTGTTATGCCAGTACTGTCATTCAATGTGAGCTGAATATTTCCGGTGCCCTTATTTTGATCATTAACAGTAATCACTTTTACAATTGAATCTGTGTCGAGAGGGTTTTTTATTAAGTTAAAATCCGCTTCGCTAGGAAAAGTACCATGCAAAAGAATAAACTCTTCAACCAATGACTGATGTTGAGTCGCCAGATTTTGAACTTCTATCAATTTTGCTTTTGTGATCTGACGCGTAAAAGTGGGGGCTGATAAGCTGGCTAAGATAGAAATGATTGCAATAACAACCATTAGTTCTAGTAATGTAAAGCCGCGCATTGTGAGGCGAGAGGATCGCATTCTTCACTCCTTGAAGATTTCTGGTTATTGGCATCCTGCCGATAGATTTATAACATGTAGCTTTTATAGATTAAACGATTTGATCAAGAAAGTCTCCTGTGTGTGTTTTTTCTAAGTAGCTTGCTGTTTTACTGTCTTTATTTACTGTATTGATCAAAGGAATTATATCGTCTCCTATAAACTCTTCCTCTGGTTCTAGATTGTCGCGTCGATTGATTTCATCGTCTTCGATTTTTTTACGATTTCTCTGTGACAAGGCTTGACCTTGTTCCGATATGGTTACAACAAGATCGCTGGACGCCTTTGCATTGCGAGCGTTTAGAGCCGCCATATTGGTGTCTTCATCTGAACGCAAATCAAAAGTAGTGTAGCCAGGAGTGGCCGTACTCGTGATTGTATGGTTTGAAACGGCAATAACGTGAGGAAGGCTGCCAGACATAATGTCCACCAAGGTTGTGATATCAATAAATACTAATAGTCATTTAATGGCCTGTCTACTTTTCAACCAAATTTCTTGTTTAAATTATTTGGCTGTTGTGCAAGAGCCGAATTTAAAGCTAAGTTAAAAAGTAGACACCAAAAAGACGTATATTTTCCTAGTATAGGTTAGTCATTTTTTATTTTGCCTGCCTGAATGGCTGTAATCGCAATGGTGTAGACGATGTCATCCACTAACGCGCCGCGTGACAAATCGTTAACAGGTTTGCGTATACCTTGTAGCATTGGTCCGATACTGACAACATCCGCGCTTCGTTGAACGGCTTTATAGGTCGTGTTGCCCGTGTTTAAGTCTGGAAAAATAAAAACAGTCGCTTTGCCTGCCACTTTGCTATTAGGCGCTTTTTGCTTTGCGACTTTTTCCATGATAGCGGCGTCGTATTGCAGTGGGCCATCAATTAATAAATCAGGTCGAAGTTTTTGGGCAATTGCCGTCGCTTCCCTGACTTTGTCTACATCGTTTCCTGTTCCTGATCCACCAGTGCTGTAACTTATCATGGCGACTTTCGGTGTTATACCAAAGGCTGCAGCAGAGTCGGCGCTTTGAATGGCGATTTCAGCGAGTTGTTCCGCGGTTGGGTCTGGGTTGATGGCGCAGTCGCCGTATACTAATACTTGATCCGGTAAGCACATAAAAAATACGGAAGAGACTAAACTGGCATTAGGCGATGTTTTGATGATCTGGAGCGCAGGGCGAATGGTATTGGCCGTTGTGTGTACTGCACCAGACACAAGTCCATCCACATCGCCAACTTGTAACATCATCGTGCCAAGTACAACATTATCTTCAAGTTGTTCTCGGGCGACGATGTCAGTAAGTCCACGATTCTTTCTGAGTTCCACCATTGGAGCGACGTAGCGTTCACGAATGCTACTAGGGTCTAATATTTCTACTCCATGGCTTAATTCAATACCGTTGTTTTGTGCAATACGCAGAATTTCAGTTTCATTCCCTAGCAAAGTACAACGCGCAATACCTCGTTCCGCACAAATAGATGCTGCTTGGATGGTACGAACTTCTTCCCCTTCCGGTAGAATAATGCGCTTATTTAGAGAGCGGGCAAGCTCGATCAAACGAAAACGGAAGGCAGGAGGAGAGAGTTTTCTTTCTTCTTGGTTCATCGCAAACGAGTTGATCCAGTCATGATCTATGCATCGAGCAATGTGCTCTTTAACCATGAGTACGCGCTCTTTGTCGTCCAGTGGGATTTCTTGGTTGAACGACTGCATATTAATGACGGTTTCCCAGCTGTTGGATTCAACCGATAGCACAGGTAAGCCTTTGGCCATCGCTTTACCGCAAAGTGCCATAAGAGATTCACTTGGCTGATATCCACCGGTTAAAACCAGAGCGGCGATTTTTATGTCATTCAATGCGGCAATCGCGGTGGCCATGATGACATCAGTACGATCGCCTGGCGTGAACACCAATACGCCAGGGCGCAACGCTTCAAGCATATTTTCCACGCCACGAGCGCAGAGTGTATAAGACTGCACGCGTCGAGATTCGATTTCGCCGGCATTCACAATGCGAGCACCCAAAAAGTCGGCTACGTCTTTGACTCGAGGATAGGTAAGCTCGTCCGCTTTTGGAATTTGACCCAGTAAACTGAAGTTACGTTTAAAAATACCTCGTTGTGCGAATAAATCTCCGTATGACTTGACGCCTAACGAACCTGGAGTGGTTTTATTTAAAATACAGCCAATGACGTCATTGGCTTTAATGCCGCCGTAAGATCCTGCTGCAATTTCCACATGATGCTCTAGCTCATTCACTCTCATGTTGTTTGGTGCTGTGACCAAAACGAGACCCGCATCAAGGGTACGAGCGATGGCTTTGTTTAGTCTTGTTGCATAGGGGTGGCCCGCAATTTGCGCAAGGCCTTCTACAATAACCGTTGAGTCAGGCTCTACGCTGGCTTGAAAGCGACCAACGATTTCTTCCATGAGTTCATCAATATTGTCATTATAAAGGTAGCGTTCTGCCTCATGAAGTGGGATAGGTTCAGCAGGGGTGAGTGTTGAGCCCTGAGCCACCATAGCAGTTGACTTATCTGGTCCTTTATCGCCAGGTTGAGGTTGCGCGATAGGTTTGAAAAAACTGGCTTTTAAACCTTGCTGTTCTAACGCTCGAACAAGGCCGACTGAAACTGACGTTAAACCAACGCCTGGGCCAGTAGGAACGGTCATTAATACATTTATTGACATTTTTGATGAATCCTAAATTAGTCCATTATGGGGGCAAAGTCTTGATCAGTGCGAAATCAAACTTATCGTATCCAATGCGATCATTAGCTCTTCATTCGTCGGAATTATCCACACGTTAGTTCCACTGCTTGCTGAGCGAATATTAGTCGTTTCACCGCGTGGCGCTGTTTCGTTCAACGTCGAGTCTATAGTGATATTGAGTGCTTTTAAATGATCACAAATAACTTGACGTAAATAGGATGAATTTTCTCCGATACCACCCGTAAAGACCAAGTGATCAATACTTTCCAAAGTGGTTGACATACTGGCTAGATGTTTGGCTGTTCGGATTGCAAACATGTCCAGCGCAAGTTTTGCTCTTTGGTCTCCTGATACCATTGCTTCTTCAAGTGTTCGGCAATCGTTGGATATTTCTGACACACCGAGTAGACCGCTTTTTTTATTGAGTATATCAAGAGCCGCATCCGCTGAAATACCTTCCGCTTGGCTAATAAAAGACAGGAGGCTAGGATCTATGCTGCCAGAACGAGTCCCCATCATTAAACCTTCGAGTGGGGTAATACCCATGCTGGTATCGACCGATAGGCCTTTATGAATTGCACAAGTGCTTGCACCATTGCCAAGGTGAGCCACAAGCACGCCTTGTTGATCGCTGCCCTTTGCTAATTGCGCTAAGCGCTGACTAATGTATCGGTAGCTGGTGCCATGAAACCCATATTTACGAAAGTGATGTTGTCGATAAAAGTGCATCGGTATCGGATATAAGTATTGTTCAGGAGCAATGGTCTGGTGAAAGGCCGTATCAAACACAGCAACTTGAGGTAACCCCGGGAAAAGTTCAAACGCAATCTCTATGCCTTTTATATGTGCTGGATTATGGAGTGGGGCAAATTGAGCGCATTCTTTTATGCCATTGAGTACATTATGATCTATTAGGACGGATTGACTAAAGGTTTCTCCGCCATGCACAACACGATGACCTATTCCGACTAAGCCGCGAGCGATGGCTGGATGATCACTAAGCCAATCTTTAATATGAGCGACCGCACTTTTATGGCTGCCATCTTCGAGTGGAATGCTTTTTTTTTCGCCTTCAAATTTAAAGGTAATACTGCTTTCTTCCGTTCCCAATCTATCCGCAATCCCTTCAACTAAGGTATCTTGTCCAGCATTAGAAAGAATGGCAAATTTCAGGGAAGAGCTGCCGCAGTTAATGACTAAAATACTATCTTTCATAATGATTCCTGAGATACGCGCATAGAAAGATCTATGGCTTGAACATGTTTTGTAAGAGCACCTATGGACACAAAATCCACACCAGTGGCAGCAACCTTTAAAAGCCGTTCCTTATCCATGTTTCCTGAGGCTTCAAATTTTACCTGTCCTTTGTATTTGTTTACTGCGGCGGTCATGTCTTCGTAGGAAAAATTATCTAACATAATAATATCCGCACCAGCACTTACTGCCATGGCAACTTCTTCAAGGTTTTCGGTTTCGACTTCAATGGTCTTGCCTGGTGCTATTTTTTGCGCCATTTTGACGGCATTAGCAATGGAGCCGGCGGCCATAATGTGATTTTCTTTTATTAAAAACGCATCGTATAGCCCCATACGGTGATTTTGCCCCCCTCCAATGGTGACTGCGTATTTTTGTGCTTGTCGCATGCCGGGTAATGTCTTGCGAGTATCAAGAATAGTCAGTTGTGTGCCCTTAACAATGTCGCAATATTGACGAGTTACGCTGGCCGTATAAGACAGTGTTTGTAAAAAATTTAATGCCGTCCGTTCGCCTGTCAAAATGGTTCTTGCGTGGCCTTTTAGGGTTAGAAAAGGTTGGTTTGGTTTAATCAGATCGCCTTCTTTGTTATGCCAATCAAGGATCACCTTGTCACCTAACTGAAAAAACACCTCATTTACCCAAGCTTGACCGCACAAAACGGCTTCTTCTCGGCTGATGACGGTTGCGATTATTTCTTGATCATCTGGAATAAATTGGGCTGTTATGTCACCTGTGCCCACATCTTCCTTTAATGCAAAAGCCACTTGCGCTTGCATGTGTTCTACTAGTTGTGAAGTCGAAAGGGTCATGTCTTGTCCTAAATAAGCCACTTAAATAAAGCCATTATTGTAGCCTGATATCCTTGAGGCGTCAGTGTTGTTTTTGATGTTCAGGGCGTTAGATTTCTTGATTTGTAACAAATTTTAACGGATAAAACGTTTTTAGCGTATTGTCGGCTGGCGAGTATTTTGTATGGTCTTTATTTTTTGCCGTGGTTTCTTGCGTAATAAAGGCTCAGGATATGCCTAAGAAAAGACACCGTTTTGAGCTGCATTATCCTTGTCTTTAAGTAATATCAAGTAACGTTTTTCTCTGACTGTGACGAGATCGGTTGTCGGTCTACAGCGAAAAGAATTCGAGATTCACAGTATTTATAGGCTTCATGATTTTTGTGAATTTTGGTGTGGTGTAGCGCTCTTTAGCGCGATAACGTGGTCTTTTTGTCAGTTTTTAGATAGGATTCGGTCTGTAAAAAAGATTCAAAAGCCTTTCGGACGCCTCAATCTTTATGGGGGTGGCTAGGCGATCTCTTGAATAGGTGTTAATCTTACGCCCGAATTAGACTCTTTGTGCTTATGCAAAAGCTCGGTGCAAGGTAAAATTTTTGTAAAACACGGCCAATAAATGCTAGGTTGAAGCGGTGTTATACGTATGTACTGTACTAGTAGGTAAACAGTTTTGAATTTTTATGTGCATCTAGTAAGGCTATCTTGCATGTGAAAACTTAATGTTGGGTTTGATGAACCAAACCCAAAATGGAAGCGAACCGACTAGATTTACTGGTGGTCGATGCAATGGAAATAATCTTAAAACAATAATAATTGCCATTGGAACGGATAAAAACGACGCTTTAAACGCAAATTAAATAGGGTGTCGTTTTATCCTAGGTCGGCTGGGGCTTACATATAAGCTCTGATGGTTCGTTTAAGTAGCCTCCAAGGCTTAAATACACATAATGTCCTTGGTTGGTTAAGTATCTGTTCTAATAGCGGGAGTTATTAACACGATGACTGAGCAGCATATTCTCGAAGACATCGATCCAATTGAAACCAAAGAGTGGGTCGATGCGCTTGAGTCTGTCCTTCGCGAAGAAGGTCCTGATCGCGCGCAATACATTTTAAATCGTTTGACAAATGAAGCTTCAAAAGCTGGTACGTCAATGCCGTCGTCTATTACGACGCCTTACCGAAACACAATTGCTCCTGAAAATCAGAAGCCATTGCCCGGTGATGTGTTCATGGAACGTCGTATTCGTTCTATTATTCGTTGGAACGCATTGGCTATGGTAATGAAGGCAAACCGTGTTGACTCAACACTTGGTGGCCACATTACGAGTTTTTCTTCAGCTGCAACGCTTTATGATATCGGCTTTAACCACTTTTTCCGTGGCACAAGCGAAAAACAAGAAGCGGATATGGTTTTTTTCCAAGGCCATATTTCACCTGGTATCTACGCACGCTCTTACATTGAAGGGCGCTTGACGGATGAGCAGCTTGATAACTTCCGTCGCGAAGTCGATGGCAAAGGTATTTCTTCTTACCCACACCCTTGGTTGATGCCTGACTACTGGCAGTTCCCAACAGTGTCTATGGGATTAGGGCCTCTTCAGGCAATTTACCAAGCACATGTTATGAAATACCAGCATAGCCGTGGTTTGATTGACCAAGGTGATCGCAAGGTATGGGCATTCTTAGGTGATGGCGAGTGTGATGAGCCAGAATCATTAGGTGCTATTGCTCTCGCTGGGCGCGAAAAACTGGATAACCTTATTTTTGTTATTAACTGTAACTTACAGCGCCTTGACGGTCCTGTTCGTGGCAATAGCAAAATTGTTCAAGAACTTGAAGGGGTATTCCGTGGCGCTGGTTGGAATGTCATCAAATGTTTGTGGGGCCGTCACTGGGACCCATTATTCGAAAAAGATGACAAGGGTTTGCTGATCAAACGCATGAATGAAGTATGCGATGGCGAGCTTCAGAACTACAAAGCAAATGGCGGCGCTTACACCCGCGAGCATTTCTTCGGTAAGTACCCAGAATTGCTTGAAATGGTTAAAGACATGACGGATGAAGAAATCATGAATCTTAACCGCGGTGGTCATGACCCTTATAAGGTTTATGCCGCTTACGCTGAAGCCACGTCTCACAAAGGTCAACCGACTGTTATCCTTGCCCAAACTGTTAAAGGTTACGGCATGTTTAAAGCGGCTGAAGCGCAAAACACTGCGCACCAAACGAAGAAGTTGGATGAAGAGTCATTGGCTCAATTCCGCGATAAGTTTGGTATTCCTATTAGTGACGAAGAGCTGAAAGATTTACCTTACTACCGTCCAGCGGAAGACAGTCCAGAAATGCAATATTTGCGTTCTCGTCGCAAAGAGTTGCATGGTGATTTCCCTGTGCGTCGTCGTGATTGTGAAGCACTTGAAGTACCTTCTTTGGAGGCGTTTAAGTCTCAGATCGCGGGAACCAATGGTCGTGAGATTTCTACGACGATGGCATTTGTCCGCGCATTGAATGTCATGGTAAAAGACAAAAACATTGGCGAGCGTGTTGTGCCGATTGTTGCGGATGAAGCTCGTACTTTCGGTATGGAAGGCATGTTCCGTCAATTGGGTATTTACACTTCTGAAGGCCAGCGTTATACGCCGCATGACCATACTCAGATTATGTATTACAAAGAATCTGCAGATGGTCAAATCTTGCAAGAAGGCATTAATGAGCCAGGCGCATTTTCTGCATGGTTGGCGTTAGCCACTTCTTACAGTAACAGCAATCTTCCAATGATTCCTGTGTACATCTATTACTCAATGTTTGGTTTCCAACGTGTTGGTGACTTGGCTTGGGCGGCAGGTGATTCTCAGGCGCGTGGTTTCTTGATTGGTGCAACGGCTGGTCGTACCACACTTAACGGTGAAGGTTTGCAGCACGAAGATGGTCATTCACATATTCTTGCAGGCACAATTCCGAACTGTGTGTCTTATGACCCTACTTATTCATACGAAGTCGCTGTTATCATGCAAGATGGCTTGCGTCGTATGTATAAAGAAAAAGAAAGTGTTTTCTATTACCTAACCGTAATGAATGAAAACTACACGCACGAAGATATGCCTGAAGGTGTTGAAGACGGCATTATTAAGGGTATGTATAAGCTTAAATCTCACGCTAAGAAAACCAATAAGAAGCAAGTTCAATTACTTGGTTCTGGCGTTATTCTTCGTGAAGTGGAAGCCGCTGCAGAGATCCTATTTAATGATTACGGTGTTAACTCCGATGTATGGAGCGTGACATCTTTCAACGAACTACGCCGTGAAGGTCTAGATGTAAGTCGTTGGAATATGCTTCACCCAGAGTCTGAGCCTCGCGTATCTCATGTTGAATCATGCTTGAATGGCAACGGTCCAGTTATTGCTTCTACCGATCATATTAAATTGTTCGCAGATCAAATTCGCCCATTCGTAAAAGGCACATACAATGTGCTTGGTACAGATGGTTTTGGCCGCAGCGATACTCGTGCTCAATTGCGTCACTTCTTTGAAGTGAACCGTTATTGGGTAGTGGTTTCTGCCTTGAATGCACTGGCGAAAGACGGTGTGATTGATGCATCTGTAGTTAGTGGAGCAATTGCTAAGTTTGGTTTAGATCCTGAGAAACCAAACCCTGTCACTTGCTAATTACCTGACAAGCTAGGTATCTGGCTTAGTGTATTTTTCTACCTAAGCCAGATAAGTTTTTAAGTTTGATGCGTCTATAAGACAAAGGAGATTTCTGTGAGTACTGAAATCATTCGAGTACCGGATATTGGTGGTGCGACTGATGTCGAGATTATCGAGATCAGTATTAAGGTTGGTGACATTATCGAAGTAGACCAATCTATTATTGTTTTAGAAACAGATAAGGCTTCCATGGATGTTCCATCTTCTATGGCTGGTAAAGTAAAAAGCATTTCTGTGAAAGAAGGCGATAAGGTCTCTGAAGGCGATGAACTTCTTGTTATAGAGGTTGAAGGGGCAGAAACAACTGCGCCTGAGCCAAAAGCAGAAGCATCTGCGCCGGTAAAATCTGCTGATAAGGCGACAACAGCATCTTCTTCTGCTGAAGAGAAAGTGTCCGTGCCTGATATTGGTGGTGCAACGGATGTAGAAGTGATTGAAGTTTGTGTGTCTGAAGGCGATATGGTCGAAGAGGGTGACTCTTTAATCGTATTGGAAACGGATAAGGCTTCTATGGATATCCCTTCTCCGTTTACGGGTAAGATAGGCAAAATTGCGATCAAAGTAGGTGATACTGTTTCTGAGGGTGCTGACATCCTTGTGATAACAACAGAATCATCCGCTCCTGTTGCGTCTGAAGAGAAATCGGAAGCACCAAAAGCGTCAGCTCCAGCCCCAGCTACACCTGTTTCAGGTGGCGTTGAGTCTGTTAAAGTGCCTGATATTGGTGGTGCAGAAGGCGTAGAAGTGATCGAAGTTGCGGTAGCGGCTGGCGATAAAGTGAAAGAGGGCGATTCCATTATCGTTCTTGAGACTGATAAAGCTTCTATGGAAATTCCTGCGCCTAAATCAGGCACAGTGAAATCTGTTTCTATTAAGGTCGGTGATAAAGTTTCTGAAGGCGATCTTGTTCTTGAGCTTGAAGTAGAAGGCGGTTCTGCACCGGCTGCGCCAGTTGCTGAAAAAGCCGTTGAAAAAGCGACGCCAGCAGCGACGGAAGAGCCTAAAGCAAGCACTGCAAAAGCAGCGCCATCAGCGGATCAATCCGCTGTATTGTCTGAGCCTTCGAAAAAGGTTCATGCGGGTCCTGCTGTCCGTATGCTTGCTCGTGAGCTTGGTGTTGATCTATCTCTTGTTCGCCCTACAGGTCCTCGTGGTCGCATTATAAAAGAAGATTTGCATGCTTATGTGAAAGCGGCTGTTCAGAAGGCTGTATCGGCTCCTGCTGCTGTTGCAACAGGTTCTGGTCTTCCTACTGTGCCTGATCAAGACTTTAGCAAGTTCGGCGATGTCGAAATTGTTAAAATGAGCAAGATCCAGCGTCTAACGGCTCAGAACATGGTTCGCAACGCGCTTGTTGTGCCTCAAGTGACTCAGTTCGATAAAGCAGATATTTCTGATCTTGAAGAGTTCCGTAAGGGCTTGAAAGGGGAAATGGAAAAACAAGGTGTTAAATTGACACCACTTCCATTCCTTATTAAAGCGGTAGCTCAGGCTATGGTGGCGAACCCTAGCTTCAATGTGTCGCTAATGGCTGACGGTGAAACATATGTCCAGAAGCATTATGTACACATTGGTATTGCGGTCGATTCTCCTGCTGGTTTGGTTGTGCCTGTTTTGCGTGATGCAGATAAAAAATCTGTTGTGCAGATCGCTAAAGAGGCAAGTGAACTGATTAAGAAAGCGCTTGATAAGCAACTTAAACCTGCAGACATGCAAGGTGGTTGTTTTACTATTTCTAGTTTGGGTGCAATCGGTGGTACTGGCTTTACGCCTATCGTTAATTGTCCTGAAGTGGGTATTCTTGGCGTTTCTAAAGCGGACATTGAACCACGCTGGAATGGTAAAGAGTTTGAACCTCGTACCATGTTACCATTGTGCTTGTCTTATGATCACAGAGCCGTTAATGGTGGTGATGCGGGTCGATTCATGACCTTCTTGAATTCACTGCTAAGCGATGTGCGCCGTTTGTCTCTTTAATGAGGCGGCTTAATCTGTAGTAAGAGAGTGAGTCACGGGTAAAGTTAATTCCGCTCTACTAGTAGTCATTATCTTTAAGTAAGTATAAAAAACCTCATTACCATTTGTTTGGTAATGAGGTTTTTTTTGCCAATATCACCAGCATTACTCCTATGTACTTGTTTACTCTGAATTACCTCTCGTAAAGCCTTCTCTTAACTTGAAAAAACTATGAAATCGTCTTTTTCTGGCGCATCAAGATGTAATCTATGAGTCAGATAGCGTTAGATTGACTGGATCCTAGATATATTTTTATCAATATTCAGCCTTTGCTTTTCGTTGTATTTTCTCTTACCGAGTGACGAGGTCTATTCGAGATGATCAATGAGTGAGATATGCCCAATGAGTTTGTTGTCCGATTTTATTTGAGTGCTAAACGCTTGCTTAATCAAATGCAATGTCAAGTATTGCAAGGCAATTTAAAAAAAACAAAAAGTACTAGGTTAGAAACACTAATTTTATAATCATTGTTAGAGGAAATCAGTGATACTGTATCTAGAGTTAACGTTTTATTGGATAGTTTTTCGTTATATTGACCCAGTTGGGTAAAAAAACACCCGAAATAGTATCGTTTTGACCAATTTGAGCTAGATTAAGTATTGTAGAATGGCGCTATTAGGGGCGAAAGCGATTGGCCTTTTTTTTGCTACATAAAATCACTGTTCTTTTTAATGAGTTGCCAAGATTTTATTTTACTCCATTTGTGTCTTTTCCGAGGAGTGATACTAAAAAATACTTAACGTGTTGTATTTATAAAGGAATAAGAGGGATATATGAATATTATTGATAGTAATATCATAGGGAAATCTCAAGTTATAGTACAGATGAGGAACTCTATTAAAACAATGGCTCAGTACCCTGCAACGGTTTTGATTACTGGTGAAACCGGTACTGGTAAGGAACTTGTTGCTAGAGGGTTGCATTATGGAGGTGGTTTGGCAAATAAACCCTTTATAGCCATCAATTGTTCTACATTTTCTGATGAGCTGTTTGCCAGTGAGTTATTTGGCTATAAGAAAGGAGCATTTACCGATGCGAAAAATGATAAAGAAGGGCTCCTTTCGTCGGTAAACGGCGGTACGATTTTTCTGGATGAAATAGATAGTCTATCTTTAAAGTCACAAGCAGCGTTGCTGAGAGTGTTGCAAGAGTCGGAGTTTAGGCCGATTGGTTCAAATGAGGTATTAAAGACTAATGTTAGATTTATCGCAGCCGCTAACTGTGATCTTGAACTTAAAATTGAACATCATGACTTTCGACAAGACCTGTATTTTAGGCTATTTATCTTGTCTATAAAGGTGCCTGCGTTGAGAGATCGCAAAGAAGATATTGCTTTACTAGTAGAACATTTTATTGAAAAACTCAATTCACAATATGGATTAAACAAGAAAGGGGCCAGTGATAGACTAATGAGTTGGTTTTACTCTCACTATTGGCCTGGTAACATTAGAGAATTGGAAAACAGTGTGCATCGTTATTATTTGCTTGCTAATGGAGAGCTATTAGATACTTCTGAAACGCCAGAGGCTAATTTTGATTTCCCCCCTTCTGCTTTACCTCGATATATACATGATAAACCTAAGCATAATGGCTCGTACGAAAATAATATTATAAATGAATCTGATCTTAATAGTGATATTCAGGATTCAGATTTAATTTTCTCAAGTGCAAAACGTTTAGCAATTGAGAAATTTGAAGCGAAATTTGTATCTAGATTACTTGTTCTGACTAATGGCAATGTCACAAAGGCGGCGAGTTTATGTGGGAAAGAAAGAAGAGCCTTTGGAAAGCTAGTCAAAAAATATCATATAAAAAGTAATGAGATACACCTCTACTAATACTACATTTTTTTAAGAGGCCGTGTTTTTTAACACGGCCTTTTTGTTTCTAAAGAAAAGAGGTGTTTTTTTATACCCACTTAATATGGGGTATTTATAACCCTGATGGGTGTTTAAATTATTACCCACCACATTTAATTATAAATTTTTCTTTAAAATCAAAGGTTTGAAATTCATTATGAGTTGGCACTTATTATGCTTTAAAGATAAATCACAAATGTAATGAGACGAATCTGATGAGCATAAGTTACTACTATCAAACAGATGTAGCTCGATTGATTAAGAATTATTTGAAGGAACATCCAAATAGTGAGGATACTGTTTTAGGTATTACTGATTGGTGGGTAAAGCAACAAAAAATAATGGATTCTATGGCTGCGGTAGATAATGCTTTAAAAATTTTAGAATTACAGGGTGAGGTAAGTTCGGTGACTCGAAATAACCAAACCTATTTCAGGTTAAACGATAGATAACTGACAGTAATTCAATTTATTCACTTGAAAGTTGGAGATTAAATTTTGGAAAGTAATCAGAAAAAATTATCCAGGGTGAGATCACCAAGAGTACACATCACATATGATGTCGAAATAGGTGATGCAATTGTTCGAAGGGAGTTGCCTTTGATTGTTGGCGTGTTAGCTGATTTATCTGGCATGCCAGCGGTTTCGTTACCTCCGGTTAAAGAGCGAGTATTTGTCGAAATAGACCGCGACAACTTTAATGATGTGATGACCGGTAATGCTGTTCGCTTGGTTTATAAAGTTGATAACGTCTTTGACACAAGTGCTGGGCCGCTTAACCTTGAGTTGCTGTTCAATAGTATAGATGCCTTTGAACCTATCAATTTGGTGAAGCAAATTGATGTTACTAATAAGCGCTATGAATCAAGAAATCGCATACGAGATATGATGGCTAAGCTGGATGGCAATGATCCTTTAGACGGCATTCTTGCGGAAGTATTGGCTGATGATACGCTGCAAAAAGAACTTAAGGACCTCTTTGGCGCAGCTGAAAAATGGTCTACGGTGGTGCCAACAGACTTAGTTAATCGAATGTTGAAGCAAGGCCGTATGGCGTTAGATGAAAGCCAAATTCCTTATGCTTTAGAGCTTATTGGTGAATTTTCGGTCTCGATATTGGAGGGGGTTGCTGAATTGAACGGCCGATTCGCCAGTGATTTGATGGGAGATAAAATCGCTCAAATTGACAATCAATTGACCAATCAGATTAATTTGGTGATGCATGCTCCTGAGTTTCAAGCATTGGAGGCAACTTGGCGTGGTCTGCATTTCCTAGTTAAGAATACTGAGACTGGCACCTCTTTAAAGATTCGCTTGTTGAATATTTCTAAGCGTGATTTGCTTAAAGATCTGCAGAAAGCGGTGGAATTTGATCAAAGTGCTTTGTTCAAAAAAATCTATGAAGAAGAATTTGGTACATATGGTGGTGATCCTTTCTCTTTCCTCGTGGGCGATTACGAATTTGGTCGTCATCCAGAAGATATAGAGTTATTGGAAAAAATTTCTGGTGTTGCCTCATCCGCTCATGCTCCTTTTATTTCTTCTGCTTATGCAAAACTCTTTGATATGGAAGATTTTTTTACGCTTTCTCAACCAAGAGACTTAAGTAAGATTTTTGAGAGTGCTGAGTTAATAAAATGGCGTAGCTTCCGTAGTAGTGAAGACGCACGTTATGTGTCCTTAACCCTGCCTAAAGTATTATTACGGTTACCCTATGGCCCCGATACCGTGGTTGCGGAAGGCTTTGATTTTATTGAGGACGTGGATGGTTCGGATGCACATAAATACTTGTGGGGTAACCCAGCTTTTGTACTCGCTCAGCGAATTACCAATGCCTACTCAAAATTCGGTTGGTTAGCGGCTATTCGAGGTGTAGAGGGCGGTGGATTAGTCGAGGGGTTGCCAGCACATACGTTCAAAACACCAGCAGGTGATATCAAGCTAACTTGTCCTACTCAAGTGTCGATTACTGATCGCCGTGAAAAAGAGCTGAACGATTTAGGCTTTATGGCGATTTTGCACTGTAAAGGCAGTGATAAAGCCGCATTTTTTGGAGGGCAGACAACTGGGCAACCTCAAAAATACAATACCGAGGCAGCGAATGCGAATGCGCGAATTTCTACTATGTTGCCTTATGTGTTGAATGCCTCTCGTTTTGCCCATTACATTAAGGTCATTATGCGTGACAAAGTGGGTAGTTTTACCACCAAAGAAGGCGTCTCTGATTATCTTAATAACTGGATTAGTAATTATGTGTTGGTTGACGATAGTGCTCCGCAAGAAATGAAAGCGAGTTATCCGCTCAGAGAATCACGGATTGAAGTGACGGATGTACCTGGTAAGCCTGGAAGCTACCGTTCTATTGTATTTTTGCGTCCGCATTTTCAACTAGAAGAGTTAACGACGTCTATTCGTTTGGTGGCGGAGTTACCTTAACCCTAGAAATTAATACATTAACTACTTAAGAGAGATAGGGATTATGGATTTAATACTATTGCAATTTGGGGTTCCCAATTTTAATGGAACCAATACTGATGCGACGGGTGTCGGCTCGCTTATAGACGGTGCTGCTGGCGAGGGTGATGGACCGGCATGGAGCGAATTAAAAGCGAATGCAGGTGGTGCACAATTTGATTGGACTAATTGTGTTGAGCTGGTGTCTATCAATCAAGGCATTAAACAACAGATTACAACGGATGTGAGTAATAATGCTCGAACATCGGGGCGTCCTATGATTACAGATTTTACTTGTGTGAAATATGTGGATCAGACGTCTCCTAAGATGTATGACTTTTGCCTGAGAGCAAAAACGCTTGATGTGGTTGGTGGTACACCGACGATTATCTGGGTACTACGTAACTCTGGGGATCAGTTTAATATCATTATGCGCTTTGAATTGCGTCTCGCATTGATTAGCGAAATTGACTTTCAATCTCATCCCAATGACATGCCTACCGAGCAGTTTAAGCTGAACTTTACGGAAATAGGTTGGCATCATCAGGTGCAAGGCGCCAATGTTGGTAATCAAGGCGGTTTCTCGGCAGCGGCTTGGAGTGTGGCTAAAAACCGTCCTATTGCAGCGCTATCAAGCTAGGGTAATGTCAAAAATGGCAAAAGCTTTTTTTGAAAAAATTACTCATGCTGGACAAGCAATCAGCACCCAAGAGTCTGTTATAAAAAACGTAGAATATATTTTAAATTTTGGCGGATTTTTAGATGCGGGTGTTGATGGCTATAGCCATCGTTCGATATCTACCATGGAAGGTATATATCGCAACGGATTGACAGCCATAGTGGATCAGTCCTTGGATAATCAGGGACAAATCACTCAGTTTCAAAACGATATTGTTCAAGTACTGAAAGTATTTGAACCGCGCATCAAAAAAATTTGGGTATTGAACATAGGTATTAGCAACCAGCGATCCCGTTGCCAGTTAAAAATAGAGCTAGAAAATGAGCATTTTGAGCAAGGTTTTATTTTTGGGTGAAAAGTAAACAATAACGAAGGAGGCTCCGTGTTTTTTAGCGGTGCATTTCTGATGAGTGCTGGACGTATTTTAGATACAGGATAAAAAGTTTATGTCTCAAAATTATCCCTTTTTTCAACAAGAAATGCGTTATCTACGCCAATCGGTAGAGTCCTTCAGCCATACTTACCCAGATGTTGCCGCAGAATTGAAATTGAGTGCTGGTCGTTCTGACGATCCGCATGTAGAACAATTGCTTCAGTCTTTTGCATTTATGACGGGTCGATTGCGGGCTGATTTAGAGCAACAGCGAGACCAGATACCAAATCAATTATTACATAGCCTTTACCCCAATTTGGTGCGCTCTTTACCGTGCATGGTGGTATTACAAGCGAACGTAGAGGCCGATGGTGCTAATTTTATCAATGGTTATTGTTTCGATAAAGGTCGACAATTTATTGGCACGGCGTCACGTATAGGAAATAGTGGTCAAAAAGAAAAAGTGGAATGCCGATTTGAAAATTGCTATCACACACAATTATGGCCATTGGATGTTATTAAAACAGAGATATTGCCAAAGAATTTATTTTCTGGATTAGACGAGCTAAATATCTCACCTGGACGCGATCTTCAATCGGTAATTTCATTAACTGTTTCTAATATAGGTACAGAGTCAATACAAGATTATCCCATTGAACATTTACGTTTTTATATTGCTGATATTGAGCAAAGAGCGAAAATTTTTAAACTGTTAAATGATGATTTAATAGGCGTTGCTGTACGAGTCGGTGATAAAGTGACTCGATTGGACAGTGACACTTGCCCTTTATCGAAAGTGTTGAAATGGCAAGGTTTTGATGATGATCAAAATGTCTTACCTGATGATGCTGGTAGTCAACGAGCTTATAGATTATTACAAGAATATTTTGCTTTTGTGGAAAAATTTTATTTTTTAGATATAGCCGAATTGCATCATAGTGGTGTACTTCGTCATGCACAGAACAGTTTTGAAATACTTTTTTTACTAGAACAATCTGCAAATGCAATTTATCTACACAAACGCTGCTTTAGGTTAAATTGCTTTCCTGCAATAAACCTATATGAAAAAACATTCAAACCTATTCAACTTCAGCATAATCAACATGAGTATCGCCTTTTAGCAGATGAAAGGCATTATTTACAAGGTGAAGTACACAGTATAACGGAAGTGAAAAGCATTTCTTTTAATGGGCGGAGTCAAGTGCTGAGTTCATGGTTAGGCCCCAATGGAAAAGGTAATGTTAATCAATACTATGTTACGCGGCTATCTGGATTATTAACACCAGGAGAGCGTGGATGTGACACTTTTTTATCCATCTACGATCCAGATTTTTCTCCCAGTCAACCCGTCGATCAGACTCTTATTGTTCAAGGACTTTGTAATAATAGACGTTTGCCTGAGGCGCTTCGTGAGGGACAGAACTTACAGTTAGTTGGCTCAGGTCCTATGTTGAATGCCTCTATTTTAGGCATACCTACTAAGTTTAAAGGTGCCAGTTTAGTAGGTAAAAACAATATAAAATTATTATCACAATTGTCGCTTAACTTGGACGCCCTTGGTTCGGGCAATGAGCGTTTGGCGTTGTTAAAACAAATTCTACGTTTGTATTGTGATCCCTTGTCTCCATCCCATAATAGACAATTGGAAGGGTTAGTCAGTATGTCATCACAAATGGTGACAAGGCGAATTGGTGGTGATATGTGGCGTGGACATTGTCGGGGCAATCAAATCTCATTGGAAATAAATGAAGATTATTTTTCCGATGCTAACCCGTTATTGTTGGGTAGCGTACTGAGCTATTTTTTCGGTTTATATACAACACTGAATCATTTCGTACAGCTGCAATTGATTAGTGATCAACGCGAAGGAGTGTGGCATCAATGGCAACCACGCATTGGCGAAAAGGTTATTCTGTAGCTCAGCTTTATACCCAACCTGATGCTAGTTGGTCATTTCATCAGCTAGCGCATTTGCTACTTGGTATGAAGGTGGGTGAAGACGATGTACTAGAATCCCTGACAGCAAAAATTACGTTTGTGGCTTCCTTGCAACGTAGTCTTCCTCCAGGAGAAATACGAAAAGTGTTATTTTCTGAAGACATGATGGAGACAGCTTTATTAAAAGAGACAGTGAGACAAAAAGAAAAAAATAACAAAGCAGGCTCTACAAACTGGTTGAAAAGTAAGAAACACACAATTGAGTGTTCTTATTATAACTTGACTGGACTAGACGGACCGTTGGCTGAGCCATTTTCCGATATGATGCGTGAAGATAAATATTACGGGGAGGGGGCAATGGCCGCCTTTATAAATATTTTTAATAATCGTATTCACGCATTGCGTTATGTTATTCACGCTCAAACTAATTATACCCTCACTAATAGTAAAGCGAGTGAAAGTACTATAGGGGAGTTTTTATTGGCGTTAAGTGGTCATTACTATTCAACGCAGCGAAGTTTACACGGTCAACATGACGATACTTTATTAGCATTATCCGGTCATTTGGCGAACTGTCGCATGACATTGTCAACCGTTAGAAAACTGTTTGAAATTGTCTTGGCGTTGCCTGTGGTGAAGATGAATAGTTTGATTGGTCGTTGGCTTAGTGTGCAATCGACTGATCATTCTCGTCTCGGTAAAAAAAATCATCGTCTAGGTAGCGAAGCGGCTTTAGGAAAGAGAGTTTGGGACCAACAAGCCGTATTTGAGCTTGAATTAGGGCCGATGACTAGGCAGCGCATCAGTGAATTAGTTCCTGGTGGTATTTTTCATTATCAATTACGAGATCTATTGGCTTGGATTAGTGAAAGACGAGTGGATTGTTTGATTACATTTATTTGTTTGCCAGACAGTCAGGCAGAAAACAATGCCACTTTGCTGAGTGCTCAATTAGGTGTTACGAATCGATTAGGTTACGGATCAGCACTAATCGCTCGGACTCAACGAGTGCAACGTATTCGTTTTTTAATCGCTACGGTGTTTTAAATGTATACCATGAAGATTGCCTTTTATGGTGTGTTTTGGTTATCAATACTTTTTTTGTCAGGTTGTGAGACGGCTGCAAGCATTGGCAATAGTCTTGATAAAGGCATGGCGAAAGTTGTGCCTTTCTATCATTTTGATAAGACATTATTAGAGTCTGTCTACATACAGTCTTCTGTCGACAGTAATAATAATGTACCGGTTGCACTGGATATTGTATTCGTCTTTAACGATAAGGCGGCGGAAGTGTTGAGTGCGTTAAGCGGTCCAGATTGGTTCATAAATAAAAAAAGATTATTACTTCGTTATCAGAAAAAGTTAGTTGTCAGTGAACAGGAAGTGGTGCCATACACAGCAGAATACGTTTTGATTTTGCCAAAAAATTATTTTAATGCCGTTTCTGTTTATCTTTTCGCTAATTATCTTGACCAAGATGGTCAATACCAAGCAGACCTTACTCAATATAAGGTGCTGAAAATAACTTTAAACAGGCAAAATTATTTGCTTGAGGAACATAAACCATGAGCCAATTTGATAGTTTGCCTCTTTCTGTTTGTTGGCATGAAGGAATGTTGTTATCTCCCCAACATTTTCAGCAAAATCATATCTATTGGGAGAATCAATTGCAGAGCCTGATGCGAAATATTCCCTATCATTGGGGCATAATAAATATGGCTATTGACGAGGCAAGGTTATTAGAAGGCGTGGTTTATTTAAAAAAACTACGGGCTATTATGCCCGATGGTCTTCAAATAAATTATGACGTCACTGAGCACGCTCCTATTCAGATTGATTTAAAAAAAGACGTGCAGTTTGACGATCAGGTTGCATTAAAGATTCAGCTAACCGTACCTATTCGCGTATCTGGTAGCGCAAGTAGCAGCTCTGATATTCAGCGTTTTAATGTCGTCGACGGGGAACTGGCGAAAGACGACAATACAGGAGATGGGGAGACTGAGGTTTTACGATTGCAGCCCATCCTGTCATTGCAAGTTTCCAATCGAGTACGAGAGCAATACGTTGCTTTACCTCTTTTGGAAATCAGTAAAATTGATAGTGCACAATACCAAGTAACATCCTATTGCCCACCGATGTTACGTATAGACGCCGACAATTTTATAGCCTATGAAGAAGCTCGAATGGAGCGCTTCCCCCTTCAACTTCGTTTACAAAATATGGCTTTTATGATTCGTAAAAAAGCACGACTTTTGGCTGGTTTTTCTGAAAATGGCGAAGAACTGTTGGGGAGCCGTGTTAGTGATCAACATCGATTGTGGATTCGCTCTATGGTTCAGCATTTAGCGGAGCTGGAATTGATAGTGGATAATGGTGTTAGTTCCCCTTGGATGGTGTATCAAGTATTAGCTCGATTGATTGGTTCAATGTGCGAGTTGGATTCAAGTCGTATTCCTCCTAAATTACCACCTTATCTACATTTAGATTGTGGTAGTGGGTTGGCATTTGCTATTCAGTATATCGAACAGCGATTGGAAGAAGTGAACTTACGTTACTCAAGTTTAGTCTTTGAAGAAAGCCAAGACGGCGTATTTTCCATTGCTTTTGATAAAGCATGGAGCCGAAATAAGTTACTTATTGAGTTAAAACCCCGCCAACAACAAACACAGTCCGATTTAGTTCAATGGATGACAGATTGTCGAATTGCATCAGGAAAAATACACAAAGAGCTTTCTATAAAACGCCTTTTAGGCGCCAGTGTTGAGCGAACTGAATATGATGAGGCGACAGGTATTACCGCTTTGCCTGGACACGTATTATTTTATATTTCAGTTGACCCTTTGTATGTAAAGTCCGGACAACCCTTAGTGGTGGCTTGTACCAATGGTAAGTTAAAACCAATGCAACCGAAGCGCATTGTTTTGCATCTTCCTCATGATGTGAAAATGAAAGAGGGTGAATGACGATGGCCAGAACAGACTTCAATCTTGTTAATTTGATGAATCAGTTTTATCAGCAGATTGCTATGGTTAAGCGTTGGATTAATCATGATCAGTTGGCCTTAGAAGCAAAAAAAATCCTGAAACTTCAGGCTATGCCTAATGACGAAGAAATAGCGACCGCCATTAGTTTACACCTGAGCCAATGGCTGGGTGATAAGCGTTTGTATTGGCGAGATAAATTGACTGAAAGGCAGCAAGTGTTATTAGATCAAGCTTGTTTTGCTATGGTAGCCCTTGCTGATGAATTATTTATTATTGAATTAGATTGGACAGGGCGAGATTATTGGCAGCGGGTATTATTAGAGGAGCATTTTTATGATAGTTGCTCAGCTGGTGGTACCTTTTATAGGCATTTAAATACTCTTTTAGCCCATGGCAAATATGATCAACTTGAAGTACAGCTGTGTGCCGTATATTTGCTTGCGCTGCGGCTCGGCTTTGCTGGGCGTTATCGCGATAAAGAGCCCATATTAGAAGTCTATCGCCATAAGTTATTTAAAATTATCACTCAACATCAACCTATAGCTGCTCAGTATATCCATGTTCAAGCTTATGAACATTGCATGGCGTCACAATATGAGCAGCGTCTCGCCCCATTATCGAATTGGTATCGTTGGACTGTTTACAGTATTAGCCTGTATTTTTTAATAGGGGCAGTGGTGTGGTTGTTATTGAATCAGGGGCTTGAAAAATGGCTACTGACCTAACTGGAATGATACGTTGGATAGAGCAATCTCTTTCAAAATTTGATCGTATTACTCTGCAAGTAGAGCGATTGTATCAAAGTCTTGTGGCGCGATTATCCCCTTTGATTGAGCAGCTTAAACCGATTTGGCAGGATCCTCTTTGGCAAATGATTGGCCTCATCTTATTAGTGATCATTGTCGTTGGGGTAGGATTATGGTTGATTAAAAAAGGCTCTAAATGGTTGCTGTTACTGACCAAGTCTTTGGTTCGGCTTATGTCATGGCTGGTTGATCTTTTTAGTATGCCAGTGCTTTGGTTGATTAAAAAATTTAGAGGAAAAGAAAAACCAAAAAATAAGAAGAAAAGTTATCGCCAGCTCGTTGGTATGGCTCAAATACGTCGCGCAGTGAATGCGATAGAGTATTTAACAACTCAACGAGAATGGCGCTATCAAGTAGAGTGGTCGCTTATAATTGGTCAGGAACAGAGCGGTAAAAGCCAATTAGTGCAATCTATTAAACAAGGTAAGCGAGCACAATTGTTACCAAGAGAGAAGCGCTTATTAACCGCGGCTAGTGGGTGGCATTTTTTTGACCATGGTGTGGTCATCGAATCTTCAATCGATACCTTGGATGATAACCTTGAGCAACTCAATTGGTATCGCCCAGAGCGTGCCCTTGATAAGATTATTTTATGTATTTCTGCAGAATCTCTACTGCATCCAGATGCGCCGGCAGCATTAGAAGAGCTTGGCGAACAGCTGTTTCAACAACTTTGGAAAACTCAAAAGAAGACGGGTTTTGTGCTGCCTGTTTATGTCTTTATCACGCAATGTGATCGCATTGAAGGCTTTCCAGCTTTCTGGAAAGCACAAGATGATAAGGTTAAACAGCAGATGATCGGTTGGTCAAATCCGTATCGCCTAGAAACCGCATTTAATGTCGAGTGGATACACGAAGCGTTTACGCAATTATTGGCGTCTTTACAAATTACTCAGCTGCAAGTGGCATCCGGTGGTGAAGAGATAGCCGACATAGACAGGTTTATGCTCTTCATACACCAATTTTCAGCTTTGCAGCAGCCGCTTACAAAAGTGATGGCGTCGACTTTTGTTCGTAGCAGCTTACAAGAGGCTTTACCCCTTAGAGGTATTTATTTTTGTGGGCAGTTAGACGATAAAACGGCCTTTATTGAAGATGTTTTTCAACAAAAAATCTTTGCAGAAAAACACCTTAGCTCCATATTAGAAAAACGTCGATTTTCTAATAATAAAGTGTTACGACAATTTCAGATTGGGGTTTTGGCTACTGCATTGGTAATGTCTTTGCTGTTTGTGTTCGATGTTACTCGTGTCGTTCAATTTAATACTTTTAGTCAAGATAAACTCAAACAACTTCATTCTATGTTGGTAGATTGTAGTGCTCAAGGCGCCGATACTTTTAGGCTCATGCAAGGTTTGAGTGATGTTGGTGAGCGTTTGTTGACGATATCTATGCCGTTGTCTTGGTTGGACATGATCGAGGTAGAAAAACAGCAATTGGTAGCGCAGCATTTGCTCGAAAAAAACCTTTTTATTGCTCTGGAGTGCCGATTAAAGCAAAGAGCTGATGCTCTGCTGTTGGCAACACAAACCCCTTTGGCAGTGGGTAATTATCAGGCATTGTCTCAACAGCTAGAGGATTACCAGCAAAATTTAATTGAATTTGAAAACGAGCAAGCGTCATTTGAAACACTCGCAGGTCCATTAAAAAATAATCGCGGGTTAAGTACGGCATTAGCTAAGTTACTTAATTATCTGTATGACAACCCGGTACCCAATAGTATTAATTTTGCCAGTGACCTTATTGTTGGGGCGGTACGTCGAGCCGAGTACAGTCCTAGTTGGATGCGTAACGACGAATCCTTAGTAAGCCGTCAGCTTAGTACGCAATTTTTAGAAACGCTCACAGGCGAGCTACAAATTGCTTTATTGCAACATGCTGAAAATATTCCCCTAGCACCACTAGAAGCTTTCAATGCCCAGACTGTTTGGATGGCGAGAGATCGGCGTTTGCCAGCGTCTACGGTCATCCAAGATTATAAAAAGTTAAGGCAATGGAGCGTCAAGACAAGCAATGATTGGCTTGCAAACTCGAACAGCACTAGTCCTTGTGGCCGCATTGCCGAACAAATGAATACATTACGCCAAGAACTGGTAGTGCATGGTTTTGACAGTCGTCAATTAGAGCAATTAGCCGAGCGCTTTTCGCCACAATCGTGTGATCAAATCGTGCGAGAAAGCTTTGCCGAGTTAAGTTTTGCTCCTTTTGGGGCGTTGTTTGAGTTTGGCCCCAAAGGGCTATTGATAAAAACACCTGAGCTGCAAAAATTAGCCGAAAAGGTCGAGGCTATTACAGAGCTGTCTTTTGTAAAAGACAGCTATCCTCCAGTGATAGATTCATCTGAAGGTGTTGATCAATGGCAGCAAGCGCCTTTGCAACAACTGATTGATGTTTTAGTGAATTATCAACAATTCACTGATGAGCATGGAGACACTGCGTTATTTAACAGTGCCTTGGATGTGCGTTTACAACAAGTCACAGAGCGCTTATTAAGTGCAGCCATGATACGACCTGCCCAACGCATAAAAGCGCCAAAACCAGTCAATGATCTTATTGATTATCGTGAAAGAAGTGTCGCAGACGCCGTGAATAGTTTTAAGCAGGTTCAAGAGCTCCTGTTACAAATTCAGATACTTCTTCAACAACTTGGTGATACCAGCAATGTTTTAAGGCTTAACCAACAAGTGCAGAAGTTCATTTTGCAGCAGCTGACTCAATTGGACAGGCTGGTGAGTGATTATCAACTCTATCAGCCTTTGCCTTTTCCTCAATGGCAAAAGCCAGATTTTGCTCAGGCAATGTTTAACATTCAGGATGATAAGCAGGCTGAACTTTATTTGACCAATCAGCAGCAAAAAATGAGCTATTTTGCGTTTAATTATGCTCAGCCATTATTGCAATACTTGCAAAACAGTGACACAGGGTTAAGCGATCCTAAAGTACAAATATGGATGGCTACTTTGCAAGATTTAGGGCGCTTTGAGCGTGGTGAGCCTAATAATCAGGTTGTCTTATTGAATGATCTGGTCACTCAAAAACTGGCCGATATTTCCAATAGCCAATGCCCACAGAGTGAATATTTTGATGCAACACACAGTTCTGGAAGTTGGTTTGCTAAACGTCGTGAACAAATAGAGCAGCAGGTTGGTTTGCATTGTAGCAGTGCCGATAAAAAAGCCCTAGTTGCACGCTATACATATTTAGCTGAACGCTTCAACCAAGAGGTTGCTGGTCGGTATCCATTTGCTGAGATACACCAAGCCGGTAACCAGGATTTGAACTCGAAAGCGTTGCAGGCGTTTCTCAAAGACTACCATGAAAAGTCAGAAAATCTCTTAGCTGATCTGGATAAACAAAACCAAAAAGACGGCAGTATTCCAGCGTCTTGGCGTGAATTTATCGAGCAGATGAATGTGATCGATGATTTCTTCGCTCAAACTTGGCAAGCCAAGAATAAACAGTGGCAAGTTCACATGCAGGTCACTTTTGACGCCCAAGGTGATTTATTAAAGGCTTCAGAAGGCAGTAATCAGATTATTGAATGGGTCTTACAAAGTGGTCGAACACAGGCGCTTTTCCCTAATGGCAATAACACTATCATTTGGTCACCCGGCAGTCGCATGCAATTGGATTTACGCTGGGCGACCGGCTCAGCCTATTTGCCCATTGGCTTACCCGGTATTCATTCTGATCCCACGCAATTGGGGACAGCAAAAGCATTAACCGCAAGTTTTGTCAGCCGAGGTTCATGGGGGTTGTTTGAGTGGCTGACGTTATACGCTAGCGATTCTGCCGAATTAGACAATGAGAGTATGTTGTCGTTTTACGTCCCTGTGGGGGTAAAAGGTGAGCGAGTGTATCTCGAAGAACCCGCGTATGTCAGTCGATCAAACTTATTGGTACAAGCGTTTGTTAGTGATGACAAAGGTGAGCAGCATGCCATTGTTTTACCGCGCCATTTTCCCACTCAGGCGCCGGGGTTAAATGATTAATAGTTAAATAACCAATGATCAAATACTGAATAGTGACAGGATTAAAATAGGAACCCATTATGAGATTCGAAGCGGCTACCCATTCCCCCGATGCCTACATGCAATTTCACATGGGCTATACGCTCACCCAATTAATGGCGCCAATAGGAGAGGAAAGGGTGGGTGCGTCGGTACGCCATAATGGTGTGTATTCTAGTATTAAAGAAGCTCGTAAGGCCGACGATCCGACTTTGCCGATGGGGGTTTGGACCTATGAATTTAAAACAGCCGACTGGTCGCAAGTTAAAAATATTGCTCTTAATGCCTTGGCTGAAAAAAGCAAAGATTTACAGCTAGGTATTTGGCTGTTTGAAGCGAATTTGCATTTAGAAGGTATAGGAGGCATCGCCCCAGCGGCTTTATTAATACAACAAATGTGCGAAATCTATTGGGCAGACATGCACCCAAAAATGCTAGATGGCGACTTGGAGTTTCGAACCAACCCTCTTAATTGGATTAACGACAAACTCACCCCCATTATCAAAAGTTTAGCCATGACTGAAACGAATCTAGATGGCGAAGAATTGAGCTGGAATGATTGGGAAAATGCCCAACATTTTGAAAAATTAAAAAAACAAAATCAACTCAAATCGCCTTGGAAAGGCCCAACCAGCCAAGATTTTAAACAACGTTTGGCCGCTACCGATACAGAGTATTTTTTGGCTCTTATTAGCCAATTAGAGGACGCATTGCAATCATTAGAGCGGCTACAAAAATGGTTAGACGACTGTTGTGGTGATGCGAGTCCAAGCTTTAGTGATATCAAAGGTGTTTTGCACCAAATAAACGACACTTTACATCAAGAGCTTACTCGTCGGGGTGTGTCTTTTAGTAGTCAGCTAATAGGCGAAGATAATGGTGCGGATATGAATGGCGATGGGGAGTCTGAGAATGGCGCAGGCCATAATAACGGTAGCGGAGGTGATGGAGAAGGAGGTAATGGAGAAAGGTCTAATGGTGTTCTGCTCACCCGTGATGACGCTTTTGCATCTCTGCGCAGGGCGGCTGACTTCCTAATCAAAGACGACCCACACTCCATGGTGCCTTACCTTATTTACACCGCCTGCGACTGGGGAAAACTCAGTGCACCAGAACTGTATCGAGAAATTTTTCTACAAAAAGGTGGTCAGATCAACGTGTTTGAAATTATGGGCATTGAAGGACAGGGAGGGAATTAATCCAACCCAATTGGGTAAAGAACAACCCAGCCAATAGAATAAAGTTAGAGCGGTTTTGGTTTTAGTGAATTGAAAAATAAAGGTTTTTATTTTTTATGCCGAATTCTTAAATTGGCAATCTTATTGCAAAACTAATGAAAGTGAAAATTAGGGTCAGATCAAGAAACTGTAGATACGGTAAAATTTTTGAACCTAATGGGTTAATTAACACAGAAAGGCTTATAACGTGGAGGGGTGAGTTTTTGCTCGGACCCTTCATTAGCAAATATTGTACCTCTCAGGTTCGTTATGGAGCATAAGAATGAATACAAGAAATCAAGTAACTAGTCGATCACGTTCTGGTAGTTTCAGTGGAACCATTACAGGTAACGTTAGCACAGGGTTATTTAGTTCACGCGAAGTTGGCTCTGCTCAATATCACCACAGTGCAACCAATAGAGTCACTACTGTATCTTCGCTTACGAATACTTCAGGAGCAACTGGTGCACATGTAGCCGGTGTTGGTACTGGGCTAATGACAGCTGTTGAAGCCTTAGCCGCACGTTCCGGAGCAACAAAAGTCCAAACTTCAAACACAGCTCCAACAGCTCAACCCTTTTATGAAAGAGTAGGGTATACACCGGAAATGAATCAATATGAGAATGCACGAAATGCGTTAGCTCCTTCTTTTGTCGGTGATCCCGTGGGGCTACATGCAACGTCAAAAAGAATGACTGCTACATGGGAAAAACCAATTTGAAAATTGGTGTCAGATCAAGAAACTAGAGAATATGAATAGCGCATGGTGAATAAGATTTGTTGATAATTGAAGACTTATAACCCAGAGAGAATAGTTTTT
This sequence comes from Marinomonas arctica, assembly GCF_003259225.1. Classification (GTDB taxonomy): domain Bacteria; phylum Pseudomonadota; class Gammaproteobacteria; order Pseudomonadales; family Marinomonadaceae; genus Marinomonas; species Marinomonas arctica. The sequence continues at coordinate 99,140 of NZ_QHJF01000017.1, read as the reverse complement.
GATCTGAGCCCCAAATTTGAAGCCCAAAGAGGCAAATAATCATGAATCGAAATGCAAAGAAAAAACGCGATAAAGCACAAGAAAAACATATAGAAGAAGCTCGGACTGGTCAACATGACCATGATCGCGAGAGAACGGAGAAATTCGCCAGCCTTGCAAAGGCAAAATCTGAATCTAGAACCGAACCAGTACACCACGTAGTTATCACGACAAACCCAGCTTCGCACGGTCTAAAAATTAACCAGACTATCAATCCAGCAGATCCTAATACTAATATAGTTGCCAAGGACATAACTGGATCTGGATCTCAAGGACGACAGACGTCATATGAATTATCAGCTGACCCCGTGAAGGGGTCACACGGACGAGATCGTGCGGCACAATTTCATGTGCATTGGAGTGACGGTCCAGGAAAAAGAGCCGAAGCATCACACCAAAAAGTGAGTGCTAACGGTGAAACACGTTATCGAGCACTGAGTGTAGATAGTCGGAAGGCCTTAGAAGAACGTACCCGCGCCACAGGTTATGACGATACTGAGAAGCGTGCCGTAAAGGCATCAAAGTAATCAGTTGTCAAAATTTGGGTCAGATCAAGAAACTAGAGTAAGCGAATAACGTATGGTGAATAAGGGGTGGTTGATAATTGAAGACTTATAAACCAGAGATAATAGCTTTTGATAACCCCTAAATTTGAAAAAGTTACCATCATTTATCTAGAAGGATAATTGTTATGTCTAGTAAAGAATATCCGAAAATACAATCGCTCAGAGATGCTGCATCCGGTTTTTTTGGTGCTACGATAGGTCAATCTTCTAGGATCAAAGAACATTATGGACGCCTAAGCAGTGTGTCTCTTAATCAGCCAAGACACCACAACATGTTGGGAATTTTGTGTCACAGGAAAATCATGCTCTTTGGAACTCTACTACTCCTGTCACTCGACTTGATGTTTTTGCAATGGCTATTACCCCGTTTAGAAGGCCAGTGGCACATTTTTCCGCACAAAATGCAGTGGTAGGAAATCAAGGATATTTTGCTGATAACGAGTATTCAAGAGAAGCGTTGTCGGGTATTACCAGTGGTACCTTCTGACTTGCTAAGGTTCAAGATACCAATACTGTGCTACACATTTTTATATCAACAGATTGGTTTTTTCTAGGTATTGCTGTCGATGCTGTGTAAAACGTGCCATCAATTTCAAGGCAAGTGGTGCGGATAATGAACAGAGTTTGAATAGTCAGCTTGCGAAGACCATTTTTGGGATGGCATATCGGGTGGGTTTAGAGGGTTAGAGTTTTTGACTTGATTACAAATGTCACCATTATACCAAAAAACAGTGAATCACTACTAAAGCCACATGAATAAGAAAATGATAAATGGATAAACCATAAAGTTCTAGACGATATGAATATAGAAAAATAAAAAAAAAACAATGACAGGAGGGCATTTCATGCTCCGATTTTCAGCTAAAAAGAGTTTACAACAGATCGAAAATAAAGCAGGTACACTCAGCTTAAACTTCACACCAAAACGAAATTACCACTATGAAATGCTGAGCGGGAAATGGATAAAAACTGGTGATACTAAGATACCTAACACCATGTCGCACATGAGTAAAGAGTCACTAAATAAACACTTTCATAGCCATGGTCAAAAACATGGAGGGTTCACAGCCGCTGACGATTGGTCAATATCACAACAACAACATCTAAATAGGACATTAGTGGGTAATCAAAGCACATTGAATACGAGTATTAACGTGGGACGTATAACTTCTGTAACGAGATCTAATGACATAACTACAGTTCATGCTAATGACGTCACAACCACAAGTCTGGATAAACACAATCAACAGTGGATGAAACAACCTAAACTTGAAAGTCACAAAAAATTTGCAAAAGCAAAATTTGAGGAACAAAAGAACTACCATTTGAAGGGTATCGACTAATTTAGACGTCTTGGTCTTATTACATGATGATCCGTCATAAATCTATAGCGGCTTTATGAACAAGGGTACGTTAAACACTGTTGCAATGGGCGCGCAGCGGGGTAGAAATAGACTTGAATAAGGTGATAGAACAGAATTTGAAAAGTCAGCTTGCGAAGAGGTGATATAAGACGGAACAATATAAACGGCTGACAACTGCGACGAGCAATGGCACGATGCAGAACAGTAAAGCGTTCATACACAGGTGAAACACGGAGATCATGTTGCAATGGGCATGAATCTGGCTGGTTTGATAGGGTCGTTCTTAAACGATGGTAGGATCGCACATCGAAAACGAGTGACGAGACAAGACTAAAAGGACATTGAGGAACTAAGATGAGACCACACTATAGATCAAGCTTAGAGAGGATCTTGATCAATTGGGTGAGGTTACGTTGACTACTCAAAAGATGAATAACCCTGTCAGAAATCGAGTAGCTTTAATTAAAAAGAGAGTAGATTGCTCAGGTGTCAATAGTCCAGAGTAGAGCCTTGTTGTAGGTTAGCTCTTCATAATGAAACTGTGCAGTCGCTAAGAGCATGCCACGTTGGGAGGTGTGTCTGCTTTATTGTGCTTCTATTTACTCTCACATCATTCCTGCTGGGGCGAAAGTCCGTAAAAAACCACCCAGTAACAGGGTAGGTAATAACCCAATTCCACCGCGTTTTGACTCTTCTTCTAAGCTGAAAGCCAGTACACATGCCCCATAGCGCTCCCCCCCTTTATTGGCATCGATCCTGCTAATTCTCTCGTATAAGTTAAATGTCATGTTGGTAAAACATAGATGAGGCAGAGGAATTATGGTTGCACTGCAAAAACAAAGCCCTGTTATAGAGTCTAATGCTATTGAGCCCCATGAGAAGCTTGAAGAAGAGCATTGCTCTAAACCGAGTCAGCAGGATTGGGTGTTGGCGTTGCGTGATGTTCATCGGCAACCGATTTATGCTGGGGATAGGCTCTATTGGATGTTGCAGCTAAGGGATTATGTATACCAAAACACGTTATCTAATACTGAACTATCTGAGCGTCATTTCGTCACGGCAAAGTATCCAGTGTCAGATTATCTTCTTATGCTAGATCTTGCTGAGCGGCTCTGTGATTGGGTGATGGTTGATGAGATCAGTAACACTCTGTTAAATCTCGATGCTGACTGTTTAAGTAATGAGCAGTATAGCAAAATTATTGTAGCGAATGCCGAAGCCTGCGTTCAGTCGGGTAAGTCTTTTCAAGCGCTGCAAAGCGTTAAATGTGCCTTGCTCAATCAATATCAAAATGCAGAATTGCTTAGCTGTTATCGCTGGGTGCAATATCACGCTGAACGAGCCAATCAAAGCTCTATTCCGTGGCAGGATTATTGTGCAGCAGGACTCATGTTAACGCCATTGGAATCCTACCATATAGATGCTTATCGTTGGGTTTACTGCAAGCAAAGTGAGGGTGCTGCTAGCGTAGCAGATTTATGTAATCTACCGAATTTTAGTCATGATGATGACTGGTTAACTTGGTTACAGAATTGTCGTCATTACCACAATCATTACCTTTATGCGGTCATTCATCAGGAGTGGGGCTTTATTGGTTCAGTTTGCTTAGAGGTTTTTAACGGCATCGGCTTTTTTTATTATTGGCTTGGAGAGGATTTTCAAGGCTATGGTTTTGGGCCGCGAGCAGTGGCTATTTTGCTCAAACTTGGCGATCTGCATAAAGGCATGACAGCTTGCTATGCCAAGGTCTATGACAACAATCTGCACTCGCAAAAAGCGCTAGAAAAGATCGGCTTTTCGGCTTTACCGATTTATCTGGCAGCACCCTACGACAATGAGCTTTTGTATTATTTTGGGCCGGATAAAACTCAACGGCAATGGCGTGATGAATTATTAACCTTGTTCACCGATATGGGTTCTGATTTTAGATTGGAAGTCACCAGAGATTATTTATTGCATCATCTTATTTGATCGGATACCGCGGGTTACTCTTATTTTTAGTGGTTAAACGATAGGGATAGCTTGCTGTCCCTATCGATAATGAATACCTTATTGCTATGATGCGTGTTCTGACTCAGGTTCTGATTCTGGCTCTGGCTCATCTGGTGCGGCTACAACACTTTCTTCTACGGATTCTTCAATAGTGACCTCTTCTTCCACCACCGCTGGGTTTATTTTTGCATCGATGCTGGGTAGTACGACGTTATCCAGAAAGATTTCTAAGCTTTGCATGACTAGGACTTTTACATCATCAAGCGATGGGGCTTCTTCTCCTTCTAATGTGCCTTCTTTAACTAGATTAATGTGGTCTTCAATAATGCTGGTTAGGTTTGTTTGAATCGTGCTTTTTAACTTGGGTAACATAATGCCTAGCTGAATTTTGAATGCGATATTATCTGACATAGTGGTTCCTCTTTTGTAAATAAATTCTGATGAGTAAAACCCACGTGATGTAGTGGGATTCTTTCTTATAGTCATTGCTTTTCGTTTACTAATCGTAGCCAGCATATGTATAGCAGAGGTCATGCCATTACAGCCTTTTTTATTTAAAGGCATAAATATTTTGACTAATGATTTGATTTATAAAACGTTTTGCAGATTTTTAATGATTAAAAGAAAATAATTTACGTTTATTTTTGTGAGAAACTCATAATGTTGGGTATGAAATTCACCCGAAAATGGGTGATTACCGACCCAGTATTAATCACTTTCATGCGATGATTTTAATTAAATCTAATAATATCAACTGGTTAACTATCTGGCACTATTCCTGCTTTTAATTATGAATGACGAAGGATAAAAAATCATTGATACCAAAATGATCGTTGGTGTCTTTTTATTTGATGGATTAGTTGAGCGAAGATGGTATGACAGAAAATAAACTTCCCCTAGATTATATGGCGATAGAACCCAGTCGGCAGTTTGCTACCTCGTTATCGTTTAGTGTGGTGGCTGAATCTTCTGGTGGTGAGCTAAATAGTGACTATTTTCGAGTAGTGTCAGTAGAGGGGCAGGAACAGGTTTCTCAGCCTTTTAGCTTTACCATCAGTCTGCGTGCCAATGAGCGAAATGCGCCGCCCATTAATCCTCAAGATGCCAATCGCTCTTTTGCCAATCTATCAAAACCGTCTTATAGTCCGAATCAATCACTTTCTTTAGTACAGGGTGTTGGAGGAGATCTATTAGCGCAGTGGGCTCAGTTAGTGATTGGTTTTGAATCTTACCCAAACGCTATGGGCGAGCGAGATGGTATGTTTGATGCTCAAGCAACATCGAGTGTTGACCCTCTGCCGTCGCGATATTTTTCTGGCATTGTATCTTCGGTTAGTCAAAGTGCACCAGGAGAGTATAGCTTGGTGATGCAGTCTCCCTTGTTTCCTTTAACATTACGCAATCGCTATTTTGTTCATCAGGGAATGAATCTAGAACAAATTATTGGTGCCTTAATTACCCCCGAGCTATCCCGCTACGGCAAGCATTTTTCGGTACGTTATAAAATCGCTGGTTTAACTGCGACGAGAGTGCAAGATTGGATGCAGGCTGGTGAAACGGATTTTGCTATGTTGCAACGAGTCATGAAAAAAGCCGCTGTGCATTTCTATTTTATTCATAGTGAAAACGGTTTAACGCTTGTTTTTTCTAATCAGACAACGAGCCCTAATGAAGTCTACATTCCGGGCTGTAAAAAAGGGGCTCTCGCGTTACGTTATAGTTATACGGATGCACAATCACTTGGTTTACAGCAGAATGATTTATTCTGTCACTTAGCCTATCAGGTACAGATGGTGCCGCAGACGGTTGGCACAGTGTTAACTCGTCAGCAGGCCAACTGGGAAACTAACGAAGTGGCGAGTTTTAATAGTTTTCCTGCTACAGCAGACACGACAAAGGCGAATTATCTGTTTTATCAGAATTATTCTTATGGCGTCGATAAACGCGAATCTGAAGAAACACATCGACAGATTGCTCAGCAAGTAGCGACTCAACAAGGTACCTTGACGGGGGAAAGTACCTCAACTCTACTTAGCCCAGGATATACCTTTACCTTAAGCCAGATGGCGATAAATCCAAAAGACACAACCGAACAAGATGAAGACGGGAAATTGCCTGTTACCGCTGACAATTTGATGCCTATTCAGTTTAATGATAAGACCTTTGTGGTCACAAAAATAACCCATAAGGTGACGGAAAGTACGCCCTATTCTGGGACGCTAGAAGCGACATTGGTGTCAAACGGCACTGATTCAAAGAGCTCTGAGGCAACCTTTATTACCCCTTTTGAAATACAAGACACTCATCAAGGCAATGTGTTAGCTAAAGTGTTAAAAAGTGCGGTTCCTAAAAACCCTTATTTTTTCGAGAAAAATAACTTTCAAACCGAAATTACGTCCGTCCAGTATGGTGACTCATCATCTGGAGATTCGGTAACGAAACTGAAGCAAATAGGTTGTTTGGTGCAGTTTGCCACGGACGAGGGAACAGATATTAGCCATTGGGTGGCTCTGTCTAGTACATCGCAGACGGCTCCTGCCGTAAATTCTATGGTGCTGGTGGGGCGTGGCGATAATGAAAGTGAAATCCCACAGATTCAGCAGGTCGTGTCTTCTCACGGAGAGAAAACCATTCAGCCTGCCTTTTGGCGCAATAACAGTTGGACCTTTAATACCAATTGGGGAAGCAGCTGTAGTACCAGCTATGGTGATAGCATGAGTATACGCTTTGGCAGTGAGGCTAAGGCCGATTTAAAAACAGCGATGAATATCGTTCAAACTGCCTACAGTAACCCAACTGTCTTAGGGGCTAGTTTTGGCGGTGTGAGTTACGACATGGGCTGTTCTTTTAGTTACTCAACGACGGGCAAGGGAGCACAAGGTTTGGCTGGTGCCAGTGTTTCCCAGGGCAGTCGTTTTAGCGAGAGTCATAGTGAGCAGGAGTACAGCGTCAGTTATAACAATGCGCGGCAAAGCTTTTCTAAATCTAATAAGAGTGTCAATGTGTCTTATCAGGGGGCTTTCTCCGATAAGGTGGATGAAAATAACTTGAGCTTCATCAAAGGCAAAATTCCCAATCAGGAGATTATTGATATTTGCAATACGTTACCAGATGGTTCTAGTTATAACCGAAGTCATATTACTGGTAAAACCATTAATTTGAGTGGAATGGGCGCCGAACCACCGACAGCAGATCCTTCTAGCATCACCAGTCTCTCTTATTCTCATTCTATTATGTATGGAGATTCTGAAAATATTAATGAGCAGACGGGTGATAGTAAAAATACCAATACTCATAATGGTAATAGCACGAATTCATCGATGACGAATGGGAATTCTACCAGTAAAACGACAGTTAATGGCAATTCAAGCAGTGATACTAACGTTACCGGGAATGCGGATAATAATAGTAAAACGACTGGAGAGACGAATCAAAATGATATTTTTATTGGCGCAAGAAATAACTTAACAACAAGTGTGGCGGCGGCCAATGCTGTAAATACTTTTGTGGGGGCAACGAATGATGTTAGTACAAAGTTGTCTGTTGGAAACTCTATAAGCACTAATATAGGTGCATCTAATTCAGTAAATACATTCATCGGAGCTACCAACGATGTCAGTACAAAGTTGTCTCTTAGCAATTCTATAAGCACTAATATAGGTGCATCCAATACAGTAAATACCTTTATTGGAGCTACTAATGATGTCAGTACAAAGCTATCGTTAAGTAATTCTATGAATACGACCATAGGTACATCCAACTCAGTCAGTACTTTTATTGGAGCCACTAATGATGTGAGTACAAGGCTGTCTATGAGTAATTCTGTAAGCACCAATATAGGTTCATCCAGTTCTATTTCAACCAACTTGTCTGCAAATACGTCGATTAGCTCAACAATGGGATTAGATTTATCGGTTTCAACTCGAGGTGGATTATGTATATCTGTTGATAATAATGCAGGCGTAAAAATTCAGTTAGCAACTGGTAATGTCATCATTCAAGAACAAGAAAAAGTAGCTGCCGTCCAAAAGGGAATAGTAGCTAATATGGTCACAATGGCGATGACACTATAATTATGCAAATAATTAAGCCTGGTAAGTTAAGCCTCATTAGTAAGGCCTATGGTTTTAATGGACACCAATTTTCGGTAGGAGCATTGTGTTTTTTTAAGCTTGGCGCAGACAACGCCTTGCTTACTGAAATTAGCCAGTGGCCTAGAATCATAAAATACCTTGAAAATGGTGATTTACTCGATATGGGTTTTGCGAAGCCTAATGGTGAGTTATTAATAGCTGGTAGGGCGTTTGCTCCAAATAAAATCCCAGTCGCCAATATGACCGTGACTGTGTCACTGGGGCAGGTTAAAAAGTCATTAAAGATAATCGGTGATAGGTACTGGGGAGGAGGTTTGTTCAGTTCGGTCAGTACACCGGTAAAGTTCACAGACATGCCGTTGATTTATCAGAACGCTTATGGCGCAGTGGGTTATGAACAGAACCCTTTGGGTAAGGGGGTCATTGATAAAAAATATAAAAGCAAAGAAACAGACAGCTATGCTTTGCCTAATATTTATTTAGAAAAAGAAAGTCCAAAGGCGGATAAAGAGGTTCGTAGCGTAGCCGGCTTTGGTCCTTTAAGTATTCAGTGGCCGCAGCGTACTCGTTATCAGGGTAGCTATAATCAGCAGTGGCTTGAAAACGACCGTTCTGGATTTCCAAAAGACACCAATCCTAAATTATTTAACAGTGCCCCGTTGGATCAGCAAATAGAAGATTTTTTCCAGCCAGATACAGCCTATTCGATTAAAGGTATGAACGTCGACTATCACGTGATTGAAGGGAGGCTTCCTAACATTAAAGTGCGTGCCTTTATTTGTCAGCACGTTAAAGGCGTAGACGTGTTTAAAGAAATTTCAACCGCCATAGATACGGTGTGGTTTTTTCCTGAATTGGAGCTTGGAGTCTGCATTTACCGTGGAGTCACTCAAGTGAATGATTCCGATGGATTGGATGTGAAAAAATTGATGTTGGCCTGCGAAGGCGCGAATGATGCCCCGCGAACGATTGAATATTATCAAGATGTAATAGCCTTACGTACGGACCCAGAAACAGCGCTTGCTCATGTGTTTAATGAGTCGCAGCTAATGCCAATGAAAACGAAAGATCAGCAGCAACATTATGACAACATTCATGCTGAGGCAAAGCGTTTACATCAGCAAAAAATCGATCATATCACTGAGTTACAGATGGCAAAAATACAAGCCGACAATCCAAATATTCAGCTTCCTTCATTAGAAAAAACACCACCAGATGTCGACGAACCTGGTCCTATCCCTCAGGAACTTTTAGAAAGCGGTGATATCGATTTGTCACCCTATATAGCGTACGCCAATATGGCAGCTGAAAAAGCCAACGCTGACATGGAATTACAATTATCCGAGTTAAAGCAGCTACAAGCTAAATACTCGAAACAACAGGATAAGGCGTGTGAATCCAGTTCTAGCATGAAAGCTCGGGTAAATAATAGGGTGTATGTTACGGCAACGGATTTAGAGGCGTTTACTTCTTATCAGCCTCCAGAGTGGATGACTGCGCTACCGCCCGAAAACGCACTCACGTTCGAGCAACAAAAAGAGGTACGGCAGGCCGAACAATCGGCTGCGAAAAGTACCAGAGAGGCTCGCCAAAATGCGCCCGAGGTAACTGTTTTAGCTCAACCATTACCAGAAAACGGCGCTCAACAGATGCGGGAATGGGTAATTGAGCTAATGGCTTCCTCTGTATCATTGGCGGGTAGGGATTTGGCTGGCGCCGATTTATCTGGCTTAGACTTTTCTGGTTTGGACTTGCGCGATGTGATGCTGGAAAAAACAGATTTAACCTCTTGTAACTTTGCTGGGTGCCGTCTTGATGGGGCGGTTTTTACCTCAGCGATATTAAACTCAGCTACTTTTACAAACTGTTCAATGATTAAGGCAAACTTGGCGCTTACTTATGGCAAAGAAACGCGCTTCAACCATAGCAATTTAAGCCATGCGAATGTTACGAAAGCGGAATTTGATCACTGTGACTTCAGCGATGCCATGCTAGATCATATATTAGCAGTGAACGTCAATATGCAATCGAGTGTTTTGCATCGTATTCAATGTGCAAAAGGGACTTTTATGGAGGCTAAGTTTACTCAGAGTGATTGGCAAAAAGCCAGTTTAAAAAACTGTATTTTCTTTCAGCCAGAATTGCAAGGTGCTAACTGGCAAAATGTAACGTTAGAGCGTTGCATGATGTTGGAAACTAAGGCGGAAGGGGCTGACTTCGCCGGTATAAAAGCAGAAAAAGTTCAGTTCAGTAATAAGGGAGATTTTCGGCAAGCTGATTTTTCTAATGGTCTTTGGAAAACATGTGGTTTTCGTGGATTGGATATGAGCCAGAGTAAAGGAAACGGCTCGGTATTTATTGAATGCGATTTTGGCGAAGCCCTACTTGAGAGTAGCCACTATCAGAATGCTCTGTTTCATAATTGCATTATGACGTTAGCTAAATTTGATCGCAGTGACCTAAAAGAGGTGTGTTTTAACGCCAGTTCATTACGAAAATGCCAGTTTATTGCTGTGGATTTACGCGGTGGCGAATTTTTAAATAATGATCTGACTGACGCTGCATTTGATGACTGTTTGACTGACGATATGAAACAAAGCCCCATGCCGTCGATTAACTAGGTGTAACAAGGTGACTGATGAATAAATTACAAATCATTCAAGAAAAACTCGCCATGTGCCAACCTATCATCGGGGTTGATTTAAGTGGTGTGACGTTTGATCGTTGTGTGCTAGAGGGCGCGGTATTTTTAAATTGCAATTTTAGTGGCAGCCATTTTGACCATTGCGATCTGACTCGAGCTGTTTTTACGCAATGTGACTTCACTCGGTCTTTTATAAACCAATGTAAGCTGAATCAATCGAGCTTGATACAGTGTGATTTTAAAGGGTCGTCATGGGAAAGTGCTTGTGAAATGGCAACGCTTAGCGAGTGTGATTTCAGTGAATGTGTCTGGCAGGATATTAGTGTTAAATCGTCCACATGGCATCAGTGTGTATTCACCCGTGCAACCTTTACATCTTGTCAGTGGGATACAGTGACATTATCTGAAATGGAATCCAGTCACGCTGTTTATGAAAGCTGCACTTTTTATAATATTGTTTGGCTAAAAACGGATTTTAAGACCATTCAACTTAATAACTGCAGCTTCATCCAAGCCTTGTTGCTTGAGTGTGACTTTAGTGGTCAAGATCTCAAAAAAATCACCCTAAAATATTGCACTTGTAGTGAAAGCCTATTTGTTGGAACGCAATTATCTGCAGCGGATCTTTATAGTTCTAATTTTTCAAAATGTGTATTAACCGATGTTGATTTTAGTCAGTCAAAATTACAGCAGGCGTTGTTTATCGAAAGTAAAATCAACAACTGTGTTTTTGATAAAGCGGATTTAAGTAATGCGAATTTTCAGCAAGCGGAAATAAGTCAATCAACCTTTGTATCCTGCCCGATGTCACAAACTTGGATGAAAAGTTTAACCGCTGATCAGGTCGATTTTACAGGTACAGATTTGAGTTATAGCAACTTCTCTTATAGTGATCTTAACAAATGTAATTTTAGCCGTTCGACTTTATTACGAACCGTGATTCATCAAGTCATAGAAAAAGACTGTCGTTGGCAGGGGGCAGATAAAAGCCAGTTATTAACCACAGATGCTAATCAGAAAGCGATTGATGACAAGCTTGCAAAATTTGGAGTAACACCATGACTCATGTTTTAAAATTAAGCGCGAAGACGCTTCCTAACGTTGTTCCTAAAGAAATACAAGTGACTTATGGTGGATTAATTACCCGTTTTGATAAGCTTTCTAACTCTTGGATAATTGATGATGTTTATAGTGCTACCTGTGCCGTTAGTTTACTGATCCAGCCTTGTGTGGGTGATACGGTATGTTTTGTTGAGATGGCTGAGGAGTATTACATTACTCAATTGCTGTCTCGAAAAAACGAAATAGAAACGTTAACGATTTCATCGGATAAAAAAATGCACTGGCAGGCACCTGAGCTAAAGTTTACGGCTTTTGAAAATCTAGAATTGATTTCTTTAGACAAGATGGCATTGATGAGTAAGAACTATGTCATGTCTGTGGCAAATACTATGATTCAGCAGGCAGAGAACCTACTTCAAAAAGTAGGTCAGTACTCTTTATCTGCCAAAGGGCTATTGAGAGTTCATGGAAAGCATCAGGTGATAACTGCTGAAAAAGATGTTCGTATTGATGCCGAACGGATAAATATGGGGTAAGGGGAACGATTATGTTTGCTAATACACAAATGCCAGCGATGAATTTTGCTTTTCCAGACGTGTGTAAAACCATTGTAGGGCTCGCTGTTGTACCGATTCCATATCCCAATATTTCTATGACAACGATGGCGATTCCCAATGTTCCTAATATTTTTATTATGGCCATGCCCAATCATAATTTAATGACAATGGTGCCCATGTCTAATGGCGATGAAGCCGGCATTGCGATGGGAGTCGTTTCAAGTTTGATAATGGGCCCAACACGACACTTATTTGGTAGTGTTAAAGTCTTCACATCGATAATGCCAGCCACAAAAATGTTGTCTCCAACTGGGCAAAATGGGATGGTTCCAAATGCTGTTGGTATGACATTAACACCATGCCAGCCAAAGGTTCTAATTATGAGTTAATGTCTTTGTTATTCGAGTGGATAGTTGAATTATGGGGTTGTTGTTTGTCAGCCACAATGTGGTGCGATGGTATAGCGTGCTGATCGGAAGCATAGGATATAGGTTCCCTATGGTCGCTTCGCTTGCGCATTGCATGGGGGAGGGTGTTCCGATTCGGATAAATAGTTTTACTATCAGCATTTGGAGATAATTGTGTTCTCAGTTTCGTGCCTGGTGCAGCATCACTTCTGCTCATAGTTAGCCCTCCGCTCATGCCACTCATATACTCTCGAGTTGAAGGGTTTAGTTTATGAAAAAGGGATGATTCAGTACGGGTTGGAAGTAGCCCTCCGTTGGATGTTTGGCTAGGTCGACGTAATGAACTACTGGTGACATTCATCGCATCTAGGGTGCGGATTTGTTGTTCTGTTGGAGAGATACCACCATTACCAAATAAAGAGTCGAAATGGCTCGTTTGATGATCGCCAAAAGCGTTGCCTAATTTGAAGCTCTGCGCCGTGACAGCATTCATCTTGCCCTTTTCTTTGACAACACGCACCATCTGTTGATGGTTTCTTAGTGGTGGCAAATAGTTCATATCACGCTCCGGTTAGCTCTTTGACATCTTAAGATCTTTAGGCAATAGCATAAGTGTAGCGGATATCTTCTGGTTCTCCAGTACTCGTTTTTGTTGCTCTGCTTTTTCCGCTGTTGGGTATTGATTAAGTAAAAGTAAATACCACTCTCTATTATTATCCACGACCTTTACGATGAATGCTTTACTAGATAGGTCCATAGACTCTGCCGCATTCACGGCTTGTTGTAACTGGCTGTATAAACCTAAACGTAGGGTGAAAACCACGTCATTGGGGGGTGGAGTGATAAGTAAAAATTCTGTCATGGGCAACGGTGCAAAGAGAGAGTCCTGGCTTATTGTGTAATTTGTTTGCTGGCTAAGGTATTGCGAGGAGGGCTGCGGTTTGGGAAGCAATAAACTGAGTCCAATACCGACCAATAATAATACTAAGAACGCGAAAAAAAATTTACGCATGATAAGACTTTATGAGTAATTTAATGAAAATATCCGTTTTTCTAGAGTTTAACTTAAAAGCCTTTACAATATTCTTTTTTTTGTGAGTGTTAACGTGAGACGTCACAGATGTTCACGTTAACACATTGTACTAACCTTGGCTTACGAAGGTCATTGAGATGGAGTTCACACAGTGGCGAATGTTGTTTTCAGTCAGTCTTTCTCCTTCAAACACATGGCCTAGGTGGCCTTTACAATTGGCGCAGACGATTTCGATACGGCGGCCATCAGCGTCGGGTACACGTTTAACAGCATTGGGAATTTCGTCGTCAAAACTGGGCCAGCCACAGTGAGAAAGGAATTTATGTTCTGACGTATAAAGCGGCGCATCACATTGACGACAAAGATACAAGCCACCTTCCATTGTGTCTGTGTATTCGCCGGTAAATGGGCGCTCTGTGCCTTTATCAAGGATGACTCTTGCTTCTTCTGGTGTCAGTTTGTTGTAGGGTTTACTCATCATAACATCACTCTCTTGCCACTCATTAAAAGGGACTTGGTTTGCGTAAATTATGGCATGTCTTATGGTTATTAACTAAGACAATAAAATGCACGATGAGTTCGAGCATTTTTGCCTTGCTGATATAGAAAGAATATTGAACTTATGAAACAGGATGTTAGAGCTAAATCGTGCGTTTTTAGTGGAGGCTCCAGTGGGGGCGTTGAGTATTTTTGCTACGTTATGGTGATGTAAATTTGACAAATAGCCACTATAGATAGCAAGAATATATAATCTATTTTATTTGCTTTTACCAAATTGGATATTCCCTGCTAAGCTTAACATTCCTGTTTGATTGGCCTGAAAATGGAGGGCTGTCTGATGTATCTACACACTACACAAACTATAACACTACCAAGTACTATCTTTATTTCGGAGTCAGTCATGGCTGGTCATTATTCTCTAAGTGATGAGTACGACGAGAATGATGATTTTTACGATGACGCTGACGACGATGAGTCATACTACGGCGACTCAGATGACAGTGATGATGATTTCTGGGATGACTCCAACGACGACTAACGGTCGCACACTACAAAAAAAGGGGAAGTTGAATTGATCGACTTCCCCTTTTTTATCACAAATACATGACTTACACCGTAGGACGTTCCTGATACTGAGGAATATCGTCGCAAATCTCATACCACTCTGCTTTTGAACCGACAAAGATGTGTGATGAGGGTTTGCTCTCTATTTTCGTATCTAAGGTGCCGATACGAAGACGCAGTAGTTCGGGCATGTTGGGGCGTCGGCTATAAAGCGGGGACGCACATTGCTTGCAAAAAACACGAAATACTCCAGGCGTGGATTCGTATTCACCGAGTAGTGCCTTGCCTCTTAACAGTGTGAATGCCGTTGTTGGAATAGCCGCATTGGCGGCAAACGCAGAGCCGTTGGCTTTACGGCATTTTTGGCAATGGCACTGCATAATATCGCCCAGTTCGCCTTTTATTTCGTATTGTATGCCATTGCATAAACAGCTTCCAGATAACATGGTTTTCTCCTTGGTTGAGGGAGGCTTTCCCCGTTTTCCAATTAATAGTTTCGCTTTGGGCAAACGACTTTTGTCGCTTTAAGATGATACATTGTGACTTCTGGGTGGCTAAAAAAGCCCATTTCCCAAGGGTTTTTCTGGATAAAAAGTTCTTGAATTTGTTGGAAAACTGGATTGCTTTTGGGAATTTCATAAACATCACTTTTGATGATGCTGTAGTTCCATTCTATTGCTTCTTCAAACGTAAAGGTGGCTCGGCCATCAATCGCAAAGTAGCACTGGTTATTACGACTTAACAGTTTAGCCTTGAATGTACTCGGGAAAGTGATGAAGAAAATATCATCGTCAACAGAGGATAAGAATGCCATCACAGTAGAGTGTGGCTGTTGTTTGGCGAAGGTCATCAAAACGCCAATTTTATTGTCGTTTTCGCTGTCGTCAATTTCGGGCGCAATAGTAAGTGGGCTGTGTGGCAGATCAACAGCAGGCCGATTGTCACTCGGATGTTCGTAGCCATCTGTTATGAAAGATTTAATGATGCTGGCACCGTAGTAAACTTCGTATTCGATGGCCGTTAGTTGTGCTTTTTTGCCTGTTATGGATGAAATAATGCCTTTGAAAGAGGAACGATACACTTTTAAATCGGCATCGTACTCAGATACGCCGGTACGATTGTCTAAATGTACGGTAACTTTTTGGTTGGCTTTGAGTTGATGTCCATTTGGAAAGAAAAGCTCCAAGGACGTATCAGATAGAATGTTTACACCACAAATATAAACATCCATTTCGTTCTCTGGAGCGCCATAAGTGCCAGCTACGCCAAGTACTTGCTTACCAATGAGATCACTTAAAGCCAGTTGCATCATTACTTCATCCTTATCATGCTGTTTTGAGCTTATTAATGTTTGTAGTCGATGAGCAAAAAGTGTATCAGAAAGTGGTGAGAATAAGCATGAAGATTGATTTCATTCCGTTTGGCTGGTTAAACTGAACGAACAAATGGGATTATTTATATTAATGATTGGAGTATGCCATCTATGAGCCAGACATTCGAATCGATATTTAAAGACAATATTAAGCGTGTACATTATCAGGTTGACGGACTGAGTTCGGAGAAGAGTCATATTCAAGTGGTTATTTGGCCAACGTTTTCAGGTCTAAGTGACTTTGAAAAAGGCATTGCCGATCATATTGCATCACTGGGTTTTTCAGCAACGGCTTTGGATTTATATGGCATTGAACATAACCCGGTTGAAATGGAAGAGAAGCTTGCCACAATGGGGGCTTTGCTTGCAGAAGCTGAGCCGCTGCATGCGTTACTGAATGAGCTGACTCAATCTGCTTGTGATGCGATTCATGGCAAAACCATTGTCCATGTTGGATTTTGTTTAGGAGGCCGTTTGGCATTGGAGGCGGGGTTGCATCTTCATGATAGTGCGGGTGCCGCGAGTTTTCATGGCTTGATGAGCTTTTTCCGCGCTCAGTCAGAAGAAAAAGCCAATACAAAAGCTAAAATGTTGGTCTTAAACGGACACCAAGATTCTTTGGTTACAGAGGCCGATGCCCAAGAAGCGAAACGTTACTGGACAAGTTTGGGGATGGATTTTCAGTTTATTGACTTCAGTAACACCATGCATTCATTTATGTTGCCAAGTGCGAACAATCCAGATCATGGAAGCCAATATAACCCGCAGACAGCACAGCGTGGTTATCGCTACTTAGCGAATTTCCTAGAAGAGTTTGTCTAACATAAGGTGGTGTTTAAGATAGCCCCGCGTAAACAGACTTACGCAGGGCTATTTACCTTAGCGAACAGGCACCGGTCTATCTACGAGTGCTTCGCCAGTACGATTAAATAGGTAACAATCTGCTTTTTTCAGACCGACTTCGACACTTTCTCCGTGGCGGGTTAGGTTAGCGCCACTGACTTCAATAGTGAGTTTGTGACCCTGAAATTGACCGTAAAGGTAGGTAAGGCCACCGAGATGCTCAGCGACGTCGATATCAATTTTTAAGACGATGTCTGCGTCTTGAGTGTTTTCTTTCACGTGTTCTGGACGTATGCCAAGTTTTACGCTTTCGTTGACGGATATTTTTGTGCCATCCACTTCTAATTCGATGGTTTGTCCAGCGATGTCTATCACAGCAATGTCTTTGTTATCTATGCTAATGACTTTGCCGTCTAAAAAATTCATTTTAGGGGAGCCAATAAAGCCTGCTACAAATTCATTAGCAGGATTGTGATAGAGCTCTAAAGGCGAACCGACTTGCTCCACGTTACCCGCGCGTAATACCACGATTTTGTCGGCTAACGTCATGGCTTCCACTTGATCGTGAGTTACGTAAATCATCGTGGCTTTTAGACGATTGTGCAGTTGTGCAATCTGAATGCGCATGTCAACACGAAGTTCCGCGTCTAGGTTAGAAAGCGGCTCATCAAAAAGAAATACTTCGGGTTGGCGAACAATGGCACGGCCGATGGCGACCCGCTGACGTTGACCACCGGAGAGTTGTTTGGGCTTGCGATCCAGTAGTTCATTGAGTTGTAGAATGTTGGCGGCATTTGATACTTGTGCTTTGATTTTGTCTGGTGCGACGCCATTCATACGCAAGCCAAAGCTCATGTTTTCTTCCACTGTCATGTGTGGGTAGAGTGCATAAGATTGAAACACCATAGCAACGCCGCGATCCGCTGGCGCGACGTTATTCATGTTGGTGCCATTGATTTCAAGCTTACCGTCGGTGATATCTTCTAAGCCTGCAATTAAACGCAGTAGGGTGGATTTACCGCAACCTGATGGACCAACAAAGACCACAAATTCGCCGTCTTGTAGATCTAAATTGACGCCATGAATGGTTTCTATGTCGTGAAACCGTTTGATGACGTTTGTTAGTTTTATCGTCGCCATAATGGATTTTCCTATAGTTAATTAGAGGCCATGGCCCCCATGCGGATGGATACTTTCTTACAGGCGTCTTTGACCAGTGTTTGAAAGTGTTGAAAGCGCGCATCGTCTACACGAAACTTAGGAGCGGTAATACTCAGCGCGGCAATGGGTTCGTTTCTGTGGTTTAAAATCACCGAGGCGGCACATTGAATGCCTTCTTCGTGTTCTTCTAAATCCAAGGAAATCTTGCTGTCACGAATCTTGATAAGATCTTGTCTTAACATGCCTTCGTTAATCAGCGTGGTGTCTGTGTGCTTGATAAAGCTTTGTTCTTTGATGGCGGCGGCTAATTGCTCTTCACTGAGAAACGCCATCATGGCTTTACCGACGCCAGTGCAATAGGCCGGTCCTTTTTTGCCAACGGCCGAAAATAAGCGCAAGCTTTTTTGACTTTCTAGCTTGTCGATGTAAATAACATCGCCACGATCCAGCACCGCAAGGTGAATGGTTTCACCGGTTTCATTCCATAATAATTTCATTTGATCCGCAGCAATATCACGCACATCAATTTTTGACCAGGCTTGATGGGCTAACTCGAGTAAGCCATAACCTGGGTGATACAGCTGAGTGGCTTCGTCGAAGCGAATTAAGCCTTTCTCGGTCAATGATGTCAGGGTGCGATGCGCGGTTGCTTTGGGTAGATCGGTTTTTTCGACCAATTCGGCAAAGCGTAATGGCACCGGCGTGACACACACTTCTTGCAATAGGCTAAGTGCTTTGTCTAGCGATGAGCCTCCGCTCTTAGTGTCTTGCTCTGACATGGTTGGGTTTCCTTAATGTCTATTTTTATAATTTTCTAAGGTCTATTTAGCCTCAAAAAAGAGGCCTGACAAAATGTTCTAAATTGAGTATTGCAAAAAATGGAACTTTATTCCATTATTTTATTAGACGAATTACTTGACGCTCAATCTTGGTAGCAAGTAAGGCGGTTTATAAACTAATAAAAATAAGAGGTATGTGCGCCATGCAAAAGTTGCATAGCAAGCAGCAGCAATGGATGCCAGTTTTGTTCTTAGCACCGGCAGTCATTTTGTTTGTGGTCTACGTTATTTTTCCTATTCTTCAAAGTATTTGGTTGAGTTTTTATGAGTGGGATGGCATTGGTGAAAAAACCTTCGTCGGCTTTCGTAATTACATCGAGCTTTTTGAGGACTATCAGTTTTGGGTAGCATTAAAAAACAATCTGTATTGGATGGTTTTTTTCATGCTAGCACCACCTATTGGATTAGGTATTGCGCTTTTTCTGAACCAGAAAGTCATGGGGATACGACTGGTTAAGTCGATGTTCTTCTTTCCTTTTGTCATTTCTCAAGTGGTTGTTGGTCTGGTTTTTTCTTGGTTTTACGATCCTTCTTTTGGCCTGTTCAATAAGGCGATTGGCTTGTTTGGCATGGAGCCAGTTGCGATCTTATCCGATGAAAATTGGGTAACGTTTGGCATTATTGTCGCGGGGCTGTGGCCACAGATTGCGTATTGCATGATTTTGTATCTCACAGGCTTAAACAATCTCAACCCGGATCAAATCGAAGCGGCACGTTTAGATGGGGCGCATGGTTGGAAAATGTTACGTCATGTGATCCTGCCACAATTGCGACCTGCTACCTTTATTGCCGTTGTCGTGACCGTAATCGGTGCCCTGCGAAGCTTTGACCTCGTGGCAACCATGACCAGCGGCGGCCCATTTGGCACGTCGAGCGTCCTTGCTTACTTCATGTATGAACAATCTATCTTTAATTATCGTGCCGGTTACGGTGCGGCGATTGCGACCGTGTTGTTCTTAATTATGGACATTTATATCGCCTACTTCTTGTGGCGTATGCTGAAGAGTGAGAAAGCCTAATGTTTCCAACGCCTATAGAAAAAAGATCATTGCCTTTCAATTTAAGTTATCGCGTGGCGATTTGGATTGCCTTATTGCTTTGGTTGTTGCCTTTAATTGCTGTAATGCTGACGTCAGCAAGATCGACCGCTGACATAAATGCCGGCAATTACTGGGGCATACCTTCCGAATGGATGTTGTTTGAAAACTATGCCTTGGTGTTCACAGAAACCCCGATGGTGCGGTACTTGTTGAACTCTATCCTTATTACTTTACCTGCGGTATTTGGCGCCGTTGCCTTGTCAACACTGGCGGGTTATGCCCTAGCCAAGTTTAAATTTCGCGGTAATGTGGCGCTGTTTGCGGCGTTTATTGCCGGTAATTTTGTGCCGTTTCAAATTCTGATGATTCCCGTACGGGATTTAACCATCAGCATGGGCTTGTATGACACGGCATCAGGTTTGATTCTTTTCCATATCGCTTTTCAAACCGGTTTTTGTACCTTGTTTATGCGTAACTTTATTGTGGGTTTACCCGATGAGTTGATCGAAGCGGCGCGTGTGGAAGGGGTGAGCGAATGGCAAATTTTCTGGCATATCGTATTGCCATTGGTTCGTCCTGCGCTAGCGGCTCTGTCGGTACTGATTTTTACCTTTATCTGGAACGATTACTTTTGGGCATTGGTGTTGGTGCAAAGCGATGAAGTGCGTCCGATTACCGCTGGAATCAGTGCGCTAAAAGGTCAATGGATGGCGTCTTGGCAGTTGATTGCGGCAGGTTCCATTGTGGCGGCTTTGCCTCCGGTTATTTTGTTCTTCGCCATGCAACGCCACTTTATTGCAGGTTTAACTTTGGGCGCTACAAAAGGATAAAAATAATGAAAAATGGTTTGAATGTCAGTCTTTATAGACAAGATTTACCAGAGCAAAACGCACAGGGCAAAACCTTAGTGATTGCTTGTCCAAAACAGGGTGCACCTGAGTTGTTGTATTTTGGTGATGCTTTGCCCAAAGCAACCGATTTAAATAGTCTCTATTTGTCACAGCAGGCTGCCATACCGCAAGGCATGATGGATAAACCAACCCCCATGTCGCTGATTCCTGAAGCGGGCCGCGGTTGGTTGCAAACGCCAGGAGTGGAAGCCATGGCCGCAGATCGGCCAGCGTGGGCAGCTTGCTGGACATTGGTGGATGTGGAAGAGCAGCAAAATGGCTTTTTGATTTGCTTAGAAGACAAGGTTGCGCAGTTGTCGGTTGCTCTGAATATTGGCTTGTTGCCGTCTGGTGTATTGCGTCAGCAGTTAACATTGAGCAACCACGGTCAAGCCGATGTCACGCTGCAACGTTTGGCTTGTACTTTACCTGTTGCCAGTAAATGTACTGAACGAATGGGATTTTATGGCCGCTGGTGTCAGGAGTTTCAGCAAGAGCGCAGTGATTGGTACGCCACTTGGTTGCAAGAAAACCGCAATGGTCGCAATTCTCAAGCGAACTTTCCGGCCGTTATTGTGGGTGAACAAGGCTTTGGTGAGCAACAGGGTGAGCTTGTTGGTGCGCATCTAGCGTGGAGCGGCAATCACAGATTAAAAGCTGATTACACCGCCGAAGGTCATCGCTATTTGCAAGCCGAAGTTTTGTATTTGCCGGGGGAAATCGTGCTGGCGACGAATGAGTCGATCACGACGCCAGAATTTTTAGCCGCACACAGTGCATCTGGTTTAAACACCATGAGCCAACAGTTTCATCAAGAAGCGCGTCATCGTTTGAAGTTAACTAAGCCTCGTCCTGTTCATCTCAATACTTGGGAAGCCTTTTACTTTGATCACGATATGACCAAGCTGAAAGCACTGGCGAAAGCCGCCGCCGAAGTAGGTGTCGAGCGTTATATTCTTGATGATGGTTGGTTCCGTGGTCGTCACCACGACAAAGCGGCGCTGGGTGATTGGTTTGTTGATGTCGGCAAATACCCAGAGGGTTTAATGCCCTTGATTCGTTATGTGAAAGACGACTTAGGCATGGAGTTTGGTTTGTGGTTTGAACCTGAAATGGTCAATCCAGACTCGGATCTATTCCGTGCGCATCCGGATTGGGCACTGCAGTTGCCCCAGTACGCACCTGCTTTGGCACGTAATCAATTGGTATTGAACTTAGCCAAATCAGACGCTTATCAATATATCCGTGAGCGCTTATTTGCCTTGTTTAGCGAATATCCGATTGATTATGTGAAATGGGATATGAACCGAGATTATACCCAACCAAGTGGCGATATTGCGCCACAGGCTCATGCGCAAGTTGACGCTTTGTATCGTTTGTTGAGCGAGCTCAATCAAGCATTTCCTAATATGGAAATTGAGAGCTGTTCGTCCGGTGGTGCGAGAGTGGATTTTGGCATTTTAAATTACACCAAACGTTTTTGGGCGTCAGATTGCAACGATGCCTTAGAGCGTCAAAGTATCCAACGCGGTTTTAGTTATTTTTTGCCGCCAGAGGTAATGGGCTCTCATATTGGCCCAGACAAAAGCCATACCACCAACCGAGTACATGACGTGACTTTTCGAGCAGGAACCGCCATGTTGGGGCATTTGGGCATCGAATGGAATTTACTAGACGCTAATGAAGAGCAAAAAGTAACGATTGCCAATTGGCTCTCTCATTACAAGCAGTACCGAAGCGTGTTGCATCAAGGCAATAATTGGCGTTTGCCCAGTGCCGATGGCCGAGCACAAACCCAGTGGGCGTTGAGCCAAGATCGCCTGCAAGGCTTGGCTGTTTATAGTCAACTCGCCATGCCAAAACAAGCGCAAACCTTGCCTGTTTGCTTGCCGAATTTATTACCAGATCAACTCTACCGAGTAGAGGTTCTGGAACACAGCCCACTGCCAGGCCATCTGATGAAAGCCTTGCCTGCGTGGTGGAAAAAAGACCTTATTTTAAACGGTGCGAGTTTGAGCCAAGTTGGCTTGCAGCTGCCTATTTTTGACCCTGAATCTCTCGTATTGCTAGCGATTCAAGCCGTACCTTTGATGGAGAAACATTGAATGAGCGACAACAATAACAAAGATAAAAAACCATTACGCAGCCAACAATGGTACGGCAAGTTAGATAAAGACGGTTTTATTCATCGTAGTTGGATGAAAAACCAAGGTTTGCCAGATCACAGTTTTGATGGTCGCCCCATCATTGGTATTTGTAATTCATGGAGTGAGTTGACGCCGTGTAATTCGCACCTTCGTGAATTGGCGGAATACGTAAAACGTGGCGTGTGGGAAGCGGGCGGTGTGCCCTTAGAGTTTCCCGTGATGTCGCTGGGTGAAACCCAGATGAAGCCGACGGCCATGCTGTTCCGTAATTTAATGAGCATGGACGTGGAAGAATCCATGCGCGCTTACGGCATGGACGGTGTTGTTTTGCTGGGCGGTTGTGACAAAACCACGCCAGCGCAATTAATGGGCGCGTGCTCAGTGGATTTACCAACTATCGTTGTGTCTTCGGGCCCTATGTTGAATGGTAAATATCGCGGTAAAGACATCGGCTCTGGCACCGATGTGTGGAAATTCAGTGAAGCGGTCCGCGGTGGCAAAATGAGCCTTGATGCTTTCATGCGCGCGGAATCGGGCATGTCTCGTTCTCGTGGCACTTGCATGACCATGGGCACGGCGTCGACCATGTCTTGTCTGATTGAAGCTTTAGGCATGTCGTTACCAGAAAACGGCACTTTGCCAGCAGTCGATGCCCGCCGTCAGGCGTTGGCGCATATGACAGGCGCTCGCATTGTCGAGATGGTCAAAGAAGATCTAAAACCGTCGGATATTTTAACCAAGACCGCGTTTGAAAACGCCATTCGTGCTAATGCCGCCATTGGAGGTTCTACCAATGCGGTGGTGCATTTGTTGGCGATTGCGGGTCGTGTCGGTGTGGAGTTGACTTTAGAAGATTGGGATCGCATCGGGGCGGAAATTCCTTGCTTAGTGGATTTGATGCCGTCGGGTCGATTCTTGATGGAAGACTTCCATTACGCGGGCGGTTTTCCTGCGTTAATTCAGCGCTTGAGCCATCTATTTGATATGAGTGCCAACACAGTGTGTGGTGCTACCTTGGGTGAGATTACCGAAGGCGCAGAGTGTTTCAACGAAGAGGTGATTCGTCCTCTTGATAAGCCATTACGAGCGAACGCGGGCATTGCGGTGTTACGCGGTAACTTGTCGCCACTAGGCGCGATTATTAAACCGAGCGCAGCGACACCGGCGTTGTTGCAACATACAGGCAAAGCTGTGGTGTTTGAAAACATCGAAGACTACAAAGCCCGTATCGATACGCCAGAGCTGGAAGTCGACAAAGATTCGATTCTGGTGTTGAAAGGCTGTGGGCCAAAAGGTTATCCGGGTATGCCAGAAGTGGGCAACATGGCTTTGCCCAGTAAGTTGTTAGAACAAGGGATTAACGACATGGTGCGCATCAGTGATGCGCGCATGAGCGGCACCGCGTTTGGTACTGTGGTGCTGCATGTGGCGCCCGAGTCGACTGTCGGTGGGCCGTTGGCTTTGGTGCAAAACGGCGATGAAATCACCCTTGATGTAGAAGGGCGTGGTTTGCATTTGCATATTTCTGATGAAGAAATGATGCGTCGTAAAGCCGCATGGCAACCAGAAGAAAGCGATTATCATCGCGGCTATGCCAAATTATACATTGACCATGTTATGCAAGCAGACCAAGGAGCCGATCTAGACTTCCTTGTTGGTAACAGTGGCTCAAAAGTGAGCAGGGAGTCCCATTAATGACACACAATAAAAATAAAACGGTTTTTCCCAGTTTGGCGGGGCGTCATGCTCTGGTGAGCGGGGGCGCGTCTGGAATTGGCGAAGCCTTGGTGCGAGCGCTGGCTCAGCAAGGTTGTTTGGTCAGCTTTTTCGATATTGATCAAATAGCAGGTGATAACCTTGCAAAAGAGCTTAACAATCAAGGCTTGAAAACGCATTTTAATTTGGTTGATCTAACGGAAATAGACACGCTTCAAAACGTCATTGCGGAACGAATGGCTGATTGGGGCGCGATTCGAATTCTGGTCAACAATGCCGCCAACGATCATCGTCATACTCTCCAAGACATGACCTCAGACGCATTTGATCAATGTATGTCAGTGAATTTAAAACACCATTTCTTCGCAGCTCAAGCGGTGGCGCCTGCCATGGCTGAAGCCGGTGGCGGAAGCATCATTAATATGAGTTCGAACTCTTGGATGCTTGGCTTATCAGGCTATCCAGGCTATGTGACCGCAAAAGCGGGTATTTCAGGCTTAACCAAAGGCTTGGCCCGTGAGCTTGGTGGGCAGAAAATTCGTGTTAATACGGTACTGCCAGGCTGGGTGATGACGGAAAAGCAAAAGCGTCTGTGGCTAACGCCAGAAGCGGAAGCTGAGTTAATGACACAGCAAGCGCTGAAAGAAAAAATTGAGCCAGAAGATGTTGCCGATTTGGTGTTGTTCTTGAGCGCCGATGACAGCCGTATGATCTCTGGACAAAGTTTGGTGGTGGACGGAGGGCGTTTGTAATGACCCAATTTAATCCTGTTTCACAACCTGCTGGTGGCCAAGCAAGCTTTATCGCCGTTGATTGGGGAACCACCAATTTACGTGTCTTTTTGATGAATCAGGATGGCCATATTCAAGCTCAACGTGACAGTGACCGAGGCATGTTAAAGCTCGGTGCGACTGAGTTTGAACATGTTTTGTCTGATTTATTAGGGGATTGGCTAACGCCGGATTTGCCTATTTATATGGCGGGTATGGTGGGCAGTCGCGGTGGTTGGCAAGAGGTGCCTTACTTACATTGCCCTATTCACCTAGACGATTTGTCCGAGCATCTTTTTTGGCTGACGACATCGTTACCAAACAAAGTAGCGATTGTGCCCGGTTTACGAAGTACTGGTGTTGCAGGGTTGCTTGATGTTATGCGTGGCGAAGAGACGCAATTATTGGGTGCCCTTGATTGGTTAGAAGAGCAAGATCGAGCGGCTGAGTCACCGATATTTTGTCTGCCGGGAACCCATTGCAAATGGGTGCAAATCAAACAAGGCGAAGTGACGCAGTTTTCAACGTCGATTACTGGGGAATTATTCGCGCGCTTAAATGATGAATCAAGCTTAGTCAAAGGCTTACCTAAATCCGATCAGCTAAACGAAGCTGCGTTTCAAAAAGGCGTGTTAGCGAGCCAGCAAGCGGGGGGGATTTTGCACCATCTGTTCAGTGCCCGCAGCCGTTTTGTATGTGGAGAGCTGATGGCGGATGACGTTCGTGATTATCTTTCTGGGGTGGTTATCGGTCACGATGTAAGTGATGTTTTATCGTCGCTTGAGAGACCAACGGTCCCAGTACTGATTATCGGCAGCGAAGCGCTTAGTGCGCGTTATGCTTTGGCGTTGTCTTCACTGAACCTTACTTCAGAATTCTTAGCTGCCAACGAAGCCAGTATTCGTGGTTTAAAACGCTTGGCGAGTCGCCAGGTTAGGTCGGAAGTGTATCCGGCAATAGGAGCGTAATCACATGACACATTCTTTTGATGCATTAATGCAAGCATTCCCCATGGTCGCCATATTACGTGGTGTGACGCCGGACGAGGTGGTTGAGCACGCTCAAGTTTTGCTGAATGCCGGTTTTCGTTTAATTGAAGTGCCGCTTAATTCGCCCGATGCGTTTACCAGTATTCGTACACTGCAAGAACGCTTTGGTGATCAAGCCTTGATTGGTGCGGGAACGGTGTTGACTATGTCTCAATTAACCGAACTGGTCGCCACTGGCGCTAAGCTGATGGTCTGTCCGCACACGGACGTGGAGCTTATTAGAGCGGCAAAAGTCGCTGGCTTGTACGCTATGCCAGGTTTTTTTACCGCGAGCGAGGCGTTTGCAGCACTGCATGCGGGTGCGGATGCGGTGAAACTGTTTCCTGCTGAGGCTTTGCCAACCATTAATGTGGTAAAAGCCTTGGGGGCAGTGATTCCCGCCGAGACTTGGTTGTGTCCCGTTGGCGGTGTAACGCCAGAAAACGTAGCGGATTATTTAAAGGTGGGGGCACGTGGCTTCGGTCTAGGGTCCGCATTGTATAAAAAAGGCCAGTCGGTAACAACGACGCAAGCCAATGCTGAAGCCTTTATGAGCGCTTGGAAAGCTTATAATAAATAGCTTTTTCAGTAGACAAGACAAATTGGAGAATAAAAATAATGCAGAAAATCAGTACGCAACGACACCAATTAGCCGAAGGGCCTTTTTGGAGTCAGTCTGAGCAAGCCTTGTATTGGGTTGATATTCCAGCTTGCCAAGTGTGGCGTTGGCACCAAGCGTCAAATGAAACTCAGTCTTGGACGTTACCGAAAAAAGTGTCAGCGGTATTTACCACGCAAAGTGATCGTTTATTGGTGGCTTTAGCGGATTCTGTCGCCTATTTGGATAAAACGACAGGTGAATTAGAGCACTTGTGTGATTTGGATACGGATGTCCCAGGAAATCGTAGTAACGATGCGAAATGTGATCCAAACGGTGTGTTATGGCTAGGAACGATGGACGATGCAGAGGAGAAAGTATCGGGTCGATTGTGGAAGATTACACCGGAAGGCAAAAAAACTCTGATGCTGGAAGGCGTTGGTATCTCCAATACGTTGGCATGGGATGAGTCTCGTGGACGCTTTTATTTTGGTGATTCCATGACGCGAAAAGTGCATGTTTTTCCGTACCCAGAATTTTATGACATTCGCAGCCAAAAGCCGTTTTTTGAAGTGAAAGAAGGCATTGGTGCGGATGGTTCATGTATCGATTCCGAAGGCTGTATTTGGAACGCCAATTGGAATGGAGCGAGAATAGTGCGCTATAACCCAGAAGGAGAAGTGCTTCAGACCATCGAATTGCCTTTTTCAAAACCAACAAGCTGCGTGCTTGGTGGTCCCGATGGCAATACTTTATTCATTACCTCCGCCAGCGTGGCGACCAGCGAAGGTGAGCTGGCTGAAAAGCCGCTGTCTGGTCACGTGATTGCGATTGATGTGAAAAATGCGATGGGGCTAGATGTCGTCGGCGAGCCAAGTCAACCTTTTGCAGGAGCATAGAATATGAAGTTAGGTGTATGTTACTACCCAGAACATTGGCCAAAAAGTCGTTGGGTTGAAGACGCTAAACACATGCAACGTATCGGTATTGAATACGTGCGTATTGGTGAGTTCAGCTGGAGCACAATCGAACCAACTCCCGGTGAACTGCATTGGGAGTGGTTGGATGAATCCTTGGATATTTTGCATGCTCATGGGTTGAAAGTCATTTTAGGCACGCCTACCGCGACACCACCAAAGTGGTTGGTTGATCGTCATCCGTCGATGTTGGCGAAAGACGAGCAGGGCCGAGTA
Organism: Marinomonas arctica; assembly: GCF_003259225.1. GTDB lineage: Bacteria > Pseudomonadota > Gammaproteobacteria > Pseudomonadales > Marinomonadaceae > Marinomonas > Marinomonas arctica. Next base: position 70,720 of record NZ_QHJF01000017.1, on the reverse strand, counting down.
CGTCACTTTGGTTCGCGTCGCCATTATACCTTTGCCAGCCTTGAGTACCGTGAAGAATGTCGTCGTATCGTCACTTTGATGGCGGAACGTTTCGGTCAGCATCCGGCGGTAGCGTCTTGGCAAACCGATAACGAGTATGGCTGCCATAACACCATACTAAGCTATGCCGACGCCGATCTTGCTGCGTTTCGTCTTTGGTTGGCAGAGAAATACGGAACAGTTGCCGCCTTGAATAAAGCCTGGGGCAATGTGTTTTGGAGCATGGATTATCGGTCTTTTGATGAAATTGAATTGCCAAACTTAACCGTGACCGAAGCCAATCCATCCCATCGTTTGGACTTTCAGCGTTGCTGCTCAGATCAAGTGGTGGCTTTCAACAAGCTGCAAGTGGACATTTTGCGTGCGCATTCTGCAGGCCGTGATTTAGTACATAACTACATGGGATTCTTTACGGCGTTTGATCATCACAAAGTGGGTCAAGATCTGGATGTGGCTAGTTGGGACACTTATCCGCTGGGTTTTTTGGATCAAGAAGCGATTTATACCGCAGAAGAGAAACACGATTACATGCGCGTTGGGCATCCCGATTTTGGTGCTTTTCATCATGATTTGTATCGAGGCTGTGGTAAAGGCCGCTTATGGATAATGGAGCAGCAGCCAGGTCCCGTGAACTGGGCGCCACATAATCCTACTCCTGCCAATGGTGCTGTACGCTTGTGGACATGGGAAGCGTTTTCCCATGGCGCAGAGTTAGTGTCTTATTTTCGCTGGCGTCAGGCGCCATTTGGTCAAGAGCAAATGCACGCAGGTTTGCTGCGCCCTGATGCACAAGAGGCCGAAGCCGCAAAAGAAGCGACTTTGGTTGCGAGTGAAGTGAAAAAATTAGCTCAATCGCTTGGATTGGATGCAGAAGAATTGATGTCTTTGCCGAGCGCTGGAAAAGTGGCCTTGATGTTTGATTATGACGCTTGCTGGTCATTAGACATTCAACCGCAATCGCGTGCTTATCGATATTTATTCTGGTGTTATCGCGTGTATGAAGCCATGCGTGAGCTTGGTCTATCAGTGGATATTATTCCAAGCGATGGATCTTTGGATATGTATGAGCTACTGGTACTTCCAGCACAGGCGCATATTACACCGCAACTGCAAGAAAGACTGAATGCTTACAAAGGTGTGTTGCTGGCTGGGCCGAGAACCGGCAGCAAAACAGAAACTTACCAAATTCCAGAAAATCTTGCGCCGGGTCCATTAGCTAGTCTTTTGCCTCTGACGGTTGAGCGGGTTGATGCGCTGCCTGAGCATACTCAGCCAGCAGTTTCTGGTCGTTGGGGGGCAGGGAAGTTGAAGCATTGGCACGAACAAATACACACGCAACTGCCCTGTTTGTTAAAAGATGACGGCGGTAATCCCGTATTAATGGGAGAAGGCCGTCATTATTACCTTGGGTCTTGTGTTGACAATAATGTGTTAAAAGCCAGTTTGGCTAGATTGGCAGAAATGGCCGGTTTAGCAACGGATTATTTACCCAAAGGCGTACGAGTCCGAGAGCGTGGTAATGTGATATTTGTCTTTAACTATGGCGCCAGTTCTGTGTTTTATGCGCCTGAAAATGCGCAGTTAGTGGTTGGTCATAAGACAATAGACGCCGCTGGTATTGCCATTTGGCAAAAAATCTAAAATAAAATGGAACTGAGTTTCTTTTAATGGTTTTTGTGGTTGATAAATGAGCAAACATGGTTAATACTGAAACCCAGTTCCAATTAATAAAAAGAAAAAGAGGGCTTGTTTAAATGAAAAAATTTCAATCGTTATTAGTAGGGGCAATGGCATTAGGTGCTGTCTCTATGGTCAATGCTGGAACCTTGGTGATTAACTCCGACCAAGCCGACCCAGCACCTAAAAAAGCGTTCGCTGAAATTATTCAAAAATTTGAAAGTGAAAACCCTGACATTACCATCAAATACAATTTGTACGATAAAGAAGGCTATAAAACGGCTATTCGCAACTGGTTGTCAACGACCCCCCCAGATATTGTGTTCTGGTATGCTGGTAATCGTATGAAGGCATTTGTTGACCGCGGTCTGTTTGAAGACGTGAGCGATATTTGGGATCAACAAGAATTAAAGAAAAACATGGCTTCCGCTGCGCCTGCCATGACCATCAATAATAAACAGTGGGGGATTCCTTACACTTATTATCAATGGGGTATCTATTACCGCAAGGATATTTTTGACAAGCTAGGTTTATCCGAACCAAAAACATGGGAAGAATTTCTAGCGGTTAATGAAACACTTAAGGCAAATGATATTGCGCCTATTGCGATCGGTACGAAGTATTTATGGACAGCGGCTGGCTGGTTTGACTATATGAACTTGCGTACCAATGGCTTGGATTTTCATATTGATCTGATGGATGGCAAGATTCCTTATACGGATCCTCGTGTACGCAAAACCTTTGAGAACTGGAAAGTATTGATTGATAAGGGCTACTTCTTAGAGAACCATGCCTCCTATTCTTGGCAAGAGGCTCAGCCATTTATGTACAACGGCAAAGCCGCTATGTATCTCATTGGCAATTTTATTGTGCCCAATTTTCCGAAAGAGCTTGATGGCAAGATGGGTTTCTTCCAGTTTCCACAGATAGACCCGGCTGTTGGTATGGCGGAAGATGCACCAATGGATACAATTCATATTCCAGCGAAAGCGGCCAACAAAGAAGACGCTCGTAAATTCTTAACGTTTATGGCACGTGCCGATAATCAAACTCTAGTGAATGATGCACTATTGCAAATTCCTCCTCACGCTAAAGCCAAAGCACCGGATGACTTCTTCTTAAATAAAGGCGTTGAAATGCTCAATAATGCGTCTGGTACGGCTCAGTTTTATGACCGTGATACCGATCCAAGTATGGCGCAAGAAGGCATGAAAGGTTTCCAAGAATTCATGGTGAAACCGGAGCGTCTAGACGCTATTTTGCAACGATTAGAAGGCGTGAGAAAGCGCGTATTTAAATAATCTATGCGGTAGCTTGCTCCAATAAAGAGTAGGTGAAAAATTGTTTGCCAAAACAGAAAGCCAGTTCAATTGATGTTGAACTGGCTTTTTTTGCTTTCAAATTTGTTGCTAAGAAAAACTATTTATACCAATCAGTTAGATGAACACTATTTTTAATAGATGTTATTCTCAAATGATTGTCAGACTCCTTTAATATGTTATATCATAACTTTTTATTTCTTTGTGGATAATATGGATATGATAGTAATGCCTTCTTTGAAGCGAATAATCTCTGGCGTGTTGGTTATCGGTGCTTTATCCGGTACGGCGGCTTTTGCTCAACCAACTCAGTCGAATACCTTGTCAATCAGTGCTGCGTTTGAATTTACCAGTTTAGATCCTTCTAAAAATGGCTTTGTATACAGTCGGATGCAAGTTTTGGAAACATTGCTTGATGTGGATGATAGTGGCTTATTAATGCCAGCCTTGGCTGAACGTTGGGAAGTCAGTGAGGATGCAAAAAGCTGGTCTTTTCATTTGCGTGAGGGGGTGCGTTTTCATGATGGTGCCTCAATGGATGCGGATTCCGTAGTCAACAGTCTTTCTCTTGCGCAAGCCAAACATGGTGCATTACGTAACGCTCCCATTGAAAGTATTCAAGCATTAGATAGAAATATGGTCGTGATTCACTTGTCTCGACCTTACACCTTGCTAGGGGCCGTGTTGGCAAATTATGCCAATGGTATTTTGTCTCCGGCCGCTTATGGAAAAGACGGCGAAGTGCTCGCTTTGTCTGCGACAGGGCCTTATCAGCTCTATCAGTTCGCACCGCCACATAAATTAGTCGTAGAAAAATTTGATGGTTATTGGGGGAAAAAAGCCAGTATCCCCTACGCCAGTTATTTAACGGGGCATCGTACGGAAAGCCGCGTATTACAAGCGCGCAGTGGTCAAGTGGATATTGTGTTTGGTTTAGATCCTGCCAGTCTGCCTTCCTTAAAACGTTTGCCTAGTTTGGATTTATATTCCAATGCGATTCCGCGTACTATCGTTTTAAAAGTGAACAGTGGTCATCCTTTCTTAAAAGAGGTGAGTGCTCGCCAAGCGTTGAGCCTCGCTATTAATCGCCAAGGCATTGCGAATGGTATTTTGCGTACGCCCAATGCTGAGGCCGAACAGTTGATGCCTGCTTCACTGTCTAATTGGCATCTTGATGGTATGTCTGTGCGTCGTGGTGCGCAAGAAGTGAGTGCAGAAGATTTGTTGGCATCGTTAGGTTGGAAGAAGAATGCCAAAGGCCAACTTGAGCGTGATGGAAAACGGTTTGAACTGACACTGATAACCTACGCCGATCGACCAGAGCTAACAACAGTCGCTACAGCCATCCAAGCTCAATGGCAAGCTATTGGTATTACAACAAAGGTTGAGGTGACCAATTCCAGTGCCATTCCAATGGGGCATCAAGATGGCTCATTAGAAGTGGCCTTGATTGCTCGCAACTACGGTTTTATTGCCGATCCATTAGGGGTCATGTTATCGGATTTTGGTTCTAATGGTGGCGGAGATTGGGGGGCTATGAATTGGAATAATGCGGAATTGAGTCAGCTTCTACTGTCTCTTGAGCACACCTCAGATCCTAAACAATACCGGGAAATAGCCCAGCGTAGTGCGCAGTTAATTTATAACGAACGTCCGATGATTCCAGTGACGTTTTATGTGCAGCAAACTTCCGTGAATAAGCGAGTGAAGGGGTTTCGATTCGATCCTTTTGAGCGCAGCTTTTTCTTGAACGAAATGGAGTTTGTTAAACCATGAAGGCAATGCTGTTAAAAAGAGTGTTGCAGTTAGTGACGGTGGTTTGGGGTGTCGGCACCTTAACCTTCATTCTAATGCGCTCTCTACCTGGTGACATGGCCTATCGCATCGCCGCGAGTCGTTATGGTCAAGACAATGTGAACTCAGAAGCCGCGGCTTTAGTTCGTCAGGAGTTGAATTTAGACCAAGGTGCTTTTGCGGCGTATTGGCACTGGTTATTAGACTTATTGCAGTTTAATTTAGGTCATTCTTTGGTGAGTGGTTTACCGGTCATAGATGCGATTCAGCATATGTTAGGGCACTCTTTGCTGTTGGCTTTGGCTGGTTTGTTGGTGTCGATATTGATCGCCGTGCCAGTGGGGTTATTTTGTGCATGGCGAGGTAATCCATTGGATTCTATTTTCATGGGCTTATCGAGCATGATAAGAGCAATGCCAGTGTTTGTATTGGGAGTGTTGTTTATCTTGTTGTTTGCTTTGCATTGGAATTGGTTTCCCGTGGCTGGTTTTGGTACCCCTGCGCATTTGGTTTTGCCTGCATTGACACTGGCGCTGAGTTTGGCGGCTGTCTCGAACAGAGTGGTCAGAGACTCGGCCAAACATACCTTCCAAGCGGCTTTTTACCAATTTTCCAAGGTGAAGGGCTTATCCGCATGGCAGACTTTTAGACGGCACGGGGTGCGCAATATTGCTGTGCCGGTGGTGGCGTTTTTCGGTATTCAGTTGGTGAGTATGATTGAAGGGATTGTGATGATTGAGTCTTTGTTTTCTTGGCCGGGTATTGGTCATGGTTTGGCTCACGCGATTTTTGCCCGTGATATTCCTGTTATTCAGGGGGCGGCGCTGGTGATGGGAGTCTTGTTTGTTGCTTTGAATACCTTGGTGGACATGCTGTGTTTATGGATCGATCCAAGAGGAGTGAGAGAAGCATGAAATTCACAATGACAGGATCTCAGTGGGTTGGTTTGGGTGTGTTGTTAAGTTTGCTGATTTTTGCCGTGCTGGGAATGATGTTTTCCCCCTTTAGTATTTCTCAGCAGGATTTGAATGCCGTGTTAGATTCTCCTTCGGCGGTTCATTGGCTTGGCACGGATCACTTTGGGCGCAGTATGTTGACGCGTATGGCGCACGCGGTGGGTTTGTCGTTTGCCTTGGGTGTGTTGTGTGTGGTGACGTCTTCCTTGCTAGGAACGGCGTTGGGTGTTTGGGCTGTGTGGGGTGGTAAAAAGGTCGATCATATCTTAGGGGTTATGGTGAATATTTTACTGGCATTACCTGGACTGGTCGTCGTACTTTTATTCGCCGCTATTGTGCCTGGGTCGTTTTGGATCTTGTATTTGGCGATTTCACTGGTGCAATGGGTGGAGTATTTTCGTGTGGTTCGCGCTATCACGCAGAATGTCATTCATAGTCCAGCCAGGCAGTCTTCTCAGATGATGGGTTTTGGTCATTGGTATCAGTTTAAACGCCACATTTGGCCGGCCATTGTGCCTTCTGTTTTTACTTTGGCGGCGTTTGGTGGCGCCAATGCAATTTTAACCATGGCGTCGTTGGGCTTTGTGTATGTGGGCATTCAACCTCCGCTCGCTGAGTTAGGCTTGATGACAGTGGAACTGTTTCCATTTTATAGTGATGCCCCTTGGTTATTGGCTCAACCTTTGGTTGTCATTGCCTTAATGGTGTTTGGATTTCATTTGTTGGCAGGGAAACGAGTATGAGTGTATTGCTTAAATTAACCAATGTGGCGGTGTTTGTTGGTGATACTTGTTTGCTGGAGCCGATTTCATTGGAGCTAAAACAAGGCCAACCTTTGACAATTCTTGGGCAGACTGGGTCGGGTAAAAGCCTGCTAGCCCAAGCTATTATGGGGTTATTACCTGACACTTTATCTTTTCAAGGTGACATTGAGGTATTTGGTAAAGCCTTGACTCTCGAACAACGGCAGGCCTTGTGGGGGCGGGATTTGGTGATGTTACCCCAAGAGCCTTGGCATGCTTTGGATCCGTTGATGAAGGGTATCAATCAGGTGGCTGAGGTATATCAGCATGTGCAAGGCAAGAGTCAGAATGACGCGCAAGCTTCTGCACAGCAAGATCTTCTTGATGTTGGTTTGGCTGATAGCGCGCACAAACGGCCAGGCCAATTGTCAGGTGGGATGGCTCAGCGTTTGGCTATCTCGGCCGCGACGGCGGGCGGTGCTCATGTGATTTTGGCGGATGAACCAACCAAAGGTTTGGACGTTTCTCGTCGCGACGGTATCGTGCGCTTACTGCAATCGCGTTCGATAGAGGGCAGTTTGTTGACTATTACCCACGATGTGGCGATTGCTCGTCAGCTAGGTGGTTCGCTGTTAGTGATGAAACAAGGGCGATTAGTAGAGCAGGGCGATGCCCTAGATGTGCTGACTAATCCACAGAATCATTACACTCGGGAATTGATTGCAGCGGAGCCAAAGTCGTGGCCAGATGTTAGCGTCGCTTTGGCGAATAAAACGACAGAAACGGTGCTGGTGGCAGAGAATCTTGCTATTGAGCGAGGCGGGCGAACTTTGTTTGAGAACGTGTCTTTTTCAATTAACAAAGGCGAAGTGGTTGGTGTCGTGGGTGACAGTGGTTGTGGTAAGTCATCTCTAGGGGATGCGTTGCTAGGACTTTTGCCCGTGTCGGCAGGATTAGTGACTCGATCAAATCATACGGCGAAGCCCTATCAATGGTTAAAGTTATATCAAGATCCTCCGTCCGCGTTTACATCAAGTGTGTCATTAGGCACCTTATTAAAGGATCTGGTAGATTTGCATAACATAGCACAAGAACGAATTGTGCCTTTGATGACTCGCTTGAATCTGCCGGAAAGCATTTTGCAGCGTACCTGTCTTGATGTTTCTGGAGGCGAGTTGCAGCGCTTTGCCATTTTGCGAGCTTTGCTTTTGGATCCTGTGTTTTTATTTGCGGATGAACCGACGTCGCGCTTAGATCCAATCACGGCTAAGGATGTCACAAATTTGCTGGTAGAGTTGGCGCGGGAAACAGGGTGCGCTGTCCTTATGGTGAGTCACGATCCTGATTTGGTCCGCAAAACTTGTGATACAGTCATTACCCTATAGAGGGCAATGTTGTTTCTCAAATAAGTAGGTGGTGAAAAATCTGCCTACTTGTTGGATTGTCTAAATATGCAAAAGCACAGCACAAATGCTGCTTTCTGTTTAATTATCGGACGGCCTGTGGTCTAATTTTTGCTAAATGCACATCTTTATTAGGAAATATTATGTCACCAAAAACCTTGTTCTCTGTCGCTTTTGTTAGTGCCGTTACTATTGCCACGTCTAGTAATGCTTTGGCATTTGACGATTATTGTACGCCTAAGCTAGACGCGTATTTGAGTAATGTGCAGAAAACCGTGGACTCTAAGTACGTCAGTCAACGCCAAAAAGACGTTGCACAAAAAATTCTAGACAGAGTGAAGGCGAATAGAAACGAGACTGGGGATTGTGTTTTGGTGGATAAATTATTGCCTTAATCTTTTTTGCTGAATAGAGCGAGTGATAAAAAAACCGAAAATCTCAAGGATTTTCGGTTTTTTTTAGTTAACTGTTAAACCGTTGTGCGATATTAAGCGACAGCAACGTTTTGGTTTTGAGCAACTTTTTGGTTCACTGTGGCCAATAGTGCCTGAATGGAGGCCGAAACAATGTCGTTATCAATGGCGACACCGTTGAAACGATCACCTTCAATGTTGGCTTGAACATAGGCAATGGCTTGCGAGTCACTACCAACGGTCAATGCGTGCTCTTGATATTGAATAATGTCCACTCGCATGTTGAAGTGCTTGCCTAATGCTTCACTAAAAGCAGACAACGCACCATTGCCATTCCCCGTGATTTTCACTTTTGTGCTAGTGCTAATCAATTCAGCGTTGACTGTGTCCACATCGTCCTTAGTAAGATCGTATTTGCCCAATTTATAAGGTGCGTTGCCTGTCATAAAGCTTGTCTCAAACAAGTTTTTCATGGACTCTGCATCGACAACCCCACCATCTTTTTCAGCAAAGCGTTGGACTACAGGGCTGAATTCAACTTGCAACCAGCGCGGCAAAGCCAAGCCGTATTCTTGCTCAAGAGTATAAGCCACACCGCCTTTGCCTGATTGGCTGTTGACGCGAATAACTTCTTGGTAGCTACGGCCCACATCACGAGGGTCAATGGGCAAATACGCCACATCCCAAGGTTTGTCATCGGTTTGGTTTGCCAAACACTTCTTAATGGCGTCTTGATGAGAGCCAGAGAAAGCGGTAAACACCAATTCGCCTGCGTATGGATGACGTGGGTGAACTTGTAGCAAGGTGCAGGCTTGAACCACACTTATGATGCGGTCCATATCGCCTAACGCCAACTCTGGATCAATTCCTTGGCTGTACATGTTCATCGCCATAGTGACGACGTCCATGTTGCCTGTGCGCTCACCGTTGCCAAGCAAGGTGCCTTCAATACGGTCTGCGCCAGCCATAATGCCTAATTCTGCTGCCGCGACGCCACAGCCGCGGTCATTGTGTGTATGCAAGCTAATAAACATACAGTCGCGATTTTTCACGTGGCGACAAAAATATTCAATTTGATCCGCATAACGGTTTGGTGTTGATACTTCAACGGTAGCGGGCAAATTAATGATGATTTTATTGTCTGGTGTAGGTTGCCACACGTCGGCAACCGCATCGACCACTTCAATCGCGTAATCGATTTCTGTGCCCGTAAAACTTTCAGGAGAATACTGGAACACCCATTCTGTTTCTGGGTGTTTCTCTGCATGTTCTTTTACGCATTTTGCGCCGTTGACAGCGATTTGCTTGATGCCATCCATGTCCATACGGAATACTTGTTCACGTTGCGTCGTTGAGGTTGAGTTGTAGACGTGCACGATGGCTTTTTTGGCCCCTTTTAGTGACTCATAAGTGCGAGCAATCAATTCAGGGCGCGCTTGAGTCAATACTTGGATATACACGTCATCTGGTACTTGGTCTTCTTCAATCAACCAGCGAACAAAGTCAAAATCCAATTGAGAAGCGGCAGGGAAACCCACTTCGATTTCTTTAAATCCCACGTCCACTAGAAGGGCAAAAAATTGTTTCTTTTGTTCCACCGTCATAGGTTCAACCAATGCTTGGTTGCCATCGCGTAAGTCTACACTAGACCAAATCGGCGCTTTAGTGATTGTTTTGTCAGGCCAGGTGCGGTTTTCAATAGCAACAGGCTTGAATGGCGTGTATTTTCTATGGTCAAAAGCTGTATGGTCAAAAGATGTCATGATCTTTCCCTTCTTTCTGTATTGGAGCTGGTAAGCTCTAGTGGTTATTGCATTCACTTGGTTAAGTGACTTTCTCTGGTTTCTATCATAACGAATTTTATTGAGTAAAAGATTGCGTTTTTTATAGAAAAAACAAATATAATGGCATTATATTGCGCAATACGTTTGTATTTTAGAGCTTTTGGGGTGATTGATGGGGTTCGATAAAATTGATTTGAGTATTTTGCGAGAGTTACAGCAAGATTCTAGCTTAACCAACCAAGAGTTGGCAGATCGCGTAGGGTTATCTGCTTCACCTTGTCTGCGGCGTGTAAAGGCATTAGAAGAAAGTGGTATCATAGATCGAAAGGTGACGTTGTTAAAACGATTAAGCTTAGGTTTAAAACTCACCGCGTTTATTCAGATCAGTATGGATCGACATACACCGGATCGTTTTAATGTGTTTGAAGAACAGGTAGACAGTTTTCCCGAGGTAAGAAACTGTAATCTGGTGACAGGGCAAAACTGCGATTATTTATTAGAAGTCGTGGTAGAAGACATGGAGAAGTACCACGATTTTTTGTTGGGTAAGCTTACCCGTATTCCTGGTGTCACTGGTGTGCAGTCGAGTTTTTTACTGCGTAGTGTAAAAGAGAGCACATCTTTGCCTTTGGACCATTTGATTTAAGGTGCTATTTCCTTATTTAGCATTGATATTTCAGCTTTTGACCAAATAAATGGGCGATATACTTGTGAAAGTAAAAAATAAGTCCCTAGTAGAGAAACATTATGAGTAATTTGACAATCAAGCGTCGAGTAATTATCCCCGTCAGGGCGGGCGACGTGATGGCCGAATTCATTTCTTTTGATGGAGATGATTCAGGCAAGGAGCATATAGGGATATTTTTTGAAGGAAAGCAAAAGCAAACCAACGCCAGTGTGCCATTAGTACGTCTTCATTCCGAGTGTCTGACGGGCGATGTTTTCGGGTCCGGCCGTTGTGATTGCGGTGAGCAGTTAGACGAAGCGATTGACCGCATTAATGAGGAAGGTGGCTATATTCTTTATTTGCGTCAAGAGGGCCGTGGTATTGGTTTGTACGCAAAACTTGAAGCCTATGCTTTGCAAGATCAAGGTTATGATACGTATCAAGCCAATGAAATGTTGCATTTGCCTGATGATGGGCGCGATTTTGGTATTGCGGCAGAAATGCTGCAAGCACTTGGTGTCGCAAAAGTACGTTTATTAACGAATAACCCGGATAAAGCGCAGCAACTAATAGAGCATGGCATTGACGTTGTTGAACTTGTGCCGACGAAAGTGCATGTTAATCAACACAATCGATCTTATCTGGAAACCAAAGCTAAGCGAAAATTGCATACATTGAAGTTTGATCCCGAGTAGGTAGTGAAATATTGAACGCTACATTACCCATAAAAAAAGGCGCCAACGGTGCCTTTTTTTGTTTCTATAGTGCTTAACCAGCCTTATTTTTTACTTGGTGCTGGTTTTTTCTTTTTCTTCTTGCTGCTTGGTGAGCGTGCTTTGGTCTTCGGTTCTAGGCCTTCAATGCGACCAAACTTGATGTTGGCTTGCATAAAGCGTTGAATTTTTTCGATCATAGGCAGATCGTTAATGTCGATTAACGAAATGCAATCGCCCGGTGCGCCTTCTCTTGACGCGCGCCCAGCTCGATGAATGTAAGAGTCCGCCTTACGTGGTAAACGAAGGTTAATCACGGTATTTATTTCCGGCAGGTCGATACCGCGTGAGGCAACGTCGGTTGCGACTAATACTTGTAAGCGTCCGCGTTTCATTTGTTTCATATGTTCGCTGCGGTCGCCTTGTTTCATTTCGCCGTGCAGGCCGTCACACATTAAGCCCATATTACGAACACGCTGTACCCAAACATCGACATGCTCACGGTTCGAAACAAACAATACGGCTTGTTGAACTCGCTCCTGAGTGAGTAGGTGTTTTAATACAGCCTCTTTGTGTTCTTCACTGTCTACACGATAAGCGATTTGACGAATTTGGCTAGGAACAGTGCGAGATGACTCACCTAGGCGAATTTGTTGTGTTTCGCTGTTTAGCAATGCGCTGGCAAAACGCCCCATTTTTTCGCCTTCTAATGTGGCGGAAAACATCAGCGTTTGGTGTTCTTGTGGTAATTCTTTGGCAATATGATTGATAGCGCTAACAAACCCCATGTCTAGCATGCGGTCAGCTTCGTCGATAACAAAGTAAGTCACATCGGTGAGATCGAGCCAGCGTTTTTCATCCAACTCGACCAATCGACCTGGTGTGGCCACAAGGATGTCGCATGGTTCGCTTAATTGTTGTTGTTGCATGCCGTAGGGTGTGCCACCAATAATCAGGTGTGACTGGATGCGTGTGTGCTTGGTTAGTTGTTCAACCACATTAAAAATTTGACGTGCAAGCTCTCGGCTTGGGGCCAATATCAGTACCTTTGGTGCTGTGGTGGATTGTTCATCACGGTCAAGAATATGCTGAATAGCTGGTGCGCAGAAGGCGATGGTTTTGCCTGTGCCTGTTGGTGCAGTGGCAAGAAGGTCAGAGCCATCTAGGGCGATTGGAATGGCTTGCTCTTGTATTTCTGTTGGGGTTTCGAAGCCGAGATCACTAATGGCTTGTTCGATGGTGGGATCCAAATCTAATTCAGCAAATGACATGTAAACTCTCTGTAGCGGGATAAATGGCAAGACCACCTATGAATTTCATAAATTGATTATGGTTATCATACTAAATATGGGCCTATAGCCACTATAATGGACTGTATTGTTTGCCATGATACCTTGTTTTTTGAGGTTTCGAAATCGAAACCTCAAAAGGTCTGTTGGATAAGTTAGACCCTTTGTGTGGTTTGTTCTAAAATACAAACAAATATTGATAAGAAGACTGGTTATGTTGTTATCTGATGAGTTGGTCACTGCTCAAACAATGAAGTGGGTAAAAGACTTTATTGTGGCGTTAAATGTTTGCCCCTTTGCAAAGCGCGAAGTGGAAAGGCAAAGTGTTCGTTGCATGGTGTTGCGTTCAAAGAAGATGGATGTGGCTTTAGAGGAGTTGATGGCTGAGGTGCAGTGGTTAGACGAGCACCCAGAGACAGAGACGACGCTGTTGATTTTTCCGACTCTTTTTAAAGACTTTCATCGTTATTTGGACTTTGTGGAAACGGCAGAAAATCTCATGTTTGATCAAGGTTGTGAAGGCGTTTATCAATTAGCGACGTTTCATCCTGATTATTGTTTTTCTGGTGCTGAACCGGATGATGTCTCGAATTATACCAACCGTTCACCTTACCCTATGTTGCACTTGTTGAGGGAGGCCAGTGTTGATAAAGCGATTGAGTTTTTTGGCGACACTTCTGAAATACCAAATCACAATATTGAAAAAATGGACGAGATTGGGAAGTCTAAGTTAGACGATATATTTACAACTTGTATGAAAGTAGATAACGACTGATTCGAGATTTAAAATGATCTGTATTGCGCTTATGAATGAAGTGCGTATAGTGCGAAAAAAATTGCTTGCCGGAGAACTCATGGCCACACAAATTGGGCGTTTAAATACATTAAGAATAGTGAAAGAGAAAGATTTTGGGGTGTATTTAGACGCCGATCAATTAGGTGAAATTTTACTGCCTAAACGTTATGTGCCAAAAGGTGCGACGATTGATGACGACGTGGACGTGTTCGTCTATCTAGATTCCGATGACAAGTTAATTGCGACGACGGATTTTCCTAAAGCACAGGTAGGGGAATTTGCGGCGTTGACCGCGATAGCGGTCAACCAAGTCGGCGCATTTTTTGACTGGGGGCTACCAAAAGACTTGCTGGTGCCTTTTAGCCAACAGAAAACTCGGGTTGAAGAAGGCGAGACGCATCTGCTCTTTATTTATTTGGACAATATCACTAACCGAATTGTGGCAACAACAAAAGTAGATGCTTTACTCAACCGTGAGGCGGCGCCTTATCGAGTGGGCGATAAAGTGTCTATTATCATTGGCGACAAAACAAATATCGGTTTTAAGTGTGTTATTGATAATCGCTTTTGGGGCGTGCTGTTTTTTGAAGATGCGTTTAGACAGCTGCGAAAAGGTGAAAAAACCACTGGTTTTATTAAGCAATTGCGTGAAGATGGTAAAATCGACTTGAGTTTACAGGAAGTTGGCTACAAGAAAGTACGCAATATTTTGGATGATATTTTGGATTATTTGGACGCGCAGGGTGGAGAGTCGCCTTTGACAGATAAGGCCTCTCCAGAAGCCATTTATGCGGTTTTTAAAGTCAGTAAAGCGACGTATAAAAAAGCGCTTGGTGCTCTTTATAAAGAGAAAAAAATTCTCTTAACCAAAGAGAAAATCACTAAGATTTAACGCACGTTTTATAACGAAAAGCTGCTAAGCAATGCTCAGCAGCTTTTTTTTCACCTCTTCACGCTGTTCTGCAAAGGCAACGCCTTCAAACAGCAAGCGTTGTACCGGAAGATCAATTGGGCTGTTATCAAGAAGAAAGCCAGAGATAAAGCTGTTTTCGGTTTGTCGTTGTAGCCTGACATCTTCATGCATTGATGAGCGATTTAGGCGGGTCAGTTGGGCAATTGTATTGACTCTGTTTTTCAAATTGTCCGAGGTTAAATGTTGGCTTTCTTGAGCGTAGCTGAATTTAGGATGAGCAAAAACGCTGGCCAGTTCGGATAGGGTGGCGCTCATTAATGGCTTGAACTCATCATTTAAAAGGTCACCATTGTGTATGTTAAATATCGCGGTAATCGGATTGATCACTGCGTTGACTGCTAGTTTTTCTATCATTCGTTGGCGAATGTTTGTTACTGTCAGGTCTTCAATTGGGAAGGTCTTTGCAGGGTTTGAGGGTTGCCATTCACCAAAATACGTGTCACCTAAGCCGGTATGTTTGATGTGATCGGCTTCTACTTTTAAAACGCCTTCACTGGTTATGCCTGCCCAGAGCGTCTGAGTGTCTAGTAGAATGTGTTGCAACTCTTCTTGAGCGCCTATGCCATTGCATAAGCAGGCTATGTCTGCGTCGGGTGTAATGTATGCGGAGACTTGAGAGAACGCGTTCTTTAGGTCAAAAGATTTTGTGCAGATGAGGACTTTGTCGTATTGATCTGTGAGCTCATGAGCTGTGAGGCTTTTGATTTTATGCTTTGAGACACTGACTTGCTGTTGACCGTCTTCATCGGTGAGCGATTCCAAGGTAATTTTTTTACCGGGACTTTCAGATCGATATACTAGATGGACTTTATTACCGAGTTTTTCTAGCTTGCAAGCCCAAAAAAGACCGATAGCACCAGCGCCGATAACCAACCAAGGCGTGTTCTTCATAATAGGTTTCCATTAGGTGTTTTATTTCAATCCCTGTTATTATCGCCCCAAAATACATTATTGAAAATGCAAAGGAGCAGAAAATGCCATCATTTGACGTAGTATCTGAGCTGAACTGGCACGAGGTCAGCAACGCAGTCGATCAGGCTAACAGAGAAATTACCACTCGTTATGACTTTAAAGGCGTGAAAGCGCACTACGAAATTAAAGACAAAACCAGTGTTGTGATGGAAGCAGAAGCAGAGCCTCAACTTCGCCAGATGTCTGATATTCTAAATCAAAAACTGGTTGGGCGTGGAATTGATTTAAAGAGTTTAGAAAAAGAAGACGTTGTAAAGGGAAATATGCGCGCGTCTCAGGCGATCAAAATGAAAGAAGGTCTCGAGTCTGATGAGGCGAAAAGAATTGTTAAAATGATCAAAGACAGTAAGGCGAAGGTGCAAGCGCAGATACAAGGGGATCAGCTCCGTGTTACGGGTAAAAAGCGTGACGATCTTCAGGAAGTCATGGCATTGTTGCGCAATGCTGACTTAGCGCAGCCTGTTCAATTTACGAATTTTAGAGATTGATCTAATACAGAGCGTTGCATTTTTACTGTCAACGCTCTTCTTTTTGATCAAATTCATTGAGGGTTAATTTATTTCCCACAATGATCCAGCCCTCACTTTCCAACTTGTGTCTCTGCTGCCAGTAAGCGTCTGTATTTTCAGCAAAGCTGATTTTGCGTTGTGAGTTAACCACTCTATGCCAAGGTAATTTGCTGTCTTTGGGAAGGTTTTTCATGAGATGCCCAACTTGTCGAGCATAGCCTGGGAAGCCGGCTTGCTTTGCCAGCTCCCCATAGCCAATGCATTCACCGGATGGTAGCTCGTTTAAAATGAGAAACACTTGGGATTTAAAGTGTGTCATTGCTTGATTTGTCACATTTAGCCCTTAAATAAATAGCTACACTTTATAACAAAGAAGGTAAATATGAGATTTGCACTTTTGCTTTTCATACTCATTCCCGTCATTGAGCTATCAGTAATGATAAAAGTTGGTAGTCAAATTGGCGCGCTGGCAACGGTAGGTTTGGTTTTTTTAACCGCTATTGTAGGTGTGACGTTAATTCGTAAGCAAGGTTTAGAAACGTCACTGAAAGCCCAAGAGAAAATGCGTCGTGGTGAACTTCCTGCCTCTGAAGTGGCAGAAGGTATTATGCTGATTTTTGCAGGCTTATGCTTGCTAATGCCAGGTTTTGTAACCGATATTATCGGTGGCTTGTTGTTAATACCGCCATTGCGCAAGTTGTTCGCGGCTGGCTTGTTGGTGAATTTCGTTGCATCCATGGTGAAAAAGGGGTCTAAATGGGCGCCATACGGTAATGCTAGTGCTCAGCATCGAGGTGAAACGATTGATGGTGAGTACTCAAAAGAACCTAAAGATGACAATGAGTTAATAGATAAAAAATAATTTATTAATAGGGTTGAAATCGGTTTGTCTAGCCGTATATAGACACTTGTTAAAGATTCCTACTATGTATGCGGTAGGGTTATCCAGCCAGGGGAGTCCTGGTATTGTTTTAATTGGAGAAGATGATAAATGAATATTCGTCCTTTGCACGATCGTGTCGTTGTTCGCCGTAAAGAAGAAGAGACAACAACAGCGTCTGGTATCGTATTGCCTGGATCTGCTACAGAAAAGCCTACACAAGGCGAGGTTTTGGCTGTTGGCACTGGTCGTATTCAATCTAACGGTGATGTGCGAGCATTGGCTGTTAGCGTTGGTGACACTGTGTTGTTTGGTCAATACTCTGGTCAAACAGTGAAAATCAATGGTGAAGAGCTACTTATCATGAAGGAAGACGAAATCTACGGCGTTGTTGAAGCCTAATTCGTTTTGTAGTTCATATTCGATTTGTAACACTTAAAACAGTTAAGGGTAATAAAAATGGCAGCTAAAGAAGTTAAATTTGGTGATAGCGCTCGTCAGCAAATGCTGAAAGGTGTAAATATTCTAGCGGATGCAGTAAAAGTAACCTTAGGGCCAAAAGGCCGTAACGTTGTTATTGAGAAATCTTTTGGTTCTCCGCTGGTCACTAAAGATGGTGTTACTGTCGCCAAAGAAATTGAACTTGAAAACAAGTTCGAAAACATGGGCGCACAAATGGTTAAAGAAGTGGCATCTCAGGCCAATGATGTGGCTGGTGATGGTACGACTACGGCAACGGTATTGGCGCAAGCGCTTGTAACAGAAGGCTTGAAGTCTGTTGCAGCAGGCCGTAACCCAATGGACCTTAAGCGTGGTATTGATAAGGCGGCAGCAGCGGTTGTTAAAGAGCTTGCTACGTTGTCTACGCCATGTACTGATACTCGTGCCATTGAACAAGTAGGTACGATTTCTGCTAACTCTGATTCTTCTGTTGGTAAAATCATTGCAGAAGCCATGGAGCGCGTTGGTAAAGAAGGTGTTATTACAGTTGAAGAAGGCTCAGGTTTTGATGATGAGCTGGCTGTTGTTGAAGGTATGCAATTTGATCGCGGCTACCTATCTCCTTACTTTATCAATAACCAAGAGACCATGAGTGCGGAGCTTGAAAACCCATTCATTCTATTGGTTGATAAGAAAATCACTAATATCCGTGAATTGCTTCCAGTATTAGAAGGCGTTGCTAAAGCGTCTCGTCCTTTGCTAATTATTGCAGAAGACGTTGAAGGTGAAGCGTTGGCAACCTTGGTTGTGAACAGTATGCGCGGAATTGTCAAAGTTGCAGCGGCTAAAGCGCCTGGTTTTGGTGATCGTCGTAAAGCCATGCTTGAAGACATTGCGGTTCTTTCTGGTGCGACAGTGATTTCTGAAGAAGTCGGTCTGAGTCTTGACACTGCGACTTTAGAACAACTTGGTACGGCTAAACGTGTTACTTTGACCAAAGAAAGTACAACGATTGTTGATGGTGCGGGTAATGCTGCAAATATCACCAGTCGTGTTGATCAGATTCGTGCAGAAATCGCGAACTCTTCTTCTGACTATGATAAAGAGAAGCTTCAAGAGCGTGTTGCTAAATTAGCTGGTGGTGTTGCAGTTATCAAAATTGGTGCGGCAACTGAAGTGGCAATGAAAGAGAAGAAAGCACGTGTAGATGACGCGCTTCACGCGACACGCGCCGCCGTAGAGGAAGGTGTTGTTGCGGGTGGTGGTGTTGCCTTGGTTCGCGCGTTGACGAAAGTGATTGGCCTTGTTGGTGACAATGAAGACCAAAACGTTGGTATTGCTTTGGCACTACGTGCGATGGAAGCGCCAATGCGTCAAATCGTAACAAACGCAGGCGATGAAGCTTCTGTGGTTGTGGATAAAGTGAAGCAAGGTGAAGGTAACTACGGTTACAACGCAGCCACTGGTGAATACGGTGATATGTTGGAAATGGGTATCCTAGATCCAGCAAAAGTAACGCGTTCTGCGCTTCAAGCAGCGGCCTCTGTTGCTGGTCTAATGATCACAACCGAAGCTATGATTGCTGATTTGCCGAAAGACGACGCTGGCATGCCTGATATGGGTGGCATGGGCGGAATGGGTGGCATGGGCGGGATGATGTGATCTCCCTCTAACCCATTGATAAAAAAGAAAAACCTCGCTATTTGGCGGGGTTTTTTTTTATAATTATTTCTCCTTGATAATGTGTATTGTTTTTATTTACTCTCTTAGGATTTGCTGAATGGATGGGTTGTCGCCACAGGTTTTGTTGGAGTTGGTTGAGTCTAAGCGTTTTGGCGTGGAGTATCAGCCAATTATAGAGTTGAAAACTGGGGATTTGTTTGCCTATGAGGCGCTTTCTCGGTTTAGGGCGATGGATGGTGCTTATATACGACCTGATCATGTTTACGCGGCATTACATGATAATCCGCTGCTGTTATTTCAAGTGGAGCTTGCTCAGAAAAAAATCCAGCTAGAAAGGCTTGTTTGTTCAGAAAAAATCTTTGTTAATTTGGATCAGGATGCGTTTTATGCGTGCGGACAAACCGCAGCAGAGAATCCTTTTGTTGATCTTATTTTGTCGGCTGGGCGCGATAAGGTTGTTGTTGAATTGATCGAAAACTCTGAAATGAGCGACGCTTTAATGAGCTTGTCGATGATTGAGGTGTTTAATGGGTTGGGAATTCGCACAG
Source organism: Marinomonas arctica (assembly GCF_003259225.1). GTDB lineage: Bacteria > Pseudomonadota > Gammaproteobacteria > Pseudomonadales > Marinomonadaceae > Marinomonas > Marinomonas arctica. The sequence continues at coordinate 51,121 of NZ_QHJF01000017.1, read as the reverse complement.
CTCTAGATGATTTATGCAATCCTAAATCTATGTTATCTGTTGCTGTATTGCAGTTAGTTGAATGGGTTAAGTTAGATAAGTGCGTGCTAGAAAATAGATACGACAAGCATTTTATGATATTTGTATCGAAAATAATCGATTTCGCCCATGCGACAGGCAAACAAGTCATATTGGAAGGTGTCGAAGTTGAAGAAGATCTACAGTTTGCTCGATCTATTGGCGTAGATTTTGTGCAAGGGTTTTATTATAAGCCACTTTTTTTATGTTATTAGACTGAAAAAGCGTTGCTTTTGATTTTTTTTGATTTCTCATGTCTTTATGGCAAACCATTGATTCTAAAGCTATTGATAAATCGCCACCCGTGTAAGATACTTGTTAAGATATTTATCTCCATTATTTGCAAATAAAGGGAAGCTTATGCTCAGAAAAACCCTCGTTAGTATTGCTGTATCAGGCGCGCTTTTTGTGTCCAGCAGTTACGCATTGGAACTGGGCGAGTTGACCTCTCAATCAAATTTAAATGAACCTTACCGTGGTAAGATTGCATTATCAGATGTTGGGTCCTTAACAGACAACGATATATTGATTCGTTTAGGCAGCGAAAGTGAATTTCGACAAGCGGGTTTTGCTCCGACGCGAGTGCTGTCTCAATTAAAGTTTGATGTGGTTCGTGAAAATAACAATCTTGTTGTGGCGGTATCTTCTGATCAGCCATTGCAGGTAGAAGAGCTGCATTTTATATTGGCTGCTCGTTGGCCTAGTGGGCAAGTGGTTCGAGAATACCAAACACCATTAAACCAATCTGCATTGGTCAATAAGTCGCAGAATGAAGTGGTTCAGTCTGTTCCTATTGCCAAAACGCCAACGACTCCCAAAGTTACCAAAACCGATTCGTCAGGAACGGTTTTTCGCCAAGAAACGATAGCGGCAACCAACATGCCTTCGAAAGGGCGAGTCAATGTGGTGAAAGGCAATACGCTTTGGTCAATTGCTGGAGAAAATACCCCAGCAAATCAATTAACCATTTATCAAACCATGATGGCCATTCAGGCTCTTAACAAAGACGCTTTTTATTCTAATAATATTAATTTATTGAAAGAAGGGGTTGTTTTACGCTTGCCGACCCAAGAGCAGGTAGCGCTGTTCAACCAAGCGGTCTCAAAAGAGGAATTTGAACGTCAGCATGATGCATGGATGGCATTGAAAGGTAATAAAAACCGAGCGGCTGTTGATCAAGCGCAATTAAATACCCAAGCAAAAGCCAAGGCGGCTGCGAATACGCCCGCTAAAAATGGCGATAAACTCACTTTGGCGTCTGGACAAAGTGTGCTGCCAGAGCGTAATGCGGGGTCTAATGCGGGTTCCGATCAAAATACTAAACTCAGTGCGTTGCAGGGAGCCTTGTCAGCATCGAAAGAGATGCTCGACAAAGAGCAGCGTGAGAAAACTGAGTTGTCAAATCAGTTAGGCGATTTAAATACGCAGTTAGAAACGCTTGAGAAATTAATTAGTTTAAAAGATAAGCAATTGGCCGATTTGCAACAGCAGTTTGCCAGTGCACAGCAAACGCTTCAAGAGCAAAAAAATACGGTTGATCAACTGCTAGAAGCGGATCAAATTCGTAGAGAAAAAGAGCTGGCAGAGGCCGACTCCCTTGTTAATAAAATGTTCAGTAATCCAATAGTGGTCTCTATCGGTGCTGTTGTTTTGCTATTACTTGGTTTCTTGATTGGTTTAGTGATGCGAAAAGCTGGCAAAAAACAGGAGGAGCATGATTCATCAAAAAAGAATGAATTTGATCTTTCTAGTGCAGCGGTGGTTGCGCCTGTTGCCGCGGTCGCTGCTGCAGACTATCTGTCGGACGAGAAAGATAAGGTTGAAGAGAAACCAGAATGGCAAGAAGAAGACCCGTTTGCTTTTGACTTTGACACGCCTGATCAAGATGATAAGACGGAAGATTTCAGTGCGTTTGCGGGTGATGACATTGATTCTAACGATATTGCTGACCCAACATTTGATGAAATGGATGACAGTGATGAGCTGGAAAGTGGTTTAGAAGATACATCAAGCGATGACATTGACGATATGTTTGCGTCATTTGATGAGAATGATGATTTGCCTGATCCTGTCTTAGACCTGGAAGATGATTTAGACGATGAGTTAGAAGCGTTTACAGAAGAGGATATTCCCACCGTAACACCAGAAGCGGGTGAATTGGAAAGCAAAGCCGATCAAAATGATGAGGCAGAAAGTGAGGAAGAGTCTTTTGTTTCTAGTTTACTGAATGATGTTGATCAAGAAGACGTGGATGAAGCAGCGATTTTTGATGGTACACCGAACGATTCTTTAGCTAATTCTATTGAAGAAACGTTGGCAAAAGCGCAGCAAGAAGATGATTCTGAGTTTCCAGCATTTGGCGAAGCAGAAGCCGCTGAAGATGAAGAAATAAATGATGATGAAGAAGAGTTTGACTTCTTTGATGCCAGTGGTGATGAGGTTGCTACAAAGCTTGATTTAGCAAGAGCTTATATGGATATGGGTGATGAAGAGGGTGCTCGCGTTATCTTAGAGGATGTGATTGAATCCGGAAATGAGACACAAATTGCCGAAGCGCAAAATATGATGGAGCGAATGTTCCCAAGTGACTAAAAAAGTTGTACTGGTTGTTGAATATGATGGCTCTGATTACAAGGGCTGGCAGGCGCAAAAATTTGGTGTTCCCAGCGTTCAAGAGAATTTAGAAAAAGCCTTGTCAGTGATCGCAAACCACCCTGTTAAGGTGGTTTGCGCTGGTCGAACGGATGCTGGCGTTCATGCTAGTGCTCAGGTTGTTCATTTTGAAACGGATGTTGAGCGAAGTGAGCGTTCGTGGACAATAGGGGTGAATACTTACCTTCCTGATACTATTGCCGTGGTGGCGGCGCGTTACGTGTCGGATGAGTTTCATGCACGCTTTAGTGCTTTGAGTCGCCGCTATCGATATGTTATTTACTCGTCTGATTTTTGCCCAGCAACCTTGTCGAAAGGTGTTACTTGGACTCATAAAGTGCTAGATGTGGCGGCGATGCAAAAAGCCGCTAAAGTCTTTTTGGGCACTCATGATTTTTCATCTTTCCGCGCAATTGGTTGTCAGGCCAAAACGCCTTTTCGAACCGTGTTAAATTTTGAAGTACATCAATTAGGGCAATATGTTGTTCTGGATGTGAGAGCGAATGCATTTTTACATCACATGATTCGTAATTTTGCCGGTGTTTTGATGTCGATTGGATCTGGTGAAAAGCCAATTTCTTGGGCGAAAGAGACGCTAAACGCGAAAGATCGAACCAAAGGCGGAATTACTGCATCGCCGTCAGGCTTGTACTTTGTTGATGCCCAATACCCCGAAATCTTTAATGTACCTAAAAGACCTTTAGGTCCTCATTTTTTACCTTATGTAGACGAGCCATCCTATGAGTTGCCGAGTTAAAATCTGCGGAATAACGAATGTAGAAGATGCTTTGATGGCATGTCATTACGGTGCAGATGCATTGGGTTTTGTTTTTTATGCAAAGAGCCCAAGGTATGTTTCACCAGAAATGGCGAATGACATCGTATCGCAGTTGCCTCCATTTGTGACTCCAGTGGCTTTGTTTGTTGACGCGGATTCGTCCTTAATTGACTCTGTGCTAAAAGGCTGCAGTCGTTGGCTTATTCAATTTCATGGTAACGAGTCTGAATCTGAGTGCCTGTTTTATCAGCGTCCTTACGTGAAGGCTCTAAGAGTAAAGCAGGGCGATGATGTGGCGGCATTAGTGGATCGTTATCCTAGCGCAAGCGCCATGCTGTTAGACGCATATAAAGAAGGTGTCCCTGGTGGTACTGGGGAATTGTTTGATTGGTCTATTATTCCTGCGCGTTTATCTAAGCCTATTATTTTGGCGGGTGGTTTAACTCCGAGTAATGTGAAACAGGCAATACATCAAGTCAGTCCTTACGCTGTCGATGTAAGTGGCGGTGTTGAGTTGGCTAAAGGCATTAAAAGTGAGCCTAAAGTTCAAGAATTTATTAATGGAGCAAAATGTGGATAGCAAAGACATCAATTTAGATTTACCGGACTCTCATGGTCGTTTTGGTCCTTATGGTGGTACTTTTGTCTCTGAAACGCTCATGTCTGCTTTGGATGACTTAGCGAAAATGTATGAGCGGTTGTCCAAAGATAGTGACTTTCAAGCCGCATTTGATTATGACTTGGCGCATTATGTTGGGCGTCCCTCGCCGCTTTATTTTGCCGAACGTCTAACGAAAAAAGCGGGCGGGGCAAAAATTTATTTAAAACGCGAAGACTTGAACCACACTGGTGCCCATAAAATCAATAATACAATTGGTCAAGCTTTGCTCGCCAAGCACATGGGTAAGCCAAATATTATCGCTGAAACGGGGGCGGGTCAGCATGGGGTTGCATCAGCAACTGTGGCCGCTCGTTTGGGATTAAAGTGCAAGGTCTTTATGGGCGCCGAAGACATTCGTCGCCAGTCACTGAATGTATACCGCATGAAGTTGTTGGGTGCTGAGGTAGTCTCTGTTGAATCTGGCACAAAAACATTAAAAGATGCGCTAAACGAAGCCATGCGTTATTGGGTCAGTCATGTAGATGATACCTTTTATATTATTGGAACGGCGGCAGGTCCTCATCCCTATCCTAAATTGGTTCGAGACTTCCAGTCTATTATTGGCCGTGAAACCAAGGCGCAATGTTTAGCGCAAGAGGGGCGTTTACCAGATGCCTTGGTCGCTTGCGTTGGCGGTGGCTCAAATGCAATTGGCATGTTCCATCCTTTTATCAAGGACGAAAGCGTTGCCATGTATGGTGTTGAGGCCGGTGGCGACGGCATTGAAACGGGTCGCCATGCCGCGCCTTTGAGTGCAGGTCGCCCTGGTGTTCTGCATGGTAACCGTACTTATGTAATGGCTGATGATGATGGTCAGATTATTGGTACCCACTCTATTTCTGCAGGGCTGGATTACCCAGGTGTTGGGCCTGAACATGCATGGTTAAAAGACATAGGCCGCGCTAATTATGTAGCCATTAATGACGACGAGGCAATGGATGGGTTCCGTGATCTTACCCGTTTAGAGGGGATTATGCCGGCATTGGAATCGAGCCACGCGGTCGCTTATGGTATGAAGTTGGCTTCTACTATGGATAAAGATAAAATCGTGGTGATTAATTTGTCTGGTCGAGGTGATAAAGACATTCTCACGGTGGCAGAATTGGATGGGATTGAAGTATGAGTCGCATTAAACAATGTTTTGATAATTTAGAAAAATCTGGTAAAAAGGCGCTCATTCCGTATATTACCGCTGGCGACCCTGGTCCAGACTATACTGTGACTTTAATGAATGCTTTGGTAAATGCCGGAGCGGACGTGATCGAAATTGGAATGCCTTTCTCTGATCCAATGGCTGACGGTCCTGTTATACAGCTGGCTTGTGAGCGTAGTTTAGCGGCGGGTACTAGCGTTAAAAAAGTGCTGCAAATCATCACTGAATTTAGGCAAGGCAATAAAGACACACCGATTGTTTTGATGGGCTATTTAAATCCCATTGAATTTTTTGGTTATCAAGCTTTTTCAGATTCGGCAAAAGAAGCAGGCGTTGACGGTGTTTTATTAGTAGATCTGACTCCTGAAGAGGCGACAGATGTAGTAGAATGCTTCCGAGAAAATGAGATAGATCTTATTTATTTGCTGTCACCTACAACAACACCTGAGCGCGCAAAGAAAATTTGTGATTTAGCGTCAGGTTATGTGTATTACGTTTCTGTAAAAGGTGTGACTGGTTCCGCAGAGCTGGATGTTGATAGTGTTAAAAAGCATGTTGATTCATTGCGTGAAATCACCACCTTACCTATTGGTGTTGGTTTTGGTATACGCGATGCAAAAACAGCGGCGGCAGTAAGTAAATGTGCTGATGGTGTTATTGTGGGTAGTGTATTAGTGAATGCTATCGCTGCAAATAAAGATCATCAAAAAGAATATATAGCTGATGCCTTAGAGGCTATTTTGGCGCCTATGCGCAAAGAAATGGATGCTTAAAGCGACAGCAAACGAGAAATTTGGAGAAATAAATGAGTAGCTGGTTAGATAAATTTGTCCCTTCCATTGTGCGCAGCGAATCAAAGCGTAGTGCCGGTTCTGTGCCTGAGGGTCTTTGGAAAAAGTGCCCTAAATGCGAAAATGTTTTATATCGCCCAGAATTAGAAAAGAACTTAGATGTTTGTCCTAAATGTAACCACCATCTTCGTATTAGTGCTCGCCGTCGCTTGGACATCTTTTTGGACAAAGAAGGTCGTCATGAGATTGGTGCACATCTTGAGCCTGAAGATAAATTAAAGTTTAAAGATTCTAAACGCTACAAAGATCGTTTGGCAGATGCACAAAAAGCCACGGGTGAAAAAGATGCCTTGGTTGCAATGCAAGGCGCTTTGAGCGGCATGCCTATTGTTGTTGTGGCGTTCGAGTTTAGTTTCTTAGGTGGCTCTATGGGGGCCATTGTTGGTGAGCGTTTTATACAAGCCGTGAACGTTTGCTTGGAAAAACGTATTCCTCTGGTTTGTTTTTCTGCCAGTGGTGGTGCGCGTATGCAAGAAGCACTGATCTCGTTGATGCAAATGGCGAAAACAAGCGCGGCTTTAGAGCGCATGAAACAAGAAGGCATTCCTTATATTTCAGTTATGACGGATCCTGTGTTTGGTGGTGTATCGGCGTCCCTTGCGATGCTTGGCGATTTGAATGTGGCTGAACCTAATGCTTTGATTGGTTTCGCAGGTCCGCGCGTTATAGAGCAAACGGTTCGTGAGAAATTGCCTGAAGGTTTTCAGCGAAGTGAGTTCTTACTGGATAAGGGCGCGCTAGATATGATCATTAAACGTGATGAAATGCGTTCTCGACTGCATAATATTTTATCTTTGCTTACTGCCAATAAGGTTGCGTAATTAAATGACGCATACGTCATTAGCGAGTTGGCTTTCATACATTGAGAGCCAACATCCCTCTGAGATAGAGTTAGGTTTAGACAGAGGCAATCTGGTTTTATCCAGATTGCATTTGTCTCGGCCAAAACAAAAAGTCATCACGGTGGCAGGAACCAATGGAAAAGGTTCTACTTGTGCCATGTTGACACAATATCTTTGCTCACAAGGCCATACGGTCGGTACGTACACATCCCCACATTTTCTTGCTTTTAACGAGCGTATCGCGCTCAATAATGCGTCTTGTGACGATGCATTTATTTGCCGTGCGTTTGAAGTGATTGAAGCGGCTCGTGAAAATATATCCTTGACGTATTTCGAGTTCAGCACTTTGGCAGCCTTATGGATTTTTGATCAATCAGGGTTAGATTATTGGGTACTGGAAGTCGGTTTAGGCGGGCGTTTAGATTCCGTCAATATGGTCGATACCGATGTGGCGGTAGTTACCTCAATTGCATTGGATCACATGGACTGGCTAGGCGATAATCTGGAGGTTATAGCTCGGGAAAAAACCGGCATTGCCAGAAAAGATAAGCTTTTAATTAGCGGGGTTGTTAACCCACCTGAAGCTATTGCCGCCACTGCAGCAGACATTGGGGCATGCCTAAAACAGAAAAATATCGATTTTAGTTTTCATCGCTTGTCTGATAAATGGTCATGGTCTGGTCATGGCCTGCAATATGAAAATTTACCAATACCTTCCTTGCCTTTGCAAAATGCGGCTACGGTGATTGCTGTGTTAGTTTATATGGGGTTGATTCCCACTTCGGCTGATTTGGTAACGTTATTTAGCACAGCTCAATTAACGGGGCGTTTTCAGCAGGTAGCTTCGTCACCTGATGTCTATATTGATGTGGCACATAATCCAGAAGCCGCTATTGAACTTGCTCAACGTGTTAGCTTTTTTGCAAGTAAACCCATTGCGGTTTGTGGCATGTTGAAAGACAAAGATATTGCCAGCGTGGTGTCACATCTTTCAAGTTCCTTTTCTGACTGGTTTTGCTGTGATTTAGGTGGGCCAAGGGGCGCGAAAGCTCAAGAGTTGATGAAAAACATTTCATTGTATGCACCAAGCCTTTCTTCACATATGTATGCTTTCCCTTCCGTTAAAGAGGCTTTTGATGCCGCGGTATTAAAAGCCAAAGAAGAACAGCGTGCGCTGATTGTGTTTGGTTCCTTCGTCACGGTTTCAGACTATTTGGCTCTAAGCCAAACAAAAGAGTAATTTATGATAGATAAAACGATAACCTATAGGCTGATTGGTGCTGGCATCATGGTCTTGTCTGCCGCCATTATTTTGCCTTTAATTTTAGATGGTGAGCGTCCTGCTGAGCTTGATGTTCAAGTCCAGGTCACAACGCCTCCTGCATTTCAACCGTTAGAAATTGCTTCTGTTCAGCCCGTGGAGCGTTTGCCAGTGGAGCCTTTTGTAGAAGAAGAGAGCGCCGTTGACGATATTCAATTGATACCTGTACCACAACCTGCGAACGACGTCGAAGTGCCCGAAAACGTGTCATCTACAACCGTGGCTCCTCAAACAACGCCGAAAACTACACCTCAAGTTAAGCCAGAAGTAAAAGCGCCAGTTGAGAATGTTGCTGCGTCAGCGGTGGCTGATCGTTGGACATTACAGATTGCGACTTTTAAGAGCAAAGATAATGCCGTCCGTTTGGTTGAAAAGCTAAAAGAAGGCAATTATGCCGCCTACAGTTTAACGACAAATTCACTATACAAAGTGTATGTTGGCCCTGAGTTTAAGCGTGAGACCGCTGAAAAAATGCGTGAAGAGATTAAACAGAAATTTAGTTTAACGGGATTTGTTACAAAATATTCTGTGAATTGATGTGTGGTCTGGGTGCTCAGTATTTTGAATGCCTAGGCCATCTGTTACACTGCGCAGCAAATTTTAGAGGTACTCATGGAGCAAGTAAGTTCAATAACAACCATTGATTGGCTGATCATTGCTGTGGTGATTCTTTCGACCCTTTTGAGTTTAAAAAGGGGGTTTGTAAAAGAAGTGTTGTCCTTGTTAACGTGGGTTATCGCTTTTGTAGTCGCAGTAAAGTTTTCCAACCAAATGCAAGTGCTTCTGGTTGAACAAGTGCAAAATGATCAAATTCGCTACATAGTGGCATTTATAACCTTATTTATTGCCACCTTGATAGTAGGCGCTTTAGTGAGTTTTTTACTGGGCTCTTTGATTCAAGTGACGGGCTTATCGAGCACTGATAGGGTGCTTGGTATGTTGTTCGGTTTTGCTCGCGGTAGTTTGATTGTTATCGCTTTTGTTGCCTTATTAAGCTTGAGTCCAGCTATTGAGCAAAGTGAGTTTTGGAAAACATCGCAATTGATTCCTCAATTGAGTCAATTGAATGATTGGACGCGAGATATGGTAGGCAAGAGTTCGAATCTGATGGATTCGTCTCTCATTGACCGCGCCCTTGGTAACTAGCTGTTGTTTTACAGCGAATTAGATAAAGAACCTTTACGGTGTTTACCGTAATTCCCCAACACGAGGATCTAGAACATGTGTGGTATCGTTGGTGTCGTAGGCACGTCTGTGGTTAACCAAGCTATTTTTGATGCGTTAACCCTTCTTCAGCATCGTGGGCAAGATGCTGCGGGTATGGTGACAAGCCATAATGGACGACTCTGTTTACGTAAAGACAATGGTCCGGTGAGTGAGGTATTTCGCACTCGTCATATGAAAAAACTACACGGTAACATAGGTATAGGGCATGTCCGGTATCCAACGGCAGGCACTTCTAGCTCAGCAGAAGCACAACCTTTTTATGTTAACTCACCTTATGGTATTTCTCTTGCACACAACGGCAATCTGACCAATACCGAAAAATTGAAACAAGAGGTGTTTGAATCGGATCTGCGCCATATTAACACCACGTCTGATTCTGAAGTGTTAGTGAATGTGTTGGCGCACGAGCTTCATGAAGAAGGTAAGTTAATACCAACGCCAGAAGATATATTTAATGCTTTAGAGCGTGTTTATAAGCGTATCGAAGGTGGCTATGCCGTCGTGACTTTGATAACTGGCTACGGCATTTTGGCCTTTCGTGATCCTGATGGTATTCGTCCACTGATCTATGGCTCTCGTCAAACGGAAGCCGGCGTTGAGTACATGGTGGCTTCTGAGAGTGTTGCACTTGATGCGGCTGGTTTTAAAATTGAGCGTGATATTCAGCCGGGTGAAGCGATTTTCTTCGATTTGAATCACAATGTTCACGTTCGTCAATGCACACCCAAAAAAGCCGCGCGTCCTTGTTTATTTGAATACGTGTATTTTGCACGTCCTGATACGGTCATTGATAGTATTTCTGTTTACAAAGCGCGCATTAATATGGGTGATCGTCTTGCGGCTAAGATTCAACGCGAATGGAAAGATCATGATATTGATGTCGTCATTCCTATTCCTGATACGAGCCGTACCGCGGCCTTACAAATTGCCCAAGCGCTGAATATTCCGTTTCGTGAGGGGTTGGTTAAAAACCGCTATATTGGTCGTACATTTATCATGCCAGGACAGGCTGTGCGCAAGAAGTCTGTGCGTCAGAAACTAAACCCAGTGCCTTTTGAGTTCAAAGACAAAACCGTTCTGCTTGTTGATGATTCCATCGTGCGTGGTACGACGAGTAAGGAAATCATTGAAATGGCAAGGGAAGCAGGTGCGAAGAAGGTATATATCGCGTCCGCCGCTCCGGAAGTCCGTTATCCGAACGTGTACGGTATTGATATGCCCGCTGCGAAAGAACTGATTGCGCACAATCGTAACGTGGATGAAATTTGCGAACTGATTGGCGCTGATAAGCTTATTTTTCAAGACCTGCAAGATTTGATCGATGCGTGTATTGATGAGAAGCATTCAGACGTGCGTGAATTTGATACATCGGTTTTTGACGCAAAATACATCACAGGTAATATTGATGCGGCCTATTTGGCCAGTATCGAAGGCGCCCGCAATGATTTAAATAAAGCGTCTGTTGAAGACCAAGAAGCGAGTGATATGATGCACCCTATGTAATTTGGGCTGTATTTTGTGACAGATAGAACTAAGCCAGGTCACGCCTGGCTTAGTTGTTTTTGGGTTTAATTTTTTGAAAGAATGGCTTGGAGTGAAGTAATGGCTGATTATAAAGATGCAACGAATGCGATTCGTGCTGGTATTCGTCAAACACAAGAACAGGAAAACAGCGAAGCCATTTTTATGACCTCAAGCTTTGCTTATGGTAGTGCGGAAGAAGCGGCGGGGAAGTTTTCTGGCGAAGAAGAGGGGAATGTGTATTCTCGATTCACCAATCCAACGGTTGAGCTATTTGAGAAACGCTTAGCGACTCTGGAGAAAGGCGAAGCAGCGATTGCAACAAGCTCTGGTATGGCGGCGCTAATGACCTTGGCTTACAGTTTGTTGAGCGCAGGCGACCGAGTTGTTTGCTCACGTAATATTTTTGGTTCAACCGTTAAGTTTTTTAATACCTACACAACCAAATTTGGTGTGGAAGTAGTCTATGTTGATGCAACGGATTACGCCGCCTGGGAAGAAGCGATTAACGAAAATACACGGTTTTGTTATTTTGAAACACCCTCTAATCCACTGTATGAAGTGGTCGATGTTGCACGTGTTGCTGAGTTGGCTCATGCCAAAGGTGCGTTGCTTTGTGTGGATACGGTTTTAGCGACGCCTGCGTTGCAGAATCCTCTTACTCAAGGCGCTGACATCGTTATGCAGTCTGCGACTAAGTTTATTGATGGGCAAGGTCGTTGTTTGGGTGGTGCGTTAATAGCCAGCCAAGAGATAGTGGATGTTTTCACGGCCTTTATGCGCAGTGCTGGGCCATGTATGAGTCCGTTCAATGCTTGGGTGTTATTGAATGGGCTTGAGACCTTGTCTTTGCGAATGGCAGCGCATTCGGCAAACGCATTAAAATTAGCAACGTATCTAGAAGCGCACCCTAAAGTCATTAAGGTAAATTATGGTGGGCTGCCAAACCACAAGTATCATGAGTTGGCTAAAAAGCAACAAAAAGACTTTGGTGGTTTGTTGTCGTTTGAAGTAGAAGGCGGACGTAAAGCCGCTTGGTCTGTGATCAATGCCACAAAATTGATGTCTATTACCGGCAATTTAGGCGACACCAAAACCTTAGTGACTCACCCAGCTACGACGACACACGGTCGCCTAACGGATGAAGAAAAAGCCAAAGCAGGTATTGCTGAAGGTTTAATTCGTGTGTCTGTAGGTTTGGAAGATATCGACGATATTATTGCCGATGTAGAAGCTGCCTTGGCACAGTTATTCTAAGCTTTAAACAGTTATCTTAAATAGTATGTATATTTAGCACTAAAAAGCGGACTGGAGTCCGCTTTTTAGTGCTTAGATTTATTCACACTACGCTGTTTTGGTCTTCATTCTGTTTTGTTATTACCCTCATTATAGCGCGTTTCTTCATGCCGTATGGTTGCTGCTTGTAACGCTTCCAGTTGTTTTTTCTCTTTGCGTCGAGCCACTAAAACCAACAGACAAGGTGTCAGTATCAATGTTAATGGGGTAGCGAAAGTGAGGCCACCAGCAATGGCGGTTGATAACTGGGTCCACCATTGAGCCGATGGCGCGCCAATGCTAAATGATTGATGAATCAAATCAATATTGAATTGGAAAACCATGGGGACCAAGCCAAGAATAGTCGTAATGGTAGTCAACATAACAGGTCTTAATCGCTGCACACCTGTTCGTATTGCGGCTTCTCGAACCATCATTCCTTGTTTTCGTAAGCCGTTATAGGTGTCGATTAACACGATATTGTTATTCACAACAATGCCCGCTAAAGCAATAACGCCAACACCACTCATTACCACACCAAATGGTTGTCCTTTTACCATTAGACCAATTAATACGCCTATGGTTGAGAAAATGACCGCGCTTAAGATGAGTAGGCATTGGAAAAAGTTATTGAATTGGGTGACCAAAATAATAGCCATGATGAAGAACGCCACACCAAATGCCTTGATTAAGAAGACCATGGATTTCTGCTGTTCTTCTGTATTGCCGCGAAATTCATAGCTAACAGACTTGTCTATACCGGCTGCGTCCAATTTCGCTTTAATGGCTTTGATGACTTCATCGACAACAAGGCCATCTTTTACATCGGCATCAATAGCGATGGTTTTTTTGCCATCGGTTCTATTGATAACGCCTTGCTTAGGGGCAGCATAACGATAAATAAAGTTACTGGCAGGAATACTGCCTTGGTTGGTTGGGATTTGTAGTTGATCTAACTGCTCCAAGCTGCGTTGATTGACGGGATAGCGTAACACTATGTCAATTTTGTCATCGGCCCCTTCGGGGAGAAAATCGCTTAAGGTAATCCCCGTCGTGACCAACTTAACAACATTGCCTAGACTGTTGACATCCACGCCATAGCGGCTTGCCTCTGCGCGATTGATGTCAATACGCCATTCAATACCGGGTAATGAGCGATCATCACTGACGGTCATGATTTCATCTCTTTCCAAAAGTTGTTTGCTGATTTCGTCAGCGGCTAGGTTAAGGGCTTCGCTGTAGTTTGAACTTAATTGCAATTGTATGTCGGCTCCAGACTGAGGGCCGCCTTGCTCTTTTTCGGCACTGACTTCGATGCCTGGTATTTGTTTCGTTTTTTCTCGAATGCGATCTAATATGACGCTGGCAGACTCACGTTGATACCAATCAATAAACTCCACACTGATGGAGCCAATGCTATCAGGTGCTGCGTTATTACCCGGCGTTGAATAAGAGGTTACCACAACACTTTTTAATTCAGGTGTACCAAGCACTTGTTGTTCCACTTGCCTTACCAATGCGTCTTTCTCATCAAGGGATAAATCGCCTCTGGCGCGTATGTCTAAGTTGGCCGATTCAGGTTCAATATTGGGAAAGAACTCCACGCCTTTTCCAAAGTGGCCATAACTGATAAAGACACTGATCAGTAGGGCGATGGTGAAGAGGAGAACCCATATAGGATATTCTACTAAACGAGTCAGCATTCGGCCGTATAATCCGGTTGGACCAGTGAGTTCACTTAGGTCGCCTGTTTCGGTAATTTGTAAAGCGTGCATGGTTTTTTCGGTATAGGCGCCTTTTTTACCGATCATGGAGCCTATAGTGGGTAATACGATTAATGCCATTACGAGGGAAGCGGCCAAAGTCGCAATGATGGTAATGGGCATAAAACGCATAAATTCGCCAACGATATCTGGCCAAAACAGTAAAGGCATAAAGACGGCTAAGGTCGTTGCTGTAGAGGCGGTTATTGGCCAAGCCATGCGTTTAGCGGCTTCGCTGTAGGCCTGCATCTTAGACGCCCCTTCAGCAAGCTTTCTATCGGCATACTCGGTGACGACAATAGCCCCATCTACCAGCATGCCGACACTTAGGATTAACGCAAAAAGCACCACCATGTTGATGGTATAGCCTTGTAGGTCGAGTATTAAAATACCCGCTAAGAAGGCCCCAGGTATTGCCAGTCCAACCAAGAGGGCGCTGCGAATGCCCAAGGCCCAAACGATGACGATCATCACGAGCAATGTGGCGGCTAACACGTTATTAAATAGGTCATTAAGGGAGGTTTCAATATCCGTAGATTTGTCTCCTGTTAAATTGTATTCAACGCCGCTAGGCCACTGCTGACTCTCATTTTCGACCACTGTCTTGACGGCGGCGATAGTATTAATGATATTAGCGCCAACGCGTTTTGATACCGCTAAGGTAATGCTGCGCTTGCCTTCTACACGAGCATAGCTAGTAGGATCTTCAAACGTTAACTCGCCTGTGGCTATATCCCCTAACAAAACGACTTGATCACCATCGGCTTTGATGGGCAAGTTCATGATGTCTTCTTTGGTCTTTAGTAACCCAGGTACTTTTAATGAGAAACGGCCTGCACCGGTATCTAAATTACCCGCGGCCACCAAGCGATTATTGCCAGAAACAAAGTTGGCAACTTCGGTCAAGGATAAGTTGTAAGACTCAAGCTGTTCAGGGCGAATAATAATTTGCGCCTGCTGTTCTCTGTCACCACTGATGTTGGCCTCTAAGACACCATCCACCGCTTCAATCGCATCTTGTAGGTTTTTTGCGGTGCGGCTAAGAGTGGCAAAATCCACATTGCCAGATAAATTGACCCGCAACACAGGGAAAGTTGAAAGGTTTATTTCTGTAACAGTCGGTTCATCAGCGTCGTCTGGCAATTCACTTTTTGCTCTATCGACTTTGTCTTTTGTGTCGATGATCGCCTGATCAATGTCTACACCAGATAAAAATTCCAGCATAATCGAGGCATGACCCTCTGAAGCAGTAGACTTGAGTTCTTTCAGCCCCTCAAGGCCTTTTAATTCTTTTTCGAGTGGATGCACGAGTAAGCTGTCAGCGTCTTCTGGGGAAATGCCTTCTAAGGTTACGGAAACATAGGCCATAGGAATGGTAATGTCAGGATCATTTTCTTTGGCAATCTCGATATATGACACCGTTCCCATTATTAAAATGAGAACAAAAAGCATCATGACGGTCCGTGAGCGAGCTAAGGCCGCTTCAATTAATGTTTGCATACTTAGCCTCCTCAGTTTTGATAATGCGCGTCAACTTTATCGCCGGCAGACACAAACCCTTGTCCAACAGTAATAATGTTTACATTATCGGGAAGCCCGCGTACCCAAACTTGATCACGTTCTGATTTGACGATGTCAACCGGTAAAATGACCACCCGATTGTCTAAGTCGATGGTTTTAACGGCTGTTCTGCCAGCATCGTCTAAAGTGAGCAGGGCCGCTGAAAACGCATGCGCTTTTTGCTCGTCTAAAATAAACTCAACCGCGGCAGTTAAGCCTGCTGGAATGTTATTTCCTGGATTATCAACTTGCATTTCGACGGTAATCGTACGACTGGATTCATTCGCTGTAGCACTGATATAAGAAACAAAACCTTCGGCTGTGTAGCCTGATTCAAGGCGAATATTGCCTTGTGTCCCAAGTGTCACCTGTTGGATTTTATTTTGTGGGATGTTGACGCTGATTTTAATGGGGTTAATGGATATTAATGTGCCAATATTAGCCCCCGCTGCAAGAACTTGTCCCTCTTGCACCGTTAAAGTGTTCAATATACCGGTGAAAGGCGCAGTAATCGTGGCGTTTTCCAAATCCACTAATAAAGCTTTCTCTGTTGCTTGAGCCGAAGCTAGATCGGTTTCCGCTTGGGCTAGATTCACTTTTGATGTTAAATTTTGCACATTGAGCTTTTTGATGCCCTCAAGTTCTAATTGCCTTTGTTTGACCAGTAGTCCAGCTTGCGCTATCTGAGCTTTTAGTGTGCGGGTGTCTATTTGGGCAATGGTGCTGCCTTTTTTAACAAATTGGCCTTTTTCTATCGGCAGTTTGATTATTCGTCCCGGATAGCTGTTAATGAGTTGTAAGGTCTCATCGGCTTGAGTTTTGCCACTCAAGGGTAAGTGCATCTCGATGGATGTTGCCGTTAAGGTCTTCGCTTGAACAGGATAGATAAGTTGGCTTTCAGCAGTTTGTGATGACACCGTGTTTTCTTTTGGTGTTGGCTCCGTTGGACTGACCGTGACGCCATTTCCTCCTACCCACATCCATGTCACAGCCGCTGCCGCAACGACTACCGCTGTGATCGGCCCTACCTTACTTTTTACATCCATTAAATGCTCCATTAGACAGAAGAAATATCATTATATTACGCTCAGTATATTCTCAAATAATGATCAATAAAGGGGTTTGATTCAAAAATTGTTAACACGCGCTTTACACACGTTATGGATGAATAACGTAAGCGTACTTTGGTGCCTCTATTAACGACTTTTTATTATCCGATATAAAGTGTAAAACCTGTCGGTAGCCTATAGGTCAAGTCTTTGAAAAACAAAATAGCGAAGAAGAATGAAACAAGGCTATTTTAATTAAAGTGCTTAATGCGTCGGATAATTATCCTTTTCACCCTCGATTAAACAAGAACCTAGCGTGTATTCAACCGTTTTTTGGTGAACCTTCTCTCAGAAGGATGATACTATACGGCCACAAAATTTTTACTTTATATGGATAGATATGAGTCTATTGTCGTTAGAACAGATCAGTGTTGCTTTTGGGCATAATCCGCTGCTGTCAAAAATCAGTTTTTCAGCGGAAGCTGGAGAGCGTGTTGCCATTATCGGTCGTAACGGTGCAGGTAAATCCACGCTGTTAAAAGTCATTTCAGGCGAGCAAATTCCGGATGAGGGTGTCGTGCGTCTAGAAGGCGGTATGACCATTGGACAGCTCCCACAAGAGTTGCCTGATGCAAATGAAAAAACCGTCCGTGAAGTGGTTAGTGAAGGGGCGGGTGAAGCCCATTCATTGATGAGCCGCTATTTTAAGTTATTAGAAGACTTCGAAAATGATCATTCGAACGAATTAAGTGATATTCAGACGGAGTTGGACCGCATTCAAGGTTGGGATCTGGAGCAACGAGTCAATCACATGATTCAACGCTTGGCTTTGCCAGCAGATAAGCTGATGTCTGAGCTGTCGGGTGGTTGGCGTCGTCGCGTTATCCTAGCGCAAGCCTTGATTTCGAATCCAGATGTTTTATTGCTCGACGAGCCAACCAACCATCTGGACGTACCGACCATAGAGTGGATGGAGCAACAGCTTCAACAGTTCCGAGGGTTGATCCTATTCATTACCCACGATCGTCGTTTCCTGGAAAAATTGGCCAACCGTATTATTGAACTTGATCGCGGTAACCTGATTTCGTTCAGCGGTAATATTACGGCGTTTCTTGCTTTTAAAGAAAAAATGCTTGAAGAGGAAGAGCGTGCAAACGCTTTGTTCGACAAACGTTTGGCAGAAGAAGAAGTGTGGATTCGACAAGGCATTAAAGCACGTCGTACCCGCAACGAGGGCCGAGTTCGTGCTCTAAAAGCGTTACGTGAAGAGCGTTCTGAGCGTATCAATCGCCAAGGTAACGCCAAAATGGCCATTGAAACCAAAGATAAGTCTGGCAAGTTGGTGGCTGAATTCACCCAAGTCGGACATTCTTTTGAAGACAAGGTGATCCTGCAACCGATGGATTTCGTGGTCAATCGCGGTGATCGTATTGGTCTAATTGGTCCAAATGGTTGCGGTAAAAGTACCTTCCTGAAAATTTTATTAGGGGATCTTGAACCTGAAACGGGTTCGGTTCGTCAGGGTACCAAACTCAACGTAGCGTATTTCGACCAATTGCGCGAGCAACTTGATCCAGAGCAAACCGTCGCAGAAAACGTCGGCGAAGGCAAAGACATTATTGAGATCAATGGTCAAAATAAACACGTGATTGGCTACTTGGGTGACTTCCTTTTCCCACCTGAGCGTGCTCGAACACCTGTAAAAGCCTTGTCTGGTGGTGAGCGAAACCGTGTGCTGCTGGCGAAATTATTTACCCGTCCAGCTAACCTTCTGATTATGGATGAGCCAACCAACGACCTTGATGTGGAAACATTAGAATTGCTTGAAGAGCTGCTAATGAATTACGAAGGTACTTTGTTGTTGGTCAGCCATGACCGTGCTTTCTTAGATAATGTTGTCACCAGTGTGATTGCGTTTGAAGGCGAAGGCCGAGTCAAAGAATACGTTGGCGGTTATCAAGACTGGATTCGTCAAGGGGGCAAGTTTCCCACAGAGTCCACATCGCAAACGGACAATGTAGTAAGCAAAAAAGAAAAAGCCAAAGCTGACGCGAAAAAAACAGAAGAAACAAATCAAAGTACGACTGCTGCACAAGCTAAGCCCAAAGCCAAGCTAAGTTATAAATTACAGCGTGAATTTGACGATATGCCAGCCACGATAGCCAAGTTAGAGTCAGATATTGCGGCGTTACATGCCACGACAAGTGCTCCTGAATTTTATACAGGAGAGGCAGATCTTGTGCAAAAAACCTTAGCGAAGTTAGCTCATAAAGAAGAAGAGCTTGAAAGTGCGATGGAGCGCTGGCTAGAGCTTGAAGAGATGCAAAACGGGTAAACTGTGCAAAACGGGTAAATTATGACGAATAAAATCAAACCAGTTTCATTTGTGCCGCGCTTTTTCGGTGCGTTTGGTCAGTTTTTTAAATACATGGGGAGCGGCGATTATGCCGCTCGTTGTCAAACGGTTGGTCAAGGCGAGCAGTTTGCCTTCGAAGTGGAACCGAAAGTGATTACGGAAGAAGTCGAAGTGATTCGTGAAATCGAAGTCGCAGCGCCTGCTTTGGATTCGGTCAACACGGACGGTGCACATCAGTTATTGCAATTGTTGCAACAAGAAGCGCGCTTTATCGACTTCATTCAAGAAAGTATTGATGATTATAGCGATGCGGATGTGGGGGCGGCGTCTCGTCAGATCCACGCGGGTTGCGCCAAAGTATTGAAGCAGCACTTCACGATCGATGTTGTGTCTATGGATGTTGTCAATACAGCGGTAGAGAATAGCCGTGTCGAAGTACCCTCTGGTTACGATGCAAAACAGATCAAGCTTGAAGGTCGTCTGGAAGGTGATGGTCCATATACCGGAACCCTGATTCATCCAGGTTGGAAAGTGACCGAAACACGTTTGCCGAAAATCACCAACACTGACAGTCTGAATATTCTAGCGCCAGCTGAAATCGAGGTATAACTCATGAGTCAATATTTCATTGGTATCGACTTGGGTACCACGCATTCGGCTGTCTATTATTCGCCATCTAATCCAGCTGGGGTAGAAACCAACCAAGTAGGGCGCATTCAGCAATTGGCCATTCCGCAGTTTATTGCGGCAGGTCAGGTGGATGCTCGACCCTTACTGCCTTCGTTTGTCTATTTTCCTCATAAAACGGAGTTTCTAGAAAGCGACTTGCTACTGCCTTGGGGTAAAGCGACGTCCATTGTGGGGCAATTGGCTCGTGAATTGGGCGCTAAGTCTTCTGGTCGATTGGTGCAAAGTGCGAAGAGTTGGTTGTGTCATTCTCGCGTCGGTGCGGATGAAGCGGTTTTGCCGGTGGATGCACTGGAAGAAGTGGAAAAAGTGTCTCCTGCGCAAGTCACGGAAACGCTTTTGGCCCATCTGGTGAGTGCATGGACGAGTCAATTTCCTCATGCTCCCATTGCCGAGCAAACCGTTGTGATTACCGTACCCGCATCATTTGATCCTGCAGCTCGCGCCATTACTGAGCAAGCGGCAGAGAAAGTCGGTTTGCGTGCCCGTTTGATCGAAGAGCCACTAGCGGCGTTTTACGCTTGGCTGAGTGACCAGCAAAATTGGGCAGACAGCCTAGTCGTCAATGATCATATTTTGGTTGTGGATGTTGGCGGTGGTACCACGGATCTGTCATTAATCCAAGTGGTTGAACAAGAGGGTGCGCTTGGTTTAGAGCGAGTGGCAGTGGGTCGTCATATTTTGCTTGGTGGCGACAATATGGATCTGACGCTGACTTATCATGTAGCCGCGCAACTGGCACAAAACGGTACCCATCTCGAACCTTGGCAAATCAGCGGTTTAACGCAAGCTTGTCGGGAGGCAAAAGAGCGCTTGTTGTCTAATGCTGACCTAGAGGACGTCAGTGTTGTCGTTCCAAGTCGGGGTCGCAGTTTGTTCAATAACAGCATCAAAGCGACCTTGACACAAAATGACGTTCAGCAGCTTTTGATCGATGGTTTCTTTCCACAGGTGCAACTGGGTGAGCAAGCTCAAAAAGCAGCGCGCAGTGGTTTTAGTGCGATCAACTTGGATTACGAAGGGGATCCAGCGATTACCCGTCACATCAGTGAGTTTATAGCACAGCATGATGTGAAGCCCAGCAAAGTATTGTTAAACGGCGGTGTGTTTAACGCCAGTGTGATTCGCAGCACGTTAGAAACTCGCTTGGCAGCCATGTTGTCTGAGTCGTTAAGTGGCCGTGAATTAACCATGCTGACGCCATCGCATTTGGATCACGCGGTCGCCAAAGGCGCGACTTACTATGCTCAAGTGCAAGCGCAAGGCGGTGTTAAAGTAAAGAGTGGTTTGGCGGCTAATTATTACATTGGTGTGGCTAGTCCAATGCCAGCCATACCGGGTATGGCACCACCAGTCGATGCGATCTGTGTCGCTCCTTTTGGGCTAGAAGAAGGCTCAGAAGAGCAGATGCTTCCGAACGAGTTTTCGCTAGTGGTGGGTGAAAGTGTGACCTTCCGTTTCTTCCAATCTAAAATAAGCGAAGCGCATGCCGTGGGTAAGGTTATTGGGGCTTTTTCGCTTGCTCAACTCGAGGAGCTCAATCCCTTGTCGGTTCGTTTAGATGCGGGTCATTATTCGTCTGGTGAGATGGTTCGAGTGTATTTAACGTCGCGTGTCACCGAATTGGGATTGCTGTTATTGCAAGCACATGATACCCAATCTGACCTAAGTTGGACGATTGAGTTTCAAGTTAGGGAGTCTTAATACATGGCGCAAGCGGCTTTTCAAAACAAATATCGAGTAGGCATTGATTTAGGGACAACCAATTGCGTTGTCTCCTTCATTCCTATTTATGGTGATGGAACTTTTCCTAAGCAAGCTGAACCAGAGTTGCTGTCTATTCCACAAGTGATGGTCGATGGTTCAGTGCAAGAATTTACCTATTTGCCGAGTGCCATTTACGTATTGGCGTCTGATGAAGTGGGTAAACTCGATCCGGTTTTGCCATGGCGTCATTGCGATAAAGAACGAATCCTTGGTGTTGGGGCATTAGCTTTAGGTCAACGTCGAGCTGGTCAGCTCATCCAAAGTGCGAAAAGCTGGTTGAGCCATCGTCAAGTAGATCGTCGCTCGGCGATTTTGCCATGGGCCAGTGAATTCCCTAAAAAGCTCAGTCCACTTGAGGCGAGTAAAATGCTCTTATTGCACATTAAGCAGAGCTGGAACCATCGCTTTGCCGATGCGCCGTTAGAGTCTCAAACGATCGCGTTAACCTTGCCAGCTTCTTTTGACGAAGAGGCGCGAGCATTAACACTGGAAGCCGCTAAACTGGCTGGTCTAAACGATTTATACCTTTTAGAAGAGCCACAAGCGGCTTGTTACCATTACATTAATAATGACGAAAGGCTTGCCGCGCTGGCCGATAAAAAAATGCTTTTGGTTGTCGATATTGGTGGGGGGACCAGTGACTTTAGTTTGGTTGCTATTCAGCCGACATCGACAAAAAATACCAGCGTGGCGCTTAAGCGTATCGCGGTAGGGGAACATCTGTTGCTGGGGGGCGATAATTTAGATCAAGCCTTGGCGTTCCAGCTCGATCCGAAGCAAATTTCTGCCTTGTCAGCGACCCGCTTAGGCGCTTTGGTTCAACAGACACGTCAAGCCAAAGAAACCTTGCTAGGCAAAGACGCGCCCGA
Organism: Marinomonas arctica; assembly: GCF_003259225.1. Classification (GTDB taxonomy): domain Bacteria; phylum Pseudomonadota; class Gammaproteobacteria; order Pseudomonadales; family Marinomonadaceae; genus Marinomonas; species Marinomonas arctica. The sequence continues at coordinate 28,732 of NZ_QHJF01000017.1, read as the reverse complement.
GTCATTAAGTATTACCGTGCTGGGTGGTGGTAGTCGTTTAATCGGCGGTTCACAAAAGTTTGAGGTGTCGAGAGACACCCTATTAGAACAAATTCGTAGTGGCTTTTTTCCTTTGGTAAGCCTTGATGACAAGGTGCAAAAGAGCGATTACGCCATGCACACCTTGGGCTTGCCCTACGAATCGGATCCTGCTTTTACACGCCATTTAGCGGCGTTTTTACAGCAGCATAAAACCGTAATCGAGGCGGCAACGGGCTCGTCTATGCCGGATGCCGTTTTATTTAACGGCGGCTTATTTAACAGCCCTGTGTTAAAAGCGCGTTTGTTAGAACAGCTTAATGCTTGGTCTGCCAAGCCGATTCTTGCTTGTAGCGCGGATGAGCCTAACGACGCGGTGGCCAAAGGGGCGGCCATGTATTTGAATGCCTTGGTGGGTGACAGTACGCGTATTGAAAGCGGTGTTGCACACAGTTTGTATCTGCAAGTTGGCGAGGATCAATTCGTCGGCATTTTGCCAAAGGGTACGTTAAAAGGCGAAGTCATTCGTTTAGAGCAAGAGTTCTTTGTCACTCTTGGTCAACAAGTACAATTCCCTTTGTATCGCTCTGACGATCATCTTGACTGTGTCATTGGCAAAGTACGTAATCAAGAGGGATTGCATTATATCTCTACTTTGATGACAGAACTGGATGGCACTAGCGATTCGCAAGAAATGTCGGTGATCTTGTCAGTGCAAATGACCGAAGTCGGTGTTTTGCAAGTGATGTTAAACGCTAATAATCAGAAAGATCAATGGCGCTTGGATTTTTCCGCTCGTGCCAGTTCGCCTCAAGACTCTGAACAAGCGGATGAAAGGGGGTTACTGCATGCCAATATGGGACAGGCTGAAGAGCATTTAACGAAATGCTTTTCGAGCGCCGGTCAAAAGCAACACCCTGACTTAGTGAAATCTCTGAAGCAAGATTTGGATCAATTATTGGGCAATCGAGACGACTGGAACCTTGTTACGTCACGTCGCCTAGTGGATAAACTTCTGAGTGTAAAATCGGGTCGAACGAAAAGCGCGCAACATGAGCGCCAGTGGTTGCAGTTAATGGGCTATTGTTTGCGTCCCGGTTTTGGTGCAGCGGATGATTTGGCTCGTGTACAGCAAGTAGTGAACGCCACTAAGGCGGGAGCTCAGTTTGATACAGCGCCAGTTTGGGGACAATATTGGACCTTATATCGTCGCATTGCGGGTGGGTTAACCTTGGAACAACAGACCCTTTTGTTCAAACAATTTAGCCAATATTATTCGCCCACAGGACAACGTTCACGGGATAAAATGAAAGACCTCACCACCAAGTCCAGCGATGATTTGATTCGCTTGGTAGGGGCGTTGGAGGGGTTATCAAACGATGACAAAGTCACCACGATCGATTGGCTACTGAAGCGTTTACAGAAAACGTCTGAGCCGGATACAGCGTGGTGGACGATAGGGCGAATTGCTTCCCGACACCTTCTTTGTGGTAAGCAAGAACAACGCATTGCAGAAGACAGTTTGTTTCCCATTTTAGAGACGGTGCTTAAAGAAGACTGGAAAAAACGAAAACAAGCAGGTTTAGCGGCGGTTTTGATGAGTCAAGTCAGTGTCGGTGAATCCGATAAACTCGTTGCTTTGCGCAAGAAAGTGGCTAATAAGCTTAAAAAAGACAAATGTCCCGCTCAATGGCTGGAGCGCTTAGAGAGTCAAATTGAGATTAATAGTGACGAGCTTAATGCATTAGTTGGGGAGAGTTTGCCAATCGGGTTGCGTTTGTAGCCACAAAATAAGCAGATCTGATCCGGCGATATCTCACCAGATCAGACCTGCTTTCTGGCTGATTTAGTTCCTGACTCGCTTCATATTGATAAGAATGGGGCTGCCTGTCATAGGGTCTGGTATCAGGTCGCACTCAACGCCATACAATTCACGTACTAACTCTTTTGTCATCACGTCTTTAGGGCTGCCTTGGGTGATGATTTCACCTTTCTTCATCGCAATAATATGATCAGAATATCGACAAGCACTGGGTAGGTCATGAACCACCATGGCGAGTGTTTTGCCTTGTCTCGATAGGTCTCTAATCAATTCAAAAACTTCAATTTGATGACCTAAATCCAATGCGGATGTAGGCTCATCCAGTAACAGCAAAGGGGTTTCTTGGGCAATCGACATGGCGATCCAAGCACGTTGTCGTTGTCCCCCTGATAAAGTGTCTAGTAGTCGGTCTTTTAATCCAATCAAGTCCGCTGCATGTAATGCGTATTGAATGGCTTCTTGATCGTCCATGGCCCACTGTTTTAAGAGGCTTTGGTGAGGGTGGCGACCAAAGCGAATCAGCTCTTCAATAGTAATGCCATCAGGTGCGAGTGTGTCTTGTGGTAGTAAAGCAAGACGTCTGGCGACTTCTTTGGATGGCAATGAGTGAATGTCTTTGCCATCGAGCAGTACCGCACCTGTGCTGGGTGAGTGTACACGTGATAGACCATTCAATAGGGTAGACTTGCCGCAGCCATTTGGTCCGACAATAGCCGTTACTTTGCCTTCTGGTAAGCTGACAGTTAAGTGCTCAATAATACTGACCTTGCCATGTTTTAACGTCAGATTGTCGGCACTGAGACGAGATTTCATGAAGTGTGTTGAAGTCTGCTGATGCAGAGTCGTGACGGTCATAGGGAAGTCCTTGAGGTGCGTCGAATCAATATCCAAATTAAATAAGGGCCACCAACGACGGCGGTTACAATGCCGACTGGCAGTTCAATTGGGGATAAAATCGTGCGGCCAAACAAATCGGCTAAAACCATCACTAGGGCACCCGTTAGTGCAGAGCTGATTAGCGGAATGCCTCGATAACGTGCCAGCACACGGGCAATTTCAGGTCCGGCCAGGGCGACTAGACCAACGGGTCCCGCCACGGCAACAGCCAATCCTGTGAGCGTTACGCACAACACCAAAGCCAAGATTCTTATGTGTCTTATGTTCGCTCCTAGTCCTGTAATCACTTGATCTGAAAAGGGCATTAAGGCGAATTGAGTGGAAAATAGCAGGCAAGCGATAAGACAAAGGGCGATACCAGCTCCCAAAAGATTCACCATGAAAGGGTCTCGAGCGCTTAGGCTACCAACGGTCCAAGGGTAGGCACTGTTGGCCACATCAATACTGACTTGGCTTAATAGTAATTGTGTTACCGCGCCGGCAATAGCGCCAATGCCAATGCCGGCCACAATAAAGCGGTAGCCCCGTGTGCCGCTGCCACCGGCTAGGCCAAACGCCAGAGCCGTTGCTGTGGCGGCGCCCGCTAGTGCCATAGCGGAGGGGGCTAAAGAAATGCCCATCCCAACCACGGAAGAGACGGCAAAAGCCATGGCGGCGTTATCTATGCCAATAATGCCCGGTGTCGCGAGCCGATTACGAGCCATCGTTTGCATTAAACATCCAGCCAAACTAAACGCGGCCCCCGTAAACAGCGCGGCCAGTAGACGTGGCAAGCGTAAATCTTGCACAATGAACTGGCTCATGGCGTCACCGTGACCCAATAATACCGCGATGACATCTTTTGGCGATATTGGCATGGTACCAATGGCAAGAGTGGCAATACACGCGCACGACAATAAAATCAGCAAACCAATATTTCGGATAATGGCGTGTTTTTCAATCAGAATCGTCATATGACGACCTAGAGACAGCAGGTAGTGCCCGCTTGGCGCCGACACAGTGTCTGCTGGGTGAGTAATAGAAAGACTTTGATTTATCATAAAGTAGGCATTCTTCGAGATCGCACAATCAATAAAAGTACTGGCGCACCAATAATAGCGGTTAGAACGCCCAAAGGCATTTCCGCAGGCTGAGCCACAAGGCGGGAAACAACGTCTGCAGCAATCACAATGATGGGGCCGAGAGGCAAGCATAACCACAAGGTACGACGAATATCTGGTCCGACCAACGCACGAGCGGCGAAGGGAACCACTAGACCAATAAATGCCACTGGCCCTGCGATGGCGGTAGCACCGCCCACTAATAACGCAACGGCCACAATGACCACAGCACGAATTCGTTTGGGTTTATGGCCAAGACCAATGGCAACGCGTTCCCCTAGCGCTAAGGAAGCTAATGGTTTAGCAACGTATAGAATACAGAGGGCAGCCATTAGCATAGAGGGTAGTACAGAGAGTAATGTCTGGATATCTCGTCCTGCCACACTGCCTGTCACCCAAAAACGAATTTCATCGGCGGCTCTTTGATCAAACAAGAGTATCAAAGAGGTGATGGCAAATAATAAGCTCGACAAAGCGGCCCCCGCGAGCACCAAACGAATAGGATCATTTTGCTGCCCTTGCATTCGGGCCACCCCGAGCACGCATAGACAACCCAACAAGGCGCCAAATTGTGCGACACCAACGGTCAGAGTGGCCGTGCTCGCCCCAAGCACTAATGTCAGTGCGACAGCAAATGAGCTTCCAGCACTGACGCCGAGCAAACCGGGCTCTGCCAAAGGATTGCGTGCGACAGATTGCATCATGGCGCCAGCAATGCCCAATGTTAGGCCAACAAATACACCAACGAGAGTTCGAGTAGTGCGCAAATGAAAGACGGTGAATTGATCGTCCGATGAACCATTACCTAATAATGTTTGAAAGGACGCTTGCGGACTTAAGCCTCCCGCACCAAGCAACAAACTACAGAAACAGCAAAGTGCCAGCACCAAAAGTGCTGACACAAAAACGCGAAACAGTGGTCGTTGTGATGGAGGCGTTTGAAACCAACTGATCATCGGATTTATTGAATCTTATTATCGATAATGGCTTCAATGTTATCCAAGATTGCATGAGCGGCCAGTGGACCTGCAGCACTTGTCCATAGTTGACCATTTACTGTGATGACTTTATCGTCTTTTACGACATTCAGGCGAGAGAAAGAAGGCGATGTTTTAGCGGCTTCTAATGCGTCTTTGCCTTCCGTATTTAGCGTGGCTAAAAACAGCCAGTCACTGTCTACTTTAGATAAATTTTCTAGGCTGAGCGGGCTGCTGTGAGGGCGGCCTTCTTTGATAACATCCGCATCATTAATGATGAAGCCAGTAGCGGCTAGGACATCTGTCGAGAAGATTTGTGATGACATAACAATAGGGCCTTGAGGCATCCAACGTGCTAAGGTAGCTGAACGTTTGTCTTCTGGTAAGATCGCAGTAATACGGTCTTTTAATGTGTTTTCACGCTCTTTTATGTCGTTTAGTATGATGTCCATTTCTTGGCTTTTGTTGAGTGCTTGCGCGTAGACTTTTGCAATACTAATCCAGCTGTCTGACACCATTCCAGGAGAAAGCGGGACGATAGTCGGCGCAATTTTCGATAAAATATTGTATTGGTCCTGCGGTAAGCTTGCAGACGCTAAAATAAGATCAGGGCGCTGTGCTGCAATGGCTTCAAGGTTGTTTTGACGTGAAGTACCGACCATATTTACCCCCTTTGCACGTTCTTGGATGTATTCTGCTACGGAATCTCCACCACGTGTCGCAACGGCCCCTAAAGGCTGAATGCCAAGAGCAATGGCACTGTCTAGAGCGTCTTCAGATAGTGCCACAATGCGACTTACATTATCGTTTACTTTTACTTCGCCATATTTCGTTGTAACACTATGATCCTTGGCAAAAGCGCCGAAAGAAGCGGTAACACAGGCACAAAGCAAGATTTTCTTAAAAGAAGGTCGGTTAAGCAGCATAATGATTCCTTTGAATTGAATATCTACAGCGACGTATTTACTAGAATGCTTTGGAAAAGGATAAGGCACCCTAAAGACGTTAGTAGGCGAATAAACGGTGCTAATGATAACGCTTCTTATTAAAATTGGTAATAGAAGGGGGCAATAAAATAGAACGGAATCTGCAACATCGTGTTTTACGATGTGAGTTTTTATACTCTATTGTAGGAAAACGTCCATAACACTATTAATAAAGTAAAAAAGCGTTCCGTTTAGAGCGAACGCTTTCGAAATATTCATAATGTTGAAGCATCTAACTAATTTGCGAAAGAAGTTGTGTCATTCAGCCTTGCTTCTGTGTGATAGCAACAATCCAAAAGCATTTTTGTATAAGGCTCTGATGCACCATGATTCGCGAGATTACTGGATGAAATGGTTTCGACAATGTGTCCATTTTGCATGACGGCCACACGATCACACAGATAAGTGACGACCCCAAGATCATGAGTCACCATCAAATAGGTTAGCCCCTCTTTTTCTTTTAACTCTTTTAGTAGATTAAGAATTTCTGCCTGTACAGAAACATCCAGTGCCGACGTTGGTTCGTCTAAGAGTAAAATTTGGGGTTCAAGTATTAAGGCTCTGGCAATCGCAACGCGTTGGCGTTGACCACCAGACAATTGGTGCGGTGAGCGATAACGAAAGCTGTCATCTAATCCTACCTTTTTGAGTATGCTACTGATGCGTTGGTCTTTATTGTCCATCTTGTGGATCTTTAACGGTTCCGCAAGCGCTGTTTCAATGCTGTGTCTTGGATGCAACGAACCATATGGATCTTGAAAAACCATTTGCATATCGATGCAGCGTTTTTTGTCGAGCTTATGCTGCAGAGAATTGCCATTAACGGAAAGTTGCCCTGACCAATGATGATATTGTCCTGCTAGACAGCGCAAAACGGTGGTTTTGCCTGAACCAGATTCCCCCACCAAGCCAAAAGATTCACCGGCTTTAACCTGAATATTGACATCATGTAATATTTTGCTTTCGTTTGAGCCTGAGCCAAAAGATAAATTGAGTCCTTCGATGTTGATCATGTTCATAAATACTCCTCAATTGTATAACCAGCTAGGGTCTCGTTCTAAAGTAGGTAGGCGGTGTCGAATATCGCCGATTCTTGGTGGTGCCTTGAGCAAACCTTGTGTGTATGGATGGTGAGCATTTTCCAGCTCACTGGCTTTGATGGATTCCACCACGCGACCAGCGTACATTACGAGTACACGATCACAGTAATTGCGCACCAAATCTAAGTCGTGACTGATAAAAATGAGTCCGATGTTGCTTTCATTAATCAGCTCGTCCAATAGATTCAGCACTTGGCGTTGCACAGATACATCAAGAGCAGAAGTGGGCTCGTCTGCAATAATGATTTCTGGCTCGGGAATCAGCATCATGGCAATCATCACCCTCTGTCCCATGCCGCCCGATACCTCATGAGGATAAAGTGAATAAACGCGTTTGGGATCACGAATTTGAACTTTCTCAAGCATGACCAAGGCTTTTTCTTGCGCGATTTTTTTGCTCACCTTGTAATGAGCAAGATACGCTTCGGCAATTTGGTCACCGACTTTCATAACGGGATTAAGTGAGTATTTGGGGTCTTGCATAATCATAGAGATACGACGACCACGAATATCTCGCATGGTTTTTTCACTGGCTTTTAACAAATCAATATCACCAAAGAGCAGTTTTTCGGCTTCCACGGTGGCGTTTTTTGGGTGTAGTTTTAATAAGCTACGTCCTACCGTGGACTTACCAGAGCCAGATTCTCCAACAATGGCGAGTTTTTCTTGCCCAAGAGAAAAAGACACGTCGCGTACTGCGTTTACTTGGTTTCCTTCATGTGAAAAGCTAATTTGAAGGTTTTTGACTTCTAACTTTGTATTTTGCATAAAAATCACACCTTTAATTTCTAGGATCGAGTAGGTCACGTAGACCATCACCAAGTAAGTTGAACGCTAGACTGACCAGCATAATTGCGGCACCCGGAGCAGCGACGAGCCACCAGTGTTCTAACATGTAACTGCGGCCGGTAGAGATCATAGCTCCCCATTCGGGAAGGGGGGCTTGAGCGCCTAATCCTAAGAAGCCTAATCCTGCTGCGGTCAAAATAATTCCCGCCATGTTCATAGTAAGTCGCACAATAACGGAGGACAGACACATTGGAACGATATGGCGGAAGATGATGCGAGTAGAGGATGCACCTTGTAACTGGACCGCTACAATGTAATCCGCTTTGCGCAATTGCAGGGTTTCTGCACGAGCCAAGCGAGCGATTGGTGGCCAACTAGTCAATGCAATCGCAATGACGGCATGCTCTAAGCCAGGTCCTAACGCAGCGACAAAAGCAAGTGCAAGTACTAACCCTGGAAAAGAAATAAAAATATCGGTAATGCGCATGAATATGGTGTCGATTACACCACCAAAGTAACCAGAAATGGTGCCAATGGCTAAGCCAATTGGACCGACAATTACGGTGACTAAGGTAATGATGTATAAGGTGATACGAGAACCATAAACCAAGCGACTAAAGATATCGCGACCGAATTCATCGGTACCAAACCAATGTTCAGAACTAGGCGGCTGTAAACTATTGCTAAGTTCCTGAGCCAAAGGGTTATGGGTGGCAATCCATGGAGCGAACATGGCCACAATAAGCAGTAACATCACGACAAAAAGTCCTGCAGCCGTCAAAGGATTATGTATGATTCTTTTACTGCCATGGACGAGCATTTGCAATAACATCACCATGCCAGCACTGGTGGATTTTGAGGTGGCGGATGACGCCATCGTAGAGTTTGTCATCATTTTCTTGTCCTTGGATCGAATACTTGATAAAGCAAATCTGTCAGCAAGTTCATTGAAATAAAGATTAGACCAATGAGTAAAACAGAGGCGACGACGGCATTCATATCACCAAGCAAAAGGCTGCTGGTGAGGTATTGCCCAAATCCTGGCCAAGCAAAGACAGTCTCAATTAACACCGCACCTTCCAGCAGCGAACCATAGGAGAGGGTGATAATAGTGAGTAATTGCACAAGAATATTACGAAATGCATGGCGCCAAATGACAACATGCTTAGGCAAACCTTTTACTTGAGCCGTTAAAATGTATTCTTGAGAAAGTTGTTCCAACATGAAACTGCGTGTCATACGAGTAATAAACGACACGGCGTTTAAACCCAATATAAAGGCAGGCAAAATAATGTGTTTGACAGCACTTTGAAAAACGTCCCAATCTTTTGCGAGAGCGGAATCTATTAGCAACATCCCTGTTACTGGATCAACAAAACCATCGTAGGCTAGGTCAACACGACCTGATCCGCCAACGACATTGAGCCAAGCATAAAAGATAATTAGGCCTATCATGCCAACCCAGAACACGGGCGTGGAATAACCAAATAAGCTGATTACACGAATGATATGATCGATAACTCGACCTTTATTGACCGCAGCGTAAACGCCTAAAGGAATACCAATAACAATGCCAAAGATAATGGCCACAGTGGCAAGTTCTAAGGTCGCTGGAAAGACGCGTGCAATATCTTCTATTACAGGGCGTCCGGTGAGTAAGGCATTACCAAAGTCACCATGAGCAAGGTCATTTATGTAATAGAGATATTGCACGTAGATGGGCTTATCGAGCCCCATCTCTTGATAAACTTGCTCGTATGTTGAATTATCGGCGTCCGGGCCAATAACCGATAGAACGGGGTCAATGGGCATAACCCGACCAATAAAAAACGTCAGCGCAAGCAGGCCTAGTAACGTGATGGCAACAGAGCTAAGGCCACCAAAGAAACTTTTCACCTTTGGTCTAAATAATTGAAAAGTAAACACAATAAGTCTCCAGAATAGTGGGAAGACCACGGCGCAAAATGAGCCAGTGGTCGACGCAAACATAAAATTGCTTTAGCGTTCTTTAGTGACTTCACGTAATCGTGTTGTGGCGGCTTGATGACCTTCGTAATGCTTAACATCGCTTCTAATCAGCACGGTATCGACCATCTGTGAAATAGGGAAAATGGCACCAATTTGAGTGTCGTAAAGGTTTTGGACGTCTTGATACATTTTGATTTGTTTCTTAGCGTCTTTTTCCAATAAAGCGGTATCGATAATGCTATTAATGTCTGGGCTGTAAAATGCCGTACGCCAACCCTGGAAATTAGTGAGTTTGGCTTCATCACTGTTATCAGGGTTATAGACTAATGAACGTAGACTAGAATGTGGATGTGGCTCTATGCCACCACCACCTCGACCAACGAGCATTTCAAAGTTACGCTCGCGCATTGCCCCATAAACCTGATTGCCAGTACCAGTTATGATTTCCGCATTAATGCCTGCTTGAGCCAAGGTGGATTGCACGTTGGTGGCGATGTTAATAAAAGGCAATTGAGAGAGCACACGAATGCTGGTTTGAAAGCCTTCCGGGTAGCCTGCTTCCGCTAAGAGCGTTTTGGCTTTTTCTACGTTTAAGGCATAGCCGGGTCCAGGAAGAGTTGCAGGTAAGCCTGATTTAACAGGTCGTTGATGCAAAACGCCGTAGTTTGGCATAATGGACTCGTTGATACCCTGATAATCAATTAAATAACGCACGGCTTCACGTACTTTTTTATTGGCAAATTTAGGGTCTTTCATACTGACAGCAACGTAGTAAAGTGTGCCTCGTGTATTCGCCTCTGTTCGTATATGACTGTCTTGTTTTAGGGCTTCTATATCGGGTATAGACATGCCCATAGCAACGTCTATATCACCACGCTGTAACATTAAGCGTAACGACTGCGACTCTGTCATATGGCGCATTACAATACGCTTCATCTCTGATGGCTCACGCCAATAATCGTCAAAGCGGTTCATTAATACCCGGTCTTTTGCACGCCAATTTTGCAGTTGAAACGGGCCTGATCCTGCAACGTTAGTGGTAAGCCAAGTGTGAGCTAAATCGCCATCGACTTCGTGTTTAAGCGCTTCTTTTCGATCTACAATAAAAGCACTTGGGGAACTGCCAAGCGTATAAAGAACCAATTTTGGGTCCGTTATTTCTGGTAATGTAATTTCCAGTGTGTAGTCGTCTATTGCTTGAACCACCTGATCGACGTTATCCGCAGTGAAACCATAAGTTTTCCAGGTAGAAGCGAGGGCTAAATTGAGCTTTAAAACACGCTGTAATGACCAAGCCACGTCTTGCGCTGTTAGTTTATTACCTGAGTGGAAAGTCACATCGTCACGTAGTTTAAACGTAATACGAGTACCATCATCACTAATAGTCCAACTTTGAGCGACAGCAGGGGAGATTTGGGATGGATCTTTTGGTGCAAGTTCAATCAACATATCGTATAGATTTGAGTTAACGCCGACGACATCTAAACCACTTGCCGCTGCTGGGTCGAGGGACAGCAAGTTATCCATGCTCATACCGATAACGAGTTGATCATCGGGTGTGATTGCGTTTGCATTTGGCACAATTGCTATACCGATTGCCATTGAAAGCGCGCAGTATTTAAGTAGATTTGAAACGTTCATTTTGCTTCCTCTTTATTTTTGTAATGGATAAGCATGGCCGCTGGCTTGTCTTCTTTGTTGGTTTTAAACAAGTGGCAACGGCGTTTCATTTTAATGTCAGTTGATTAATAGGTTTCTACCGTATTGTTAGCTATGTATTCGAAGTTAATGTCTTCACCCAGACCTGGTCTTTGAGGGAGGTGGACATAACCGTCCTTATCCATAGGGTCGACGATACTATTTAGATAGGCTGGAACGTCATCGTATTCTAGGAAGGGATGAAGCAATCCACGCTCATACCAAGCGCAGTTTTTGATCGCACCCACCACCGCAAGGTTAGCGGCACCGTTACCGTGGATTTCACAATTCATACCGAAAGAATCGGCAAGGTGGGAAACCTTCATGCAGGGCCCAATACCGCCAACACCTGCCACGCCCGCTCGTAAAATGTCACAGGCTTCATTTTTAACCCAACTGGCACGACTAAAATGTTTACCAGAAAGTGACTCTGGGCCTAAAACAGGAATATCTAGGTTTTTGGCGAGCCATGCATAAGACTCCGTGGATTCTTCCGGCATGGGTTCTTCTATCCATTCAAAATTTAGGCGTTCTAGTGCTTTACCAATTTTGAACGTGTCAGTGCGGCTGTACCAATGATATCCATCAAGCATTAAGGCGATGTCAGGGCCAACGGCTTCACGCACTGCCGCGCAGGCTTGAATATCCATTTTTGGGCTAGGAGCAAAAGATACAGGAGGCATCCAAGTATGCAGTTTGATGGCTTTGTAACCACGTTTTACCAATGTCTCAGCGAAGCGAGCGTAATCCTCTGGTGTCGCTAGACCGCCTTTTAGTTCGTCACCACACATGGTACTGCCATACGCTAAAACTTTATCGCGGTATCCGCCAAGTAATTGATAAACAGGCGTGTTAAATTTACGACCAATAAGATCCCATAACGCTTGCTCAATTAACGCTAGAGCACGATCTGTTAGTTGTCCCGCGCTGCCACGTTGCCAGTGAGCCAGCTCTTGCCACAAACGCTCCCTATGCATGGCATTTTGTCCAATCAGGACTTTACGAGCGAAGGCGTCGAGGATGTGTTTCCGTATTACTTCTGGTGGGCCAAAAGCATAACCTTCGTCACCAGATTCGGTTGTAATTCGCAGCATAGCCATTTTAGTTGGCTTTTCATCACCTGGGTGAGCATGGCCTGCGGTGTCTACTGATCGACGGCTAAGAAAAGTAAAAACGTCCACTGAAATGGATTTAATGATCATAAAGTAAGTATCCTGTTTAGTATTTTTATCTTTTAAGAGACTTTTTAATGCTTAAATAAGGTGTTTGAGAATCTACTAAAACGCTTAAACTTTAAAATTAAAACGCTGTTTCACTACACCTTTAATAAGTTGTATGATGTATAACTAACTTAGTCAAGTGCCAATTTTCTTGATCTCGTTATTTATTTGTCTTGATCGAAGATAAATTTTAATAAAAACAATGATTTAAGTTATTTTCTTAAGAAATAGAAGAATTAAGAAAATAACAAAGAGACTGAGTGTAAGGATGCTTTTTATTGGCAGCGAGCGCTAATTGATGACTTTTGCATCACACTATAGCGCCCTCATGATTGTTAAATATAGAATGGAAATATCTAGTTCAAGGGCGAGGTTATGGCCTAGATTGCAGCAATAAGTGGGATGCCCTAATCGAGTGAAAAGCCGAATAGGCTAATGTCAGTTTTATAAGGCATTTCTTGCGGAGTGGTTTGTAGCGCTTCAATTAAGTTTACATAAGTTGTCATTTTGTGAGCGATGAGATTTTGTTCGTTTGGTATAGAAGTGGTGAATTTAGTGGCTCTTAGCATACTTTTTATGCCATTTGTTTGGGTGAATGTTTTGCCGCCAAGCAGAATAACTTCTTCGCCCATATGCCAGAAAATATCTAAGTCTTTAATTTGCATTGGGCTGATGGGTGGAACCAGTGGCACAATATCGTTTGGTGTGACAACTCGTGTCAGTGGCAGGCGGCTAAACATTTTGGCGCCTGTGGCATTCGTCACTTTAGGTTGACCAAAGGTAATGACTTGTTCAACAGCAAAGCCGTCTTTTTCTAAGTACATGGCAAGAATGACCGCAATAGCGCCACCTAAACTGTGTCCTGTTAGGTGGATGGGGTGTTCTTTACTAAGAAAAGGCTGGATATCTTCGTAAACCGCCTTTGCTCCAGATCCAAAGCCCTGATGCAGCTTTATATTCAATAGGCTGTCTGGTTGTAATTCTAGGTCCAAATCCAACATGGCATTTTCTAAATTTGCCGTACCTCTAATAGCAATGGTCTGAACACCATTGGCACGACTCAAAAAGTAGCTTACTTGAGACAAAGGAATAATAGACTGATGAAGTAATGATTGGCCTTGTTCTTCGAGTCGTTGTTCAAGTGTATGGGCTTCTAGGTAGGTATCTTCTGCTAATTGGGCTTGGGCTTTTATGGCGACAAAATCGGGGGCAGCCATGAGCGGCTGAAAAGACACGGTAAGGATAAGCAATAGACAGAGAAGCGCATTTTTTAACATTAGGGGATTTGAGCACCATAATAAAAGGAAGGCGCAGGGTACTAAAAATTGGTTATGTCGAACAGTAGTTTCTTGTGCGCTGAAACTTTTGGTAAGTCGTGTCATGACTTACCAAAGCATCAAAGAGGAAGGGATGTAAGCAACTATAAATCGCAACCACTCCAATCAATCCGTCTAACGCCTTCTATTTTTAGTGTGGGTAAATTCTTAAACGTGTCTTTCATCATATAGACGGCGTAAGCACGAGATAAGGCTTTTTTTACGGTTTTTAAGGTGATTTTTTTCGTTGTTGTTGCCATGACAATTTCCTCTTAGGATGATGAATGTCGCGATCATAAGCGGATGAAATTTGCTCAACAAACGACATATTTTCACTTTATTGATGAAATAAAATCACCATTTTTAAATGCTGTCTTTTTGGTCAGAAAAAGGTTTAAAACGTCAAAAAAAACTTTTTTTATGCATAGTTTTGCCATAAAGACGCTCAATTATGAGGGGGTTCTGTGCGCAGCTGACGACAGTTTTGACCGATTGGACATATAAGTTGAAACACATCAAACATTACAAGTTTTGCCTAGCGGTTTTTAGGCGATTGTTGATATATCACTTAGCTTTATCATCATCTTATTGTATTAATAGTAGACAATTGAATGCGCGAGGCAAAAATGACCATAAAGCAGTTTTGGGTAGATCCATATCAAACTGAATTGGTAACAAGTGTTACCTACGTTGTCCATAATCAAGTTCAGCTTGCAGAAACTATTTTTTATGCTGAGTCTGGAGGGCAAGAAAGTGATTCGGGCAGTATTGGTGGTCATGATGTGATCAAAGCAGAAAAGATAGGCCAATCTATTCTTTATACGCTTGCCGAACCCCCAACTTTTTATGTTGGTCAAGCCGTTCTCGTTAAAATAGACTGGCCCCGTCGATACAACCTAATGCGTTTGCATTTTGCTGCGGAGCTTGTCTTGGAGTTGTTTTATAAGACATTACCGAATCTAGCCAAAATGGGGGCTCATATCTCAGAAAATAAAAGTCGTATCGACTTTGAATGGCCTGAAAGTATTTTATCGTTGTTGCCAAACATTGAAGCTCAGGCTCAGTCGTTGATTGATGCAGATTTGTCGATTGAAAAAGATTTTTCAGACCAACATGAAGAGCGTCGCTACTGGAAGATTGATGGCTTCGCGCAAGTGCCTTGTGGTGGAACGCACGTGAAAAGTACAGCAGAATTAGGGCTTATTAAATTGAAGCGAAAAAATGTAGGTAAGGGGAAAGAGCGGGTGGAAATTTATCTTTCTTAGATAAAGCGAAAAGATGAGATTTAATTGTGCATCAGCGTGCTGGTGGTTGTTCTTGTTGCCTAGGCTCAATAGAATCAAATGCAAATATATAAAAAGTAAGAAGGTTTGTATGAAAAAAGTACTTCTTAAAAAATTGCAGTCTCTCACGGCCATTCTGGTATTGAATGCGTTGCCCGTTAGTTTTGCTCAAGCAAGTGTCGGTTATGAAGCAGAAGTGCTTCAAACTAGAGCGTTTACGGATGAGCGAAGAAATACGCTGAGTAATACAAGATCTCCTAGCAAAGATCTTAAGCAATTGTATTTAGATAATGCTCTGGTTTATGTTCAAAAGCGTACCGAACAACCAATAAGCTACCAACACCAAATGGCTTTAGCGTTAGTCGAAGAAGCATATCAAGATGATTTTGACGCTTTGCTTGATCATTATGAGCATGAGTTGGCCCAGCTTTCTCACGGCAATGATGTTGATTTGATCGAGGCGACAAAACGCAATGTGGAAGATCAATTGTTGGCATTAAAAGCAATGCGTGATGCGAAAATTGTGGAGTTTAACCAGCAATTTAGCCTTAGTTAATCGGGTGGTTATGAGTCAGAATGTCGTCTGTTTATTCTGCTATGAATTTTGTATTGATCCGTCGACAGTTCGACTTCCGTGGTATTGAAATGGGGCGTTGGGTAACGCCGCAAGAAAGAGACAGAGCGGCGGTGAATTTTCATCGTGCGCTAGAAGACTTGATGGATGTGTTGCATGGGCCAGAGCATTTAATCTCTTTGCGTGGCACTTTAGGTCTTCAATATGGCAAAGGTGGTAGGCCAGGTGTTGCGGCGCATTATGTACCGGCTACAAGACAGTTATCTCTCGCGAAAAATGCAGGTGCTGGTAGCCTGGCACACGAATGGTTTCACGCTTTCGACCACTACATGGGCGAAAAAATGTTTCAGCACACTTTGCCTTCGCAATTCGCCTCTGAAAGATGGTTGAATAATGCCACCATCCGCTTGTCTAAAAATGATCGGCCTCATCCTTTAAACGGTTTACTGGCAGACTGTTTTAAAGCCATAATGTTAAATGAGCTTGGTGATGAGCCGAGTGAGTTGTTTCAAGCATCCCGCCTTGCAGACCAAAAGCTAAAAATACTCTACTACGCCAAACCAGAAGAGATGTCAGCAAGAGCCTTCGAAGCCTTCGTTGAAGACACAAAACCTACCAGTACCTTTTTAGTAAAAGGAAGCCGCTATTCTGAAGAAGCCAAAATGGGTCTATACCCTCAAGGCGAACAGCGACATCGAATTAACCAAGCCTTTTATCATTATTTCAGTCTGCTTGGTCGTGGGTTAAGCAAAGAGTAGTTTTTCTTTTAATGTGCATTACGCACTCACGATGCACGTGCACGAGACGTAAGTTGGTATTCTATTTGATAATTTAAATATTATTTTTATTTAAATTACTTTTATTTGTTTCATTGGGTAGGTTGGGGGGCAGCACCGAATAAAAAAAGGTGAATCATTGCTGATTCACCTTTTTGGTTTCGAGTACTTTTTAGAAGCTTGGAAGATTAATCTTCGTAGCTATCAATTGGTGGGCATTCACAGAATAAGTTGCGGTCACCGTAGACGTTGTCGATACGTCCAACGGACGGCCAGTATTTACGTGCCTTGATCCAGTTCAATGGATAAGCCGCTTCTTTACGAGAGTAAGCGTGCGTCCATTCTATATCCAGTAGGCTGTCTGCAGTATGTGGTGCGTTAACCAGTGGGTTGTCTTCTAGTGGCCATTCGCCCGCTTGCACTTTACTGATCTCTTTGCGGATCTGAATCATGGAATCACAGAAGCGATCTAGCTCTTCAATGTTTTCTGATTCTGTCGGTTCGATCATTAATGTACCAGCAACAGGGAAAGACATGGTTGGTGCGTGGAACCCAAAGTCCATCAAACGTTTAGCGATGTCTTCTTCGCTAATGCCTGACTCTGCTTTTAGTGGGCGAATGTCGATAATGCACTCATGTGCCACGGTGCCGTTTTTGCCAGTGTAAAGAACAGGGTAGTGTTCACCTAGACGTTTGGCGATGTAGTTAGCATTCAAAATGGCATTAAAGGTAGCATCACGTAAACCTTTATCACCCATCATTTTGATGTACATCCAAGTGATTACTAGAATGCTGGCGCTACCGTACGGTGCAGCAGATACCGCGCCGTGTTGTTCAAGCATGCCCATCACCGGCGCGACTGTATGACCTGGTAGGAAAGGCGCAAGGTGAGATTTCACACCAATCGGACCCATGCCAGGGCCGCCACCACCATGTGGAATGCAGAAGGTTTTGTGTAGGTTAAGGTGAGACACGTCACCACCGAATGTGCCTGGAGGTGCGACGCCGACCAGTGCGTTTAGGTTTGCGCCATCAATGTATACCTGACCGCCAAACTTATGAACGATGTCACAGACTTCGCGAATGTGTTCTTCGAACACACCGTGAGTCGATGGGTAAGTTGCCATGATACAGCTTAGTTCAGCGGCATATTTTTCAGCTTTTTCTGCAAGATCAAGCAAATCAATGTTGCCATTTTCATCGCATTTAACAATCACCACTTTCATGCCTGCCAGTGCAGCAGAGGCTGGGTTCGTGCCATGGGCAGAACTTGGGATCAAGCATACATCACGCTCATGATCACCACGAGATTTGTGGTATTTATCGATCGCAATCAGACCCGCGTATTCGCCTTGCGCACCAGAGTTTGGTTGCAAAGAAACGGTGTCATAACCTGTTGCCTTAGAAAGCAGTTCAACCAGCTCTTGCAATAAAGCGTGGTAGCCAGCAACTTGATTGCTTGGTGCAAATGGGTGAATTCGTCCAAACTCAGCCCAAGTCACTGGGATCATTTCAGAGGCTGCGTTTAGCTTCATCGTGCACGAGCCAAGAGGAATCATACTCTGGTTTAGCGCGATGTCTTTTACTTCTAATTGGTGCATGTAGCGCATCAATTCGGTTTCGCTGTGATGGCTGTTAAACACTGGGTGAGTCAGGATGGCATCTTGACGCAGCATGGCAGCATCAAAACCATATGCCGCCTCAGTATTCGTGATGTCTTCTAATGACAGTTCTGCGCCGAAACATTCTGTCAAATCGATAAGGTCGTTTGGTGTGATGGTTTCGTTTAGCGCGACAGATACTTGGCCTTCAGACATTTTGTAGAAGTTCATTAACTTCGCCGCGCCTTTTGCCATAATACTGTCTGTTTGATCACCCGTATTGACGATGACGGTATCAAAGTAGCTTGCGTTGGTTGTAAAGCCTTGTTTGTGAATGGCGTTAGCAAAGCAATTTGTCAGTGCAGCGATGCGATTGGCAATTTTTTTAAGGCCAGCAGGGCCGTGATAAACCGCATAGAAGCCAGCCATCATGGCAAGTAATGCTTGAGCAGTACAAATGTTTGATGTCGCTTTTTCGCGGCGAATATGTTGCTCGCGAGTTTGCATTGCCATACGAAGCGCGGGTTTGCCATGGCTGTCTTTAGAAACGCCGATAACGCGACCTGGCATGGAGCGTTTGAACGCGTCTTTGGTTGCTAAGAAAGCCGCGTGAGGTCCGCCAAAGCCCATTGGGACGCCAAAGCGTTGTGCAGAACCAAATACAATGTCTGCGCCCATTTCGCCTGGAGATTTCAATAGAACAAGAGACAGTAAATCCACTGCAATACTCACAAGAGCATCTTGTTCGTGTGCTTGTGCGATCACGGTCGTCAAATCGGCAACGGTGCCATCAATGCCTGGATATTGGAAAATCGCGCCAAATACATCATGTTGTGCAAAGTTAGCGATGTCATCCACAATGACTTCTATGTCTAATAGCTCAGCACGTGTTTTAACAACGTCAATGGTTTGTGGCAAGCAGTGGCTGGCAACGAACAATGTGTCGCTCTTTTTACGGTTTGAGCGTTTCATGAGTGTCATGGCTTCGGCCGCCGCTGTGGCTTCGTCCAACAAAGAGGCGTTGGATATTTCCATGCCGGTTAGATCGATAATGACTTGCTGGAAGTTTAACAGTGCTTCCAAGCGACCTTGAGAAATTTCGGGTTGGTAAGGTGTGTATGCTGTATACCAACCTGGGTTTTCTAATAGGTTGCGCAAAATAGGGGATGGCACATGCGTGTCGTGGTAACCCATGCCGATAAAAGAACGTGCCACTTTATTTTGATTGGCAATGGCTTTAAGTTGTGCAAGCGCTTCGCTTTCGCTAATAGGTGTAGCTGAAAGGTCTAGATTTGCTTGACGAATGGCTTCTGGAACGGTTTTTTCGATTAGTTCTGGAAGGCTATTTATGCCGATCGTTGCCAGCATTTTGGCTTGTTCTGATTCATCAGGGCCAATATGGCGGGCAATAAATTCATCGTTATTTAACAAATCGCGGATGCACGAAGTCATGGTTCAATCACCTATTAAGATAAAAATCTGGGAGATTAGGCTCTCAATACTGAGATGGAGGGAGAGCCTATATTTGAGACTATTCGATAGTGGCTGAATAGCCTGCAGCATCAAGTAGCTTATCAAGATCCGCTGTGTTGCTTAGCTTGATTTTGGCAATCCATGCACCTTCATAAGGCGCTTCGTTGATCAGTTCTGGCGCATCGTTCAGGGCGTCATTCACTGCAATGACTTCACCATTCACTGGAGCATAAATATCAGACGCCGCTTTAACAGATTCTACTAGAGAAAACTGCTCTGTCGCGACGACTTCTGCGCCTACTTCTGGCAACTCAACGTAAACAACGTCGCCAAGTAGGTCTTGCGCATGGTCGGTAATGCCCACAGTGACAGTGCCGTCACCGTTGTCTAAAACCCACTCATGAGAGTCTGCGTATTTTAGATTGTCTGGAATAGTGCTCATAATATTTATGCCTCTTTAAAAAAATACCCAAGGACGTTTGTCCTTGGGTATGTGATTTTAGCGGTAAAGTGGGAAGCGTTTACAAAGCTCTTTAACTTCTGCAAGTACACGAGCTTCTACTTCAGGGTTGCCTTCTGGCATGTCAACTAAACCGTCTAGTACGTCACTGATTAGGTGGCCTACTTTTTGGAACTCTTCGATACCAAAACCACGTGATGTTGCTGCTGGTGTACCAATACGGATACCAGAAGTAATCATGGGTTTTTCAGTGTCGAAAGGAATGCCGTTTTTGTTACAAGTGATGCCGGCGCGTTCTAGTGCTTTATCAACAACATTGCCTTTCAAGCCTTTAGGACGAAGGTCAACCAACATTAGATGGTTGTCTGTTCCGCCCGTTACGATATCGCAACCACGTTCGATCATCACGGCGGCCAAGGCTTTTGCGTTAGCCACTACTTGGTCGATGTACACTTTGAATTCAGGTTTCAGGGCTTCACCAAATGCGACTGCTTTACCAGCAATGACGTGCATTAGTGGGCCACCTTGGTAGCCTGGGAAAACCGCTGAGTTGATTTTCTTGCCAAGCTCTAAATCGTTGGAAAGAATCATCCCGCCACGTGGTCCGCGTAGTGTTTTGTGTGTGGTTGTCGTAACAACGTGTGCATACGGTAGCGGTGACGGATGAGCCCCTGTTGCAACAAGGCCAGCGATGTGTGCCATGTCAACGAATAGATAAGCGCCAACTTTGTCAGCAATCTCACGGAAGCGTTTGAAATCAATAACGCGAGGGATGGCTGAGCCACCTGCGATGATCATTTTTGGTTTGCATTCTAGCGCTTGCGCTTCAATGGCGTCGTAATCGATCAACAGTGTATCAGGGTTAACTTGGTACTGAACCGCATTGAACCATTTGCCAGACTGAGCTGGTGGCGCACCATGAGTTAAGTGACCACCTGCATCCAAAGACATGCCTAGGATTGTGTCGCCTGGTTGAAGTAGGGCAAGCATCACTGCGCCATTTGCTTGGGCACCAGAGTGAGGTTGTACGTTAGCGAATTCACAGCTGAACAATTGCTTAGCGCGATCAATGGCAAGTTGTTCCGTCACATCAACCGCTTCACAGCCACCGTAATAACGACGATTCGGATAACCTTCTGCGTATTTGTTGGTTAGAACAGAACCTTGGGCTTCTAAAACGGCTTTTGAAGTGATGTTTTCAGATGCGATCAGTTCAATGCCAGTTTCTTGGCGCTCTTGTTCTTCCACGATCGTTGCAAAAAGTTCTGGGTCTCGTTCAGCGAGAGTTTGGCTGAAAAAGGCTTCGGTGTTGGCCATGGGGAAATTCCTCTTAAATAAACATGTATGCCCAAAAGACAATGAGTCTTGCGTATAATAACACTAAGGCAGTCTAAGATGATGAAAAAAGATCATCTTTCTAAGAGCGTCAGTCATTGTTCGGTTTGCGTCAATTTTGCTTATCATAATCAAAAAGTTTCCAATTGGAAACAGTAAACAGGGCGTAATTAAAAAGTTTGTTTTCAAATATATTTGACCTTTTGTACAGGTTTTTTATTGATGTCTGTTGCATTTGATTGCAAATATTCTTCAATAAATAGTGCTTAATGCTTGTCAAACTCAGTTTGTTTTAGATACTCTGTTTCCAATCGGAAACAGATCTAATCACAATTTTAATGAAGGTTATCGTTATGAAACGTACTGCTCTGTGTGATCTACATATCGCCTCTGGCGCTAGAATGGTTGAGTTTGCTGGCTACGAAATGCCTGTTCAATATCCGTTGGGTGTCATGAAAGAGCATTTATGGACACGTGAAAATGCGGGGCTGTTTGATGTGTCGCACATGGGGCAAGTCATTCTTCGAGGTGAAAATGTAAAGTCGGCGCTTGAGTCAATTTTACCGGTAGATGTGCTAGGGCTTGCTGAGGGGATGCAGCGTTATGGCATGTTTACCACAGCTGATGGTGGTATGACGGACGACTTGATGTTTGCCAATTGGGGAGCGGATGAAGTCTTCATGGTAGTGAACGCTGGCTGTAAAGAGCAAGATTTCGCCTATTTAAAGGCCTCTCTGGTTGATTGTGATGTAGAGGTTGTTGAAGATCGATCCTTGCTTGCTATCCAAGGGCCAAAAGCACGTGAAGTGTTTGCTCGTATGGTTCCTGATGTGGCAACCATGATCTTCATGCAGAGTGTGAAGTTTGAATGGCAAGGTGTTGAGTTATGGGTAAGTTGTTCTGGCTACACGGGTGAAGATGGTTATGAGGTGTCGGTATCAAATGACCATGCGGAAGCTTTTGCTAATGCCTTGCTAGCGTTTGATGAAGTGGAGTGGATTGGACTTGGCGCGCGCGATTCTTTGCGCCTCGAGGCAGGCTTGTGCTTGTATGGTCATGACATTGACACCACCACGACGCCAATCGAGGCTTCTCTTAATTGGGCTATTCAAAAAGTACGCCGCTTAGAGGGTGAGCGCGCTGGTGGTTTCCCGGGTGCTGATATCATATTGCCGCAATTTTCGGATAAACCCGCAAGAAAACGTGTTGGCTTCTTGGTTGATGGTCGTGCGCCAGTTCGTGAAGGTGTGGACATTGTTAATGCGTCAGGTGAAGTGAAGGGCACAGTCACAAGTGGTGGCTTCTCGCCAACTCTTGCTCAGCCTATTGTGATGGCGTATGTATCGACTCAGGTTTTAGACGCTGGTGAGCCCTTGTTTGCTAATGTGAGGGGGAAAAGTATTCCTCTGACACTGACAGCAATGCCTTTTGTTGCTGCTCGTTATTATCGCGGGTAAGAGTCGACAATTTGTTTTAATGATTGGCTACTTTGATAGATCTTAAAAAGTGAGATCTTAAAAAATCCTGCTAACAGTTTATTTATTGTGCGCCACGTGAAGTTTGCTCCTTTGCGTGGCGCATTTTTGTTTCTTATGTATAATTCTTCACTTTTGGAGTGTTATCGTTGGCAAGTGCAACGCAGCTTGTGGCCGCTTTTGGCGCCTGTTTCTTTTCAAATTTCAATACTCGTCTTATTGCTGGCGCAGATGAACCTCTCTATCAACCGGCAATGGCAAATGATCCTGCGATGATTTTTTTTCGTTATGATTACCCATCGAGCGCTTTGCATGAGGTGAGTCATTGGTGTATCGCAGGTGATGAAAGGCGATTGCTCGAAGATTATGGCTATTGGTATGAGTCAGACACCCGTGACCTGTTAACACAACAAGAATTTGAGCGAGTGGAAGTCAAGCCGCAAGCCGTTGAGTGTGTATTGCACTGGGCTGCTGGTTTGCCTTTTCGGGTAAGCGTGGATAATTTGTCTTTGCCGGATTATGACGCAACGCATTTTGAACGGGCCGTGATGATGCAGGTTGGTCTTTATATCCGCTCTGGATTGCCAGAAAGAGCGGACGTTTTTTCTAGATATTTATTGGCACAGCGTTGCCCTAACGTATTATTTGATGAGTTTTTGAAGCGACAGTATGAAGATTATTGCAGATGAAAATATGCCAAATGTGGAAGCCCTGTTTTCGCATTTAGGTACTGTAGAGTTAGTAAATGGTCGAAATTTAACTCATGAACAAGTGAAAGATGCCGATATTCTTTTAGTCCGATCTGTGACTAAGGTGACACAGGCGTTGCTGGCTGGCAGTTCAGTTCGTTTTGTCGGGAGCGCGACCATTGGTGTTGATCACATTGATTTAGAGTATCTTGCACAAGCAAATATTGCGTTCAGCAGTGCGCCAGGTTGCAACGCTGAGGCGGTCGCCGATTACGTCTTTAGTGCGTTAAGTCATCTTTATATGACCAAAAAATTGCCTTGGTTGAAGCGGAAAATAGGCGTGGTTGGTTACGGCAATGTTGGGAAAACCGTGTATCAACGCTTCGCTCAAATGGGGTGTGAAGTGTGTGTGTATGATCCTTTCAAAGTGCCGGATCAAGGGGATGTGAATTTTGTTTCTTTGGCTGAAATATTGACCTGTGATGTTATTTCACTGCATGCCCCTTTGACAACATCAGGAAGTTACCCCACAAAAGACATGCTGGGTGCCGAAGAATTAAGTCAGCTGTCATCTGGTGTTGCTATTATTTCGGCGGGTCGGGGCGGCGTTATCAATGAGAGTGCTTTGATTGAGCGCCATAAGCAGTTGCAAGGTAATATGCACCTAGTGTTGGACGTTTGGGATGGTGAGCCTCTCATCAATCAAGAGCTTGCTGCTATCGTTGATATTGCGACACCTCATATTGCAGGATACAGCAAGCAAGGTCGAGAAAAAGGGACATGGATGGTGTATTTGGCTTTATGTGAGTATTTAAAGATAGATGCACCTTCGGTTGTTAGGGGGGATGCCATTAGTGCTGGATGGTTCGCTTCTTTTGATCTGAGTATTCAGCTTCCCCATGAAGAGGTGCTCGCTCGTTGCGTTCAGGCTATTTATGATGTGGCGCGAGACGATGTTCGATTACGTTATAAGTATAGAGAAAACAAAGAAAGTAATGTGTTTGACTGGTTGCGTAAGAATTATGTAGAAAGAGACGAGTTTAATACTTGTTTAATAGGTTCCACTGGTGATGCATCTTCTTTGTTAGGTGCGATCGGCTTTTCAGTAAAATAATATGAGAACTAAGGTTAATGCATGGCTGGAGTAATGCAGGTCGATTTAGGTGATCTTGATGTGCCAATAGGAACCAGTGTTCAGTTGGAGTTTATTTCTCCGCCTGGGCGTTACATGGTGAAAGTGCTTGGTAGTCTTCCTGGGCGATCGTTGATTTTATCAACCCCTAAGCTAAATGGTAAAAACATTCTGGTAAGGGAAGGTCAGATTGTCAACGTTCGACTTATGCTCAGTACCCATGTTTGTGCCTTTTCGAGTAAGGTGGCGAAAAGTTATTTGGAGCCAGCTGCGCATTTGCATATTGCGTACCCTAGTTATGTTGAGACATCGGAAGTAAGGCAAGCGGTTCGCGTTGAGACGCGTTTAATCTGCAATTTGGAACCAAATACTTCTGATGAAACGATTAGTGCCTCCTCATCGGCGATTGTGATAGATCTCAGTTTTGGTGGTGCTAAGCTGATATCGAAGGAAGATTTTGGCTCGGTAAATCAAACCATGCGCTTAGTCTGTAATGTGAAAATTGGACCATACAATCATATTTTAAAGCTAGACTGTGAAATTCGTTCGCAAGAAATTCAGATGCTTGAGCAAGTTCAAGCGGGTTTGGTCGACAATGATTTCCTCACGCGTATGGGAGTCGAATATTTTTACGTGTATGGCGTGCGCTTTGTGGATCTTGTCAAAGAGTTTGGCATTCCATTGATGGCGTTTATTTTAGAGACACAGCACAATAAAACGAAATAAACTCAGTTTATGGTTGTTTAACACCATCAATAAAAAACGCCAGCAAGCTGGCGTTTTTTATTTGTATGGATGCGTCTTAAAGTGCTTGAAGCGCTTTGATTCTGACCTCGATTGGCGGGTGGCTTGAGAATAGCTCGCCTAATGTTGGTGTCTTGCCGCGGCGAATGCCAAATGCCAGCATAGAGTCAGGCATACGACTTTCTTCATGCTCTTGTTGGAGTCGTGCTAATGCAGCGATCATAGCGCCTTTACCTGCTAGTCTAGCGCCGGCTTCATCTGCTCTGAACTCTCTGAAGCGAGAGAACCACATGACGATCATGGAAGCCAATACACCAAAGATGATCTCAAATACAAATGTGGCGATATAGTAGCCCCAGCCGACTGAGCCTTCGTTATCATTTCGACGCAAGAACTGATCAACGGCATAAGCGGCAATTCGTGCGAAGAACATCACAAACGTATTCACGACACCTTGTACAAGGGTAAGAGTAACCATGTCTCCGTTCGCTACGTGGCCAATTTCATGACCAAGTACGGCTTTGATTTCATCTGGAGAAAAGCGATCTAGCATACCACTTGAAACCGCCACCAATGCCGCATTTTTATTCCAACCGGTTGCAAACGCGTTGGCCTCATGAGCAGGGAAGATAGCCACTTCTGGCATTTGAATGCCGGCTTTTTGAGACAGTTCTTTGACGGTGTCTAATAGCCACGCTTCTTTGTGGTTGCGAGGTTTCTCTATCACGACCGCCCCAGAACCACGCTTTGCCATGAACTTGGAAAGGAATAAAGAAATGAAACTCCCTGTGAAGCCAAAGACAGCACAAAAAATTAATAAAGACGTAAAGTTTAGACCATTGCTGGTCATGTAACCGTTAACGCCTAAAAGGCTTAAGACAATCCCCGCTACCACCATGACAGCGAGGTTTGTCAGTAAGAAAAGAATGATACGCATAAGTATGCTCCTTAATAAGTTGTTAAGGAGCATAGTAGGGGTTTATTGGATTATTTCAAGAAAAAATGGCGCTATATTAACGCTTCCTTAATCGCCCTAAAAATGCCGCAAATCGGTCCATGGCTGGGGTGAGTTCTTCGATATGAGGAAGGAAAACAAAGCGTACGTGATCGGGTGTGGGCCAATTAAATCCTGTACCTTGAACGATGAGGACCTTTTCTTCGCGTAAAAATTGCAGAACGAGATCCATGTCGTTTTTAATTTTGTACATTTTGGGGTCTAGCCTAGGAAATAGATAAAGTGCGCCCTCGGGTTTATGGCAATGAACACCAGGGATCGAGTCTAGTGCTTCCCATGCTACTTTACGTTGTTCATAGAAGCGTCCACCTGGAACGATAAGCTCGTTTATGCTTTGATACCCACCTAGAGCCGTCTGGACAGCGTGTTGAGCCGGTACGTTGGCACACAGTCTCATAGAGCTAAGTATGTCTAACCCTTCTATATAGTCAGTGATGCCGCTGCGGTCGCCAGTAATCACCATCCAACCAGAACGGAAGCCCGCCGTACGATACACTTTTGATAGGCCGCCAAAGGTGATGCAGGGGGCTCGGCCTTCTGTCAACGTGGCCGTGGGTATGTGCTGGGCGTCGTCATAAAGAATTTTGTCGTATATCTCATCGGAGAAGATAAGTAGGTTGTGTTCCTCCGCCAGATTGATAATGGCCTCAAGAACGCCTTTTTCATACACCGCGCCTGTTGGGTTATTGGGGTTGATAATAACGATGGCTTTGGTTTTGTTGGATATTTTTGACTTGATGTCTTGAATGTCTGGCTGCCACCCTGAGCCTTCATCGCACATATAGTGGCGAACATATCCGCCTGCTAATGTGGCAGCCGCCGTCCAAAGTGGATAGTCCGGAGCGGGGATGAGGATTTCATCGCCGTCATTTAGTAAGCCTTGCATTGCCATTACGATCAGTTCGCTGACACCATTGCCCATCCACACATAGTTGACGTCAGCAGATTTAATGCCCATGGCTTGATATTTTTGCATGACCGCTTTGCGTGCCGAATATAGCCCTTTTGATTCGGAATAGCCTTGTGCTGTAGGTAGGTTACGGATGACGTCGACAAGTATTTCGTCGGGGGCTTCAAAACCAAATGGGGCAGGGTTGCCGATGTTAAGTTTGAGTATGCGATGGCCTTCTTCTTCCATACGCACGGCCTCTTTTAAGACTGGCCCACGAATTTCATAACATATATTGGCGAGTTTATTTGATTTGCGAATTTGCACCACTTAATCCTTACTGAAGCTGGGTGAAAGACACTAACTCTACACTGAACTTGGGAGCATTCAAGATGGGAGGTTTACATAGAGAGAAAAAAACTCAATATTAGGTAGGAGCAGGGGGGAGAGGGTGTCGGCTTTCTGTACTAGACTAGAAAGCCGACTTTTAGACTATTTTAACAAAGTAATGATGTTTGGGTCACTTAAGAGGCGTGTTACTGTTTGGCTTGCCAATTCATTCATGTCGTCTTCAATGGCTTGTTGATAAGGCATGGTTCCATATTCTCTAACTTTTTCAGAGCCATAGTTTGCTTTATAGGTTTGGCCTTTAGCCGCTAATGTTGTTTTTAGTTCAAATTCTAACGTAGCAACCGTTTTTAATGCTTCAACTTTTGTGGTGTAGCTCATTTTGCTGATTTCTATTTGTAAATCAGCCGCTGGCATGACGCCTTGTTCTGGCGTGAAGCCCATTTCTCGTAAGCCACTCAAAACACTGTCTCGCACACTTTGCTTTATGTCGTTCGTAGTGAATATATCTGCTCGCTCATTTATTCCGGTTTTAATAGAGCCGACAGCATTGCTTAGTCTAGTGCTGGTGGAGACATTGATAACTCGCTCATTAGATAGTGCGATGGTCTTTACATCCGCCTGTGGTGTGATGCTTATATAGTGGGTTGTAGAGCAGCCTGCTAACAAAAGCGTTGATAGGGATAAGGTTAAAAAAAGTTGTTTATTTAGCATAATAGCTCCGATCAGATTGATTTCTAAAGCGACTTTTTATCTAAGTTGCTTAAATTAATGAAAAAAACTGTTGATTTTAAGATTGGTAACAGTAATATACGCACCCGCTCACACAGCAAGATTGTAACGATGTCCCATTCGTCTAGAGGCCTAGGACACCGCCCTTTCACGGCGGTAACAGGGGTTCGAACCCCCTATGGGACGCCATCTTCTAAATCAGTTGGCGTATAGTTTACATAAAATTAATGCGAAGTGAGAGTGTTAATTGCGGGAATAGCTCAGTGGTAGAGCACAACCTTGCCAAGGTTGGGGTCGCGAGTTCGAGCCTCGTTT